>DAMH01000002.1:30343-106495 GCA_002499585.1 Euryarchaeota archaeon UBA552 | reverse complement strand
GAGCCGCCGCCTCCGTCTGTGCCGCCGTCACCAGTTCCGTCTCCTTGGAAGTCCGGGTCGTACGCGTCAGGTATTCCGTCGCCGTCCGAGTCGCTCATCTCTCCGTTTGATGGGTCGTTTGGATAAGGGTCACTTCCGTCATCTTGGCCGTCTCCGTCTGTGTCAGCGGCATTCGGGTTAGTGCCTGTGGCATATTCCTGTGAGTTGGTCAGACCGTCTCCATCCGGGTCGGCGTTTGCGTCTGAAGCTGAATTTGGATTTAGTCCATATGCCACTTCCCATCCATCTGGCAATCCGTCGCCATCGGAGTCAGGGTTGTTCATATCGGTACCAGCTGATTGTTCTTGGGCGTTGGTCAGTCCATCACCGTCCCAATCTGCACCGCCATCGTTGGGATCCAGTGGGTCGGAGCCATCGGCGGTAACTCCTATTGCACCAGCCATGGTGACTAGCAGGAGTGCTGTTAGTATGCTTGCATTCTTTGTATTATCCATTATTCATCACGTTCCTATTTACTGATTTGTGTGTGTTTTTGGTTGAAGGGAACCCGCCGCTCCCTCTATCCAGCATCGGCCTGAGCATCGTCAGGACTGATGTCTGGGAGGGATGAATTTTCAATTAGATGGAGAGGCGAACATAATTGTTTTGAAATGTTCTTTTTTTCTTATTTTGGTCCTCTCCTCCTATTTTTCATCCTTTTTGGCTGTCATTCTCAGGAAACCCTCTGTCTCCTCTAGTTGTGTGAAGAGCGTAGATAGTATAAGAACTGCGCGGACTGATGATATCTGGTTCAAGGTGTTAATTTGGCGAGATCGGACTTGAATTTGGTTCTGGTCATGAAATGTCTTACTGGTGTTGTAACAGAAAGGAGGATCAACGCGACAAGAAAAAGTGTGGACCATGGAGGGATGCCCCTACCTAGATTGAGGTACAGGGTCCACCCAATTATGATTAGTACCCAAGGCCGATATCTTCTCGAGAACAATGAAAGTCTGGCACTTGCTACCTCTTCAGAATAAAGAGGGGAATGCTCACCGGGAGCAAGCATGTCATTTTCGATTGCGCATCTTGCACAAACAAGGTATCTGGGACCATTGCCCTTGGCGAACTGGTCAATGGGATAGTTTTGAGTGCACATCCGGCAGGTTGGCATGTTTTACGCCCCTAGCATGGGGAGCCTTTTCTTCAACACTGCGGTCAAGTGCACAGAGATAGGAATTCTTGAGCGATGAGGTGGCCGCCGACGCTACCGGCGGATTCAGGGTGAAATTGAACGCCGTGAATCGGAATATGGCGGTGTCTAACACCCATGATTATTCCACTGGGGCTCTCCCAAGCATTCGGGACCATTTCATTTCCAGTTTCAGTTATCACTAGGCTGTTGTATCTCATCATGATGTGAGTTTTCTCCAGGTGAGAGAAGAGGCCTGTTCCATCATTGTTCACAGAACAAGGTGCCCCGTGAACGGGCCCCTTCTCAGAGGGCCCGAGGGTAAAACCATCAACAAGGCACAATGCTTGATGCCCAAGACATATTCCGAGCACGGGGATGAGATTTCGATCATTGAGGAGGTCCCCGCGGAGGGCGGATTCCGCAGCCGCCATCGATCTTGCATAGAATTCAGGCCTTGACGGCCCTGGTCCTATAACGATGCCTGAGGGCGCGATGCTTCGAACGGTTGAAATTAACCAATTCTCGGAGTCTTCAGAGGGGTCTTCGCTCCACCCCTGGAGCACAGATACTCTGGCACCGAGGTTGACAAACATATCTCTTATGTTATTGGTGAAAGAGTCCATGTTATCGAGTATGATGATTTTTTTCCCGATGGTTCCCACAGATAAATCAAGTTTGGGTGTACCTACAGAGGGCCTTGGCATAATTGTGTTACTCATTTTCAATGTCGGGAGTTTCTGATCAGATTCCAAAGCTGTGATGTCCCATGTGGCTTTCAATACTGCATCAGCTTTCCATTCAGCCTCTTGTGCCTCTTTTTCTGGTATCGACTCATGGACAATGCCACCTCCTGCCATCACCCTACCGAAGTCAAGGCCGGATTTACTCTTCACATCCAATGTTCGAATGAGGATGTTTAGCTCAGCTAACTTGTTGCGTTGATGGATATGTCCGATGGATCCGGTCCATGATCCCCGGTGTTTTCCCTCGAGGTGATTTATTATCGCCATACTTATTTTCTTGGGGCAGCCTGTTATCGATCCTCCCGGAAACATTGCAGATATTGCTGCAGGGATGTCTTGTGATGGCGATAGTTTACCAGTAATGTCAGAAACTAAGTGGTGAACATTGGGATGGGATTCCAGACGGAAGCTACTCCAACTGACTGAGCCAGGGACGCAAACCTTCGATAAATCATGCTTCTCCAGATCGACCAACATCATGTGCTCCGCCAAGTCTTTTTTTGATTCCATTAATTGTTCTCTCGCCAGTATATCGTCGTCTTCATTGTACATTCTAGGAGAAGTGCCTTTTATTGGCGACGTTTTCAGATCCTCCCCCTTGAAGTGAAGAAGTTGTTCTGGGCTGGAGGACGCTATCGTCCAACCTAGATCTTTACAACTCATCCATGCTGAATATGGTGCTGGATTGGAGGAGGAGAGTCTAACAAATGCATCCCAGGGATCACTGTTAACCTCGCCTTGCCAACTTCTGCCGTAATTTACTTGGTAAACATGGCCATATTCAATGGCTTCAATGATATCCCTCGCCTTTTTTTTATGGCTCCCTCGCGGCTCCGATACGACATGTGGATTGATTCGTTTTTGATGCGGTGGTCTTTCAGTTTCAATCCACCCGATGATATCAGTCGTATTGCAGGGTGTTTCACCGATCAAGGATATCGAGTTTTCAAGACGATGATGTATTATCCAACCACTTGTGATCCACATTATTCCGAGGACTTCTCCTCCATCGGGTGTATTCTTCATTCTGGGTGCTGATGTCCACTGACCCAGATCATAACCTAAAATTCCGACAAAGCCGCCTGGAGAAAGTCCAGACCTAGGATCTACAGGGCCGATTGACTCAAGATCGCGGATCGATTTCAGTGCTGATTCTAGATCTTGGTGTTTCTGTGTCTCGACATCTACCCACGCTGAGGTTTTCCTTTTCTGGATTTTCACGATCAGATCTGGAACTGGGGATAAGTCGAGGAAACCGTCCAATGGATTATGATCGTCGTGCTTTTTGATTGAATGGGGTTGCAGAAACAAAACTCTCACATCCCCTATTGTAGGGATCATTGAACTTTGACCTCGATCATCAACTGGACCTCCGGATAGAAAGAAGACTTCGTCTCCTGATGGGTCCCTATTTCTGATGCCCTCAAGAATCGACATCAATGGATTTTCTTTTTCAATATCAAGAACGTACTCGATGCGTTTGGATCTAGATGTCAAGTAAGTGTCCCTCCAAAATTCCTGAGTCTTCAATCTCGCAGAATAAGTCCTCCAAGGGAGAGTCTATTTGATAGTTAATTTGATGAGAATCTATCGACTTTATTCTGCGAATTCCCACTCCGGTTCCAAAAGCCAATGCATCTTTGATTTGATTCATTTGTGAAATTTTTATTGGTTTCTGAACTACACTGATCTTTCTTGAGATTAGATTCAGAGTCTCATTTAGTGTTACAGATTTTACTGCCCCCATATTTGAATCTGGGATTGCAAGCTCGCCAGTTTCAAGGGAGAAAAGCGGTGTGAAAGTGTCACCGTCTACAATTAAATCTCGATGGATCAACAGGGCAGCATCTGCCCCCTTGCTCACTGCTGCACGTCTGGCATTGGAATAATCGGTCCAACTACCTTGCTTGATTCTTGGTCCATTTCCATATCTGCTTGGAAGTGGTTGTGTTGACAAGCGAATACTGGAGGGTGCGGTAGTCATTCGCCTCGGCAAAACAACAATCCTTCCGTCTCGGTGAACTTCTATTCTAGCAAGGAAGGGGGTTTCTGGAGGCTGTTCAAGTCTGTCGATTAGATGTTTGACGCGGTTTGGATTGGTATCCAGGGTTTTGTTGAATACGGTTCGGTAGGATTCTCTCAATCTAGATATGTGGGCGTCTAAGAACAGGGGTCCGTTTTGATTGATTCTCATGGTTGTGAAGACCGGTCCTGAATTCAACACGCCCCCCCACATGAGATCTCAGTATTGAACTCGTCTATTAGATTAGGTCATCTAGATCCCTGGCCAAATCATCCAGATCATCCATTTCGACGGATAGGTCAGACTCTGACGGTGTATTTATTTCCGAAATGGGTTTTATTGGGATTTCGACTGTCTCCTTGGCCTCAGTCCCGGATTTGATGTCGTCATCGAATAGAGCATCTATTTCCACCTCCCTGGTTGATATCTCCCACAAATCGTCCACAGATGTCCTTCTGGATCTGAACGTGAAAGCTGCTCCAATCGCGGCCAGGCCAAATATTATTGTGCCCAAGAGGATGTTAAGATCACCGTTAACCAAAAGGTCAATGACAGAATCTCCGTCACTGACTTCTGAGTCGATTGATCCCAATTGTTCGGTCCATGGTAAGACCATGACCGGGCTGGCTCTGTACGTGAATTTCTCCCCGTCGTAGGCCACGACTTCCACGTAGTGATTTATGGTTCGGTTCAATGGTCTGTCGTCCATACTGTCAAATCCAAACTGAGTGACAGTTCGATCGAGTGCTATTACGCTTGCATCCCTGACATCAGAAAAGGGAGTCTTTGCTGCATACACATGATAGCCTATCACATTCTGATCGCTACTTTCAGACCATTCCAATACTATTCTGGAGCCCGACGGGTTCCAGTAGGCGGACAGACCTGAGACATCCGGACAGGCCGGGCAGGGGTCCAGGCCCAATTCATCAGTAAGTATGATATCGCTTGATTCCAAATCAGACGTCCATGCGTTTCCGTTCGAATCCCTTGCCACTATGGAAACATAGTATCGTCGATCTGGCATCAACTCCGTTTTGCCGTCTGAACCGGTTGAGAATTCTATGAGGGCGATTCCTGACCAGTCTCTTGGTAGAATAGCAGATGGGGTTGTATCACCTAGGTTGGTGAGTAGGAACGGGGAGTCTTGTACAGCATATACCTCGTAGGATGAAATATCCGGAGCTTGGCTGGGCTCAAAGAGAATGAACATTCCATCTCCGTGATCCGGATCTCTGTCAATCAACTGGGGTGCAGGTATCCTGTCAGGCGGGTTAGTATCTTCTAGATTGGATTGTGGTAGTACCAAGGCAGTGTTCAGGTCCTCCAGATGCACATTTCCGGACAGGTCGTGGACGGTCACGGCGACATATAGTGGGATTTGGGGAGTAATCGGTAGACTGGCCGAATCAGTGAGGCTTGTGCCATACAATGCCTCGGATAGTTGCAATTCTACCTTTTGGGACCCGCCAATTTGCCTCTGTTGGATTGTCCTCAAACCACATGATTCTGGGCTCTCTGAGCAAAAGAACCACAATGAGGCCACGGAATCTAATGGATGCTCGCTCACCCATATCGTGTAGTATGCAAAATCAGGGGCTTCGCTTCTTGACCAAACTACGTCTATTGAGGTACCGTCATCGGATGGATGGTCGAATGCTGCAATGTCTGTAATTCTGGCTGGTTCTGGACCCTCTGATCCGAGGTTATCGAAGGGGGTTGCATCGTCAGGTAGAACATTGTTTAGATCACCATTCCCCCAATCATCGTAAGCGATGACTGCAACCCAGTATCTGACACTGTTCTGAAGCTGGTTACCATCCCCGGCTCCGATTATTGCATATGAGTTTTCACAGCCTGATACAACATCTGCAACCGGCCACCCCTCTGCGCTGGTGGGAGGTGAGAATCCCGAAGCGGGTAGAATATGTATGTAATAGAGAACGCAATCTTCTTCTTCGTTGGGAGTCCATGTGACCTCGAGATAGCCCCCATCGTCGAAAGGCAGGTCTGATGCGGTGACACCGTTAACTCTCATTGGAGGGATGGAATCATCAAGACCTCCTGCAGCAACGAGTGGTCCGAAAAGGGCCGGGTTCTCAGAATCGTATTGACCGGCCTCGTCCACACATGACGCTGCTAGCCAAATCGGCACCGACGGAGGCACGTCTACTATGGTCTGATTTCCAAGTGCGAAAGAGATGTCAACATAAGTGGGTATAACCTCCACATCAATTATTTCAACGGTCGAGTACCAAACTCTGGTAGAGTGTTTATCCAGGTCTGTGCATGGTTGCCACTCCACGAGTAGGCTCCCTCCGGAGAATCCGATTGGCTGTGCGTGCAGGAACGTCGGGGCCTCGGGTATGTTATCTATGGGGGTTGCTGATGCTCCAAAAATTGAGATAGGTCCCAGAGAGCCATCGGGGTATCTTATCGAGACTGCTGCGAAGTACTCCTCATTGGGTTGTATGTCTTGTAAGCTGTTACCCATGTACGCTTGATCAATCGTAACCCCCAGTGTCCGAAGGTCCGAAATGGACGCCACAGGGTTGATCTCGGTATGACCCCCGCTCTCCAAATAATCAACATCCCATCCGGTGGATGCGTGCCATACATATAGCTCGTAGGATATGAAACTCGGGTCCTCCGCAATCTCCCAATTGATCACCAATCCGTCTCCTGCGTCCTTAGGTCGATCCTCGAATAATGTAATGCTGGTGGGAATTTCCTGCCTAACCCAATCGTATTGTATTTTGATTTCAATGGAGCCTGATTCTGGCGGTGAGAGCGCGAACTCCCAATTCGCGTTTGAAGGGGATCCGGCTGTGTCAACCGCCAACTGGAGTAATTGTTGCAGACCTGTCTGTGTCGAAAGGTTCCATGAGCCGGTGTAGTTCAATTCCTTGGCTTCAGACCAGACTGGTTGGGCGGCGATCGTGCTTGAGAAGATAGCAGGATGCCATGAAAAGGGTATTGAGCCGAAGTTCTGTACCCCAGTCTGGAGTAGGGAATCTTGTATGATTTCACTTGTCGGGATACGGACAGGGTTGCCGGGTCTTGCTTGGTCAGTGATGTCGTAAGTGGATCCCATGAACGTAAATTCCAGGTTCTCTGCCCTTGAGTACTCATCGACATACAGCCTTTCCAATGCCCAGTAGGGCCGATACGCGAGAGCGCCTTCGCTTGTGGCGAGTACGAGTGTGCTGCCGTATATTTCCATGTCATTGACTGTGGAATTGAGTGCAGGGTCGTAAGATCGTGGGACGTGGTCTTCCACTCCAATGATACTGAATCCTGTTCCTGACGAGACTAGCCTAGTGCCGTCCGAAACTAAGTTAGTTACAGGCCATGATGCAAGCGTCCCGGATGAGGGCCCGACCTCCATAGAAAATGATGTGGCGTTGTAGTGGTAAAGAGGGCCTGTGTCAGTCGCAATGTGTATACCCCAGATGTCGGTGGCTATCGATGTAACTGTGTTACTTGGAAGCATGTCCAGTGGATAGTCTCGCAACAAGGAACCGCTGTCTATTGACCATGATGAAATCCATGGTCTGGATGAACCAAAGCCCGGGTGGGATGCAAGAAGGACCCTCGGCTGATAAATCTGGACAACCTGTCCGTCTGCAATTGTAATGTTTTTACTCTTAGCAGGTGCTAATGTCATGCTAGATATGAAAGAAGAAACGAGTCCGTCTGACTGTGTCGTACGACCGATTACAGTTGCGTTTTGACCAGGGTTTGTGATATACGAAAGGCCAGTGGGCGACGAGACCACGAGGGTATCTCCATAAGTTGTGTTAGTAATCCACTCGAGTTGGTCTGACTGTCCTGGTAGTCCGTCATATATGGTGATTGGATCTAACCACTCCGAAGTGGACTCGTCAAACCTTCCCAGCCCCACTGAAGTAGAGATGTACGTTATGTTACCTATTCGTTCAAAATCCCCTATGTCATTTGCAGGTAGGGAGGCAAGGAGTTCAGGCTCGGCCCATATCCTCGTCGTTGTATCCAGCATTTGGAATCCCGATGCCGCATCTAGAAGGCTCGTCAATCCAGTGTAGAGGTCTGTACCGTCCAAAAACAAGCCGTCGATTGAATCGTGTATTAGCCCGGGATAGGAGCGAATTTGCCGGGTTGATAGGTCTAGGCTCATCAGTCCTCTGTACGTGGTTGAAAGCCATAGAGTGTCTCCATCGAGGAACATGTCCTCCAAGATATCATCGTTTAGATTGTATGAGTAGGTCCATGATACATTACCATCCTGACTCACGACACCTTCCAGGATTGTTTGGCCATAACCGCTGCTGGATTGCCAACCTCCCTGGTTCGATCTACCCACAGCGACCCAAACCTCTGCCCCCCGTGAGGCATACTCAACCACATCCCCTGATGGCAATATGAGAAGCTCGTCAAATCCACCTTCTATCAAACCTGTTCCGTCCAATCTATCCACTCGGTTGATTGACGTCTCTCCTGATCTTCCAATGGCGTATGCAGAATCTGATTCGGGTGGAGCTCTGACGATAGAGCTGCCGTCCATGCCTACTCCCAGCACAGTCCCCGTCTGGAAGTTGGATCCGGATGTCTCCAATCTTGAAATCCCTCCCTCGTCGACGTGACTTACTATGAGTAATCCATTGTCGTGTAGCATACCGCCGGGAAATACAGGCTCCGATGATATGCCTGAGGAGGTTGTTATAGTAGGAGCGACGAGGCCGGAATCATAGTCGAATCGAGAAATTCCGACATTGTCTGAGTCATATCCTGTGTACAACATTGGATGATCTTCGTCACAAGCAAGGGCACGTGGATCCGAGTCTTCCAACCCGTCTCCGTCTTCCCAACTGTCGATCCATTCCCCGGAAATTCCGTTCCCGTCTGAGTCAGAGTAATCGAATCGGGCTACGTATCCTCCTTGCCACCATTGCAAGCGTCCAAATGCAACATGAATTATATCGTTACAAAGCTCGAAATCTGCGGGGTATGCATAACCCCCTAGATCAGAGTACGGAGTCACATCCCAGGTTGCTTGTGTCGAGTTGTACAAGGAGACATCTATGTTGCCACCTTGATAGGTCCCTACCCAGAGATCGTCTCCCACGGTTAACATCGAGTAGACTCTGTCTGCGACATTGGATGGCATTCCATCGCCCGGTACCAGCGGTGTCAGGAAGGTGGAGTTATTGGCGCTCCATCTCAATATTCCATCCATTGAGCCAAAGTAGTATGTTTCCCCGATCGATTCTATCCCACGAATTGGACCTGGTATGTCCTCCCACGACTCGATTAGGGTCATGTCCGTGGCGTTGTAACGGCGTAGTATGGAGTCGCCGTATGCAACCCATAGCTCACAGTTGTTGCTTGCGACTGGAAAACAGTCGCCCAGAAATTCCGCATTTACTCTCTGAACACCGCCATACGATCCGATTGAATCCTCCCAGTCTTCAGTGCTGGTGTTCCATCTGGCTATGTCTCCTGACTCTGATCCGGTCCATGTTTGGACTCCGCTTACACCCAACCACAGGCTGTCCTGAACCAAGTGCATGCCGCGGATCTGTCCCTGGTAGCCCAGACTGTCAGTTGTGTCTATTGATGAGAGCGTTGTGTTGTTGTTCAGGTCTATTCTGAATACAGTATCTCTGGTCTGCCATGACTGGGACGGTGTGATCTGTTGGTAGTATAATATTCCGGTATGAGTGATTATGTCAACAGGTGGTTGATTCGGTAATGTCGGTCCGTCCGTGTTCTGACCAAGGTTCCAGTCCACCACGACTGTGCTAGAAGTTGTGTTGATGAGGACCAGCCCGAAATAACCACCAGCCCAGAGAGTACCGGGCTCATCACCCTCCTTCAGCATAGTTATGAATTCGTTGTCGATAATCCCGGCAGTGCCGTCCCAGGTTGTCAGCCAGTCCTCAGCGATCGTGTCGTACCTTGCAATACCTGTTTCCTGAACTCCAAGATAAACGACTGATCCTACACGGACAACATCGGTTTGATCTGAATCGGCTGCTGCTGTCCACAAGTCTACCAGTGTGCCAGTTGAAGTGTCAATTATCGCTGCTCCTTCGGACGTTCCTGCATAGAGGCGATTCTGATCCAATATGGAGACTGTATTAACAAATCGCGATGGCAGACCATCATCGGTGCTCCAGCAATCAGGTCCATTGAATGCCCAATCCCACATGCAAGCACCACGGTTGGTACCCATGTATATGCCGTCGGTGTTGGTGGTTGCTTCGAAGAACTGGTAGGGATCATTGTTTCTTCCGGGTATGCTGGTTGGAAAGGAAGTCCACGAAGGTTGAATGTAGTCGGATCCATCCCACAATGCCGCAATTCCTGGATTAAACCATGATGGTCCCTCGGTTGAGATGATCAGATCCCCGTTTATGTCTACATGCAAGTCGTTGACATCATCATCAGGCAAAGAACCGTCGGCCTGATCCCAAATGTGCAAGACTTGTCCAGTGAATCGATCGAGTATAATGACCCCGAAGCCTTTGAGTCCTAGAAATATCGTGTCGTCACGGTCGAAATAGGCTATAGGAGCTTCTTCGACATCGTCGATCCCAAGTGACCTCCATGATGGCAAAACAGTCTCAGTGGATATCTCTATCCTTATCACACCTGCATCAGAAGTGCCAATGAAAAGGATATCAGATCTAGAAGCCATAGCAGTAAATTCCAGTGAATCCAGACCCGAATCTTCGTCGTAGAATACGTAGTCGTCAAAATCAGTGGAATTGCCGATAGCGATCCCAAATTCAGGCATGGAAACAAATACAAGGTTTGTGGCCTCATCAAACACCATCTCATTGATCCCGGCTACGTCTGATCCTGATATCGTACCAAGCAGATCTCCAGAGGATGAATCCAATTGCAGAATCCCATGCCCAGTTGTAGATACCAATACTATTGATGTGTCAATTTGGACGATGTCGGTTATTTCTGACGTAATTCCATCTGATGCGAAATCCCGAGCACCGAGCCATCGCTTCGACTCTTCATCGAACCTGTCTATTTCACTGTCTTTGGCAAACCAACTCTGCTTTCCGGAGGGAGTGTCAATTACTGATACTACATTCGGGTTGAGGATCGACGGTCCGCTGGCTATAACAAGCGGTTCGACTGGAACCATATCCACGATTCTGGAGAGTGACCCCGATCCGTCGGAGGTCACAATTCCATGTTGTGATGTAGGCCAATCAAAAGCTGATATAAATTGAGTTTGATTCACTTGGGAAGGAGTTATGTCTCCGTCGAATGCTAGGACTCTCGTGTCATATCTGTGTATTTTGGCCGGTGTAACAACATGCAGAAAATTATCAGTTCTGATAAGTGTAGATACCTCATTCGTGTCTAGCCAATTCGCCACAGTCCACGGGCTGAGCCAGGTTTGTGACGGAATATGCAATCGATCGACACCTCCGTTACCAGCGATTAGGATCTGATCCCCCATCATCAGGATGGATGTGATGCTGTCCGAGACGAGAGCCTGGGACGATTCGGTGTTGTAGATGGTCTGGTTCATAAGGTCTGGATTGCCATTCGTGTCCGTAGTGTAATCAAATGTTAGAAGCCCATCACCAGCCGTCCCCAGGTACAGTGTTTGATGGGAGAAGAAGACTGATGAAATACTGAGTTTTTCTCCATTGATACAGATATTTCTGTTATACCATGTGTCGAGTGCCATTCCCATTTCCCTCCACAAAACATGACAACCATGTACCACCCAGGTGAAATTGTCTTGCCCCGAATAAATTTGAGTCTGAATAGTTGCGTTCCACGAAAGTGGGGCGGCTGTGGAGGTTACCACTGTGCTCAAATTATGTGTAGATTTCAGTTCAGTATTGCTGAGCTTGTAAGAAGAGAGTAGACCTGCATGATCAATGACTAACAAAAGGTCTTCAGATGGTAAGACTTGTAGCGCTCTTCCCGCGATTTCCTCGACATGGACTATTGGTGTGCTGACATCTTCATCGATAACCAACAAGTCATCGTCAACCAGAAGAAACATCCGATCTGTTGATGGATCGTACGAAGTATCATGGATACTCATGGAGGGTGTAGAGCTTGACAGCCTCGGTGAGGCTGGGCGCAAAGCCTGGATCACCAGATCGGTCAGCTCAGCTCCAGATGGAAGGAGGAAGCCTGAGTCTGAGTTAGAATATGGATCCATGTAACCATCGATTATCGGATCGGGGGTATATGCCAGATTACATCCGAAACCCCCGATTCCTGAACCGTCGAATATTGCCTGATTGGCATCGACGAGTGTAAGGATCGGGTCCTGTGCGCAAACGCCTCTGGAACCGTTGACCCCTATCTCAAATGAAAGATTTGAGATTGAGGCTCCTGGAGGGTGCTGAATTATGGTTGTTGATGTGCCATTGTTGTCTGAACCTACGGTAATCCAACCAGTGTCAACAGATCCGGACCCGCCCCAAATTATTCCGTTTGTCTCAGCAGGCTGATGGTTTTCTCGTAAGTCTAGGGAAGCGGACCAGGGCATCGATAGCATCAGTATGATCGCAATTATCGGGGCCAAGAAGGAGGTTTGTCCAGTTTTGCGCCGCCGCTGGCCTGACCTCATTAGGCACCACTCCTTCACCATCCCATAATTAAGAAGATGCGTTGATGTTCGTAGAGAATCTACCGCGCAGATATCTCTGTTTTATGTGAAAAGCATGGGATAGCATCATATCAACGTGGTCATGGGGCAGTAGACGGTAAGTGACATGGCGAACGACAGGCTGCGCGAGGAGGCACTCGACTATCACAAGCTTCCAGTGCCGGGTAAACTGAGCACAAAGCCCACTAAGCCTCATTCAACAGCCCATGAGTTATCGCTGGCATATTCACCTGGTGTGGCGTATCCATGCTTGGAGATTCAAAAAGATGGGGACCTTGCTTTCTCCTACACATCTAAGGGGAATCTGGTCGGTGTGATCAGCAACGGTACAGCTGTTTTGGGATTGGGAGACATAGGTGCACTGGCCGGAAAGCCTGTAATGGAGGGCAAAGGGCTGTTGTTCAAGTCATTTGCAGACATTGATGTGTTTGACATCGAAATAGATCGCAATTCGGTCGAGGGTTTTGTGGAAGCAGTAAAAGCAATTGCTCCGACTTTCGGCGGGATAAACCTCGAGGACATAAAGTCTCCAGAATGTTTTGAAATAGAGAGGCGGCTCAAGGAAGAGCTAGATATTCCAGTGATGCATGATGATCAACACGGCACCGCCATTATCAGCGGCGCGGCTCTGTTGAACGGATTGGAAGTTGTTGAGAAGCCCATCGAGAAAGTCAAAGTTGTTATCTCCGGTGCTGGGGCTTCTGCCATTTCCTGCGCAAGGCATTATCTCAGATTGGGTGTCGATCCGATCAATTTGTTCATGTGTGACTCAAAGGGCCTACTCACAAAAAAGAGGGGTGATAAGGGTGAGTTGAACGAGTACAAGATGCAATTCGCGCAAGATCTACCAAACAACACCCTCGGGGAATTGATGAAGGACGCAGATGTGTTCTTAGGACTCTCCAAAGGAGGGGTTGTCGACAAGGAGATGGTTGCATCAATGGCGGAAAGACCGTTGATTTTCGCTCTCGCAAATCCTGACCCGGAAATATTGCCAGAAGAGGTTCGCGAGGTAAGAAGCGACGCCGTGATAGCGACTGGAAGGAGTGATTACCCCAATCAAATTAACAATGTTCTAGGATTTCCCTACATCTTCAGAGGAGCTTTGGACGTAAGGGCTACAAGCATCACAGAAGGCATGAAAATGGCTGCGACCAGGGCACTGTCAAAACTAGCAAAGGAAACTGTGCCTGATGATGTCCTGGAAGCCTATGACGGAGTCCGGATCCAGTACGGTCCTGATTACCTGATTCCCAAGCCATTCGATGCAAGGGTCCTGATATGGGAGGCATCAGCGGTGGCGGAGGCAGCTGTAAATGAGGGAGTAGCGCGGATACCCAAGGGAAGTTTCAACATCCAGGATTACAGAGAAGAGCTGGAAAGCCGTTTAGGGCTGACCCGCTCAGTGATGCGCTCGGTCATTAACCGAGCTAAGTTGAACCCCAAAAGAATTGTTTTCTCCGAGGGAGAGGATCCTACAATTATCAAAGCAGCCGCTCATTGCGCACAAGAAGGGATATGTCACCCCATATTGCTTGGCCAATTGAAGAGGATAAGAGGTGCTATAGTTGATTTGGGCCTTGATCTGGACTGTGAGATAATTGACCCGAGATATGACAAGAGAAGACGTGGGGAATATGCTGATGAGCTTCATGAATTACGTGGAAGAAGAGGTATAAGTCAGCTTGATGCGATTGAGCTTCTCAAACAACCGACATGGTTCGCTCCGATGATGGTTAGAATGGGGGATGCGGATGGGTACCTAGGAGGAGTCAGCCACAATTATCCCGACATAGTGAAACCATGTCTGAAGATCATCGGAACCTCGGAGGACGCCCACAGAGTAGTGGGGTCATACATGATGACAGTTGGTGGCCAAGTAATGTTTATCGCAGATGCTACTATAAACATAAACCCTGATGCAAGGACCCTTGCTGAGATAGCTGTCAGGACATCCAGAGTCGCCAGGCGATTCGGCGTAAAACCCAAAGTTGCAATGTTATCTTTTTCCAATTTTGGATCTAGTGGGGAATTGCGAACCACAAGAATCGAGGAGTCGATTATAATGGCTCGTGAGATAGATCCTGACATCGTAATCGACGGACCCATGCAGGCAGACACCGCTTTAGTGTCTGAGCAGCAAGCAGATTTCCCATTCATGACATTCAAGGGCCCCGCGAATGTCCTGATATGTCCAAGCTTGGAATCTGCAAATATTGCATATAAACTACTTCAGAGGCTTGCGGGCGCGGAAATGACCGGCCCTATACTGGACGGGCTTTCGAAACCAGCGCACGTTTTGCAGCGTGGGGACAGCGTCAGGGAAGTGGTGCATATGGCTGCGATATGCGGCGTTGACGCACAAAGAATGAGTGCTCAAAGACTCTGATTCTCGTATATCTTGGGCCCGGCTGCTCTGACTTCAGGGCTGCATCCATCAGCAAAGCTTTCGAAGTTTTCATTGAACATCTGAACTAGCACGTTCGCGACATTGTCGTATCTTTGAGGGTCTGCCCATGTTGAACGCGGCTGCAATATCTCGGAGGGGACCCCATCGCAGGTAGCAGGGATCTTGAATCCAAATCTCTCATCTGTGACGAACACAACATCTTCAAGCGCCCCAGACAAAGCTGCATTAAGCAGCGTGCGCGTCCATTTTATTCTAATTCGGCTGCTCTCTCCATACCCTCCTGCGATCCAGCCTGTATTAATTAGCCAGCAGGATGCGTTATGTTCGGCAATTTTCTGAGACAGGAGATTGGCGTATTCGCTAGGGTGACGCGGCATAAAAGGTGCACCAAAGCATGCCGAAAAAGTGGCCATTGGCTCTGTGACGCCCACCTCTGTCCCAGCGACCTTGGCGGTATATCCGGATATGAAGTGATAAGCAGCCTGATCAGGGGATAGTCTCGATATGGGTGGGAGGACCCCGAATGCATCACATGTCAGGAATACCACATTTTTGGGATGTCCTGCGGTCGAGTCTTCTGTTCTGTTCTCGATGGATTCTATTGGATATGATGCCCTTGTGTTCTGTGTTAGGGTAGAATCGTGAAAATTAGGTATTCCATCGGCGTCAAGTATTACATTCTCCAGGATCGTTGACTCCATCCTCGTAGTCGCGTATATGGCCGGCTCATCCACTTTTGACAAGCCGATCATTTTGGCATAACATCCTCCTTCGAAATTGAATATTCCCTTGTCCGACCACCCATGTTCATCATCGCCGACTAATGCCCTTTCTGGATCGGCCGAAAGAGTTGTTTTACCGGTCCCGGACAGTCCAAAGAATAGCGCTGATCCATTGTCAGAGGTGTTTGCCGAGCAGTGCATGGGCAACATGCCGCGTGAAGGGAGAATGTGGTTCATAATCGTGAAAATGGATTTTTTTATCTCCCCAGCGTACCTCGTACCTCCTATCAGAACCAAGCCCCTGGTCATTGATATTGCAACGAAAACCTCTGAATTGACTCCGTCTTCCTTGGGATTTGCGATCAAAAAGGGTGCGTGAAGAATTGTAAATTCGGGGACATGCGAAAACAGTGAGTCCTTCTCTGAGCGGATGAACATGTTGTGCATGAATGCAGAATGCCATGCGCTCTCGCTAACTAACCTCACGGGCATTGCTATTTCTGGGTCTGCGCCACAATGCATGTCTTTCACAAAAAGTCTCTCTGCAGAATTGAGGTGATCTCGAGTCATTTCCACCAGATGATCGAAAGCCTCGGGCGAAATGGGGCGATTGACATTGCTCCAATGGACGTCTGAGGATAAACCCGGTTCATTTACGATGAATCTGTCATTGGGCGACCTTCCGGTTCGTTCTCCTGTCGTTGCAAGAAGAGCTCCATGGGCAGTTTTGGTTGCCTCACCTCGCTCGACTGCGATATCTCGGAGTTCTTTTCCAGAGAGATTCCAGTGAACTACTCCCTTTGGATCTAAGCCGTGTGTGCCCAGTGGTGTCGCGTACACTGTCGCAGAGTTCGTTGGCGTCTGCTCGCTCATGGACCTCCGAGTAGAATTTCGGATATGAAAGATTGTGAAGAGGCATTTTGGCCGAAAGATTGCGAACCTTTCATCTCGGTACCCATTCAGCGGTCTAACATGCCCAAGGAGCGGGACGTCGTCCTGCGCAGAAAAAATTTCGATTCAGACGGTATCCTAGAGCTCTCAGGAGACTTGGATTTCAAGTTTGAAGATAGAGGAATAGTGGATAAAAAAAGCAGCTTCGATGACGCTCTTGGCCCCATACCTGAAATCTTCTCGGAAGACCACAAGGTTCCAGATCGATTTGATCTGGCACCCTCGATCAGAGACACTGAGCGACGGGTCAACTGGGTTTTGATGTCGGTTATGGTGATTGCCTACAGTGCCCTGAGCCTCTTGATCGGATTAGAGATGGATGCGGGGGCTGCAATACCCATATTGCTCGTTCTAGCCTCGATCGGATTGTTCCTGGGGGAAAGGTGGATCAAAGACGTTCATCTAAGATTGCTCGGAATCGCATGGGTGATTATATCCATGAAGATCCTTTATGGAGCAGCTCTGGAACTGGACAATTGGGTTGTTGGATCTGTTCTTCCATTGACACTCCCCCAAGTTGGTTTGGCCCTGTGCTCCTTGGTCTGTCTGAATATCCTGCTGTCCTACAGGTACGATAGTGATGCAGTAGCGGCCCAAGCCACACTGGTTTTGTTGGCAATTGGATCCTCTGCTGGCTCAGTCGCTGGAGAAAACGGCGTCATAATCATGTTACTTGGCTCCATATTCCTGTTGCATTCAATTGCCTCTAACCGCTCTTCTGGAAATTTGGCAGCGCTTGGTATTGCGATGTCAAATCTTTGGTTCGGGATGCATGTTGCAACAGATGGATTTGAAGTCGGTTCCTTGACGATTGTCGCTCTTGAGAGTCCACTGAAATTATTCCTAGCCTTGATCGCTGTTAATTCTCTGAATGCTGTAATGGCGACACGTTTCTCCTCATCTGAGAACTGGTTCTCCTCCGGCTTGGAGTTGTTGGGGATAGGGAAGCCGGGTCTTTGGGGCGTCTCAGTTCTCCTGTCTGTGTCGGGAGCTCTCGTAGTTGTGGGTTCTGTTCGCGAGAATGCTGCCTTTGCTTTCGCAATTGTTGCACTTCTGTCTTTATGTTATTTCGCTTCCTATCTCGTGGTTAGAGGGACAAACAGGTCGAAGGTTTTGCTTTTCTCCGCTTTCTCCATCCTGATATTGTCATCTCTGACAACAGGGATTGAAGTTGGGTTAGTGGGTATCGGCGTAGGGCCATACTGGATATTCTCTGCTGGAACTTGCATCAGTCTGGCCTCTTTGCTATGGAGGTACCAAGGCAAGGTCAGCGACACTGTCCTCTGGACCGGTTCAATAGTTTCGACTGCCCTTGTGCTAGTCATAACTCCCTTAGATGGAACGTATGAAAACGGTCTTTTCTTGGTCGTAATGATCCTCTCAACCATGCACATCGCCGGTGGATTGCTGTCCGTGAAGAGGAAATCCGCATCCCTAGCAGGTGTTTCGATCCTGATTCCTTGGATCTGGCCAGTGTTGATCCTGACTGTGTATGAGGTCATTGCCACAGTTTCTGATGTAAACTCAGATCCAGAAATGAAGATTGGTAGCCTGTTGGAGATCGGAGATCGAATTTTGATTGGTTATTTGTGCGGATCTTCGATATTAGCAGCACTAATCTGCTCAAATTTCAAAAATGCCTCCCTCAATATATCCTCTGGAGTAACCGGGTCTTCCGAAATCTCAGCGGCTGTAAAACAATCTAATGCATTTAACCTATGGAATTTGGCTCTCTGGCTACCAGTATCGAGTACTGTGATTTTGTTCATTGGAGGGCAGTTTTCTCCGGTGGAGGCTCCTATAATTCTGTTTTCTATCTCAATGGTGCATTCCCTATCCTCATTGGTAGGAGCAAGGATAGAATCAACACTTTTCATTCCAGTCGTGACGGGTTTGGGCGGGATGTGTCTGCAGTGGCTGGGATGTGACGCATCAATTGTCATATTGGTCGTAGGACTGTCAGTCCTGACACCCATAGCGATAGGAAAATGGAATCCGACAGAAGATTGGCTTGGGTTCCTAATCCAAGTCGGACCAGTGCTCATATTGATGCCTGAAACAGCAAGCATGAATGTTGTTAATTCAGACCTGCAATGGCTACCTGATCCGGCCACTTGTGTGGTATCCATAGGTGTTTTTTCAGTCATAACGGCTATGCAAAGGACTTCTCTGCAGCAACGAATACTGCCTCTTTCCACTGTTATTATCGTCCAAACGACTTTGAACAGCATTCTATCATTTTTGGATGGTCGTCTAACTTTAGTGGCACTTTCTCTGACTGCATTCTTCGCTTCTTCAATTTGGTTTGTGACCAAGGGGGAGTTGATTAGGGAGTTGAAGTCTGTCTCCGAAAAAAATCGACGGATACGGGAAGTAGCGGCATCACAGGCCTCCTTATCGATGTCGCAGGATTACCATCCCGTTGTTGAAGAAAGTCGAAGAAAAGGCATGAAGGAGTCACACGGAGAGTCATACATAGAAGAGGTTCGCCACTTCCCTGTCGTAGCTATAAGTGTCATCGGAATTGTTTCAATATCACTTGCGTTGTACTCTTTCTTGACTGGACCAGCGCCCTTTCTACTTCTCTGCGCAGGATCTTTCCTTGTGATCATAGTCATTCTCGAAGGTCAGAGATCAGAAAGAATTGGTATCAGACTGACTGATACTCTGGGGTCAGACACAACTGCGGCCACGGCTGTGATCGGGGTTTCTTGCGCCGTGGTATTAGGCCACACAAATCCATCTTCATCTGTGAGGGATATGACTGACTTTGGTGTGGCCACTGCGCTGACAGTCATGATTGCAATGTCCAGTCTTTGGAACAGTGACAAAGGCCTTGAAGCGCGCAGGGCCATGTTGAACTGGATCGTATATCCTTTGGCATCGACTAGAATCATCGGTTTTGTTCTGATAGGTTCACTTCCAGCCCCACTTGGTGTAAATCCCTTTGACGGAAATATGTTATCTTGGACATATCCATTCGTTCTCCTAGAGGCGGTATTAGCCTTATGCATCTTCCTTGACTTCCTAATTGACCGCCAAGGGGGCCATGAAGGACACAGACGAGGCGCAGATGAGGTATTATTCCCGTTTTCTGTGATTGTGCTATCATGGGGTCCGGCTGGAATTTTAGCAGCTGTGAAAGGAGTCTACAGTACTGTGAAGGGTAGGAGGGAGAGGGTTGCTGCTACGTTGGCCTTGCTTTTACCAATCTCAATTGTCTCTCTCCAGCCTGTTCTATCGTCAACCTCGTCCCTAGGAGGATACGTTGTGGTCGTGGAACTGTTGATATTCATATGCATACTATTCGCATGCCTGTTTCGCGATCTTGACCGTTGGATTGTTCCCGCACTGCAAACCTCCCATGTATTGGTGATAGTTTGCTCATTCGCAATTTTTGGTCTTAGATCAGGTATTCTTGTCTTGTTCATTATCTCTTCATTGGCATGGTCGCTGGGCGTTGTCAAATTCAGAAAAGGGTTGAGAGTCACCGGATTGGTCGATCTCGCATTAGCAACCGTGTTCGGCATCATGATTTGGTTGTCGGACATGGACGGGGCCTGGTTGCTCGCAGTGACTGGTTTTGTATCAATGGAGTTGGCGATCGTACTTTGGCTGAGTCAGAAAAACATGCAAAGTCTTCAAATCGACTGATTTTCGATCGAATCGGGCGAATATTGATTGCGGCGAGTGGGGAGAGGGGGTTGTGACAGGACCCTGGATCTCGGACACGGCCGAGGAGATTGAGCACCCTACCGTGCCACTTGGTATCAACCGAATGGCGATTCCAAGGGCGGCTATAGTACTCTCTCTGTCCATGGTTGCACTGATTTTTCTCTCCACTGTAGTTGTCGGTTACAGCCTGTGGAAGTTTCTCGATATCAATCAAGATGCATTCGATGCCACAGACAGGTCGTTGATCCAGGATCCGGATTCGGAACGGTGGTACTGGGAGGCTGGTTTGCTCTTCGATACATGTTCCCCGAGAATGGACGATTGGGATTGGCCTGAGGCTTTGTCCGATCAGGATGATTTGTTCCTACTTCCTGGGGAGGTCAGATGTGATTGGGAGCATCAAGGACAAGGGGACAGGGCTTCACTTGCTGTTCATAACAGGGGTAATCAATCACTAGATCTCGTTCTTGAGATAATCGGAGGCTCGATTGTGTTTGGCGACGGTGGCGAACCGGACCTATCTGTAATCGACTTGCCGGGAAATGATTCAATTGTGTTAGAGCTGATCCTGACAGAGGATGTTACAGAACACGAAGTTCAAATTATAGTTTCTCACCTTCAGGTAATGGAGGCTCAAGTTCTTGTCGATGTAACTGTCTTTTCTGGAAACCAACCAAAGGACATTCACGTGCAGGAAGGAGATCAGATAGAGGTCCACTACACGGTTTGGGATGCGGACACCGAGGAGGAACTGGATGAAGGAGACCTTGTCGTTACTGCTGGGAATGACCCTGCGTGGATAGAAGGTTTCGGTTGGTCAGCGATAGGGCTTGACATCGATACCGACAGAGGTTTAATTCCAGGTATCAGCTCAGGCACGTCTCACACCACTCTTCTCCCCCCTTCACTAGCCTACGGTGGCAGCGATAACGAGTTAAATGATCGATGGCTTCGTTTCGAAATGGAGATCAATCGTGGACCATTGGGTTGATGCTGGTTTTAGCCATGTCCGGGATAATGAGTCACAGAGTAGTACACGGAGCGGGTCAAGGTGCCATTCCAGATCGCCCGCCCGATGAATTACGTCGCTTATTGACACCGAGGCAAATTTGCGCTTTTCGTGCCCATCAAGCGTCCTTAATCGAGCTCCCCACGGGCATTGTTGTTGATCCTGCCGCAGGATCTGGAGGGCAATTAGCGGCTTATGCTGAAATGCTCCAAAAGTCATGTCTAGGAATTGAGATGTCCCCCGAGAGAGCAGCTTTCTGTGCCGATTCTATGTCGGCATTATCCAGTAAAACCCCATCACTGGTCCTCTGTGGGGATGGTTTGGCAGCCGAGGGTGCGATGTCCATCGCAGAATCGCACATGGGCTCATCAGTCGTCTCAATGATCCATGTGGATCCTGCTCGTCCGATGGACGCACAAAATCACTCAATATCAGAAATGGAGCCTCAGTTGGATGCACTACTGGAATGCTGGTCAAAATATATCGAAGAAGGTGAAGATGGGGTAGCCTTGGTACTAGATCTGTCACCTAGGCTTGCTTCGGACCAGAGGCGAGAGGTGGAGGATATTGTTCAGTCTGTCTTCCCTGGTGTCAGCATGGCATGGGAATGGCTTAGCAGAGGAGGGGGTCGGGTCGATAGATTGACGTTGTTCACCGGTCCATTTGTAACCGATGGAATCGTAGCCAGATGTGTTCGACTGAGCGGGGATGGACGCTGGACAGTGCTGAGTGGGAAAAACACTGAACTAGACAGCTCTGATTCGGATTGGCCCTCAGTGAAACTCGACCAGGGTGATGTAGTAGCTTTGATAGACCCCGTGGTGAATATGGCCGGCCTGAAGGATGTTTTTGGTGGGTATGCTAGTTCTGAAGGTAATAGCCTCACATGGATAAGGAAGTCAGACAGGCGGCCACTAGTTCGATTATTCAGGCCGATACTACAAAACTCAGAGATGAAGCCTTTCGTGCAAATACAGGGGGCTGTGCTGGAGGAAATGAACGCGGAGATAGGTTTGATGTTGATTGATCGAATTGCATCAATTGCCATGGCGAATAACATCGCTAGTGTTCAACTAAGGTGTTCCTGCGATCCGAAACTGCACTCAAAAATATCTACAAGGCTAAATCGCATACTTTCCCCCGTTGAAGGCGACAGGGGTTTTGTGACGGAGGGTAGCAAAACAAATACCCTGATTTTTTGCAGAGAGACTGTGTAAACATCTTCCGGTCCCTTCATAAATGGCCCGTAGGTCGGAGACCCGCTTGAGAGAGCCACTGGGCGACCGGTGAACACGGGGGAACCGAATTATGGCAAAGATAGACGAGAGCCAATTGGGAGAGGACTTCTCCTACATCATCAGAATAGCAGACAGCGATATAGACGGTTTGAAGCAAGTCAAACAGGGATTAACCTCGATACGTGGTATCGGGGAGAGGAGCGCCGAACAGATATGCAATATCGCGGGAGTTGACGCTGGCATGCTGTCAGGTCATCTTGGCGACGACGAACAAGATCGTCTCAGAACTGCCATAGATGAATTTGCTACCAAAGTACCATGGTGGATGGTGAACCGTCAACGAGACCTCATAACAAACGAGGACGCCCACCTCGTCTCATTGGACGTCAGACTGACTAAGGACGAGGATGTAGCAAGATTGGCAGCAACCAAGAGCTATCGTGGTATAAGGCACAGATCTGGTCACAAGTTGAGGGGGCAGCGCCTAAGATCAAATGGAAGGCGTGGAGCAACCCTTGGCGTAGAGAGGAAGAAGTGAGGTGATCGGAAATGGGGCATCCAAAATTTGCACGTCCAAAAACAGATAGGCCCACGCATCCCTGGAAGGAAGCGAGGATAGAGGAAGAGCACAGGCTGAAAGAGCAATTTGGTCTCAAAAAGGTCGGCGGAATGAAAGAGATTTGGAGGGAGAAATCTGCTCTACGAAGGCACAGAAATCAAGCAATGAAGCTAATTGGTAGAGTGGACTCCACGGAGGGTCATTTTGCCCGCGAGAAGCAGGATCTTCTCGTCTCTCTCCACAACAAGGGCCTGCTACACGAAGATTCGAATCTCGACGATGTTCTATCCATTACTGTCGAGCAAATGCTCTCGAGAAGATTACAATCTGTTGTCTACTTCAAGGGACTGGCCCCCTCCATGCGATCAGCAAGGTCGTTGATAGTTCACGGCCACATATCCATCGGTGACCAAAGGATGACTGTTCCTGGTTATAAGATACTAAGATCGGAAGAGGAGGAATTGGGATACTCTCCCGGATCTCCATACATTGACCCTGATCACGCCTTCAGGAGAGAAATGGAAGAGCGTAGAATGCCGGGCGGAACACCAGAGGACGATACCCAAAAAGATCCCGAGGATGATTTCGTAGAGCAAGTCAAGGCAGATGCAGAGTCGGCTCCTACCATAGAAGACACGATACCTGAGGAGGGAGCGTGATGGGTAGGAAGGCTGTTTTGCACATATTCACCACCTACAACAACGTGCTGATGACCGCGACAGATCTCACGGGTGCAGAGACGATCGGTAAGGTCTCAGGCGGAATGATAACCAAGAAGGGAAGTGACAAAAGTAGCCAGTTCGCAGCAATGAGGTCCGCAGAGAGGATGGCTGAGCTTCTGTTTGAAAAAGAATTTGACCAGGTCATAGTGAAATACAGAGGTGCTGGTGGGAACCGATCGCCAAATGCTCCGGGTGCTACTGCCGCAATCCGAGCCTTGACTCGTGCTGGCATTCAGGTATCAAGAATTGAGGATGTCACTCCAATCCCTACGGATGGGACAAAGAAGAAGGGAGGCCGACGTGGCCGGAGAGTATGAGGTGAGTGAGTGGTATCAATAGAAATCGTTTCAGAAGAAGGTGACATGGTAACGGTCCTTTTCAAGGACTCAGATCGAGCATTATTGAACGCAGTCAGGAGGAATCTAATGGGGCACATACCCAAGATGGCCATTGACAGCGTGAGATTCCAAATGGGAACTTATGATCAGTGCTCAAAGTGTGAGCATCTCAACCCTGCTGGTGTTGCACGTCGATCGGCAGGAGGGACTGGATGCTCAAAGTGTGGGGTTGCATTTGAAAAAGAGGGTGATGACTACATTGTTTGGGAAACTAACAGTGCCATCCCAGACGAGATGATCGCTCAGAGAATGGCGATGATTCCAATCCCCACCAATCCGGAGGCTTACTCTTTCGAAGAAGACTGTCCTGATTGCAAGGATCTTGTGGAGGAAGACAGGGGCTGTCCCACATGCAACATGATCTACACATTGAGGGCATTTGGGTCCAAAGAAGGCAGAGACATAACGGCAAGGGACCTGACTTTCCTAGGAGATGATTCTGGAAATGTCCCTGAAGCATACAGAGACATACCCATAACCAGGTTATTTGAAGGACAGATGCTTGAACTATGGGCCACAGCTCGAATGGGTTACGGTGTTCATCATGCAAAGTGGTCTCCCGTGGCAGGGGTTTCCTTCTTTCCCAGGCAAATCGCAACTATAGCAAACGAGAAGAAAGCAAAATTACTTTTTGACCTAGGTCTGAGGGTGTCCAAGAAGGATTTCAAATCTGGTCAACTGAAAGACATCTCGAAAATAATGGATCTCAAGAAAGACCTGCACAACGTAGGCGCAGGAACAGGAATGTCTGAAAGTTTTGACGATGCAATAAAACTTGAAGATGTGGACGGCGAGTTTATCCTCAGTTTCGAAACTGACGGTTCAATGACCCCGATAGAGGCATTAAACGCTTCATTCACCAAGCTATCACAGCGCTTTAATGCCATCAAGGATGACATTGAACATGTACTTGCATGAATGGCCAGTTGGTTTCAAGGACTAGTTCCCGATGAGTAGAACGATGCAGATACCTGCGATCGGTCACGCCTCATGTGGGGGACACGTGACACTGGTCTTCACAGTCGAGGATGCCTCTGAGCACCCGCACATGCAGGGTAGCAGGGGGGCTGGAATCTGTCTGAGTGATGGTTGTAGAGTGTCTGTGAAAGGTGTTTTGGGGGAGTGGGGAACAGACATCAGGTTCAACGGTTTTGAAGGCTCTGAAAGGCTTGTCAAGGAGGTGATGGAAGTCATCTCAGACGATCTACCTGAAATCAAAGACAGGTTTTGGACCATCGCAGTGAATAACGGTCTTCCGACGTCACAAGGCTTCGGCATGTCTGCCGCGCTTGCAATTGCTACATCGAGGGCCGTACAACGATCAATTGGAGTTGAATATGAGAAGTCCCTTAGAAGATCTCTGCTGCATGCACATAACTCGGAAAGAAGAACGTCATCTGGTCTCGGGGATGTCTGTGGTATCTCTGCAGGAGGTATTGAGATCAGAACCTCTCCCGGAGCCCCATATCATGGGAACAATCTTGAGAGGGGGCCAGGATCATCAAAAGGATGGTTTCACCCCATGGAAATTCTTCTTATCTGGCCAAAAGAGAGAGGTCATCATACCAGAAGTTACATCGATGATATGGAGTGGAAAATCAAAATAACCAGCGCTGGAAATGATGCAATAAGGTCTCTGACCGATGATTGGGGTCCTGCATCTTGGCCGGCACTCTTGTCTTCTGCGAGGAATTTTGTCGAAGACTGTGGTTTAATCGACGACAGTGGCCGCCGTGATATGTTGAATTTGGTGGAATCCGCAATCACGCGCTCGGAGCAAGAAGCGGTTGCCTCACTTTGCCTATTGGGTAACAGTGCCATAGTCACTCAGAAGTTATTGGAAGTCCCCGTTAATTTCCGACTTATTGAGGAGTCAATACTGCTTGCTGATCTGGAAAAAAAACTCGTAAGGATAGCACCCATCTCATAATTCTGACACCCTATTGTTCTCGTGGAATAGATCCAATTGTGTTAGGTTGAGTGGCGAGGAATCTAGCAACTGTGCTCCTCTCAATCTGAGTGACCCGCAAAAACCGTGCCTGTATACTATCGCGCCCTGTCCGTAAGCGGATACGTACCTATCGACCTGTTTCTGAGTCTTCTTTCTTTGAAAATTTAGTGCGGCCCCAAAGAAATGTTTTGCATCTATCCATGCGCATGGAACCCCATTTACCCTGACATCGTCCAAAAACAAGAGATCAGGAGTTATAATTGCCCGACCTTCGTTTTTCTTCTGCTCAACCTCCAAATCACCCTGTTTTCTGAAACGCACACCCAGATTGGAGAAATGTGTGCACAGAATCTCCTCAAATACCTCAGCTGCGGATTGCGTTTCCGTTTGATTCACAGAACTGACTCTGTCTGCTTCTTCTGCTAACTGGAATTGCTCGTAATCTCTGGGTTTGAGCTTGGACTTTGGGGCCTTCAAAGATTCCTTAATTCTATTTTTAGACCAGCCCCGTCCGGTCAGAATAGCCCGGAATGTATTGACAGGCGGTGCGTCGAAACGCTTTGATAGAGACAAGACACTGTCGCCTCCCTCGTATCTTCGTCGTAGTTCGTTGGATCGCCTCATCAACCTTCCATGGGAAAATACACTCTTTTCTTGGTTCAGTGCGGCTCTAAGTGAAAGTGCCTGCTCCAAAGTAATGTCCATATCGA
Source organism: Euryarchaeota archaeon UBA552 (assembly GCA_002499585.1). Taxonomy (GTDB): domain Archaea; phylum Thermoplasmatota; class Poseidoniia; order Poseidoniales; family Thalassarchaeaceae; genus MGIIb-N1. The sequence continues at coordinate 79,572 of DAMH01000002.1, read as the reverse complement.
CGATCTGACTTGCTATCTCGTCAACTCTATTTTGCGGCAAGTATCCAAATTCCCCCTTTCTCGTTACAATCTCGCTGACCCTATCTTGTACGGCCTTGGAAACGAGCTTAATTGGCCAATCAATCTCTATTTTTCGAGGAGGGGGATCAATGGACTCTGGTAAACCAGTTGGTAGAGGATTCATTTCAAATCTGCCGATCGCCCTTTTGATAGCCTCGGAGTCCTCGGGTGAGGGTTTCCCCCCTTTCTTAGAGGCGTTCCGAAACTGTTTTTTCTTCGCCGGCCTATCTCTGCCCTCTGATGTCAACGGTCTACCCTAGGAGGTTTGTGACATGAACCCCACGTATCGTATGAGAAATCAGAAATTCCTAAATCTACGCTTTGCATATTCGTCATAGACAAAATCTCTGATAAATCTCGGAACGATCAGTCCAGTTGATAGAAGTGGCCATGGAAATCTTAACCTAGTGACAATTCTAAGCGCTGCACTCGACTTTGAGAACCATTGTCCTGTTTCATCGATGAGGAACACTGAATCCACGCCAATGAATTCCGAGGGTCTATTTTGCAGGATTTTTTTACCCTCTTGAGTCTCCTGACCAACTGTATTGATTTCTCTCACTCTTCTTTTGTCGATGAATTTTGCCCAAGCCGAGCATGACTCACAGAAATCATCGTAAATTACCGTTGACATTTTACACCTCAGACAAAGGCTATTCCCGGCTCAAGCGGAATTGCAAACTTGGCCTTACCACCGACATCAACACCAGTCCCCGCCTCATAAACCTCAACCTTCTCTATTCCCAAGGCATCGGATATGAAAGCCGAATTGTCCCTGAGTATATCTGCCTCAAGACCGTCGACTGAAATTAAGAATTTGTCCTCCTCGGTCCATGTCTGTATCTTCCCCCGCCTTTTCTTGTTACCCATCGTTAAGGACGCCCAAGTCTGCATGACAAGTCCTTTGTCATTGGAAGAAATGAATGCAGAATGTTCTTTCAGGTAATTTATCCCAGATTTTTGGAAATCAAATCCACCATCAGCCAATGAAATCGCATCATTTGCCAACTTCTGCGCCCAAGATGACGAGGTTTGTATTACTAACCTGCTTAGTGGTTTGTCCGTATGCTTTGCGGCCAGTGACATTAAGTTGCGAGATGTGTCGATAACTGATCTCAGGTATTTCTCCATTGCTATTTCCTCCTCATCATTTTGTGAAATTTCCTCAACTTCCAAAATGCTGCCTGCAATCATATTCTCACCGCCGAGATCCCTCCAAAGTTCCTCGGCAATGTGTGGTGTCGCTGGGGCTATCATATGTGCCCAAATTGACATGAATCTGTTGGAAGTCTGTTTGTCGGCGCCTCCTCTCCTGAGATACCATTGCCAATCAGATAACATCTCGTAGTGACTGATCGTGACACCTTCTCTCAGACTGACTTCTTCCATGCATACTTTCCATCGGTATAAGTTCCTTTTACTCTTGGCAATCAACCATCTGTCGATGTCCTTCGACTTGTTGTCAAACGTTTTGGAGTGCTTGAATGCCTCGATAACTGAAATCAAATGACGATGGTTGGATTCTATCGCATTGTCTGACCATTCCATACCAGCCTCAGGGTTCGCGCCAAAAAGTATGAACAAACGAACAGTGTCTGCGCCATACTTCTCTACCATATCTCCCGGGCTTACTGTGTTCCCAAGTGATTTACTCATCTTTGCCGAGCGGGTACTGAGGGCTGCACTGCAAATAGGGCACTTATCGCCCTCATAATCGACATGATACTCCGCATTGCAATCAGCGCAGTACGGAGCTGGTGCGTTTAGCATGCCCTGACAAACCAACCTTCCGAATGGCTCGCCGATGATGTTCATCCCCATGTCCCTGGTTGCCTTGGTGAAGAAGCGTGCGTATAGCAAATGCATGACAGCATGTTCAATTCCCCCTATGTAGAGATCAACCCCTCCTCTCATCCAATAATCTACAGCTTCTTTGGAAAACGGTTCTTGTGTATTCCCTGCGTCACAGAATCTCATAAAGTACCAAGAGGAATCATAGAAGGTGTCCATTGTGTCGGTCTCGCGTGTGGCTGGATTTTCACAGACAGGACACGCGACGTGTTTGAAATGATCATGTGAGGCCAGCGGATTTCCGCCATCTTCCTCAGAAAATGTCACATCCATTGGCAGTGTCACCGGAAGGTCTTCCTTTGGCACTGGCACTACACCACAGGTATCACAGTGTATCATGGGTATTGGAGTGCCCCAGAATCTCTGTCTACTCAGGAGCCAATCTCTCAGTCGATATTGAGTGGTTCCGATACCTGAGGCTTCTTCTTCGAGTATTCTTATCACAGCAGACTTCGCGTCATCTCCGGATAATCCATCCAAGCCAGGTCGTGCAGAATTCTTCATTGGGCCGTATCCCGAGAAAGCTGACATCATGTCTCTTTGAGGTCGTTTTTCATTCTCGTCGGATATAACCGAGCGAATCTTCAAACCGTACTTTTTTGCGAAGTCAAAGTCTCTTTGGTCATGGCCTGGGACCCCCATGACAGCTCCCGTGCCGTAACCTGCCACTACGAAGTTTCCCGCATAGACAGGGATTTCCTCCCCACTAAGTGGATTTATTGCATAACTTCCAAGGAATACTCCTTTTTTCTCCTTCAGGAGGTTTATTCTCTCAAATTCGGAGAGTCTGGCGCACTCATCCCTTAGGTTTCTCCACCCCTCTTCCCATTCCGTCCCCTCACACAACTCGGGGCATAATTCATGTTCTGGAGAGAGGGTGATGAAAGTAACACCAAAAATCGTATCTGGGCGAGTGGTGAAACAGGATATTTTTCCTTTACTATTTACAATGTTGAATATTATTTCAGCACCTTTCGATCGACCTATCCAATTTCGCTGCATGGCCTTAACATTCTCTGGGAAGACTATCTCCTCGAGTGAGTCAAGTAACTCGTCAGAGTATTTTGTCATAAGAAGGAACCACTGAGACATATCTCGTTGGATAACTTCAAGTCCGCATCGCCAGCAACGATTGTTCTTGACTTGCTCATTTGCAAGTACCGTGTCGCATTCCACACACCAATTTACTGGGGCTGATCTCCTCTCAACCAACCCCTTTTCATAGAGATCAAGGAACATAGACTGGTTCCATTCATAATACTCGACATTAGATGTCGCAATTTGTCGCCTCCAATCGTATGAATATCCCATCCTCTTCTGATCGTTTTTTATGCTGGATATATTCCGATCTGTAACTTTTGCAGGGTGTCCTTTCTCTTTTTTTGCCGCGTTCTCTGCCGGCATTCCGAAGGAGTCGTAACCCATCGGATATAGTACATTCTTGCCCATCATTCTGTGATATCTCGCCATAGCGTCCCCTATCGAGTAGTTCCGGACGTGACCCATGTGCATGTGACCGGAAGGATAGGGAAACATCTCCAAACAGTAGAACTTTGGCCGTGTCATATCGATGTCAGCGGAAAAAACTCCGCTTGCCTGCCACTCCTCTTGCCAGCGAAGCTCGATCTCAGTGTGATCGTACCCCATTACACGCCTCCCTTACCCTGCGGATCACAGGTCACCTCTTTGAGGTGCCGTAGGTACGGACGCATCATGTTAGGTGATGGGGAGTTCGACAAACGAATTGTGGAAGGCGATGTTGAGGTCTGGGTTACCATGATGGGTCCGTACTTGAACATGAATACGGCATTTATCGATAGATCCAATGATTTAGTTGCAATTATCGATCCTTTTGATGCGTTTGCATGGTGTGGTGAGCTAGAGCGACAGGGGTTAAGGCCGACCCACATCCTTTACACACACACCCACAGAGATCACACAGCTGGCTATTCTCAGATGGTCAGCCTCATCCCCGATCTGGAGGTCTGGGGGCATGAGGATGCGCGAGTGCCCCAACTTCTTGAATTCCCAGTTTTTGGAAAAGTAGACTTCAACAGAACTTGGTCCCAACCGCCTCTATTAAGTGTCGAATGGTCGGTTGGTAATATTCACCTCACTGTGACTCATACCCCTGGTCACGCTCCGGGTCACGTCACACTGCACGGTCATGAGGTCTTCCACGCAGGTGATCTGCTTTTCACAAACGGCATGGGTAGGGTTGACCTACCGGGTTCGGATCCATCCTCGCAGGTAAGAAGCATCGGGAGGGGGAAAGAGATATTGAAGCGACTCCCTAATGATTGGAGAATGATACCCGGTCATCGATATGAATGGATAGATGGAAGCACCCCGGATTGGGTGAGTGTTGGTGATGCCCTAGAGCACAACTATGCCTTGAAATCTGTATAGTCATTGACTATTCAGTTTTGCTGACTTTTACTGCATTGAGTCCTTTTGGGCCCTCTGCAACTTCGAACTCAACAGAGTCCCCGTCTCGGATCGTTCCTTCGACCTCGGAAATGTGGACGAATAGGTCGTCAGCCCCTTCCCTTTCGATGAATCCATATCCTTTCTTTTGATTGAACCACTTCACAGTTCCTTGTTCCATGGTACGTTGGAGGTTGAACTGGTTATTCATCTTGAGGATGACATGATACGTTCAGAGTGAGATTTGATAACGGACAGGGCTGTGCAATATCATGTGTCTAGGATTGGAATAGGTGATGATGCACCTGAATTTTCGCTACCATCTATAGATGGTCAAATTTTTGACATGTCCAAGACCAAAGGGAATAAGGTAATCCTTACATTTTTCAGATTCTCTAGTTGCCCTTTCTGCAACATCAGAATTGACCGAATTATCAAAAGATGGGATGAATTTGACGATGGTACAATCATGGTGGGACTATTTGATGCTGATATCCAAGACCTACGAAAGAGGATGTCCGGGCGTTCGATTCCTTTTGCCATAGTCGCTAACGATGATTACTCACTGTTTAGAAAATACAGCGTAGAGAAGTCCTTTGCAAGGTTTATGTGGGGTGCAATAAGATCTCCCCTCACTTTCCTAAGCGCTACTCTGAAAGGATATTTTCCGAGGACGATGTCAATCTCTAAAATGTCCACTATTCCAGTAGACGTGCTGATAGATGAATCCGGGAAGGTCGTGGAGGCCCATTACTGCAAAGATACGGCAGATCACATCTCAATAGACAGGCTTATCCAATTCTCTAAGGTCAGTTGAAATTGTATATTCGTGCTATTGGGAAGATTTCTGATATCGATCAGTGATTATCGAAACCCACTGATTTTTTCTATGAGTTGTATCTCAGATCGGGTGTGATCGAGGGCTATGTGTTACCTCGTCGAGGTTCTGTAGACGCGCCTCTGAGGGTTGCAGTGCTGATCTCTGGAGGAGGATCAGGATTAGCGTCTATAATAAAATACGAAGGAAAGGGCAATCGAGCTTACAAAACTGTACTGGTATTATCTGATTCTGAAGAGGCTCCTGGACTTCGTCATGGGCTAAGTAACGGTATCAAGACAATCGGCTTGACGGTGCCGAGACTTGAGGGCAAGAAGGAAAGTCGCCTGGCACATGAGCGAACAGTCCATAGCCGCCTTGTTGAAAATCACGTGGAACTTGTCGTCCTTGCAGGTTATATGAGGATTCTCACACCATCATTTGTTGGGCATTGGAAGGGACGTCTGTTAAACATACATCCTTCGCTTCTCCCGAAATATCCAGGTGCTCATGCCCACAGAGATGCATTGCTAGATCAGGCTAAGGTTTCAGGCTGTACAGTACACTTGGTTGATGAGGGCGTCGACTCGGGGCCTATTCTGGCTCAGTCCGAAGTACCAGTGCACCGAAGTGACTCTGTGGATGACCTTCAGAATAGGATCAAATTGGTCGAACACGATCTCTATCCGAGAATAATCGACGAGTATTCCACAGACCCCAAATCATTCATACATCGGCTGGTGAATTAAGGTTACGAAGGTAGTGATCTTTAGTCTGGATACCCCTCCAACGCATTGATTTTATCTGAGATGCGATTGGTCCACCCAAAGTGTCGAGGGCTTCGAGGAAAGGGGTTATTCTAACCAAGGCGTGTAATGGATGAATTACCGAGCTGATTGGGACTACGACGTCTACATTAGGCAATAAACTTCTTCTGAGTTTTGCGTAGATGTCAGGATTGAGGTCAGGAGTGTCCACAGGAGAGATTTGGAGTGGCCGGTCAGAGTCGAATTCCTCATTCATCATTGCGTGCCTAAGTGATTCAATCACACCATTGTATGGAGAAGGATCTTGCCGCCATGTTATCCTTCCAGAAATGTTTCCGATTGAATCAGCCTGTCGTGAAGTTTGTGATTTGTCTGCTGAATAAACCACAATTTTTGAATGGCCTGTTTCAATTAACCTCTCCAAAGTGATTCGGATCAGGGATCGGCCGTTCACTTCCATCAATGATTTATCTCGGCCCATGCGAGTTGATTTTCCGCCTGCAAGAACTATCGCTTGCATTGGCTCACCGCAATTCATCGAGCCTTCTCATTGCATGCATCATTTCTTCGATGAGCTCATTTGCTCTGGATATCAAAACCATCCTGTCTCTCCTCGCTTCTGTTTGTTCCAACCAATGCATTATCTGTGCTATATCTTGGGCGTCTTTGGCTATGGTCCACTCCAGAACCTCTTCGGCAACTGGATCATCCGAGGGTAGTAACCGCTCTGACATTGTATTGGGCTTGGGAATCGGAGGTGATTAGACTTGGTCATTGAGGATTATCCTATCCTTCACTCTTTGGATGATGTCAGATGGATAAGATACGGTTATCCCTCTTATTTGAGATACCTCCTTTTTCGTTGGATTCCTTCCCCTGACCATAGATGCGTGAATCGACAGGAGAGCCAAGCTGGGCATGACTCCATCGCCTAAGAGCCATTGACAGTGGGTATCCTCCGAGGGTGCCTGTCTGCCTGATCTCAATATCTCTTCCACACAGAGCAGCAAGCCCTCGATGGGTTCGTGAGGGCGGATCAGGCTTTCCAACAAGGCCCATGGCCTGGTGCCTGTCCTAGCATGGTCTAGGTTGGCTAAAAGAAGAGCGCACATTGCAATATCCTCCCGTCCGTGTCTGGACCATAGGGGTCGTAGTATCGAGCATAATACCGATGGATTGGTTGAATTTTTGGTAATGAGCCATGAAGCGATCCTTCTAAGTGCAACATCGGGTGTTCCTAGAAAGAACGAGTACCCTCCATCGGCTGAGAGCCTGTCGGTGCTTGACTTCATTATGAGTGCAGGAACACCATATGTGTAGGCTTCTCTTAGTATGCTGGGCAGAGATCTGGGGGATCGAGCCTTCCTATCTGGAACATTGGTCAAGTATTCGTCAAGATCCATCATTGGACCTCATTTCTTTATCCTCAGATTTTGAAGTGGATTAGTCACTAATTCGATAGCATCGTCAATTGTAGTCCTCAACTGGGCGGCAACATTTCTATGCACTACTTGTTCTAAATGCCTGTCAACACTACGTACAAACTCGCGATGCTCGGTTTCATTGATGTCGAAGACAGCTCTCATGTATGAAAGTAGCAAAGCTGCCTCCTGAGAAGGCTCTGATATGGTGCAATATGCCTCTAGGACTTGCCCGTAAGCCAACATGGCCTCAGACCTTGTAATCACCCTGCCAGGATCGCTATCTCTCGTTGCCATGATATCCTCATAGACCCGAACCGGGGTTCCATCTTCTAGCCTAAGTGCGTGGGACAACCTGGCTAGGATTCTCATCTCTTGATCATCTAGGTGACCATCTTGGAGTGCGAGTGTAGTTGCTCCCCTGAAAACGCCAACGGTGTCCAGCGTCCCTTCATTCATGCTAACTGATGATAGGTTTGTGATATGGATTTCACCCATGAATGTATACACGAGGCTAATTAACATAAATTTTGACGGGTCGCCATCAAAGCGTTCAAATGCAGACCATGGGACGCGATAGCGAACAGGTCACTTTCCTACTCGCGGGTGTTCAGCACCCATCCTTGCCAATTACGGCGGCAAAAGGCCGCGAAACCCCGTGCTTGGGAAAAGTGAATGCTCGGAGGAAATAAAATGTCAAAAAATGAAGGGAAATATATCATACACGCTACCATCAGAACTGATGGTACAGTACAAAGAAAGGATGTAGTTGGCGCCATATTTGGCCAGACTGAGGGTCTACTAGGTGAGGACTTGCAATTGAGGGACTTGCAGAGGAACGGCAGGATTGGCCACGTCGATGTCTCACTCAACCAGCGAAAAGGCAGTGTGAACGGAGAGATAAAGCTCACTACCTCAATGGATCAAGTGTCCACATCTGTGATTGGAGCTGCGCTAGAGACCATTGATCGAATAGGGCCTTGCAAGGCGTCCATACGAGTCCAAAAAATAGAGAATGTAGTCTCAGCAAAGAGAGACGTAGTCATTGATCGCGCTAAGAGACTGCTCATGGAACTGATCGGATCTGGCGCTGATGAATCAAAGAACATACTGGATGAGGTAAGATCAGTCCTCACCGTTGATACCGAAATCAACCTTAGCGGGATGACAGCTGGACCCAACGTGAAAAACAGTGATGGAATCATAATCGTAGAAGGGAGGAACGATGTCAGAAATCTACTGAAGTACGGCATCAAAAATGGCATAGCAATGATGGGTTCTGGCGTCTCAAAGGAGCTTGTAGAGTTGGCTTCATCCAAAAAGAATGTCACAGCGTTTCTTGACGGTGATCGTGGCGGAAGCCTCCTATTGATGGAGTTGGCAGGTTCGCTGGAGAAATCGCTCACCCACGTCGCATTCGCCCCCAAGAGTCTGGAAGTAGAACACCTGGAGGGGAAGACCATAACAAAGTGCTTGAATCAGAAAGAGGCTGCGGCCAAAGTTGTTCAGAGGGTCCGAAAACAAATGGAAAACGCGGATAATGCCGCTCTTGGGCAAGAGAAGGCAGATGTTCAGGCTCCGGAATTGATGTCCGATTGGGGACAGCACCTTGATGGATTAAATAGAAATCAAGCTGTTGTAATCTTGGAGGATGGTTCGGGGACCGATCCACTCGGAGCCGCGGCACTGGGTAAGGCTTTGGAGGAAATAGAAGGTGCAATTGGATTGGTCTTCGCTGGGAAGATGAGTGACCGCATATTCGATTTGGCTAACAAAGCCGGGATTGAGAACGTTTTAGCTAGTTCTGTTGGAGACATTGCGAGGAAAGGGGCAGTGTCGGCATACACTCCCTCAGACCTCTGATCGGCAATCCGAAACTACCCGTAAATTGAGCTTCAAATACTCAATAGGATAGAAGGCATCAAAGCCTCATCGAACCCGATGCGGCATATGGTAGAGGCGACGCAGATAGTGATAGGGGTTTACGCCCTACTCATATTGGCATACGTCTCGGTGTTCGTCAAACAAAGAACTGCTCGTCGTAGAAACAAGATTATGCAGACAGAGCTGGATACCATGGCATCCGCGTTCAACGAAGTTCACAGGGAATTATCCACTGTGAACGACGGTATCGCCTCTGTACTGGAAAGAGGGGATCCGGTGCATGATCGCCTTGCTGCTCACAGTGCATTGGATTCTGCAGAAAGGATAGTGAGCAGACATAACGGCGCCAGCATAAGCAGTCTGTGTGAAGTAATCACACACCCTGCTAGATTGCTGGCGAACTCCATGGAACACGACGGTCATAACACAGAAAAATCCCTCATTGCTTCAAGTAGCTTGACTAGCAGGCTGAAAGAGTTACTCGAATCATGTGGAGTGAGACCTGATGACTTATCTTTGACTCCGAGTCAATTCGAACGACTAGGGTCTTTGTTTGAAGATCAGAAGTTTCACAGATTAGCCAGGGATGCCTACGAGGCCTCGCTGAGGGGCGGACATAGGTTACCAGCCATGTCAGGCCTGTTGAGGGTAATGAGGGCAATAGGCACAAGGAATGAGCTGATAGAAACCTTGGAGTCTCACATAATTGCACAGCCTGATGACATTCCTGCATTGATTGAACAATTGAGTCTATTGCCTGAAAGCGATCCACGCTCTACTAGAAACCGGAAGAGGCTCCATTCTCTTGAATGGGATGGTGACATGGACGTGGATTTCTCAGGTGCGATTCAGGGACTACAGAGTCGAGCATCAGGAAGTCCGAGCATCGAAAGTCCACCAGACGTCATAATACAGCGTGCGAGATCAAAGTTGACTCAGGGGAAGTTGGATGAGGTTTTGGACATTATTGATTTACTCAACATAGAAGATAGGAATCTAGATGAGGTCCTCCTTATCAGGGCGAGAGTCGCTCATATGCAAGGCCAGGGTAATTTAGCAAGGAGGCTGGTGGGTGAAATAAAGTTTGAATCTGATGAAGTTGTTTTGTTGGAAGCCTCCATATTGGTATCTGCAGGCCTTCCAGACGAGGCATTGGACAAACTGATGAAGAAGGCTGTTTCCAGTGAGAGTAGTTCGTTGTATGAGGCTTGCATCAAACTTTCTCTTGCTATTGGTAAACTTGAATTAGCGAAAACCATCCTAGAACAAGCAGACTCATTGGAGAAAACAGTGGGCCTCTTGGAGGCCGAGGTACTGGCCCTTATGAGAAACATCAACGGTGAAAGAGATGATCACGGCGTGATACCTGTTGAACTGATGACGAAGATGGAAGAGTGCAGTTCTAAAATGGTACACTTAGATCGGGAAGATCACAGAAGCTGGCTGGCATCCTCTTATTTCAACAGGATCAGTGGAAACATAGAGGAAGCGAGAATATGTGTCACTCGGGCGAGGAGGATATCTGAAGAATCCCCGGATGTGATGATTGAGGAGGCAAGGATATTGATCGAGGAAATGAAGTTTGATGAGGCCAGATCTATCCTAAGGGAGTGTGACAAGGTTCGCGCTGACCCCGTGGAAGTGGGGCTACTCTGTGGCCTGGCCTTCGCCCGCGAAGGTAGAATGGACGAGGCTAAGAGGAAGTTCGTCAGTGTGCTACAATTAGATCCTAACCATGTCTCTGCTAGGTTGAATATGATCTCAATATTCCTAATACAAGACAATTTCAGTGAAGCGGCACGTCACTCATCGCTGTTAATACAGAATCATCCTGAAAATCCCGCTGCATTGAGGAGGGCTGGAGAAGCATTAGTGGGCCTTTCCATGTGGGATGAGGCCATCGAAATGTTGGAGAGGGCAGTATCGCTGGGTAATGAGGATATCACCTCAAAGACCCTGCTTGCATCATGTCTCCTTCGAACAAAAAGAGGTGAGCAGGCTGAGAATCTGTTGAATGAGGCCATAAGAATAAACCCACAAATGGGTGATACATGGGCGTGCAGAGCGAAATTGTATCTTGAGTTCAACAAAACTCGTGAGGCTGCTTTGGATCTGGAAAAGGCCTGGGAATGTGACCCCAAGAGATACGACGTGTTGATGATGCTTGCTGAATTGGATGAGAGGAATGGTGATCTGAGGGCGGCTTCCCGTCGCTGGAGACAGGTTTTAGATGTCAATCCAACAGATCAACATGCTAGATCTAGGTTGAGGATAATCAAAACTATCATGCCATCCGAGGCTGAAAGGGTTCATGTCAGTTGATGCTCACCAAGCATCATGCAAACGAGGCGCGGAGTAGAGCCTGGCGACATTGCCCCAGAATTCAACTTATCAAATGCCAATGAAAAAGTCGGTGGATCTGACGTTGATCTCAAGAATGTGGTGGCCGATGGAGGGGGAGTAATCATGTTCACTTGCAATCACTGTCCTTATGTTGTCGCATCAGAAGGCAGGATCGAGGAAGTTGCCGAGATGGCAAGGGCATCCGGGTTAGGATTCATTGGTATAAACTCTAATGATCCAGAAAAATATCCAACAGATAATTGGGAAAACATGGTAAAAAGAGCAGAAAAGGGGATGTCGTATCCGTACCTCCATGATGCAAGCCAGCATGTGGCGGCCTCTTACGGGGCCGAAAGGACACCAGAGTTCTACCTCGTATCCAATGAAGGGAATGTCATCTACCGAGGTCGACTAGATGACTCTCCCAGAGATCCATCTAGTGCGAGTACCTCCGAGCTGGCAGATGCCATAAGAGAGTACGTGTCAGGACAGAGGATTTCAGTGCCTCGAACAGATAGCATTGGCTGCTCTGTAAAATGGAAGAATTAGTTTTTCTACCCTCTAACCAACATTTTCCGGCTGTTGTAGGACCTTATTTTCCAAAGGCATCAGTACTGTTCCAAGACGAGTTCTGTCCTTGTGGATATTATGCTGCCCGGAGCACTCAGCCATATTCTATCCAACAATTCCCTCAGTGCCACGGTGTCATCAACATGAGCGAGAACTATCAGGTCGGCATCACCGCTGATCTCGTACACCGACTCGATGCCATCCCAGCTAGCGTACTCTCCTGCTAGTGTACCGATCTCAATACCCGGACCCACGCTCAGTCTTACGAGTGCCGACAGTCCTATGCCGGTTTCTCTGATCGTATATCCACGAATGATGCCCTCTTCCTCTAGTCTTTTCATCCTAGCCCTGACTGTCCTTTCCGTGACACCTGTGTCCGTGGCAATTTGAACATAGGAGGATCTTCCTTGGTCACGGAGAACTGAAAGTATTGCTCTGTCGAGTGAATCTACTTGTGTCATGATATTTCCTGAATAATGTTACTTTTATGTTCATTGGTTTCATAATATGTAAATAAAACATTTTTTTTTGATCTATTAGTGTAATGAATCGCAAAAATTGTCACTGGTTGAGTTCATATCACCCGACGGTTAAGAAAAAACAATGCGCGATACTCCGCAGTCCAGTCATGGCCGAATCCAGGAATATCTCGATGAATTATCAAATCTACCACTGACAAAATCACAATTCGATTGGTATAACATCGATGTTGCAGCTATTCTTCAAAATTCTGAAATTCTCGGACATGAAATAAACGATGCAGACGGATCCTCTCTTTTGTTCTTGGATAAAAGTGCCCTTCTTTGTTGTCCTAAGACATCAATGATGCACCATTTCCCGAAAAACTTGCTTCATTGTTTCGTCGACGATTATCGTAGACGTAACTCCCAAGAAGATGGAATTCTTTTGAAAGCAGAACTCTTCTCAATCTACCCCTCACAAGAGCAACTGTGTTGGGAAAGGTGCTGTAGATCTGAACTAGAGGTCCCATCGCTGCAATCTGCAGTTGCAAAATGGCTCGGTTGGTTGAATACGTGATCATCAGGAATCTTCACAGATCGTCCACCTCACGGGTCGGGTGTGGCAGACCTGATTACTGACATATTCGCTCGCTCCATACTCGACTCCAGAGGACGCCCCACCGTGGAAGTGGATTGTTTTGTGGAAGGTGGTCTGGCCGGCCGGGCGGCAGTACCCTCTGGAGCCAGCACAGGTTCACACGAAGCGGTTGAGCTTCGTGACGGAGGGAATATGTGGGGAGGAGCTGGAGTTGAAAAATCAGTTACGAATGTAAACGAATCATTGAGGCCTGCACTCATAGGACTCGATGTTCACGATCAGTCGGAAGTTGATAGGATTTTGATTGAGGCGGATGGTACCCTGAACAAGGGAAACCTTGGCGCAAATTCGTTGTTGGGATGCTCGATGGCGGTTCTGAGAGCGTCATCGGCAATGAGGAATTTACCAGTATGGAGTTCGATACCCGGTGGGTGGGGAGATGCTAAGTTACCCATACCATTGATGAATATTCTAAACGGTGGAGCCCATGCATCAACAGATGTGGATGTTCAAGAATTCATGGTTGTGCCATATGGATTCTCGGACTTCAGGACAGCACTTCGTGCCGGAACGGAAACGTATCAGGCCCTAATGACGGGGCTCAAAGAACGTGGTCTGTTATGTGGGATAGGTGACGAAGGTGGATTCGCGCCATCACTGAAAGAGAATGAAGACGGACTCAAGCTCTTGGTGGAGGCCATTGAGAGAGCAGGGTATTCGACTTCGAAGGAGATTGGGATTGCATTAGATGTTGCTGCTACAGAATTTTTTGAAGATGGGAAGTACTCTTTTGACGGGAGGTTGATTGACGGGGATGAACTGTCCTCGATTTACTCTGAGTGGATTGATTGTTATCCATTAATATCGATTGAAGACCCATTTGATGAAGACGATTGGGAATCCTGGATATCGTTCACAAACATGGGCCACAGTGTGCGCATCGTCGGAGATGACCTATACGTGACCAATCCCGAAAGGCTGAAAAAAGGGATTTCAAATAATGCATCAAACTCTATTCTGATAAAACCGAATCAAATTGGAACTGTAAGTGAGACTCTGGAGGTAATGCGGATTGCGGGCGAATCAGGGTTCGATTGTATCATGTCGCATCGCTCTGGTGAGACCTCCGACTCCATAATTGCAGATTTATCAGTGGGAACTGCTTGTGGTTGGATAAAAACCGGTGCTCCAGCCAGATCGGATCGTACCTCCAAATACAATCAACTTCTAAGGATTGAAGAGCATGGTCTCCCATATTCTAAATTACATTAGACACTTGGCTATTCCAAAATGGATTCCAGAATTAGGGGGAGCACTAGTGTGGCGTCTGACTCCACTACAAACGTAGGTGTGCTGGGAGAAATCTTACCCCAACTTATTTTCTCAGAGGTCGGTGCCCCGGAGTATCCTCCAAATGAGGGCCTAGATTCCGAAATTTGAGCGAACCATGACCAAAGATCAACCTCGATGCCGACATCTTGCCGTAGCATTGGGACTACACATATCGGGAAATCGCCTGCTATGCCTCCTCCTATCTGGAGGAGCCCTGTCGGAGAGTCATCCTCCCGATACCAATCAGCCAGTGCTTGCATTGCATGCAATCCTCCCAATACTATGTCTTGAGATGCTATGGTCAGATCAATGACCCGTGCCACCAATATGTTTCCGAGGGTTGAATCCTCCCATCCGGGGGTGAATATCGGTAAGTTCGCATCTGCAGCAGCAACCAACCATGAGTCTTCTGGGTTAATATCGAATTCCAAATCACCGTGTAATATCAAGTCGTAAATATACTCGTGCGGGAATCTCCTGTCTTGAGCCGCTTCAGCGTCCTTCCATAGCGGTAGTATTTTCTCTTCGACGTATCTGACAGCCTCCAATTCCGGTATTGCTACATCCGTTACTCTGTTCATTCCTCGCATGTGAAGTTCATTATCCTCTTTAGGGGTAATTTCCCGCCAATTTGGAATCCGCTCATAATCTGAGCTAGCGACCAAATTGAACAAATCCTCCTCGAGATTAGCGCCTGTGCAACATATTGCATGGATTTTCTGAGATCTTATGGCCGGAGCAAGAGATCTTCCTATCTTGGCCGTTGACATGGCTCCTGCTAGTGTGATCATTAATCGGCCGCCATTATCCAAGAAGTCCCTCAATGATTCTATGCAGTCTGCTAATGCACCGGCGTTGAAATGTTTGAAATGACGTTGGATGAAGTCCCTCATTATCGATTCCCTCGTTATTACTTTGAATCACTACGGTCGTGAAGGAATCGAGATACTGTTTCCCTCCTCATTAACCTCAGACTCGGCATCTTCTCCTCCAACCGGGCTTGAATGTGATCGATAATTAAGTCCGGGTTACCGCCGCCGCATGTGAATGCATCGACTGCAAGCCAGCCATTGTCATAATAACAATGGGCAGTGACATGGGATTCATCTATCAAAACGACAGCGGCAAATCCTGGTGGTGAGAGGTCTCCATCAAACTCCTCAACATGCGAATGAACCTGTCTCACTTCCGCCTCTTCTACACCTTCAAGGATAATTTCCAGAATTTTTTCTCCATCTGATTTGTCATCGTATTGATATCCGGTATAATCTGCAAATACATGCTTGCCGTGCGCATTGACCATGACAGACTCCCCAGAATTAGTGGTACCTTATCGGAATTCTCTTGTTAAGTCTCCTGAGGCATCCACAGATGTGAATTTCGAGCCCAATGTCATTTGATTTGGGTTGAGTGTTGGTCAGTCGGTTTTTGAATCACCTAGTAGCCATAATCTCAATCTTGAAATTCCCTCTTTGATATCCTCTTCTGGTGCGGCATATGAGATTCTGACAAACCCCTCACCGTGGGTGATAAGGGAAGCTGGAATTAGTTGCACTCCCGCCTCCAATGCCCTGTCTGCAAATTCTACATCGGTCATTCCTGTTCCAGTTACGTCTACAAATAGATAGAAGGCTCCTTCCGGGTCTACGATCCTTAGTCCCGGTATATCACCAAGGCCTCTAAGCATCATATCTCTTCTTTTACGAT
This sequence comes from Euryarchaeota archaeon UBA552, assembly GCA_002499585.1. Taxonomy (GTDB): domain Archaea; phylum Thermoplasmatota; class Poseidoniia; order Poseidoniales; family Thalassarchaeaceae; genus MGIIb-N1. Next base: position 63,334 of record DAMH01000002.1, on the reverse strand, counting down.
AAGCATCGGCAAAATCATCCACATAATCATCGCAATCTAGTGCTGCCCTGGCAGCCTCCATCATGAATGTGGGGACGTGTGATGCTGAATTTGCCTGACATTTTACCGCGGCCTTTGCCGCATTAGAGGGGCCAGCAAGGAAACCTATTCTCATTCCTGTCATCGCCCATGTTTTTGACCATCCACTGATAACTATGGTTCTATCTAATCCTCCTTCAATGGTTGCAGGAGAGACATGGTCAGTTCCATTCCAAATCAATCGAGAGTATATTTCATCGGAAATTATCCATAGGTCGTGTTCGACTGCAATCGCAACTATCTCTTCTATTTCCTGTCTGGTGTACACTGCCCCAGTTGGATTGCATGGTGAATTGACCATTATCGACCGAGTTTTGTCGGTCACAGCGGAGCGGATTGCGCCGATATCGGGATGAAAATTAGTGCGGTTAACGGGAATGTTGACTGGAGTGGCTCCTATGATGGAAATCATCGGTTCATAACTTGCCCAGCACGGCGTCAGCAATATCGCTTCATCACCGGGATTCAGAGTAGTCATGTATGCATACAACAAGGCTTGCTTAGCACCCGGTGTTATCACTATGTTTTCTGAGGAGTATGATATCCCGCTGGTACTCATTAGATGGGACGAAACGGCCTCACACAGTTTGATGGAGCCTTGACCACGAGTATATTTCGTCTTTCCTGCCTTGAGTTCGCTGATTGCAGTAGAAATTACTGGGTCTGGGGTCTCGAATCCAGGCTCTCCCACCGTCCATCTAATCACACCCTCCGGTGGTGGTTGAAGGTAAGGAGCGAAACCAACTCCGAGGTCATCGAACCGGGTAGCGACGCCGGGCATGATGATGTGGTTCTGCTTCATGCCCAAGAAGGTATTCTTTGGCGAGCAGAGAAATCTTTAGTCGGGAAGTGTTGAAACCGAAAAGTATGCTGGGAGGTTTAGGCACGAGTGGCAGAGTAGCTATGCAACGGACTGCAGATCCGTGGACCCGGGTGCAAATCCCGGCTCGTGCTCCAACTAAATTTCACATATCTAATGGTCACTTAGATCGGCCTTCCACTCAGATCCTCGCGTATGTCGCTTGGGCAACAGCGACTTTTTTGCCTTCAACGTCAAATATGTCTGCTTCAGCTACGCACAGTCGCTTACCGATCTTTACAACCCTTGCCTTACACATTGCATCCGTGAGGCAGGGTCTCAGGAATCTTATGTTGAAATCCGTTGTTGCAACCTTTTGACTAGCACCGATCACAGTCAGTATGGCCCAGCATGTAACCGAGTCAGCGATGGTTGCGAGTATGCCGCCATGCATGGTCTGGTAGATGCCATCCCATTTCTTTTCTCTTGGGACCCTCGCAGTACATTCCCCATGCTCCAATCCTGTAATTTCCAAATTGAGGGTGTGCATCATTGGTACGCTGTTCACTCTCTCCATCATCGCACCGATCTGGTATTTTTCTAGTGTTTCTGAACTTATTTTAGCCATAATTCAACTCATTCCGTAACTCTATTATTTGGGTTCCATCGAACCTCAAAATGGGGTCCGACACTCTCTATTTCAAAAAGATCTGAAGTGATATTGAAGCCAGCGCGTTGATACATCGTGACGGCTTTAATCCTCGCGTTGCACCACAATCCTGTTTCCATTTCCTCTGCATAATTTTGAATCATTCGAACTATTTTTGATCCGATTCCCCTGTTTCTATATTCAGAATCTACTGCCATGCCTCTTATCCTTAATCTTGCATCGGCTTTGGGGTCGTACTGTATCGTGGCACATCCAACCATCTTAGCTCCCAAGAAAGCCCCGATGAATTTAGTTCTGGGATCATCGTCAATTCCCGGATATAGAGCTGTTTTCTTGGGTCTTCCGATTCTCAGGACTCGGAATCTTAGATCAATGTGAGCATCATCGAGGGAATCAAGCCAACGGTACTGCACGATCATGGGAGGTTATTCCTCTTCATCCATATCATTCATGCGGGTAACTGCTCCTGTCAAGGCGACTGAGGTTCTGGTCTCTCCGATGGTATTTAGGATCAGCCAACCCACATTCAGGAGCATTGTTGCTATCCCGAGGCTGCATGCTGCTCCAAGAAGGAGGTTTCCCTTTGCGGCATTATAGCCCACTGTAACACTCATGACCATTACCAACAAGAAATAAGCCCTTGAGGCTTCACTCGGGGTCCTGCGCCCTTTGTGATCATGCAATGGAGCTAATATGTCCCGCATGTGCGTGGACCAACTGATTACCGTATGAATGTCCGTTATGCCCCCTCGACCCGTGATGTCATGAACTAAGCCGCATACCGACGGGCATGAACGGTTCCTCTTCGTCATGGGGGATTCCTCTGATTTTAGGCGGGATTTTGATGGCGAATGTATTGTTCTTAGAAAAGGCGCCGGCCGGTCCGTGGAACGATGCTTCCTTCTCTGTGGGAGTCACCGGGTTAATCTCAATTTCACTGATTTACATTGCTTGGTACAAATGGAAATTTGAAACATATGGTATTGTTCCATGGCTAAATCTCTGGAAAGATGTCCGGGGAAGTGGATTGAGGATTACTGTATCTGGATTTCTAACTATTGCATTTACATGGACCTTTGCGGAGCAAATTTCCATACCCCCTGCAGGCGGTCTCATTCTGAATTTAATTGGATGTTTGATGATACTTCAAGGTACATATGCGCTGCTAAGTGTAGGTTATTTGAGGGAATCCTAACTAGCGAGAGCCGGGCTTCCAAAATTGCAAAGGCTCGGGGTTCCTGCCTTCCATGGCTCTGAAGGCGAGATGGTCGGCACGTTCGTTCCACCTGTGGCCTCTGTGCGCCCTTATGTGCTCTATTCTGACTGATCTAATAGATTGGCACTCCAACCATAATCTCCTTACCCTCGTCACTAACTCCTTATTCGCTTTGGGTTTCCATAGTCCGGAGGTTAGATTGGACGCGTACTGCGAATCAGATTTTATTGTTACAGAATCGTTTTTTCCGTCGATAAGGATCCATCTAAGTGCATGGGCAATTGCAGTTAGCTCAGCAGTATTGTTGGATCCAACCAATGCTCCGATGTACTCCGATGAATCCGGATCAGTTATGACTCGGCCACTCATCTCCCTGACTATTTCCCCTTGTCCTTTACCAGTACCAGAGTCTCCCTTAACAACGCAGACACCCCAACCCGCGATTGTTTCGCTGTTTACGTTCCTATTTTCCCTGCATGACCCGTCAACATACAGGTAGGTGGAAACCATCGACTATTCACCGAGCAATTCTCTGTATTTCTCGTGATTCATTAATCCTGAAAGGTCATCAGTGTCTAATTTGATTTTGCAAATCCAACCCTCTCCATAGGGATCCAAGTTGATTGTTTCTGGCGCTGTTTCAAGATTGTCATTGACTTCTACAACCTCTCCGGATAGAGGTGCATATATCTCAGATACGGATTTGACAGATTCGACGCTCGCAAACGCCTCCATTGATTTGACTACATCTCCAATCACCGGTAATTCGACCCATACAACATCTGTCAAAGCATCCTGTGCATAGTCAGTCACGCCGATTGTTGCAACTTCATTCTCTATTCGAACCCATTCGTGTTCGGCGGTGTAACTGAGGCCTTCGGGTATGGATGACATATAATTTCGCGGAGGGGGATGAGGGGGTCAAGGTTTCGCTTGCTCACTCCGTCTCATCATCTACGATGCCGGCCTCTAATTGAGCCCATGCATCTGAAATCCTGTCTATGTCATTCGACTCGATCCTCTCCTGTTCAAGCCTGTGCCAGAGATCCCTTTCGTCTATGTCCACGAAGACGGATAGCCAGTAATTGTTTGCGTGGCCATCTCTAGCCGAATTCAAAGACCACCTTACATACAGTGACATGATTATCAAAAATGTAAATATGAAAGCCAGCAAATTCGATGAGGAACAGCTACCCGATATGCAGTCGAAGGGTTGAATGGCGTTGCTCCTTAATCCAAGTGCTAAGACTAATGAAAGTGCAAATGAGAATCCCAGGAGGACGTTCCGAGCACGGTCAGCGGGTGTCCGCATGAGTGGTCGGAGGGGGTTTAGGTTGTCAATCAGTAAGGTCAATATGTCTCTCTGACCAGTTTGTGAACTTTGTAAGGGAGCAGTGCTCTGTTTACCGGAGTCACCTCAAGTATTCGTGCATCATCTCTTCTTCTTATGTCTTGCAGTAGGGGGTGGCGAGATTTCTTGTGAAGAGTCAGGACTGTGGGCATGTCGAACTCAAGAGCGGCTCTAACAGCCTTTACAAACGCTTCAGACTCTACAGAAAACTTACCTATTTCATCGATTACAAGCATCTCGCAGGTATCTATGGTTCGTTGTATTGCAGGGACTGCAACCTTGTCCAAACCCGTCGGATCGATGCCAAGCCCCAAGATCGTAGTTCTTGAGTCTATGTCTCTGTGTGCCATCACTGCTCGATCCCCAGTGAGGATATCTACACATTCGAAGCCGATTCTAACTCCGTCCTCCAAGATAGGTTCTGTTCTCATACCACCGATTATTGGTTGTCCTTGAGTTCTATCATTACGGCTTCTTCGTTCCTCTTTCCGTTCATTGGTAATCATGTTAACTACTTTCTCAAGAACTGCAGACTTGCCGGACTTCGGAAGTCCCGTAATGCCTATCTTAGGATGTATTCCCATTTATGGACGCTCCAATCTGCACCTTCAGGCCACACAGTATGTATGCTAGTAGAGAGGATATAGGAATTAACTTCTTCCATTGTTGCTATATCTTAAATTCCATATTCTACACTTTATATTCCGGATTCGGTAAACAGACATCATATGTCATTTATGGAGAAATTCCCAAATCTAAACTCGATTAGCTGTCCATTTTGGACCAGATGGGCTATAGCTTCGTCTACCTCTTCCTCCAACAATCCAGACGGGATCAATTCTGATATGACCTCCTCCCATGTTATACTGTCAGAGCCGTTGGCAGAAGCTTGCTCGGCCATGTCGAGGATTCTAGCCGAGATCATCGCTAGCATAGGATCGTCGTCAGTGATTGGAGGATGTTCATTGGCAGCGGATTCCAGAATTTTAGCCACATCGGTCTTTGTTGTGGTTTCAATTCCGTCATATACATCAAACAAATTCCTCTGAAATGGATCGTTCCTGACTAGGGCATTCATTTCGTTATCTCTGCCCATATCCCTCGCAATGTCCTTCACTCTGCTCAATCTCTGTTCCAATCTGAGTTTCTCTCTTCCTAAGTGAGATGCGGCCAACTCAAGTTCCTCTTTTGCACACCTATCAAGCCATTCTTCAAGGCTCCAGTTGGGATCTATCCTGATCATGGTGTCGCAAAGCAGTGTTACAGATTCAGGTAAACCAGTAAGATCGATTGGGCTCTTTTTTCCAGCAGTGCCGTCCCCACCCATGAGGTTCAATTCTGCATGGACGTCTATGAACAATGTGGATCCTTTCCCTAAACAGAACTAGGGGTTGCTTGATGTAGGGTTCCATTCTGGGAGGTACGATGTCCGCGTATCGCATTGTCGCCCTCCCCGGAGACGGGACCGGCCGAGAAGTCATGGCCGAGGCACTGAAAGTGTTAGACGTCTTCCAAGTTAACGGCACCGTCAAATTCGACATCAGAGTTATTCCATGCGGTGGTCAACACTACCTGGAGACCGGAGAGCAATGGCCGGAGGGTTCGTTTGAAATTTGTCGGGATGAGAGCGACGCGATCCTACTGGGGGCCATTGGTTGGCCGGATGCCAGACTTCCCAACGGCGACGTTGCTGGTGGGGAGGTGATTCTTGGGTTGAGATCCGGCCTTGACTTGTATGCCAATGTTAGACCAGTTAAGTTGTACGATGGTGTGAACCACAAAGTACACGGAAAATACAAGAAAATATGGGATTCTTCCCTGGTCGACCTTGTGATGGTCAGAGAGAATACAGAAGGACTCTACCATTCCCTGTTGAGGAGGATGGCCCAATCTGCTATTGGTGAGAGGGACGAGAAGCTAGTCATAGAAAAATTCCCGGGACTGGAGGGAGAAGTACGCTGGGACCCAAGGCCGATTTCACGCATGGGGAGCGAGCGGATTCACAGATTCTGTTTCGATCTTGCAAAGAGACGGTCGTCAAAATTTGGCACCCCGCAGAGCGTGACGTGTGTTGACAAGTCAAACGTGCTAAGAGGTTGTCAGCTATTCCGCAAGGTGTTTCGCGAAGTCTCTAATTCATACCCCGATATCGGTGCAAAAGAAGCTTACATCGACGCTTTTACAATGTGGCTAGTCAGAGATCCGGAAGATCTCGATGTCGTGGTATTGCCCAACATGTTTGGGGATATAGCAACAGATCTAGCTTCGGTGCTTCAAGGTGGTATGGGTATGGCTGCTTCTGCCAACCTAGGTGACAGGCACATGATGTTTGAACCAGTGCATGGATCATCACCCAAGCACGCCGGAATGAATAGGGTGAATCCAATTGCGATGATTTCATCACTACAATTGATGTTAGAGAACTTGGCCATTAGAAAATCTGATCCAACTTTAGAATTCTATGGAAATGTTCTGCAAGAAGCGATCGCCCAACACTTAGCATCAGAAGGTCCCAAGACCTACGATATAGGGGGGAATGGTTCCACATCCGAGGTAGGTGATGCCATTGCAGCAAGGGTTGAAGGACTTTTGAAAGAGGCAAATGTCTAATCGTCCAATTCTGAAATTCGATGAGCAGAATTACCAATCGCATTCAATGCGCTCTCCAGAACAGACTGATTGTCCCAATCCATATCTGGATCTCCTTTGCCCTCTACAGCCATATCTGTCATCGTGCTGAAAGCACGTGCCACCTCGTCCACTATCGTAACTGTTGCAAATCTGGAAGTGCGAGACAGAGGATTGAGATCCACCACGATTACTTGTTTGGACATTGATATCAGTGCCTGGCATCTGTCTCCATCCTCCAAGGGAACTAAAATGACATCCGACTGAAATATCCCCCCAGAGCAGCATCGGGCCCTCGGGCCCTCCAGCCCTGGAATTAAGGAGTCTTGATGGGCACCGAGTATCTCAACTTGACTTACTAACTGCTTCCATTCGACTACTGTGAAGCGTTTTGGTGGTCGGGATGCCATCACTTCATCTTTCATAAACTTCATTTTTTCAAGTAGAAGATTCATTCTTTTTTCTGTTCTGTAGAATATGTTGACTTCCAGTTTGCTCCCTGTCAGGGCTGCAAGCCTGACTGCATTTTTACCTGCTAAAATCGTAGAGTTCCCGTTCATTGAAATTACCGGTTCCTGAGCTGAGAATAGTCTATTGACAGCCTCTCTTTGGGATTGCCTGGCTGAATCAATTGTTTTCTCTCCCAGCAGGTAGTCAAAGGCTTCTCCTCTGCCATGGGCTATCAGAGCTGAGTCGGCCAGCATCCCCGCAGCTTGTGCATCTACGATCTTCTGTCTCGAAGCCAGAGATTTTCTTCTCGGATGATCGGTATGAATATCCATCAGCAAGCCTCCATCAACATCGTCATATCCACAACACTGGATTCCATTGTAAGCGTTCCTGAGGATACTACGTCCACTGAAGATTTGGCCCAATGATGCAGATTATCCCACTTCACCCCCCCGGAACCCTCCAAGATTACTGAGTCTCTTAGGCCCATGGAGGATACGATGTCGGCAATACCGGTGCAACCATCTGGATCTAGGTTATCCAACAAAAGAGTGATTCGATCGCATGAGGCAGGGTCGACAAGAATTTTTTCCCAACATTTTGCTGCTCTAAATGCATGCTCAGCAGAAACAACCTCGACAACAAGAAAATCAGTTAATTTCGATTTTGCCTCTATAAGAGAGAATTCAGGCGAGTCTGAGACTGCAAAATCATTCTCTTTTATCATGATTCCATCAGAGCGATCGAGCCGATGAGTTAACCCTCCGCCAGTATGTACTGCCCACTTATCCAGTACGCCCCAGTTGGTCTTTCTAGTAGCCGCTAAGCGAACTGGATGAGTTTTTTCTTGCCATTCGGAAGTTGATGTTGCTATACCGCTCAACCTTGTTATTACATTCATGCAAACCCTTTCGATTTTGAGGAGGTCCCCTGTGTTGCCTGTTACTTCGAGCAACACGTCCCCACACTGAAATTTACTACCCTCATGAAATCTCCAGTGCATTTCATGATTGTGACAATATCGATTGAACAAGTGATTGAGTACTGGTTCCCCGCACAGAACGCCGCTGGATTTTGCAACAATTGTAGACCTTGCTCTCCTTACATCGTGTGACTCGCTCATAGACGGATCATCGGTGTACATGGCGTTGACCCAAGATTCTATTGACTTCTTGAATCTTCTAGTTGGGCCATCATTCCAGAGAAGATGCGCTCTATCATGAGGCAGTCCCATGGTCATCTGGGGTCGTTATCCAATATAATCGTCAGTGAGCGTGATCTTGCTTGGTTTTTTCATGCTAGCAATGGTGTGGCGGCCATAGCAGCTATGGCGAACGATGCATAAGTACCAATCAAGAATGCGAGTATCTGTCCCGTGTTCATAACCTTCCCCATCAACGTGTGGGCTATTAACAAGTGTTTTTTTCAACAACATGGCTTCAGTGGGAAATAACTCTATCTTTCTATCTAAATTAAATCACTTGTCAGCGATGCAGCACTAAGGCAGGCTAGAATATCATCTGCAGTAGTTTTCGCGCTTGATAGGGTTTTACCTGTGACTGTCACGATAGCGGTCACGAGTTCATTTTCCTCCATGAATTCGACAGAAAAAGACTCTGGATCATCAGGTTTGATTGAGTTGATGGCTCTGATTATTTTTTCGCGTTTGCCCCTCCATTCAATTTTGATAGTGGATTCCATGAAGTATTCGTGTGGGTATTAGCCTTTGATTCATTTGATATTCACCGATGCAAACATCAACTTGGCAACGCTCGGAGAGTCATGGTCAGGGAGTTGATACGCCTTGAAGGCGTCCACAGGTCGTTCGGTCCAACGACAGTCCTTGAAGGTGTGAATGTCAGAATTGAGGAAGGCGACAGGATAGGGATCGTAGGGCATAATGGTGCTGGGAAGACGACGTTACTCAGAACAATATCAGAACAAGACCAGGACCTGGGGGAAATTACATTTGCACCAGGCTTGAGAATAGCCTTTTTGACACAAATAAGGGACATTGACGAAAATGCGACATTGGAGGAGGAGTTAAGTCGAAAAGGTCGTCAGTTTGAGGAGATAGATTCCGAGCTAGCTGATATTGAGCGAAGAATGGCAGATCCCTCGTTCTATGAGGGAGATTGGCAAGCAGATATTGATCGATATCAAGAGCTTCAAAGTATGAATGTTAAATCGGGGGGTTCCAATGTGGCCGGCCAAGCCCAAGAGATCCTTCGGGCACTTGACCTGTCTCAACACCCAATGGATACGAGGCTTGAATTCCTCTCGGGCGGAGAGAGAGCAAAGGTCGCCCTTGCCAGACAACTTGTCGGTCTGTCTGAGATAGAAGTGTTCTTCCTTGACGAGCCAACGAACCATCTCGATCTTAGGACTCTCGATTGGCTGGAGCGGTTTTTGTCAAACTTTAACGGAGCCATTGTTGTGGTTAGCCATGACAGATATTTTCTCGATAAGGTCTGCAACGCAATCTTGGAAGTTCAAGATGCGCATGTCGCTGGATACACGGGCGACTACTCATCATATTTGAAGCAGAAAAAACATTTCCTGAGTACTTTGGAAGATCGAATTTCCAAATCAAAGAAAGAGCTAAGTCGTCTGAAGGGTGCTGTGCAATCCATGAAATCGGCGAACAAATATGACAAATCGATATCTCAAAAACATGTCATGATCAACAGGACACAAAGAGAATTGAAGTGGCTGCGTTCACTTAGGCCCAGATCCAGAAGAAGTTTGAAGTTCACTTTAGAGTCTAGCGAGAAATCTAGTTTAGAGGTTTTAGACATTAGTGATGGAAGCCTTTCTTTCACGGGCATGAATAACCCGATCTTCAACGGGATAGAAATTGGTGTTAGGAGGGGGCAAAAGATTGGGGTCGTTGGAGGTAATGGTGTGGGCAAAACGACTCTATTGAGGTCGATAATTGGAGAGTTAAAATTAGACAGTGGAGAGGTAGACATCCGCCCCGGTGTCAAAATAGGATACTTCCATCAGGACCACCGATCACTCGATTTCGAACTAACCCCCGTAGAACAAATCAAGTTTTTGAAGCCGAGGATGGATTATGGTGATATAAGGGCACTTTTAGGGCAATTTCAGTTCACAAAAGACATGGTCCAGACCAAATTGAAAGCCCTGAGTGGAGGGGAAAGGGCAAGGATAGCGCTGTTGAAGTTGCTCCTAGAAGAGAACAATCTCTTGCTTCTGGATGAACCGACGAATCACCTTGATACCGATGCTAAGGAAGCACTGGAAGATGCTTTGAATGGTTATGATGGAAGTATAATAACAGTTAGTCACGACAGGTGGTTTCTGGATAGGATTTGTGATACGATTTGGGAACTACCCGGCGACGGAAGGGTCGTCGTATGGCCTGGTAACTATTCAAGGTACATGGAAAGGATTCGCTCAAGGGGGCTGCTTTGATTGTCTTCACCGGGAAACCTGGTTGATGCCAAAAATTGGATTAAATGCCCCAATGTCTATTCGCGTTGGGGTCTTCATCTTCATTTCTCAGAGAGTCAACGACCACTCTGAGGAGATAATAAAACACGACAGACATGAATGGTAGCCCCCAGTCATCGACGACCGTGGACACTGAGGGTTGGTAATTCGGCCACTCTTGCAATAGGTCCACGGTGGCATTAATGAAGGTGTAAGCTACGAGTCCCACTCCTATCATGAGTATTGACTGTCCTCTGAAAGTCCCCTCTTTCCAGCGCAAGACTCCCAAAGATAGTGAAAAGCATACTCCAGCTATCACTAACCACTGTAGGGCCTCGTCTATTGCCCTGGCCCAGATCCATAGGTTAGATCTATCACCGTAGGCTACTTTGTCCGTGAATATATCGAAAGCGGCCAGTATGCTGAAAAGAACGGAAACCACAGATACTGCCCAAAGCAACGATGAGAAGAGTCCGCCAGAGGCACTGCTTCTCATGTCATCAAATAGCCGTTCAAGTTGCTGCTCCCAACCAAGACCTTTGGCTAGTATCCATCCTCCGATAATTAATGGGAGTGAGCCGATCAGTATGTTGCCGTAGCGGGGTAAAATTAGCCCTAGACCAAGGATGAGGAGGAAAGTCGCTATTGGCACCAAAAGTCTTGCTCGCCATCTTGGATCTTCGATTGCCTTGGCTATGTAGTAATATGTACTTTCAATCCCTTTAGATTGCCTCACAATTATCTTCTCAATGTGGTCTATTCTCACTCTGGATGAGATTATTGGGAGAGAAGCTTCGTCCTCGGCACCATCTGTAACAAGTACTGCTGTATCTGGTTGAAACAGTCGTATAACTTCGTCGAGCTGGCTTGCAATGGCCCTATCGCTTCTGGGCCCGACTCTGACATCACCTGTCAGAATAGCGACTTCTACGCCGTCACCAGTGTCAGATTTTTCCACAAGTCTGTCATGATGATGAAGAGCGCCCATTATTGCGTTTGTATCGCTCTCTTCTGGATCGGCAATGCCCAGTCTCAATGCTGCTGTCAGTGTAGCTTTTCGTCCGATCACAGGACCTCTTACCCCAGCTTTCACTCCCAGATCATTGTCACGATCAACCGAGATGACCAGCGTTCTAACCATAGTGGCTCAATATAGGCAGGAACGGTTGGAGATTTGAATTGTTTGCACGTGCGTTTGAGTAGCGAGGGTTACTCCGACTGTAGGCCTGCTTCCAATTTGGCCCTTGTTCTCTGTTTTGCTCGAAGGTACTTCAGTGGATGGGTTAACCACTCCTGATCACATAGTCGATCGTCGCCCGGGCCAACAGGGCACCTTGCTGCAGCTTTCAGCGCTCCACACCCGTGTGGGGTATACTCCCTTTCATAGACATGGCTAACCTGATACGAAGTAGTCTGGGGGTCGTAATCAGGGGCTCCCTCAAAAAAAGAGCAAGTCATTTCAAGTGGGAGGCCCATGCTTTTTCCCATAGCTGCGACGAAGACTCGACCGACATGGTTGACGTTGACACCGGAAGCCAATTCTTCAATCGAAATTGAATAACAGGGTGGCCAATCATCACGTACTGCGGCTGAAATGGGTACTTCCGACCTGATCTGCGAACCAAGAAGTTCAGTCACCCTTGTGACTTCATCGCCCAATCTGTCTGCCAACTTCTCTGACATCTTTGTCATATTTTCGCGACTTCTCGAGATTAACTCCTCCCGTACTCTTTCTTTCACCAATCTCGCAACTCGCTGGGCACTGGTCTCTCCTGATGCCGGCTCCAGGGCGACCCATCCATTTTTCACCGGTCTGTTGACAAGTCGCCAGTATGATCCTGAAATCTTTGGGCATAGTTCTAAAAAATCAGAAATCGGGACTGAATGGACCTCCTGTCCGTTTTTTAATTCGGTTTTCATAGACGAAATGTATGTTTTGACAATAGCTTCAAAAAACTCAGAATCCAGGCCGAGGTTTCTATCTGCGAGACTTGATTCGCCCTCTGCCCACCTAGAGACTAGCCTCTCATCGAATGATGCACATACCACCATGAATGCATATTGATACGCCGCAACGGAGAACAGCCTGGAGCCTTCGTCGGCAAGGTCGACAGATGATACTGGGTCTGCATCGGATTTGTGCATGATGGACTCCACAAGCCTCAACCGGCCTAAGGATCTAGCTTCCTCTAGCCACCCCTGATCAATAATGGAGTCTATGTCAATAGCGTTCTCCTCGAATAGGCTCCTCATGTGTGATCTTGCCTGAGGTAGGAATGGGTACCTTGCCAGAACACTCGGGTTGGTGAGTGAGGGCGGCGAGGTCGGCATGGGCATGGGACACGTGGAAGCCCGACAGGGTTCTTGAATGCTCATGATGGCGCCATTGTGTGGATAGCATGAACAGGCACGACTTGCAAGACTATTTACTGCAGGTTCAAGATGAAGTAAGATCTGAATTCCAATGGGATCTTGAGGATGACTACGCAAACGCCAAATGGTTGGTCAACAGCCTGATAAGCGATAGTTTCGTTGAAGGCGAAGAAGGTCAATTCGATGCGGCTTGGCCTCTTGTGAAGTCTGAATTACTGTCTTGGTCTGGTAATGTCGTTATTGTCGGAGCGGCTGCACAGGCATCGGAAATAGAAGATGCCATGGCGAATGGGTGCAAGTTTCTAATTGCTGACGGATCTGGTGGGGTTTTCTCTCATATCAGGCGCCCAGACCTTGCATGGGACCTAACAGTGGGGGTTGTGACCGACGGGGACGGAGGTCAAGGTTTGATCGATGCTGTCAAGAGAGGCATCCCCCTAATCATCCACGCTCATGGAGATAACAGAAAGGAATTGGAAGCCTTGATCAGAATTATGGGCGAACAAAATGTATCTTTGACCCATCAGACTCCGTATCACATCAAAGGAATGAGGAATCCCGGGGGTTTTACGGACGGAGACCGAGCTGTCTGTATCGCACTTTCGATGGGAGTTAAATTCGACAGGATTGTGTTAGTTGGGACTAGGTCTGATGAAATCGGTCGCTTCTCAGGTGCAACTGACCCGATTAGAAAGTTCGAGAAGCTAAAGTGGATGAAAAGAATACTAAACAAAATAGGCTTTGATGACATCAAATGAAATCGCTCAGGGTCATTACTGTCACCTTGTCATTGTTGAGCAGTGAATCCACACTATCCTGCATCCACTCAACTCGCTGTCTAGTATACAAATCGATACCGTATTTGTCCATCACCCTGTTAGTGACACCAATGTACTTGGTTACGGCACCCGGTGAAACCGTGAGTGTCAGGTTTCCGCCGCAGAAGAGACGATTGTCTGAATCTGTAACACTTCCCAATCGCTGATAAAGATCATTTTTAGCCACCTTGGCGATGCACGAACCGCCAAGAGGGATTCTTCGATAAGAGGCGTTGCACTTGGTGCAACGGATCTTCTGTCTCGTGAATGCGACTAGGTTTCCCCTAATATCTCTCAGAAAATGAGATTCAATGACTTGTTTTGCGACTCTCTCCACTGAGACTGCACGAAGTTTAGATGCAAGTGAAAGCTGGGCATCCATCTTTTTTTCCATCGAAGGGAGGAGTTTGTACTGAGAGTTGGAGGGACCAGATGAAAGGCCAGCTGAATCATGAGTCCAACCATATCCCCTGACGTCCCCGGTGCCTCCGATTCGATTTTCCACTATGTCCAGCATATGTTTAACCTCGGATGGATGGGGTTGTGTTAGAGTTGCAGCATAGAACTCGGGCGGATAGACCCACGAACAATCAACATTCAGAGCCTCCTTGTCAATTTGGCTTGGTAACAATCGAGTTGTGAGGACCAGCGGGGCATCCATCTGACCGCCCCTGTTTGAGGGAAGTATGTCCTTTGAAAAGTTGAGCAGCCCCTCAAGGAGTAACATAACACAGTCTTCGTCGCCATCACAATTACGCCTTTTTGCCGCGTGAAATAATGGATGTGCATACCCTGCTGATGCGTCGCTCCAGCCAATTATTCTACATAGCACTCCACCGGAAGTGTGTGGGGCGAGGCCTATGCCAAGGTGCCCAACCAAGTCTCCTTTTGACTGGTAATTGTAGAACTTATCCATCCCGTATATTTTGGTGAGTTCATCGTCTACGAATCTGCAAGTCCTGGATAGGTGTGATTCAGCGTTGGATGACAGAATTATATCCTGGGGGAATATCTCAAGTATCTGCTCATCCGATACCAATTTGTTACCATCCATGTCTAGTTTGTATCCCAGTTGCACCAGTTTTTGCCAAGGAGTTCCAATTTCACTGGGGCGAAAGTGAGTCACGGGGACATCGATCATGTCGAATCTTGACGTCCCGTCTTTGTTTACTGAGACGTCGTGTAATGCTCTCAATATTCCCTTTTCCAATGGTTCGGGAGTTTGTAATCTAGATTCTAGCTGTCTGGTAGCCTTTATCGGTTTAGGCAGGGAATTCAAATTAAGTTTCTTCCTTGCAGATTCGAGTAGGTTTGTGAATTGGATATTACGCTTTTCACCTAATCTACGCTCGGTGTCCCTACGCCTTCTGACTTCCGTCCTCCCGTTACACGGACCGGCTCCGTCACCGTGATCATGACGGCATTGTATTTCATGAGTGTCTCTACCACAAACAGTGCATCTTCTGATGCTCACATCGACGCTCAGTGCGCCCTTGCCTATTTCATCCAACAATCTTTGAGGGCCACCGTTATTTCCTATGGGGTACAAGGCGTGGGTGAATTGCTTCATTTCCCTTCTCTGCGCCTTCTCCGGACGGCCCATCCTAGCCCCGATTCTTGTGGGGATTGAGTCCTCCCATCTGAAGCTGGATATTTTCCTGACTACCCACAATGAATTTTCGACGAGGTCGTCATCTAGTGTAATGAGTGCTTGATTCAATTCGCTTTGATTCGGTGGCCCGGGATCTAAAATTTCAGAAGCCGCTGCGTTCCCAATGGCTTCTGTTTCCTCCACACCAAGGTTTCTCTGTCTAGCTTCAGTTTCTGCTCTGATTCTCTTTTGGGTCTTCAGAGTTTCCAATTCCCCAACTCTCTTCTCTTCTTCTTCAACTAATAGCTTGGCTGAATCGAGTTGTTGGATTCTATCCATCGATATCTGTATTATGTCTACTTCATTCTGCTGGTTTTCTCCTTTGGAAAAAATTTCAGCTATGGGTTCCCAGCAAGTTTCAACCACAAGGTCATTTCCTTCTATTCTGTGCTCTACACCCAAAGACATGAGTGCAAATCTCTCTAGCCCGTATTTCTCTAAAAGAATCTCTTGGTGACTGTTCAGACCTTGAATCTTTACTGTTTCTCGGCTAATTGGGATGAGTAAGTTTTCGTTAGTAACGGTTGAATGTTTCACTGTCTCTGCGAACGCGGGTATCAGGGCAACAGGCAAATCTGACCACCATAAATTCCATGGCGGGGGTATAGCCGTTCCGAAATCTCTGGAGATCGATTTGACTTGCTCCCATGATAGATCTAATTGTTTCAACTTACGATTCCATTCCCTTTTCCTTCTTTCTCGATCACGTTTTTGTTCTCCACCCCGCATTACAGCCCCGTTGAACGGAAGTCCTCGTGGGAAGTCAGAACTATCTTGATCTATTATTGAGAGGAATCTTTCTAATTTACTTGGCATGTCGATCTTAGATGCCAATTCACTTGCCCACCAATCTTTGTTGTACCCTGAGGGAACAAGGCTCTTGTTATTCTCGAGAAACTCTCCATACCCGATAAGAATCTCACCGGCGTCCCAAATAACTGCAATTCTATCTTTGAGTTGGCTCCATTGCTCCTGAGTCTGAATTTTGACAAATGATTTATCCTCCAAGAGTACCATGGGCCCATCTATTCCAGATGTTGGAGTCACAGCACAAGCCTTGCCTGGTCTTTCAATTTTCATTTGAGTCCCTACTGAAAGGAATCCTCCCAGAGCATGCATAGTTATGGGATTCAATCCTGCGGCGGCTAGGCCTGTTGTGCGACTACGTCCGTATCGTAACCTGAAAGCCCCGGGTTTGGAGGGTTCGCCAAATACTGGCCTCCCTGCAATTATATCGTCCATATATCTTTCATCGGGTTTTAGTTGTCTATAATCGAATTCAGATTCTGCTTTCTGATTCTCTTTACCCTTAGAAGCGATCTTATCTATGAAATCCCAGCCCTCAACTCCCAATCTATCAGTGTGTTTTTTTATTTTTGGGGCTTTTAGACACAGCCCCTCTGCGATGACTAAAAGGACACCTTGGCGAATTCGGGATCCCTGTATGTTGGGGACCTCTCGATATCCGGCCACCTCGATTCTTTCAGTTCCCTCACCGTTCACCATCACAGGACAAGCCCGGACTATCATATCGACTTCTTCTGGTGGAGGTTTGTACTGTAAGCCCCCTCGATACAATCCGAATTCCTCTTTTACTCGTTCTACTTCACCCTCACTGGGACGGTACCTATCTATTCCAAGTTCTCTTCTTATTATGTCCCCAATCAAAACACCCATCGCCTGGGCTGTGCCTCCTGCAGCCCTGATAGGTCCACAGAAATCAATGGACAGGAATGAAGATCCGTCGCCATGATTACTCAGTATTCTTACTTCTCCTATACCCTCCAAAGGAGCAACCAGAACGGCTTCTGTCAAAACTGCAAGGCCGACCCTCAATCCAGTATCCATTGATTTTTGGAGGTCTCCGGTCAATTCGTGCATCATTTTGGCAGATTCTCTGGCTATTGTAATCGATGCCGATTCCCTGTCAATTGTGTCGAGCAGATCCCTTAATCTGTCCTCAATCTGAATTGGGCTGCTATCTTGATCGGGCCTCAGGTATGTGTCAAGAAGACGAACGGTCCTGCTCGCCAAATCCTTTGCTCTCGGGATCTCGACTTCCGTTTTGAAATCCAATCCCTTGGACCGTGCGGTCTTTGCTATTTCGTATACCCTGTCTGTCTCAGATTCCATCATTTCTAGATATGATTCATACTCCGACGAGAGATATTCAAAATCTTTCGGCAGATAAATTGTGTCAGTCATGGAAATCAACGTTGGTGTATTAGGTAAACGGACTCGACGGCATTATAACATTCGTAATATTTTGCTTTATATCTTGCCAATGTTCATTGATTGTGTCCTTTGGTTGATTAACAATGGTGCATGAGTTGGAACAAAACAGGGATCGGATGAGACGTCTAATCAGAGAGTTGGCGTACCTACATTCTCCGGATGAGCCCTTCACACTCGCGAGTGGTCGTCTGAGTCCACATTTCTTCGATATGAAGCCTGTGATGATGAATCCTGAATGCGCTCACATTCTCGGTGTGCTGATACATCAAATCATAGAAGACACAGGTGGAGTGGATGCAATTGGAGGGCTTGAATTGGGAGCAGTTCCCCTGACAGGAATAGTTATTGCGAAGTCAGGGAAAGGAAGCGACTTAAGGGGATTCATCGTCCGAAAAGAACCAAAGGGTCGCGGTGGTAGAAAGACCGGGAATCCCCCTGGGGTTGAGGGTTCGACCATCTCAAGTGGGGACAGGATCGTACTTCTTGAGGATGTTACAACGACGGGCGGATCTGCGATTTCGTGTGCAGATTTACTGGAAGAGATGGGATGCATCGTCACGGCCTGCATTACAATCCTTGACAGGGAAGAGGGGGGCGTTGAAGCATTTGAAAAAAGGGGGATACCGCTCATACCCCTGTTCAAGAAGAGCGACATTACGGGTGGATGAATGTCAAGTCATGTGATCGATGATGTTGACTTGCCGTATGAGGCTTCCAAGTTGATCAGGAAACCCAACGTGGGCCCAGAAGGTTATTTCTCAAATGATCTAAGAGTGGGCAGAATCATTTCGACCCATCATTATCCAGAGATGAAGAAGGCTTCTTACAAAATTGAAGTTGATTTCGGCCCCGTGGGGATACTGCGAACATCAGCACAAATAACAAATTACTCAATTGAGGATCTTGATGGAAGGAGAGTAGTGGGTGCTATCAACATAGGCCATAGGGTTCTGCCAGGAGGTTTTGTCTCTGAATTTCTCATCCTCGGGGCTCTCCTTCCTGATGGGCGTGTCAAACTTCTAGAAGTATCTGATGATGTCCCTCTGGGTTCTATGGTCGCATGACCGCCAGACTCTTGAGTATGGGCTCTTCCCTAGCACTATGGCCAACCCAGTCGCCGTCTTCAATACATCAAAAGGAATCTTCAAAGCTGAAATATTCAGGGAAGAGATGCCGTTGACTGCAGCTAATTTTCTTAGGTTGGCGAGCGAGGGTTTCTACGACGGGTTGCATTTCCACAGGGTAATCCCCGGATTCATGCTTCAGTTTGGGTGCCCTCATTCAAAAGACCCCAATAGTCGAATGGCCGGACGTGGAAGTTCCCCGTACGGGACCATATCCGATGAGTTCCTTCAGAATGCTAAATTTTCTAATGATGTTGGTACCCTATCCATGGCTAACACAGGCAGGCCCAATTCCGGCGGCTGCCAGTTTTTTGTCAACACCGTACACAATAACTTCCTAGACTGGTTTGACTCAACTAGTCCCTCCCAGCATCCAGTCTTCGGAAAGGTTCTGGAGGGTATGGACGTAGTAAGTGCTATCGAGTCTGTTGGTAGTCGCTCGGGCCAACTCACAGAGCCAGTGAAGATGATTGAAATTAAAGTTGAGAACCTGTGATCTTTAAATCCAAGTTTGCCTTCTATAATTATTTATTAACTTATTTCAACCTGTATAGTCCATGGCTAAGCACCGCGCCGGCGATAGGCGAATCATAAGCATAAGTATACCTGAAAAGCTTGCATTGAAACTTGATCGGAAAGTGGGCAAGGGACGAACAAAAGGGAGATCTGCCGTTATATCAAGATTGATCGAAGAAGGTCTAGTCGCCCCCAAACCTCCCGCTCCAATCTCATCATCACCGACACCAGTTGTCACTGATCCTCAGGGAGATACCAGGGTTGAGGTGGATTCGATTGGCACAGTGGAGGTTCCAATAAAAGCCTATTATGGAGCACAAACTGCCAGATCAATGAAGAATTTTAACATCGGAGAGGATAGAATCCCGCGATCAGTCATCAGAGCCTTCGGCATACTCAAACAATCAACTGCAGAGATCAATGTCAAGCTCGGTGACATGAATGAAGAAGTCGGGGAATTGATATCCCGGGCTTGCGAAGAGGTAATTTCTGGTGCCTTGGACCCTCACTTCCCACTAAGGATATGGCAAACAGGGTCTGGAACCCAAACCAACATGAATGTAAATGAGGTAATTGCTAATCGTTCAATAGAACTTGTAGGGGGGGAACTGGGTAGCAAGGATCCTGTTCACCCCAACGATGATGTGAATCGATCTCAATCCAGCAATGATACGTTTCCTACTGCTATGCACATTGCTGCAGCCGAAGAGATAGAACATTGCTTGTTGCCAGCCGTAAAGTTTCTTAGAAATGAGTTGGAGAAGAAGGAGCTTGAATTCGACGAAATCGTCAAGATAGGTAGAACACACCTTATGGACGCAGTTCCTCTCACTCTGGGACAAGAATTCTCGGGCTATGTAGCAATGCTTGACTCTGATTTAGACAGGATCGAGAGGTCGAAGGATGCGCTGCTTGCATTAGCTATTGGCGGAACTGCGGTTGGAACTGGACTCAATGCAAAAAGCAACTTTTCCGAATTAGTTTGTGATAGAATCGCTGAGAAAACCGGTTTAAATTTTCATTCAGCAAACAACAAATTTTCCGCACTTGCTTCGCATGACGCCTTGCTTGAAGCATCTAGTTCCATGAACGGGCTGGCTACGAGCATGATGAAAATAGCCAATGATATTAGATGGATGGGGTCTGGTCCGAGGTCAGGTCTGGGAGAATTGTCATTACCGGAAAACGAGCCAGGATCGAGCATTATGCCCGGTAAGGTAAACCCAACACAAGCAGAGGCGGTGACGATGGTTGCTTGCCAGGTTATAGGGAATCACACCGCAGTTACCATCGGTTCCAGTCAGGGAAACTTCGAACTAAACGTCTACAAGCCCATGATTATTCACAATGTGCTGCACTCATGCAAATTGCTGACGGACTCTTGTAATTCATTTGCTATCAGGTGCGTTGCGGGACTATCCGCGAATAAAGACAGGATTGCAGAGCTTGTAGATAGGTCACTGATGTTAGTGACCGCGCTAAATCCCCACATAGGTTACGATAACGCTGCGAAAGTGGCCAAGCATGCACATGAGAATGGCTTGACCTTACGAGAATCTGCGATCAAAATGGGAATCAGCGGTCATGATTTTGACATGTGGGTAGTTCCAGAAGATATGACTAATCGAAAAGAATAGGTGGTTGTTACCAAGATCCCCGAAAAGAGCAGGTATGATGGGATCGAAAGGAAATCATTGATAGTCTGTCAGAGTGGACCACATAATGTCCGAATGGACAGGTGGGAGCAACAGGGGGCTGCCTATGGGGGAGCGACCCCCTGCTGACTCCGCGGTTGGGGTTCACCCGGGCCCGAGGGCCCGGGTGTTCCCGGGTAGATGATTTAGGCGCTACTTGTCCACCTTCATCATTTTCCGATTGTCGTGTAGTCTCCAACACAACCCCCGTTTACATGTTTAGTCTTCGAGTATTATCCTCGATTTCCTCAATGTCCGATGTCAGTCCTCCACGGATCTCTCCGCTCTTGTTCCCGATGCGTTTCTTTTCCGGTTTTTACGCCAGATTTTCCTCGCATTACGGTTCCAGGATTGTCTCCTCCCCCTTTTGCCGTAACACCTCTGTAGGATAGTTTTCCGGTTTGGTTTATGTTTTCCCCCCGAAGGGTTCGGTTGCGTTTTCCTCGGCTTTCCCTAAGATTGGATTTTCTTCCTTGCGTCAGATTTTCTTTTTCTTAGTTCTCCTACCTCTTTTTCGCCCACAAGCGAAAAAGTGTGTCCCCAGCGTTTTACCGCCGGTTCCACCGCTCCGATCTTTTAGATCGGTTATTGTGGCCCGCGGGAGGCGCCGAAGCCCTCCCACACCACTCCACCGGAGCGGCAAGGTCAACAGGGACGAAGGTAGTCCATAAATCTTTCTATCAATGGCTATCATTCCACCGGAAATAAGGGATTATCTACCTATATTTCTACTCGAGTGTTTACCCATTTTTCTCAATTCTTAACATTCGAAGCCTTTCGATCATCTCTGATTTATTTCCCATCGAAAACGCACCCATAGTAGATCTTCTGGACACTACGTCTTTTTCCAGAACAAATATCTTTCCAGATAAAAATCCCAAGATTATGTAACGGTCCTGACCGCTTACCGCAGTTAATTCGTCTCTTTCTCGGGTCCAATACACAGTATCATCTTGAGATTTCCATATACCATTCGTTTCATTGGAACACTTTGTTATAATAGTCATCTCTTCAGAACTAATGATCTCTGATCGATATTCCTGTCCGTCCTCTTGAGGTATTTTGAGGGTGTCAATGTATTCTTTTTGCGACAGGGCGATCCAATCGCCATTGTGCAGATAACCAACGCATGATACATCATCCGATATGTTGGTAATTTTACACGACTGGTCAATCTCGTATGCAGTACCAAGTGAGGTCATGAATGATATTCTGCCTTCAGGGGATAAAATGGATTTGACGACCGGGAGTTTAGGTGCCATATCTATGATTCTACAATCTCCATCACTGTCTAGGAGGTAAGCGCCAGGAGATGGTCTGCCCGTGCCTATCATGCAGCCCTCCCCGAAAATCTCCAAAGCCCAGGCTTTGGAATCCAGACTATGACTAGACATTATCGTGCCTGATTCTTTTTCGACTTCTGTTATCTTGCAGTGGGTGTAATCCCCAATTTCTACTTCGTAAACTGAAGACGTGACCCAAATACTACGTCCGTTGCAGACAACATAGTCAGAAGCGCCATCAAGTTTGGTTGACCAGCTAGATAACCCGGTCTCCATATTAACCGAAGTCAATCTACCACCATGTGCAACAATGAAGAAGTCACCACCGGAGCAGATATCAGATACAGATGGGTCAAGGGCGACTTCCCATCTAAGATTACCTTTGTCCAGCGACCAGCAAGCCAATGATCCATCTTTATCCCCGGCCACCATGTAGGATCCTCTCTGGAATATCGATGTTACTTTCGATGGTAGCTGTCTGACAATCGAAGATATATCCGAGAGGCTGTATAGTGAGTCCATTTTTCTCCTCTCTATGCATTTATACCATACAAATCACTAGTTTTGTCGGAAAGGTATCTGACAAATGGATCTGGTGATGGTGGGCTACCAGTTGCATCCTCGATTAATTCAGCCGGCTCCAAGATGCTCCCCTTGGAATGGATGTTTCTCCGCATCCAATTTAGCAAGGGACTAAAATTTCCTGTTCTTATTTTTTCGTCATGATCTTGAATTTCCTTCTTCGCAGCCTCCAATAATTGTGCTGCATAGAGATTGCCGAGCGTGTAGGTTGGGAAGTATCCTATTGCCCCCATGCACCAATGTATATCCTGCAGGACCCCCAATTTCCGATTGGGAGGAGTTATGCCGAGGTACTTCTGGTACAATGAATCCCAGAGGTCGGGTATCTGATCAACTTCAATGTCATCCTCGATCATAATTTTTTCAATTTCATACCTAATCATTATGTGGAGGTTGTATGTTGCTTCGTCAGATTCTGTTCTGATGAGGCTAGGTTGCATGATATTTACGGCTCTCCACAATAATTTTGGCGTCAGACCTTCCATATTTCCGGGGAAGCACCTTTCCCACAATGGGAATACCCACTCACAGAATTCGATTGAGCGTCCTATCTGATTTTCCCAGAGTCTGCTCTGGCTTTCATGTATTCCGAGGCCGCATGCTTTGCCCACGGGTTGGAATGCGAGTTCGGATGGTCTTCCTTGTTCGTAAGTTCCGTGGCCAGTCTCGTGCATCGACCCGAATAATGAACCAAAAGGCTCTGATTCATCGTACCTCGTGGTCCATCGTACATCATTTGGATTTGGGCCGCCGCAAAACGGATGCACGGACGAGTCTCGCCTGCCTGACTCAAAATTGAATCCAATGGCCTCTGAAACCTCTTGGCTTAGCATCTCTTGACCTCGTTTCGGCCAGTTTGAATCTCTCAGCCATTCCAAATTCGGATTTTTGCCCTGGCTAGATATTTCCTTAATCATAGGTGATATTTCATTTCGCAACCCGTCAAACAGAGGATCGAGCCTTGTAACAGTTAGCCCCGTCTCATATTGATCTAGTAGTGCGTCATAGGGAGATTTCTCATACCCCAAATATTCAGTCTTCTGTCGAGTCATTTGAAGTATTTTTTGGAAGTCTTGCTTAAATATTTCAAAATCGTCTTTTTCTCTAGCCTCCGCCCAGGAGTGATGGGCTTGAGATTGAAGTCTGGCGAATTTTTCCACAAAATCAGGTGGCAGGCATGTGGCTCGTTGATACATCTTTTTCGTAATTCTCAGATTAGCGGATTGTATCTCATCAAGCTTATCCGATTCTAATTCTGAGATTATCTCACCGATCTTGGGGTCTGTTACTTTCTTGTGAATTGTTTTGGATAGCCAAGCGAGATGATCGGCTCGACTCTCAGCACCGTTTTTTGGCATTATCACTTCTTGGTCCCAACTTAAAATGCTCCTGATTTGACTAGCGATTTCAATCTCCCTCATGCGAAAAAGGAGTTCTTGGTAGTAGTCCATGGTTAGTGCAGGCGGACAAAGCACATAATCGATGGTGTGAAAATAATTGGTAAGTTCAGTTTGCTCACTTTAGCATCATCCGTAATTCTTCTACTGATCTGAGTTCGTCAAAGTAAATTACCTCAAGCGCATCATAAAGCTCATTATCACCGATTGCCTCTATCATAGGGAGTATCGCTTCATAAGTCTGGCTGGCAGTTTTTTCTGTCCCATAAGCCTCATTGAGCATTACTGAATAATCGTAGGTATGAACGATTTCTGATGGGGCCCGCTCGGTTGTTGCTTTACCGTCTAATTTTACGATCGCTGATCTTACTGTAGCAGCATGATTAATCGACTCTGTAACTTCATTGGAAAAATATACCGAAAGGTGAGGACGATGAATTCCCGAAACATATGCAGAGTAGTGTGCATACATCGCAATCGCTCGCATTTCCCAGGCTAATGCCTTGTTCAAGGCCTCAATGATCTCTCCTGTGTCCATAACAGTTACCGATTGACAACAGGGATAGGGGCTAATGAATCCATTGGAAAAATGACTTGATTAGTTAATTGGGTCGAGTTCATGGGAATTATTGATGTCTAACTTCCATTCATTACCTTTCGATGGCGAGGGGCTCAAAGGTGAATGTCGCTGTCTCCGACAGGATTCTGCTGCACCTACTGAATAATTCGTTTCAGACAGAAATGCATACCGCGACCCCAGAGGTTACGCGACGAGGTATAGCTGAGGCGTGCGCAATTCACCCTCCTAACGTCTCTCGTAGCATGCGAGACTTGGTCACCGCAGGGGTCGTCGGACAAACAACACGGCAAGTCGTAGGAGAGTCCCGGAGACAAAAGACATGGCACCTCACACCACTGGGTGTAGAAGTTTCTGCAGCAATCAAACATAAACTCGAAGAGACAATGGTTCTTCTTAGGTCACGAAGCGGCGATCTGCTGGAAATACCCGCATCTCAAGCTTCAGAGCGGCTAAGGGCTGACTTAGACATTTTATCCATATTGATGCATGCGCAATATGAAGGGGCATTGAATTACGGCGATATTAGATTCGGTCCGGTACGAAAAAGGAAGGTGCTGCCCGGATCAATAAAAATGATGGCGGGAGCTCATGCGACTTATCACACGAAGCCGCCTCAAACGAGGGATATTCATGGTAGAAGGCGTGAAAAGAAGTTGTTAGACAGATGGTTTACCAGTAGTTCGAATATTTGTGTCATAACAGGTGTAGCTGGTTGTGGAAAAACTACTCTGATATCAAACTGGTTTAGCACGCAAGAAAAAATATCAAGTGACTATTTAGTGATGTATTACCCTTGCCAAACCTGGGATACAGCAACAGGACTGGCGACCAGTATCATCCATAGGGTCCTGAATCCAAGTGGTGTGTCCGGGGAAGACCCTTACAACCTAGTCTCAACCCTTCCAACTCCCGGTAACAACCTAGATTATGATTTGCTCAGGAGAAGGCTGGTCGCAACCATGATTGACGAGAATGACGAATTATCCAAGAAGCAAAAATTGTTCTTAATTCTTGATGATGTACACAACTTAGACAAGAGTGGTAACATGTTGGTTGGTGCGATGATGCAAGTTGCCGAGGCGTCTGAATCGAAGATAGTCACGATATCTAGGGAGTGTCCAAATTTCTACGATCGAAGGGACGTCCTTACGCTTGGAAGGGTCCATGAAATAGCATTAGAAGGACTAAGCCAGATAGAACTTGAGGAATGGATTGCAACAATGAACCTCGATGATTGGATCTCATCGAAAATTCTCCACGAGCGAACTGGAGGGCACCCCTTAGCAATTGAATTATTAGAGATGTATGGTGAAATAGAACACAGAGACTGGGTAAAATTCCTAGATGCTGAGATCGTTGAAGTGTTGCCGGCAAATGAGAGAATGATTCTCATGGAACTCGCCAAATCGGACAGGCCTGTACTCTGGGAGGAATTGGCTAGAGCCACAGGGATTACCGGGGGGCCGCCGAAAACCCTCATGTCGAGAGGCTTGATGATTGAACTGGATGGCGGGATGTGGCTCCACGAGGCTTTAAGGAGTAGACTCAGGATGTATGTTTTCGACTGACTACGCGTGTGTAGATTCGTAGAAGGTCATGTCATGTGTCTGTTAAGCCACTCATCGAAGTACGGTTTAGGTGCAGCTCCAGTGTGTTGATCTACAGGCTTACCGTTATGGAACAGGACTAGATACGGAATCCCTCTTACTCCATACTCTCCGGGAGTCACGGGGTTCTGATCTGTGTTTACTTTCGCAATGGTTATTTCGCGCTCATCAGCGATCGAATTCAACACCGGTGACAATGCTCGGCACGGCCCACACCATGGAGCCCAGAAGTCTACCAATACCCACTCTGAGTCGGAAATGACCGAACTAAAGTCAGAGTCGGAGGCTTCCACTACTTGGCCCATTGTTGTCCAAGATCGCCCCTCATGTATGAATCCTTGCTGAGGCCCGTATGGGTCAAATTAGGACTCAATTTTAGAAGACTTGACAACCAGATCATGTTGAGGTGCAATTATTCATGCTCATCGCGCCCTCTATTCTCACCGCAGACTTCACTCAGCTTGGAAGTGTGCTAGATGATGCATTGAAGGCCGGTATGAGTTGGATACATCTAGACGTCATGGACGGAAACTGGGTTGTTAACAAAACCATAACCTTTGGACCCGCTGTTATCAAATCGATCAGGGAGAGGATCGGTCCAGAAGTTTACCTGGACTGCCATCTCATGATAACGAATGCTGAAGAAACATGGATGCAGTACGTTGAAGCGGGTGTTGATATGGTAATCTTTCACATCGAGGCGGTTGACTCCCCGAAGACTTTGATCAGAGCAATTCGAGAAAGTGGTACTGCGGTTGGGATTGTCCTTAATCCCGACACAAGTGAAGAGGAGGTCATTCCTCACCTTGAAGATCTGGATCTGGTTCTGGTTATGTCTGTCGTGCCGGGAAAGGGCGGTCAGTCGTTCATGCCTGAAGTCAAGGACAAGGTCCTAAGATTCAAGTCTGCTATAGATGAACAAATATCAAAAGGGGGTAAGTCGACCAGAATCATGATAGATGGGGGCATAAAATCACATAATATCGGCTTGGTATCGTCTTGGGGAGTTGATATTTCCGTTGTCGGAAGTGGGTTGATAAACAGCAAGGGCACCATATCAGAAAATTATCAAAAAATTATTCGAGAGTTGCCTTAATCATACACTGATAGGCTTCAAATCTGATGGCTACTTTTGATGATCATGAAGGGGGAGGCTTGGGTTAAGTCTGAGATTGAAAAAATTGTACCAGATTCCCTGGTTGAAATCAACGATCTGCACGGAACAGGAGATCATTTTCACGTTCGTGTGATATCAGACACATTCATTGGTATGATGCCCCTCGAAAGACAAAGACCCATACTCGATCATTTCATGCCCTTCATCAAGAACGGCACCGTTCATGCACTGGATCTCAAATGCATGACCACGGAACAAGCTAGCAAAGCAGGAGACACTGTTTTTGATCCACATGGAGACGGGGAGAAGCAGTTTCTTGGAATACACATAAGGAGACCAAAGGAGAAATAGGAATGACAGAATTTAACTGGACACCAGAAGAGTTGCAGAAAATAGTGGAAGAGAATAGTGTAGTACTATTCATGAAGGGCACGCCCGAAGCGCCTCAATGCGGATTTAGTAACCGTGCGTCTTCAATAGTATCTCAACTGGGTGTACCATTTGCATCCGTAAATGTTCTGTCAGACCCCAGGGCCAGAAATGCACTCAGAGACTGGTCCGGATTTCCTACAATGCCCCAATTATTCATCGGCGGAAAGTTAGTTGGAGGCTCAGACATTGCCCTTGAGTTGTTCCAGAGTGGAGAACTTCAAACACTTGCTGCCAGTGCGAATGACAATGCATGAATACAATCTCACTAACAAACTCACAGCGGAATTCATAGGGACCTTTTTCCTAGTACTCACCATTTGCACCGCCGGAGTGCATGGTTTGGCCGGTATTTTTGCTCCATTTGCGATTGCCTCTACATTAATGGTCATGATTTATGCACTGGGGCATGTATCAGGGGCGCACTTCAATCCGGCTGTGACGTTAGGTGTCTGGTTGAGAGGGGCATGCGCGGACAACGAGGTTCTACCTTACATCGGCACTCAAGTTATTGCGGGGATCTTGGCAGCAATTGTTTCTCAAAATGCACTGGTTTCTGATCCGAACCCTAACCTCCTCGTTATGGATACCTGGCAGGCTTTCACCGCAGAATTTCTCTACACGTTTGCCTTAGTCTTTGTAATCCTCAATGTCGCGACCAGTGAGTCAAACAGCGGTAATGGATATTTTGGGGCCGCCATAGCATTTGTAGTGCTAGCCGGCGCATTAACAGTCGGAGAGATTTCAGGTGGCTCATTCAACCCAGCCGTGACCAGTGCGCTTTTGACGGCAGATGTGCTGAAATTTGAAGATCTTTGGTTACACATCGTGCCTCAGGTCTTGGCCGGCCTCATGGCAGCGCTAGTTTTCAGATCCATTTCTCCTGTGGTCGCAATTGATGATGATTGATGTCCTGCAAGGTTGCATATCTGTTTAATACAAATAAGATGCCTCATGGACAAGGGTTTCAAACCCACCGGGGTAACAAAGATGGTGGATGAAACTGTCAAAGTCAGGAAGTTGATGGCCGTAGCACTCATTGGTGCAACAATGATATCATTCGCGCCACTGATGTATTCTTTATCTGGATCTGGGCCACTGACCGGGGCTTTCTTTAGGATGTTATATGCGATGCCGGTGCTTTGGATCTTGTCAAAAGTATGGACCTCGGAAGACAACAGAGGTGGTGCGGAGAGGTGGATGGCCTTCTTTGCTGGTCTCATTTTAGCCCTTGACTTCATCACATATCATACTGCGATAGACTGGGTTGGAACCGGCATAGCCACCTTGATTGGCAACTCTCAGGTTATCATCGTGACCATCCTCAGTTGGTGGCTACTCGGCGAGAAACCCAATCGGGCGATTATATTGGCACTTCCGGTGGTATTGGTTGGCCTAGTTTTTATTTCGGGACTTGGGGACAATGCTGCATACGGGGAAAGACCCGGTGCAGGAGTACTAGCAGGAATATTCACTGCTATTTTCTATTCCTCGTTCCTTATAGTATACAGATATGCAAACAAGTCTCTGGCACCTGCCACGAAACTCCAATTTGAGTCTACTACTGGTGGTATGGTCGGTCTCTTGTTCCTTGGGTTGATTCCTTTGCAAAGCTTGAATGTCGAACCAATAATTTTCACGCCCAGCTACCCTTCGCATGCTTGGTTGCTTTTGCTAGCAATTATGTGCCAGTCCTTTGGATGGTTGGCAATCACATACTCCCTTCCAAGACTCCCGGCAGCGCATACTTCCTTTGCAATCCTAGTTCAGCCTGTTTTGACAATAGTCTGGGGGGTTTTTCTTCTCGGGGAGGATCCATCGCTACAACAAAAAATAGGTATGTTGCTCATCCTCATTGCAGTGATTGGTGTTACAATTAAGGGTGCAGTGGAGGCTACCGAGGAGGAAGTTTAGGTGTACAGGGCAGAGACACAAGCGAGGGGATGGGATGCACTCAGCGAGAACCTCAGTTCCCTGTACGTGCCTGCTAAGAACTTCTCACATTGATAACCCTTGTGAAGGCTTACTACACCAAGAATGCTGCGAATTATTCAACAGTGAGGACTTCTGGGCCACCATCACTCATCCATACAGTGTGTTCAAACTGTGCGACGTTTCCCCTGTCGACGCATCTTAACGCTGAGTAAGATTCTAAGAATCTGATGCTTGTTAGTTTTTTTATCAACGCATTCCACTTTTTCCTTATACCGACGGGATCCTCGCCTGGGAATGGCTTCTCCAATAGCGAGTATGCCCATCTTTCAGCGAACGGGAGAGTTGAATATCGCTCCTCTATATAACGTGCCATTGTAGCGCCCAGTGGCTTAAGTTTCTTCTTAGCGACCGCTTTTCTGACTGTGATATTCCCTGTAACTCTATGAATGTTTGAAGACGTGCCGGGTTCTATATCCTCTATTTTCCCTGATTTGCCAGTTGTATTGAATGGTTCAATTGCATAGAAGGAATTTATCTCAGGGCCGCCTTTGAAGCCTGGATTTGTCTTTCCACAATCGAATGAGGGTACTGAAACACCAGCATGTAAGTTCCATCTTTCCATTTTATGTCCGCAAAGATTGGTGATCGGCTGAAACCCGGCATCTAGATGTATTTGTTCAGCGGCTGCACCAACCTGGGCCCATGTGCTTCCAGGGGTCATTGCCTCTATCGAGGCGTCTCTCGCATCACGTGCGGCTCTAATCTGATCTGTGTGATTGCCGCCATTTCCTACTTCCACTGTCAGGGCATTATCGGCGAGAGCGCCCTTAATGTGAACTCCAACATCGAGTTTGACCAAATCCCCGTTCTGAAATATCATTTCATCTTCGAGTCCCTCGGGCTTAGAGAGCATCGAGTTGGTGGTGTAATGCGCTGCTATGTCATTAACTGAGATTGTAACGGGGAAAGCGGGGGTTCCTCCGTGCCGCCTGATAAATCTCTCAGCGGAGTCGATTAAATCATCCCATGATTTGCCAGCGACAATCTCTCCCTTGATCCCCTCAATAGTTCTTCGTGCGACGTGCCCAGCGTCCTTCCAGAACTTTAGATCAGCTTCATCCATGCTTCTATTACCTCGTTCTCTGGAACAATCCCTTTCCTCAGTATCTCCGGCCGCCGAGGCGCATTCGGGGTGATCTCTGAGGGATATGATATCAAAGTACTGGGCGAGCCGCCGGTACAAACTGATTCGATCCAGTGTACTCCAGAATCTCGGCCGCCTAGTTCAAGAGCCGCGACGGAGCAGGAATTGGAAGGAATTGTGCCGCTTTTATTCGCGCTAGTTGCAGATAAGGGGCCCGTGATGGTGACGAGCTCTCTGGCAATCTCGTGATCTAATATCCGTATCGCGAGACCGGCGGTTCCTAATCTAGCGTCACACTCAATGCTTGGTTGTAGCAGGACTGTAAGAGCCCCTCTTGGAAAGAAGGAAAGGAACTCTTCCAGGTGATCTGGAATTTTCACAAAATCTGACGCTTGAAGGAGGTCTAATACACCCAAGGATACAGGTTTCTTATCTGATCTATTCTTAACTTTGAATAACAGGTCTAGTGCTTTTTTTTCAGGCAAACACCCAACTGCTGGTTGTGTTGAAGTGGGGTACACACAAAGCCCACCGGATTTTATCCATTCGACCTGTTCTTCCAATCTCATCACCTAAGGTGCCGCCTCAGTGCGGGGGGTAAAGAATTAGAAATAACGACTATAGATCCAATTTTCCTATCCAGATTTGATTGATGTGTGTGACGTTGTCTTATTCGTTGGATTTCATAGGCAGCATGATAGATGTTGAACAACGGAATCAGAAAAAGGAGTTTGCCACGACTACGCTCATCCCACATTCTGCTCGTCATCTCCGAGCCATCCTCTGCGACTATGGCGAGTGAAAACATCCTCTGACCCAGTGACCTAGAAAAGAATATGCCAGTTGTTCGAAAATACAACCAGAAAGATAGGCTCAGAATGGCAACCATCGCGACCCAGTAATGAATGTCCTGACTGATTATAAGATCGATATTCCAAATGTTCACTATTCTACCTCTGGTCAATACCGTAAGTACAGCCGACATCAGTGTCATGTCGATGACAAGCGCGCCTGCTCTTCTTCCGGCACCGGCAAGTATTGTCCCCTCGGGCATGGGCCAGTTTGACTTATCCTGCTCCGCTACCGCTTGCCTTGCCAGATTCAATCCGGACTTGTGAATTGAAATAGGACTGGAGTGAGGGTCATTCACGATCCAATGTGACAGGATTACATCTCTGAAGGTTTGGTTCCATCCACACCTATTTTTTTGATACAGGGATGAACAGAGGTTAAACCGAAATTGATTACAGCCTGATGTTGGTAGCCGTGTTCTTCGGGTGGGGTAAGAAAGCTAAACTTACGATATCCTGTCCTCTGTGTGAGCAATCGAATAGCGCGGAAAGTTCCGTCTGTATTAGATGCGGTTACAAGTTAGGACAATCGAACAGTCTACAACAAGATGATTCGCTTCAAAAACAGGCCAGTGACCTATTCTCAGCCCTTATGGAAGAGGTGGAGGATGAATCACAAGAACCCCCCATGGTTGATTGGAGTCAAACGACATTCACGATGGATGACGTGACAATCGATGTTGCTCAGTATGACGATTCAGAGGGTGTAGAGTTGTCTTCTAAGCCAAGTTTTGCAACACAATATGACGAAATGCCGGATGACGCAAAGAAGATTTTGCCCTCCAAAATAGATTCCGAAATAAAGGCGGATACCAGCTCCAATTTAGATACAGTAGACGCTGATGAAAACGGTCATGAGGACTTTGGGGGAGATGGGGCGATCAGTGAGAAAACCCCTGAGGAAACCGCTGAAGAAGGTCAACAGAAGGATTTGGCCACATCCGAGGTCGAGGAGGTTTGGGAAGAAGAGCCGACCCAGACCGAGCCAAGACAGAGCCCACCTTCTG
>DAMH01000002.1:0-29956 GCA_002499585.1 Euryarchaeota archaeon UBA552 | reverse complement strand
TGAATATCTGCCCATGGTAGAGGCCGTGGCCGACGACGATCTGCCCATGGTAGAGGCCGTGGCCGACGACGATCTGCCCATGGTAGAGGCCGTTCTGGCCGAGGAGGGAAACAACAAGGAAGTTGACATAAATGATATCGACACAGATCCTTGGCCTGAAATGGATGAAGACGAATTACTGTCACTTACAAATGCTGAGTTACGGTCGATGCTTTCCGGCTTGGATGCGCCAACCAACGGAAATAAAAAGGAGTTGGTAAGCAGATTGGTGGAATTCCAAAAAGAAGGTCCTCCAAGCCGGATGGAGGAAGACGCCACACCGGCTGACGGGTCTGAAGATTTACTGAAAGAAGAGATTTCCAGCGGGCCCGAATCGGGATCTGATATGCAAAACGAAGAGGGGTCGCCACCAAGTATTGATGCGAACATCGGTTTAGATTTTGAGGCCAGTGTTGATTCAGAGATGAAGGAAGTAAACCTCACCATAGAGCCACATTCAGTGGACTACAGTGGTGAAGTTACTGAAGATGAAGTTAGGGTCTCATTCTGGCCATGGCCTCAGGAAATGCCATGGACCGAGAGGGACATTGCAGTCAAACTCAAACAAGCAATGGAAGAAGCAAAAGCAAGGAAGTTAGATAGAGCCCGCGATCTACTGGATGAGACAGGCCCGCATTTAGGCGAGAGGACCCGCCTTCTGTTCCCGGTATGTCGGCT
Source organism: Euryarchaeota archaeon UBA552 (assembly GCA_002499585.1). Classification (GTDB taxonomy): domain Archaea; phylum Thermoplasmatota; class Poseidoniia; order Poseidoniales; family Thalassarchaeaceae; genus MGIIb-N1. The sequence continues at coordinate 29,239 of DAMH01000002.1, read as the reverse complement.
CTTACAGGCACTGGGAAGGGGAGACAAGGTCAAGGATATAATTGCGGATGCAGAACAAGCCTACCCAGCAGACCCCGCTGTGTCGGACGCGAGGTATCGCCTAGGAGTTTAAGATGGGAAAAAGGGCTACAGCATCCATACGCATTGATGAATCCCTAGTTCTACGGCCAGCTGGCCCCTCAGTTCTGGAGGATCTCCGAGAAGCATTTGAAGAAACATGGCCAGATGTCAGCAGAGCGATGCCTTGGATTAAACAAGATGACGGGCTATCTGACCAAATCTCACTTTTTCTTGAAGAAACTGAACGAATGGGAAGGGCAGGCCTTCTCCATCATTGGATTATGATCGACCCGCGGTCAGATCGTGTAATGGGCCTAATTGGATTTGACAGGGTCACCCGCTCAAAGAAAAGTGACTGGAACCTGGGATATTGGGTTCGAAGTCTTGATCAGAAAAGGGGGGTTGCAAAGAAGTCTATTGGGGCTGTTCTAGATTGGCTAGGCAGAGGTCAACCAGTTGTCGTCGAATTAAAAGTGGACCCGAACAACCTCGCCGGTCTCTCGACTGTGATGCACGCCCTCCGGACATGGGGCGGAGTAAGGGATACAAACGGTGACTCATCAATAACAGTTGCAGGATTGAGGACTAAACATCACTGCTACTTAATTGAGGTCAGCGATTTATGACAGAGTCAATTGAGCCTGTTCGGAAGTGCGAGGTTGAAAGGTAAGGCCCATTTCGGATGATCGAGGTGCTGCCATGTCACGGCGACCAGTGCTACCAGATGAAGATCAGTCCGAGACTGACGAGTGGCTTCAAGCACTACGCGATGTCGCTGGTAAAGACGGCGTTGCCAGAGCCAGGTTATTGTTGCACGAGGTCCTGGGGGAGGCATCGGACCTCAATATTCCAATTGCACCAATTTCCCGAACCCCCTACCTCAATACAATTCCAGCGGAGTTAGAAGATGCCTACCCAGGAGATGAGGATCTTGAACAGACCTTCCAGAATCATGTCCTGTGGAATGCGGCGGCCATAGTTTCAGACGCAAACAGGAGAACTGATGGTATCGGGGGTCACATCTCTACTTATGCATCATCCTCGACAATTTATGAAGTGGGTTTCAATCACGTCTTCCGCGGAAAGAATGCAGGAATTGGAGACGCTCTGTATATTCAGGGACACGGCAGTCCGGGAATATATGCCAGGGCATTCTTGGAGGGAAGGATCGATAGGTCTCAATTAAAGAATTTTAGAAAGGAGGTGGATGGTGGAGGTTTGTCCTCATACCCACATCCCAGATTGATGCCAGAGTTTTGGGAATATCCGACAGTATCTATGGGCCTAGGACCATTAGCTGCGGTGATGCAAGCAAGGTTTTGGAAGTATCTAGAGAACAGAGGACTTGCTGACACATCAGAATCACGAGTCTTCTCGTACCTGGGTGATGGGGAAATGGACGAGCCGGAATCCATCGCTTCCATCGCTATCGCAGGCAGGGAGGTGTTGGACAATTTGATTGTGGTTGTTAACTGCAACCTGCAGAGATTAGACGGTCCGGTCCGTGGCAATTCAAAGATAATTCAAGAATTGGAGGGACTTTACAGGGGAGCTGGTTGGGATGTAATTAAGGTCCTGTGGAATGAGGCTTGGGATAAACTACTGAGGGATGATGATTCGGGAGTTCTTTTACAACGTCTCGAAGAAATAAATGATGGTGATTTTCAAAGAATGAGTACTTTGGACCCTGAATCATTCCGATCTGAATTCTTCAATGGATCAGATGTGCTCAAGAGTATAGGCTCCTCGCTGTCCAATGCCGATATCGCATCGCTAGGAAGAGGAGGTCATGATCGAAGAAAGGTACTCGCTGCTTACAGAGCGGCCGAGGCCTCCGATCGACCCTCTGTGATATTGGCTCACACTGTGAAAGGGTGGGGGATAGATTCCTTCCTAGCCAGAAACTCTACTCACCAAAAGAAAAAATTAGACCGGGACTCACTGAAGGAATACAGGGATTCTCTGGGTATCATACTTTCAGATGACCTAATCGAAAAAGACCCCTTCGTCAGATTAGAGGACGGTTCTGCTCCTTTGGAATATTCAAAGGTTCGAAGAGCAGCACTAGGGGGGCCCCTGCCTCTCAGGAAAGTCGATTTTCAACCAATCGAAATGCCTGATTCTACCGCTTTTTCCGAGTTCGATTCCGGGACTCCCAAAGGTCAAAGATTCTCCACGACAATGGTATTCGTTAGGATGCTAAGAAATATGATGAAATCTGAAGTTGGCGAGCGCATTGTCCCCATCATTCCTGATGAGGGTCGTACATTTGGAATGGACCCGCTGTTCAGTGAGTTCGGAATATTTTCACAGACTGGACAGAACTACACCCCGGTAGATCACAAGATGTTGATGAAATACCGCGAGTCGGAATCAGGTCAAATAATGCAAGAGGGGATCTCAGAGGCCGGAGCAATGGCCACGTGGACTGCAGCAGCGACTTCATATGCACACGCTGGCGTTGCAACAATTCCATTCTACATATTCTACTCCATGTTCGGTTTCCAACGAATCGCGGATCAGATATGGGCTGCCGCTGATTCACGCGCCCGGGGTTTCTTGATGGGTGCGACAGCCGGTCGTACCACCCTGAACGGTGAAGGTTTGCAGCACCAAGATGGCCATAGCCTACTGATAGCATCAACAGTACCTTCAATTCGTGCGTGGGACCCTGCGTATGCATATGAACTGGCCGCGATCATCAAATTTGGACTACAAGACATGTTCGTAGACCAGAACGACTTCATGCACTACATCATGCTCTATAATGACAATGAGGGTCAGCCACCGAAACCCGAAGGGTGTGATGAAGGGATCATACGAGGGGCTTACTGTCTAACAGCGGATGAAGGTTTTGACGGTCCGTTGGTGAGGTTACTGGGGTCAGGCCCGATATTGAAAAACGTAATTTCTGCCTCTGAATTATTGCAAGCCAGAGGGATAAGAACCGAAGTATGGTCAGTCACATCCTATGGGGAATTGCGCCGTGAGGGGCTTGAAGCAGATCGCCGCAGAAGATTCGAGCCAAAACAAAATGATGTCTCCTATGTTGAAGCCTGTTTCGGGGACGGTGTGCCGACTGTAGCGGCATCTGATTACATCTGCGCGGTCCCAGATATGATCCAGAAATGGATGAACGGCAAGTATTCTACGCTCGGAACTGATGGATACGGGAGAAGTGACACTCGTGAGGCGCTCAGGCAGTTTTTCGAAATAGACCCAAACAATATCGTATTAGCATCCGTTTCGGTACTGGAAGCAAATGGAGACCTTCCTGATGGATCAACAACAGCCCTTGCAGATGAATTCGGCCTGGGTGAGAGGAAAACGGATGTCACCAGTTGACTTTTCAATCGTCTACGAAGCCATCCCACATTCTCATATATTCTATGAATCGGGGGCTTAGGTCAGCGTCTGCAAGATGTTCCTCACTAAATGGAGGGCGTCGGTTTTCACTCGTAAAAACACGAAGCGGCCAATCGGGATATGCAATTCCAGCTCGGCCCACTCCGACAAGGGAGGCACCTTGTCGGAATGCTTCGTTAACGTCTTCTTCAATCCATATTGATCCGGTAGTAATCAGAGGAATAGAGTCCCCTAGTTCATCTGAGAATATCTGAGTGAGCGGCTTTTCTGTGGATTCTATTTTTGTTCTATTTCTTATGTCCCAACACGAAATATGCAAAATGTCCACATCCTCATCAACGAGCATTTTTGAAATTTTCAGGCTATCTTCAATACTGATACCACATGATGGGTGTTCAGGAGATAGTCTGACGGAGATTATGAAGTCCCTGGGTACATTCTTCCTTATTCTACGGACAATCTCAAGCAGAAACAACGCTCTTGCATCGAGGGAGCCTCCCCATCGGTCCCGGCGCTTGTTGGTTTTTGATCCCATAAATTGGGTTATAAGATACCCGTGAGCACCATGTATTTCCACGCCATCGAATCCGGCTTCACTGCATCTAACAGCGGCATCGACAAACCATTCAACTGCAGCTTCTATTTCAGGTCCAGACATAGATCTTGATAAATTCGTTGAAGATAGGTTGGTGCTGTTATCTCCACTTGATATTGGTACTAATCCCGTTATTTTTGACGGGGCCCTCATGCCTCCGTGAAAGATTTGGACGAGTCCAAGTGCCCCGTGATTCCTGATCCTATTGGCAAGCTCTGTCAACCCCGGAAGCATCAGATCTGAATGTACGCCCAATTCACCGTCCCATGACTTGCCGCTTGGATGTACAAATGCCGCTGCGGTTGTAACTAGTCCGAATCCGTCTCTGGACCTCCTTTCCAGCCATTTGATCTCGGATTCAGAAAGGGTACCATCATCGTTGCTTTGTTTGTTGGTGAGAGCTGCGAGGACGCTTCTATTGCGTATCTCTATCCCAGATCTCGGTAATATTACTGAGTCGCCCAAATTTCTCATAGACATGGTATCACTAATGAAGGAACAGCCTCTTCTTGGTAAAAATCATAGAAATCCCATGCTCGTTGGCTGCCAGTATAGAATCAGAGTCGCGCATTGAGCCTCCGGGCTGTACAACATGCGTTACACCTATTTCGTTAGCCGCATCAATGCCATCTCGAAAAGGGAAGAATGCGTCGGATATCATCATAGATCCTTTTGCCCTTTTTCCTGCTCTCCTTGCAGCAATCCGAACTGCTTCAACACGGCTTGTCTGACCCGGTCCGACTCCCACTGTGGTGAAGCCTTTTGTTGTACTCTTTACAAGCAGAATCGCATTAGACTTTACCTCAGAAATCACAGTAGTCCCGAATTTAGCAAGCATCATGTCTGAATTAGAAAAGTCCGTTTTAGTCACGCACTCTGATGAATCCCAGTCTATTTGTGGAGGGCCTTGAGATTGTGACAACCACCCGCCTTCTATCTGCCTGAGTGTCACTGAGGAAAGACGTGGGGACATGGTAGCTAGAGTCATCATCCTTCGATTTTTCTTGGTTGACAGGTACAAGAGCGCGTCGTCATCATATCCAGGTGCGATCATGCACTCAAAGAAATGGTCCCCAATGGCCTCAGCAGTCGCCATTCCAACTTTTTTACTAAATGCCACAACGCATCCGAATGCGCTTTCAGGGTCACTCGTGAGGGCATGTTTCCACGCCTGCTCTTGTTCTTCATGAATTGATGCTCCAGAGGGGTTTGTATGCTTGATAACCACGCATGCATGCAGTTTTTCGAAGTCAGGAGTGCTTAGTGATGTTACCAGCTTCAGGGCGCTATCAAGGTCTAGGTAATTATTGTAGGATAACGGTTTTCCACCATGCTGGATGGCGGCAGCAAGGCTGTTGGGTGATGGCTTACCAGGAAAGAAGGCAGCCACTTGATGTGGATTTTCTCCATATCTAAGTTTGACTCCGTCTTGGGTTGAGATGTGGCATTGAGTCGGGATTACTCCTTCAGTATACCTCGAATCTAATTCAGTGGAAATCTCGCTGTCATATCTTGATGTGACCTGGAATGCCTGAAGGGCTAATTTTCGGCGGATGTTCATGCTGATTGCATCAGGGTTACCATCGGCATGGGCGAGATGATCAACCACCATCTGGTATTGATCCGGAGATGTTACGACTAACACGTCCTTGTGGTTCTTCGCAGCAGAGCGTATCATTGTGGGGCCACCGATGTCGATCATCTCGATTAATTCGTTATCATCGACGGGCGGTTTCCTTTGTGCAGTCTCACTGAATGGGTAAAGATTGACACAAACTAGGTCTATGCTCCCATATCCTAGATCTGTCAATGTCTGCATGTCTTCGGAATTGTCTCGTCTAGCGAGCAGACCTGAATGGACTGCTGGGTGCAGCGTCTTGACTCTTCCATCAAAACACTCTGGATGATTGGTTATGTCGGTAATATCCGTTACTTGGAGTCCTGAGTCCTTGAGTTTTCTTGCCGTGCCTCCGGTTGAAATTATTTCCCATCCGAGGTCTGATAGTTTTTGTGCGAAGTCGACAACGCCCTCTTTTTTGTAGACGCTGATGAGGGCTCTCCTCTGTGTCATGGTACGCTGTGATCGAACAGGTCAATGACGGTTGGGGAGGATCATTCCCTCTTGGCACTGACAACCTGATCGATTCTAAGCATGGAAATTGAGGTTTCAACAGCAGCCTCAAGGCTAGAAATCACACTTGACACAGGATGTACGACTCCGTCTACAAGGTCTACATCACCGCTTTTGCTTATTCCGTATTCTTTGTCTACCTCTTCCCTAGATTTGGTTCTCAACTCCAAAACTGCATCAAGCCCTGTCCTTCCAGCGTTGGCTGCTAGGGTAAATGGAATAGTTTCCAAAGCCCTGGCAAATGCCTCCATTGCAAGCCTTTCTCTGCTTGGCTCCTCCAAGCTAGATTTTCTAATGTCTGATGCCATCCTGGCGTGAATAGACCCGCCTCCAGTGACCATCCTGGGGTCGCCTTCGATCGATGATATTGATCTGATTGCATCATGTAAACTCCTGATTGTTTCTTCAGAGGCGACATCGGAATTTCCACCTATGGAGAATGTGACTAATCTAGTAGAGGGGCAGTCGTCTATTTCGATTACATCCTCCACTTTCTCAGTTGAAGGCCTTCTTGACCAAATTACTTTGCCGGCCCTCCCAATCATCTCCTTTTCGATGTGGAAGATTCCATCAATGATTGTTGAGTTGGTGCACAACGCTACTTGTTCGATCTCGGATGTATCTAATTCTGATATCACCAAGGTACCTGATATTGTGAGATCGTGAAGTATGTCAGGATCGACTTCTCCTCCACATAACACCAATTTCGCACCGGATTCAATTATAGATTTTGATATGAGCTTTTTACGATCTTGCTCTGCATCTATGAATAAGTCGAGGTTTTCTGAATCGGTAATTTTTATTTCCGCATTTCTGGACATCTTCCTTATTTTTATGTCATTTCTGATTACAGCCACCGTCGGATTAAGCAGGTTGTTTGGGGCGTTTTGGTTTGGTACTCGCCTCCTCAACACAACTCCCCGTACTAGCCTACTATCGAGTTGAGTCCCAGATTCACTTTTGTACATGCCAAAGTTATCTGGACCTATTTGATCCCCACTTTCCCGCAGAATTGACCATGCCTTTGATAGCATGGTCGAGAAATGGGCAACATCAATGCTTTTCCCGGTCATAGCCGTTATTGCCACATCAGTGATATCATCATCACTGACGGGGAGTGCTCTGGTACTGATTGTAGCCTTACAGATAACCATTGATTTCCTGTAGCCATCAACTACAGTAAGCGGGTGAAGGCCTCTTGACAGAAGCCTTGCTGCCTCCTCCAACAGCGCCCCACAGATTATCATCGTCCCAGTTACGCCATCTCCACTCATCTCTTCCTGGGTCTTTGCCATGGAAACCATCATCTTCGCAGCAGGATGTTTGACGAGTAATTCTGATACTATCCTGGACCCGTCGTTGGTTATTGCAGTATTCCCATCTGTTTTGTAGAGCATCTTATCGAGTCCGCCGGGACCATATGTTGGACTCAAAATGTCGGAGAAGACTCTTGCTGCTGAAATCATTTTTTCCTGAACTTCTGTCCCTTCTACAGTCTTGGTTTGTCCTTTAACAATCCTGACAGGGGCCGAGTTATTGGTTTCCGACACGTCTATCCCACTTACCAACCCATCAAAAAATCTGCGAGATAATTACCTTCGCCCTTTTCTTCCTTTTCTCCTCTTCGGCCTGTTGTTTCCGATGCGATCGTTACGATTCCATTCACGGCCGGCCCTAGATTTCCACTCCTCATCGCTGAAGTCAAGACTGGATTCTTTACTCATGCTCTTTCTCATGCTTCTCGGTAAATCTTTGACTGATTTGACATCGAGTTTTACACCGATTTGTCTCTCCAACCTGCGTATATTTTCACCACCTGGACCGACTACGGCGCCAATCGCTGACTGGTCAACATAGACCTCAGCCGAGGTTTCTGTCATGAACTTCGCGTGGCCTACAGAAATTCCTGTGAAGCGGATAATCTGTCTCTTGAGTTCGTCCGCAGCCATTTTCATGGCTGGACTTCCCTCAGCGTCCTCGCTTCTGACTGGTACTACTGCTATTTCACTGCCGAATGCAAACATTTCATGTGTGAGGTCTCCACTTGGGAATCTTCGGATCTCTATCACCGGACGAGACAGATCTGACTCCATCCCGGTCGGCGCCCTGACTACCATCTTCAACTCAAGAATCTCATGGACTACCCCTTTCTCGATGTGGATGACAGTATCCAAGACCTGGGATATCAAGCCTAACTCAACTTTGCCTACCAGCCGCTGTATAGCCTCAAGTGCGCTGTTAGCATGTGTGACGCCCAGCAAGCCAACACCTGCAAGTCTGACATCTCCGAATATTTCGAAGTCCCTTGACCTCCTCACCTCATCGAAGATTACGAAGTCCGGTCTGACCAAGAAAATGACCTCTGCTGTCTTTTCCAAGTCGCCCTCTAACGGAGCATATTGGGTGACTCGTTCAGGGAGCTGTAAGTCACGTGGAGCTTCCATGGTTTTGACCATCGCACCGACCTCTTGATCTAGATAGGCGGCTATTGCTTGCGCGAAAGTCGTTTTACCCGAGCCGGGCTTTCCAACCACGAACACTCCCCTGTGATGATCGGAGAGTCTCCGCCTCAATTCTGGATCTATATCATAGTCTGACAAGGAGAGGTAAGCAACTGGGCGCACCACTGTTATTTCCCAAGCATCTGAAAAAGGTGGCCAGGCACATGTAACTCTAAGGTCGCCGATTTGAAGGATTCTGCACCCTTCTCGCTCAATCTCGATGAAGCAGTCAGATCGCTCTGAGTGTTGTTCCACCACCATTGAAAGTTGATCTGATAGTTCGCTCACTTGGGTCTTCGACCAAACGTCCTGGCTGATTGTTTCTAGTTTCAGATTGCTGATGTGACCTCGTTTAGCCCTAGGGGGACAGTCAGCTTTCAAGAATGCAGTTGATGTGGTATCATCTCTAAGAATTTCATCCAAAGCATCAGGCAAGGGCGGATGATCTCCAAAAGCCGCCATTCTACACACCCATTTCCGTATTTTCTATATCTCAGTTTAGTACCTTTACACACCATCCGAGAGAGGCGGTAAATGTCGATGCTATGAGGAGAGATGAAAATAACGGCCAACCCGCAGAACTCGAATACAGATGTACTTGAATTCCAGTGGCAATGATGAATATTGATGCTTCTACGGCTTGCTGTTTGCCTAACTTTGCGCCACTCGTTATTGTTAGCCAATTTTTTGCCAAAGCGACCAAACCAAGACCGGCTAACAGTATGATCATGTGCCCGAGAACCCAGGCAGGGAGTGATCCGAAGGCACCAACAAGTGTGTCATAGAAGCCACCAATGATGGGCTTGGCAACATTGACCATAACACCCGGAAAGGCAGCCTATTATTGAGAGTCTCCCTAAATCCACCTTCTCCCGTATCTGGAGCGCATACGTTATTTCATATTCGGTTGTCGGCCGTTCGTACTATGCTCGGCTTCCTTCCCACACACTTGTTGGAGCGTTGTACACATCATACGGGACCAGAAAAGAGTGATTCGCGGTTTGTGCTTCATTGGATGCGGGCGGCTCTGAGGTTTGATGAAAACCCAACTTTTGACGTCGCAAGGCATATTGCATTTCAGAAAGGGCTCCCACTTGTGGTGTATCAAGGAATCGACGAACGTTATCCATATGCTTCCTACAGGCATCATAAATTCTTGATGGAAGGCTCTCGGGATTTGGAGAGGAATGCAAAAAAAATTGGCGTAGAATACTTCCTCCATGTATCGAGACGTGGTCATAGAGATCCCGTTTTGAAAATGATGGCTGAGGGCTCCGCAGTCATAGTAACCGACCTAGTTGATCTTGATCCGTGGTCCGATTGGACCGAATCAATCAAAGAGCTGCGTCCAGTTATCGAGGTCGATGCTCACTGCATTCTCCCAAGGCAGGTTTTCGGGAAGTCCCTTGATCGTCCTTTTCGTTTCAAAAATGCTACAAAACGCCTTATGAAAGCCCGTATGGGCCTAAGATGGCCAATCTGTGACTTGCCAATCAAGAAATTACCTGACGGCTATACCATTCCTTTTGACCCTGTTTCGGCGATTGAAGAGTTAGAAAAGGACGGTGGGTTGGGCATCTTTTCTGAGTGCGATATAGATCCTACAGTCGTCCCTGTAAACGACTTAATCGGCGGAACTGAGTTTGCTGAGAGTAAGTGGGAGAAGTATATGCAAGAGGGGCTGAAGAAATACCACAGGACGCGTAACAATGCGGCTGACCGTGAGGGTGTAAGTGGTATTTCACCATGGCTTCACCATGGTATGATCGCCGCGACGAAAGTGGTTAGGGATGCAATCTCATTGGGTGGGAAAGGTCCTGAAAAATTCCTTGATGAAATGCTCGTCTTCAGGGAACATGCGTATCATCATTGCCATGAGATAAAGGATCCAAAAAGATGGTCTGCATTGCCTGAATGGGCAAGAACGTCATGGAGGGAAAGGCTGGCCCCCACAAGTCCTCGGGAGGTCTCTGTGATAGAAAGGGGGGAAACGGGAATTCCCCTTTGGGACGGTGCGCAAAAAGGACTGCTGCGACACGGAGTGATGCACAATAACGTAAGAATGACCTGGGGTAAAGCGATACCTGGTTGGATCATCGACCCAGAGGAAGCCATGGACGTCACCCAGTCGTTGAATGATCGCTACGCATTGGATGGCCGTAATCCAAATTCCGTGGCTGGAGTAATGTGGTGCTTTGGTTTGTTCGACAGGCCGTTTGACCCGCCATCTCCGCATATGGGGAGAGTCAGGGGGAGAAGCACGGAAACGCACGCTAGCAGGGTAGATATTGACCGTTTCTTGAAGTGGGTATGCGCACCTACAATGGGAGGGGTTAGAGAGTTCGCAATCGTAGGTTCTGGCATATCCGGGTTGTTTGCCGCTATGATTCTCCGAGATCTAGGGCACGAGGTCAAACTATACGACAAAGGTAAGCGTCTGAGTGGCCGGCTAGCGAACCGACTAACTTCGGATGGATCGAGCTTTCAAATTGGATCAACCCATATCGATGGTATCAGACCTTGGATGGCCAGATTCCTTGGTGAATTCGATTTGGGAGGACCCAAGCAAGAAGATATGTCAAGCAACCGTGCTCCGTTGATCGACATCCTACACCATTTTGCAGGCGAACTGAGCATCAATTTTAACACTAGAGTCCGCTCATTGCATCAAACTGAAGAGGGTGTGACCCTCAATGCGATAGTGAACGACGAGCCCATCGAATTTCACCACTCAAACGTATTAGTTGCAATACCTGTAGAGCAAGCAATGGACATTATCGACGTTGATTTGTTCAGCGGTCGTAGCGAGGCATGCTGGGTGGCTTGGGGGCCGTCTGAAGTAGTTCCAGACAATTTACCCGCGGGGTGGAGTGTCCGCAATTTGACCAACGGCATGATCGAAGTGAGGCTTTGTGAAAAATCCTCAGCCCGACACGTGGACGAAACAAAGGATCGAATGGCCTCGATGGTTCCTAGGGAAATTGGTCTTCCCGACGATGGATGGTCTTCCCATCTCTGGAGATACAGCCGGCCTGTCTCTGGCCCAGGCAGGGTCATTCATCACGGAAATATTTCTTTCATCGGCGATGGTTTTGGAACGCCACTCGGGACGATTGGTGGTGCATTGGATTCAGCCGCAAGAGCAGTGGCTGATATGCACCTCAGATCAAGTGAAAAGGGTCGTAATGGACACTATTTGTCTAAACAGACTTCGCTCAACGAATGGTGACTGTACACAGGGATGTATATTCGTGACTAGTCCTGCGCAGTACTGTGCAGCGCCGTCAAAAGGCTACCATGATCCTTTTTGCTGTGGCATTCATATGGGGAATGACCTTCATTTGGATGAAGCAAGCCCTAACAGCTGCAGACTCTGTTTTACCCGAAGCAGACGGCAAATGGGTGGCAATGCACTTCGTGGCCGGCAGGTTCCTAATCGGGTCCATGAGCACAGTGATTTTCCTTCGGGCTTCCAGATCAGGGTTTCGCGATAAGGAAGTATGGATGGGTGGTGGCACTCTCGGATTAATTCTGATACTTGGTTTCTTAATACAAATGATAGGATTGACAGGGGTCACTCCTGCTGTTTCCGCCTTTCTAACGAGTTTGTATGTCGTATTCACAGCCGTGATCGGAGTGGCAATTGGCAGGCAGCGTTTCACTGCATTTATGTTTGCAGGGGTCGTTTTGGCCACCTTCGGTGCTGGATGGATATCCGGACCCCCCAGAGTGGAATTCGGAAAAGGGGAATGGCTGACTGTGGCCAGTGGCTTCTTGTTCGCACTTCACATAATTTTCACAGACAGGGTGACGCGAGCTGTTGACCCTATCCAATCCACCGGGACGATGATGATTACCGTAATGATTTTGGCAATATTAATTCTGGTAGCTGACCCGATGGGGTACAGTTCGAATTCTTGGAAATTTGACACTCTAGCCTTGTTAAAGCACATCGAATACCTAATCCCCCTGCTTTTGTGTGGATTCTTCGGCTCATTCATAGCCCTAGCCGCCTTGATGAAGTACCAAAGAGAGATTTCCCCTGTCAGGGCTGCCCTCGTTTATGCATTTGAGCCAGTTTGGGCGGCCGTGGTAAGTATAGCCACTGGAATGGAGGGAGAACCGACGGTATGGCTATTTATCGGGGCCGGTGCTCTATTGGCAGGGAACCTAATTATCGAACTGGAGCCCAGAGGTGAGTCATGAACGGAAGTGTAGTATCTGTAAATGTGAACCCAGACGGAGGAGTTCCAAAGATGCCGGTCTCTTCAGCGATGTTGGGAAAAGACGGCGTCGTGGGTGACAAGCAGAATGACCTTCGACACCATGGAGGACCGGACAGGGCTGTTAGTCTCTATTCACTGGAAGTAATTGAGTCGTTGGCAGAAGAAGGCCACCCTGTCCGTCCGGGCTACGCTGGGGAGAACATCACGATAAGCCATCTGGACTGGAGTCTCATCCAACCCGGAGTGCTGCTCAAAATAGGGGGGTCAGTGGTGGAGATTACTGGGGCAGCAGTACCATGTGCAACGATCAAAGGTTGTTTTTTGAATGGGAATTTCCACAGAATATCTGAAAAGCGGAATCCCGGTAGTTCGAGGTGGTATGGTAGAGTCCTGACTGAAGCAGAGGTAGTCACTGGAGACCCAGTAGTTCTTCTGAAGTAGGACATGAGATTTTCCTCGTACAAACCTCATTCTGATATACGAAGTTGGGGTCCCTTGGCACCAGGCAGAGGTACCCGAGCGGTCAAAGGGGCTGGGATGAGGTCCCAGTGCGTAGTGCTTCGCAGGTTCGAATCCTGTCCTCTGCACCACCAATCTTCCCTATTTTGATGAATGATCGTACATGCCGGCCATGGTTTTAATTGGTTGAATGGTCAGGCACGTACATGCGTACCGTAACGGCTGTGTCAACTGCTTTTTTGATGTTCATTTGCTCCATGGCTGGATGTATCGAGGCTTTAGAGGACCTCGGCGAGATAATCGGCTGCTCGGACGAGTCCGCCTCGAACTTCGACCCGGATGCCACATCCGGATCAGACGACCTGTGTCTTTTCCTTGAGAACGAAGCCAGATTCATGGCTGTAATGGGGGATGCCATGGCAGCCGATCCCTCCAGCTACCTGCTTGATTCCGATAGCGGGGTCTCAGGAGTCGAATATAGCATGTCGATGAGCGGAAACGACCCCGATTCGGGGATGAGCGTTTCAATGGAAATGTTGTCTGTGATCATGGTTGACCTGGAGTCGCAGTCATTGTACAATAGGACCATGATATCGTACATGGACATGATAAGCATCGACACCGAGATGGTGTGGAGCGACACTGACATCATGGTAACAACAAGCATCGGAGGCCCAATGGCATCCGAGACCGGGGAATCCGGCACAACCAGCTCGATCAGCAGGGATATGTCCCCCGATCTGGAGGAGATCGTCAGGATCGCCTCGTATGGCATGACGGGCATGATGGGCATGGAAGACTTGCTCATGCCCGGCGGGTTGCCTGATGGAGATGACCACGACGACCGTGAGAGAGGTGACGACGAGGATTGCACATCCGACGAGGAGGATTGCGGAGACGGAGAAGATCGGGAGGAGGATGATGACGAGGGTGATTTCGAGTGGTTCGATCGTGACCAAGACGGTTTCGTGGAGATGGGAGAGATCGAGTCGTTGCTCTACGAGGATCCCTCGATATCCAGCGAGATGGCTGATTGCATAATCGATAACGTGGGCTCCGTCTTTTCCGACACTGACGAGAACGATGATCAAAAACTCGATGAGGATGAGTTCTCTGACTTTGATAACTATCTGGAAGATAATTTCGACATCGACAGGATGTGCGGTGACGGCAACCATCTCACAGAGGATATGATGCCCGAGGGCTCGAGCGTGTCGATAACACATGATGAGGAGACCGGAATTCAGACCATGGTCATGCAGACCGTGGACGATACCGGCGACATGGCGATGACGATACGCCTCCATGAGGACGGCAGCTTCCACTCCTATGAGATGGACATGCACAACGATGAGGGCATCATGACGATGTCCTTTTCATACCTCACGAGCGAGATGGTGTCGATACCCGAGATAGACTTCACGCTGGACAGGACTGCGACTCCAATCTTCGTCGAGGTGGAGACCATGATGGTCTGCGATAATGGAGATCTGGTGGATGTCTCGTCTGTAATGGATGGATGGTGGGATTGCGATGACGGTTCCGACGAGTCTTTCGTTGATGACAGGGATGAGCACTACTACGTGGCGCATTGGGACTTTTGTGAATGGGATGAATACATTGTGGAAGATGGATACATGGAAGAAGGGTACCTCTGCTGGGTGGGAGACCTGAGTGATCTGTCGGTGACTCAGATTGAAGAGCTTCAGGATTGTGAACAGTCGGAAAATGGGTGTGAGACTGAAGTCTACTGCGAGGAATTAGACTACGGTTCGTGGGAATGCGCCTACTATGACATTGACATCAACGAGGATGAGGGAGACGGTCTTGATTGGTCGATGTACCATTGGAATGCGTACTTTGATGGGCACTGTGAGTGGGAGGGCAACCCAGACGACGAAAACAGGTGGTCCTGTATGGAGGACATAAACCACTCAGACTGGGATACCTGGTGGTACTACTGTGAGAACCACGACGAGGATTGGTTCTGCACAGATGCCTACGGGCAAGATCCGGACCACGAGCACTCAGCAGACAACGTCAACTACAACGAAAGCAATGCCTCGGAGGAGGATCCATCCTGGGTGGATGGCACCTCTTGGGAGCTTTACCCTGGTGGGCATTGTGAGTGGGAGGGCAACCCAGACGACGAAGAAGACAGTTGGTCCTGCAAAAGGGCAGAGTGGGATAACTGGTGGTTCTACTGTGAGAACCACGAAGAGCATTGGTTCTGCACGGATGGTCCCGGACAGGACCCCGACCACGAGCACTCAGCCGATAACGACAATTATCCTGAAGCCGATCAAGATGATGAAGAGATTTGCATCTGGGAGGATGAGGACGGGATCGTCCACTACGATTGCGAGGAGGAATCCGAGGACTACGACATCCCGGTTGTCATGCATGCGCACGTTGTAGGTCAAGTGCTCAACGCTCCGATAGCCGACTTCGAACTCAGGGTGCTGGACTGCGCTGAAGACGATATGGATGCCGAGGATGACATGGAAGATGATTCAGATCCTGTATGGGGCGATTGCACGGTCGTCATGGCCTTCCCGTTGAGCGGCGGCGAGATCGACGGCGTCGTGGTCGACTACGTGGACAGCGATGGGGACGGTATGATCTCGAGCGGAGACATCTCGATTGTGAGCGGCCCCGTCGGCGATTATGAGATTCAGCCCTATGACATGTGGGCTGGAGAGTACTCGGCGGACTCGGCCCTGATTGGGCAGGAGCTGCCAGGCCTTGGGGCGTTCGTGGCTGTTATCGGTCTGCTGGGTGCCGCCCTGGCAGGTCGAGAGAGGGACGCTTGAGAAAGCGATAGGTTCACGGACAGGTGTGGGCGTGACCTCGACATGTCCGTAGCACAACTGATCGGCAAGGGCCTCCTGGCGGGAACCATAGTAGCAGCAGCAAGCGAAATCGCAAAGAGATCAGCAATTTTTGGAGCCCTTGTTGTCTCAATCCCTCTGACAAGCATCCTAGCAATGACGGCTCTGTATCACGAAACCGGGGACACGCAGAAGGTGGTCGACTTTTCGGAATCTGTACTTTGGCTTCTCATACCATCCTTAGCACTGTTTGTCGTTCTTCCCTTCATGATAAGGAGGGGTTGGGGATTCGAAATCTCTCTGGTTACCGGGATTCTGGCCACGCTTGCAGCATACGCCATCGGAGTCTGGTCTGCTCAATCCATCGGGGGACTCAGATAAAAGGGGGTCATGAGGATCTCTGAAACTCTAGTTTCGGTTTTTTAGGCGACAGTATGTGTGCGAGAACGAGGAATTCCGCCGGAATTGAGATTAAAATCCCACAACAACACAACTCCTCATCACCGTTTAAAATTCCCATAAGGAAAAGTAGAGTTGCAGCCACCCCGGTGATCGCAGAAAAGACAAGGGGGAACTCTGAACCTGAATTCTCGACTCCATGAGATATCACGATGGGTTCCGGCGGTCTTTCATTTTCAGAAATCTGAACTTCCTCCTTCATATCCCTGTGTCGTAGGCAATACCCTGTGTCACGAAACTCGACCGCGGTACAGGAACTCACCATGCAGTTCCTCTTACCCATAGAACTCGGTTCCTATGATGGCATTTATTCCATTGGGCGGCATATGGTGCAAAGGTATCGTTTTGATCTGTTTGGCACGATATATGCCAACTGAATTCTTGAGGCGAATTATCGAAGGAATTGAGTACAGATCTGAATACTGTAAATCGGATTCAACTTTCCGGATTCCGAAGAATTAACACCCTCGGTACTCAGGGAGGCCTGACAGTGCATGGGCGGGAGTCACAATCGAGTCAAAGGTTCGGCGATTGTCCGAGAGGTTTCCACTAACTTTGAGGATGCCATCTCAAACCACTTTGGGACCAGGGTACCAGACTATCAACAGGCACAGGGCGCCCACTCATCATACATTGCTGCCCTCCGCGCACACGGAACTGAGGTAGAGGTACTACCAGAGTTACGAGGTTACCCTGATTGTTGCTTCGTCGAGGATGCGGCTGTTGTAATCGATAAGACTGCGGTTATACTGGCACCTGGGCATCCAAGCAGATCGGGAGAGGTCGAAAGTGTAGCTGCCCACTTAGCCGAGACGATGGGTACGATCAGGTTGGAAGGAAACGGGACGGTCGATGGTGGCGATATAGTCTTCCTAGATGACACATTCGTGATTGGCAGGTCCAGTCGCACAGATGCCCTGGGTGCAGAGTCGTTATCTAGAATAATCAAGAGCTTCGATTACAATGTTGAGATACTGAAGGTTCCTGACAGCACACTGCACCTCACAACAGTCTGTTCCTCTCCAAGGGAAGGCACCATCGTTTACTCCGAGGGGGACATGGACGCATCTTCATTGGATGAATATGCAGATGAGTTAATCGCAGTCCCTCCTCAAGAGTCGTATGCGGCAAATACTCTAGGATATCCCAACGATAGGGTGATCATTCCATCAGGTTTTCCGGAAACAAGGAAGCTTCTCCTGGATGCTGGTTTCTCGATCACCACCGTGGATATGGACCCAATAATGCAAGCGGACGGATCTTTGACCTGCCTTTCGGTATTTACCGGGTGATTTATTGTCGAGTGATCTCCTCTCATGATTGATTTTAGCCCGAGTTGATGCCCCCCCGTAAAACGGTACGTTTGAACAGTAGGATGTTATCACATACACATGCGATCCGACTGGAAGGTGTCAGTGACGATCGTGATCATCATGTTCACTTGCTCAATTAGTGGATGCTTCGCAGACGAGGGGGAGGGAGTGAGTTCAGGGGATCTTGATGTTGAATCTGAGGTATTGTCATCGGGGTTCTTCAACAATGTCGAGCTGAGTGCCTCTGCTAGTTTGTCCGTCTACATTCCATACCTAGTTATAGATCCCGATTTGGGTTTTGTACAAAACTCCACGGTAATCGATATCAGAAAAGGGTCTTCTGTGTCAATTGACATTCTTGTGCCGCCCAGATCAGACGGGCTCTATTTGCTAGTCGCTGAATATGGCCGGGGGCACTGGCCTGTTCGAGATGTCTCAGAGTCATGGTCTTCATGGTACTTTAGGACAGAGGGGTATGACGATAGGGATGTAGGTGCAATTAGAGTGCCCAGTGATAACACCACCTACGATAGTCTAGAGGTACGTCCATCAGTGAGACCGGGCGGGGTTTCTGTAAAGCACGTACCTGCGGTCAGAAGTCATGCATTACCGGCATCTGAGGGGGGTGCACATTCAACTGGTTTGATACATGGAAGAGAAGTCTATGACAGGCTCTTTCAACTATCTGATCCGACGGATACACTCGATCCGGTCGACGGTAAAGCCGGTTACTTCGATCGATGGGCCGGTCAGGGCAACCCTGCATATGAGGATGCAGCCTTGTTCATCATAGAAGAGTTAGGGGGCTTCGGGCTCGAGGTGATCGCACACAGATACGAGTATACAGATATCACAGGAGCGCAGAACCCCGAGGCATACAACATATGCGCGTACAAATGGGGTTCTGTGTTACCAAACGAGTGGATGGTTTTTGGAGCACATTTCGATGTAGCGCCCCCTGCCAACGCAGTCCTTCTGGATCCGCATATCGTTGGGTTCAGGACTTACGGAACCCGGGCTGGTGCTTACGATAACTCGGCTGGTACCGCGATGGTCATGGAGTCTGCTAGGATGCTCGCTGATTTTGAGACTAGGAGGACCATGGTATTTTGTCTCTGGTCCGGAGAAGAAGGGGGAAAGAGGGGGTCGGATTACTGGACTGAATACCATGTCAAAGAGGACAACCCAGATGTTACTGTAATGAATTATATCAATTTAGACATGGCTGGGGTTAATTGGCCAGGTGGCGGTGGTGCTCCGCACGGAGACCCTGATCCACAAATAGACGAAGACGGTTATCCCAAGGACAGCGAGGTATGGCCTTTGAGGATATACATCGGGCCGGGTCCAAACCATGACCAGAGGGATCAGCCTGAAATGGTAGGTCTGTCCAATTGGATTGGTTCAGACGCTTTGGGTCTTGAAGACCAGTTGGGGACCCTGCTGGGTACAAACTACTCAGTAGAAACATGGAAAACCGAATCTTGGCTGGACATGGACAGGCCTGAAGTTATTGTCTACGAAGATACAACGGCCCGTAGCGATCATGCTAGTTTTCAAGATAACCTCGGTACGGTCACCATTGGCTTTGGTGGGCTTGTAGATGGGTATTGGTGCTATCACCAAGTTTGTGACACATTAGAGGAAATGGAGGAATGGATGGATACGACCGGGAAGGATTACGGTGAACCCAATACAGGAGTCGCAAACGTCGTCAACAGTCTAGATATGATAACATGGTGGGCAGTTTTTACGTTCTTCCACTGTGATGAGCAGCCTATCTTCAATGCGTTGGCCTGACAGTCTTCATGAGCTGAATAAGGTGAAATTGAGGAAGACTGTTACCGCTGAAATTGAAATCCAGATCCAGAATACTGTTTCAGACCAGGTTTTTATTTTCTTCCCGTCTAATGGTCCAAATGGCAGCATGTTGAACAACGCGAGTATGCCGTTGCCGAACATCCATGTTTGAAGCAACATATCTGTGATGTTTGAACGTAGTCCAGTAGCCTCGCCCAGTAGAAACAGGGCTGCACCCAAGATCCAGAGTACTATGTTAGTCACAGGTCCGGCCAGCGCTATGCGGCCAAACTGAGAAACTGTGGTTTTTCCAAGAACCATGACCGCGCCAGGAGCCATGAATACCCATCCAGTGATCGCAGATAGGATCACTCCGAATCTCAAGCCAGACGGATCTGCTCTAAATTCAGCCCAGCAGCCGTATCTTTTGGCCATTATTTTGTGAGCTATCTCATGGAGGATAAATGCCGGTGCGAGCGTCAACAAAGATCGAAGTGCTCCCACAATGAAGGCAGAGGGGTTCTGTAGGGCCCCTATCAGAGTGCCGGAGAACATGAATCCCAGAGCTACTGTGAATGCCAGTGTTGCTGTGGTCAAATCAGAGATTTCCTTTTCAGAGAAGTGCCAAATCGATGTGCTCTTCGGGGCTGTTGAGATAAAAGGTGGCTCACTTGCCCCGAATATTCTGTTGAAAGGGAGACCAGTTCTTGATGGTTGGACCACTCTGACACCTCTCGTTCTGTCACTCCATCCTTGACTGGAATTTGATGGGCCGGTTTTCCTCCTCCGGCGGAACTGGTCCATGAGGTCGTCATCCAACCACCATGCTCGAGGGTCTCTTTCCCCTGTCATGTGGTATATGTCGAGAGGTGATCGGTTTCAAATCATTGTTCCAGACTTGGACGCATGAAACAGAGGAAAACTCTCGAAATTTGGGTGATGTGTGAGGATTGGGGTGATGTGCCTAAAGATCATGTCGTTCATCGGAAAACTGTAGTCCAGCAAGCGCGCCCGCATCGTCCGGGGGAATGTCGTGTTCTACAATAAGATGCCTGACGAGTAGATGCCTCCTCACAATCCCACCGCATATCTGACACTTCGTCACAGGCATCGGTGATCTGCCCTGAAATCTCTGGCGCCCTTCAGGGGTCATCAACTGTTTTCCGGTTCTGACCAAGACATTGGCGAATACAAGAATGAAGAATATTGTACCACAGACAAACCCTGCTGAAAGAGCTGAAAGGGGAGGCTCCTGTTCCAGTGTCAGGTTGAATTCTGCGCGGTAATCTCCGCCGTCTTCCGTGGCATTCTGAGTCGAAATTTGGTGGTGAAATTGTTCACCCTTGACTACAATGATCAACATTACACCCTCATCGCCAGCCTCAAACGGGAGATCCAGCCTGTATATGCCCCCAAAGTTTGTCATAACAGCCTCGCCAGAGAACTTTGTGCAATCATAGGCATGTGGCTCGCACTGTATTGAAACATCCTCGTACTGGACAGCTGTGTTGTTTGGATATTTCACGACACCATATATCGAATACATATCAGCCGACACCAGTGGTGATGCCATAGCTAGTAGTAAAATCACAATTACAGATCTCATTGTCGGGCTCCTGAATTATTAACACGTTCATTATATGTCACTTAGGTTCATTTTTTCCCGTCAGTGAAGTCATTCTTCTCTACCTTTTGTTGTGGAAAATGATGGAGACCACCAATTGGCTTTGCCCATCAAACGCATGGCAGAAGGGACAACTATTGCTCTTACTATGGTAGCGTCTACGAAAACTGCAACTGCAAGGGCGAACCCTATTGATTTGATTATCATGACGTCTGCAAATATGAAGCCTGAAAACACGGCGATCATAATGGCCGCTGCGCCAGTAATGAGGCTTCCTGAGGCCTGCAAACCGGTTGATACTGCTGCTGTATTGTCTCCAGTTTCCTCCCAGGCTTCATGAATTCTAGAGAGCATTAGGACCTCGTAATCCATAGATAGGCCAAAAGCAATACCGAATACTAATGGCGGTACCATCAGATCCAAAGGCTGTGGTGTGAAGTTTAGTGTCTCAGCGAGTAGTCCGTCCTGGAAAACAACAACAATCAGACCGAAAGACGCTGACACAGAGAGGATATTCATCAGAACCGCCTTAACGGGCACTACCACAGACCTAACTTGCATCCAGACCAGAACCATTGTCAATAACAATACGAAGGTAAGTACGAAAGGAATTCGCTCGGAGAGGTGGTCCTTCATATCCACTTCAAATGAAGACCAGCCTCCGACCAGAATTTCATGCGGTGCATTCTGAGTGAAGGATCGTATGTCAATAATCAGCTGTTCAGCCTCGTCTGTGCCGCTTCGATAAGATGTTGCTATGTCAATCATAGCAATGTTATCTGTCACCGTAGTTTCCCAGATCATCCTGTCACTTTCGGGCCATTCTACAAAATCGATTTCGTAGAGTTCAGATCTACACAGAGGGTGATTCAAAGATATCACGCCCTCAATACCTCGTATTTCGGTGCAAACCCTCATCATGTCTTCAGCCAAAACAGTCGACAATGGATTTTGGTTTCCGTCGAAGACTATGACTAGCGGGACGACCGAGGCTGTAAATGCCGGAAACTCGTCTTCCAGTATCTCAAGTGCCTGTCGAGACTCAAGATCCGGGGGGAGAGCTTCCACACCCCCGGCCGTAAGCTGAACATGGAGAAATGGGGATCCAAGCAATAGCAGGACTGCCATCGCTGGGATGAGCCACCTGACTGGATTTTTCATCACTTTGGTTGAGAATTTTTCCCAAAACCTAGTTTTTCGATTAGCACCGGGTATCGGTACCTTGAGAGAGTTTATTCTGTGGCCCAGGTATGAAAGTAAAGCTGGAAGAAGTGTGAGTGAGTACATCAATGCGCCTAGTACCGCCAAGAAAGCGCCCATGCCCATCGAGGGCATGTGCGTTTCAGTAAAGTAGAACAGGCTACAGAGTCCAACAGCCACGGTTGCCCCTGAATACAATATCGCCCGACCTGCAGTGTGCATCATTGTGGCGATTGCGTCCTCAGTCGTGGACCCGCCCTCCAGCTCTTCTCGAAACCTACTAATCATGAAGAGGCTGTAGTCAATAGAAACGGCTATGCCTATCAGAGATATCATACTCGTTGAATACTGAGTCATGGAAAAATAACCAGATATGAAGAATGAGAGCCCGATGGCCAATGGGAGCATGAGTGCCACAATTGCCATCGGCAGGGCTGCTGCTGAGAGCGTACCGAACACGAATAACAGTATGATGAAAGACAGGGGCAGACCTATGATCTCGGCTCTTATTTGGTCCTGTTCAAGTAGCCTGTCGAAGTCGCTGCTCACCACGAGGCTACCAGTTACCAAAACCTCCAATACGTCAGAAGATACGCTATTTTTGATATCGTGCAAAGCATGCTCTACATCTTCATCGGACCCACCGAATTGAACGAAGACAGCTGTTCGCATCCCATCATTGGAGACATGTTGGGCCAGATGTAATGGATTTTCCTGATCGTCATAAGCAGTCGAGACACTGAGGACTTCCAAACCAATTTCATTCAATCCGATCAAGGAATTATTCAATGCCTCTTTGAACTCAACATCTGACCATTGCCATTCGTTGTGGGTGAAAATGTACGTAACGGTGTTTGTCGAGGTAACAGGAAGTTCTTCACTGACTAACTGAAGAGCTCTGCCTGCTTCGATGGTCGATGGCGGCTGATTTCCGTCTTCAAATTGATTGCCGCCTGAAATCAACAAGCCAGAGAGAGCGAGGGAAGCTAATGCGACTGCAGTAACTGTGCCCCTTTTTCTGTGAATTAGCCTACCAAGAACCGCGAGGTAGCCCTCCATGTGCAGAACTTCAGCGGGAGGAGGATATAATCGAGTGTCATGACACTAGGTACAGGAATAAACTGATTGTGGAAGCCAAAATAGTCATTCCGACCGGCAAAACCGTTGTCTCAAAGGCGGATTCGACGAGAGAGAGGTTCGTTAATTCGGTTCCTCTCCAAATTCGTGCCTTCATTGACTGAGAATCCTCACCCTCAATACAAATCCTGGAGCAAGGGGGATCTTGTCTTGATATGCCGTAGACTGCCCTCTTATCAGTGGATATCTGCTTTGCACGCCCGTGGATCATGCAAGGATCCCCAAGAGATATTCCCCACAAACGCCACCTGTGTCGTAGCACCTGACCAGATCCGTATGTGCGGAGTGTCTTCCAGAGGGTGAGGTTTCTTAGCTGGCTGAAACTGACGTGGCTACATGTCCATGTCATGATTGGCTGGCCGAAGGATTTCCGGTTGAAAGTGGCGCTTTCAACGACCATTCCCCCGGTGCCGTCATGCACAATAAAAGACACATCCCCTGAATCCGAATCGATTGTTCTCCAGTATCTTCGTGTTTTCGTGTTCCCTTCAGAGTCAGTGTACGTTTCTTCAATTTCCACATCATACAACCATCTCCAAGCTGGCAATTCGTCTGCTGTTTTAGACGGATCGTTGTCGACCACCACTGTCGGGATCTCTCCCAGCTCTCTTACTTGCCCGACCACTTCAGCGTCTCCGACGGCTATGGATCTGACTTTCTGAGTTACATGAGTTATGGATGCCCTCCCAGATGCATTTCCTAGATGCGAGACAGCAGCAAATAATGCAAACAATGCCGGAATTACGAGAAAGGCAGACTTGGGGTCCGAGTTCGTCAGAAAAGGGACTGTCAGTCCTATGCCGAATAGCGGCAGAGCAGACATGATCAACATAATCCCGTTAGTTGTAAAATCTGGAGGAGTTGGTGTCCCAACAACAGATGGGTGCTCTTGGATGATCCCACTTACGTCCGGCTCGAAAGAAGTGCTGTCCCTCATCCATTCTGCCCTGCCGGGTGGCTCGAAAACCCAACCTAAATCGTCGCAGGAGGGTCTACTGGTATATGCACCCCTCCAGAAGCTCTCCAATTCCACCCCCCCTGCGTCGAGACGAATTCTCGCATCTCTCGGGGGTGCTTCTTCCCTTATTCTCCGAATGTTCTCTCTTATGGTAGTGTCAGATTTCTGGCCAATGGCCAGCAATAGCCCGAATAAAACCAGCTGACCTGCGAAGAGTGCGAAGATACCATCTGCGTCCGGATAATCATACGTATCAAATACATACTGAGATACATGCATAGGCACAGCGAAAATCAGAAAGGCGGAATAACCGATCATGATGAAGAAGAACATCAGAGCATAGAACCAAGGCATTGGAATCTGTATGTCTATCATTTTGCTCTGGAACATACTCCGATCCGGTTTCCCCATGGCCCTCGTGAGGCGTTGCATTATGTTATTTCTTGCGAAGGGGCTGTTGGAGTGTCAGCCTGATGTTCGAATTGTCACAGAGCAAAGCTTGACGCTGGGGCTGTAGTCGTTCCTAGGATTGATTTTCACATCTGAATACGCTGGTAATAAGTCAGAAATGCTGGACCTGATATTTTCCAAGTCATCGGACTTACAGACCAGTCTGCCTCTTATGAGTGAGGGTTTTTCGAAGTCCATTAACGGAAGGAGGGGGGCAAGACAGGTGGTGAAGGAGTGTGGCAGATTTATAATCAACAGATTCCAAATTCCTCGTAGGTCTTTTTTGAGGGG
Organism: Euryarchaeota archaeon UBA552; assembly: GCA_002499585.1. Lineage (GTDB taxonomy): Archaea > Thermoplasmatota > Poseidoniia > Poseidoniales > Thalassarchaeaceae > MGIIb-N1. The sequence goes on along the minus strand of DAMH01000002.1, from coordinate 3,838 downwards.
GAGATTATTTGCATCCTCAACTCCGGACCACAAATTCCCATCCCATTTCGTAAAAGCTGTGACCTCTGGATCGATTTTCTTTTTTGTCCATCTTGACAAGTTCTCATTCAGAAGCTTCACAGCATTTGGGTTGAGGTCGCTAGCCAAGAGCGAATTTACCAAGCCGGGTCGATTGACAAGGTGGGCCAAAGCCGGTCCCACCCCGCAAAAGGGATCAGCGACATTGATGGAATTACCGATTTGATCCCTCAACTCTTCAGCTTCATCAGCAGTATGTATACGCTCTGTTTGCAATCTAGAGGAGTAGTAAGCGGTTACCGGGTCGCAGGTTATTATGCAGCCAGATTCCTTTACATCGACTTTTGATCGGACCTCATTTATTTTCGTTCCAAGAAGCAAATCACGTCCAGACCTCACTGCTAGTGGCAAGGTATCTCGTATTCTGTAGGTGCCCATTACACCCCTGTCTTCTAGTACGACTCGCAATTTTGGATGGGCTAACAACATTGACTCTGATATCTCTTCTCTAAATTGTCTGACCTCCGCCTCGATTTTCAAAATCATAATATCTCCAATAATTTCGTGAGATTTCGGCCAAAAAGGCTCGTATTTTGACAGTACATCTGTTCCTATTTTTCCGCGAAGGATTGTCGACCAGTCGGGACGTTTCCGGCTGTCCGGCACCCCCTCTTTCATGGAAATCGGATAATTATCTAACGGAGGTGGAAGTTTTGCAGGGCACATGGGACCAAGGGGGATTAGTCTGAAGTCATGGTTTTCGGATTCATGAATTCGCAGATTGTTACTTAGCCATCCCTCAGAAATGAGGATGTCTATGACGTACTGGACATCAGAGTTTGAGACACGCAGGTGCGGGTTCATGGTTCAGGGAGGCGGTCAACATGCTTCACGGTGACGGTAGAAGAAAATGACGAGCCATTTTTTGACAGGGTGTTTGTTGGATCGTTCATGGACGCGCAAGTGGCAGATGCCGGCATATTGCTCATAGGCTTGGGACCCGGAGATCTCGATCTAATGTCTGTGCAAGCGATTGAAGCGGCCAAAATGTCGGATCATAGATTTCTAGAGGGGTATACCGCGACTATGCCACCGGATCAGGAGGCTCGTTTGGAAGAGCTGGTTGGGCCTTGGTCGAGACTGATGAGGACTGAGGTGGAGAATCCTAACGATATCTTGGAATTGGCAGGTGACTCGGTCGTAGCTTTGATGGTAGTTGGCGATCCTATGCAAGCCACTACGCATGTCGATCTGGTTTTACGCGCCAGCGAGGCGGGCGTGAAAACCAAGATCATCCCTGGTATATCTGCGGTCAGCCTAGCAGTTTCATACAGTGGCCTGCAATCCTACAGGTTCGGGAGGCAGGTTACGCTACCTTACCCCTATCGAGATTATTTGCCCACATCCCCGTTGGTAAAAATAAAGCTAAACAGGTCCCAGAATCTTCACACATTGTTGTTATTGGATCTGGATCCGACTGGCATGGGGGTTGACCGGCCCCAGCCTATGGATCCTTCTCAGGCCTTGGATATCCTTCTGATGATGGAAGAGAAGGAAGCAATGAGCAAAGGTTCGCAGCAGGGGTTGGATGAGTCAATCTTAGATTTAGATGCGATCCTAATGACTGATCTAGGTTGCTCGAGCCAATCTATCGTTTCCGGAAGCCTCGAAGATATATCCAAACTGAAGAGAGGTCGAATTCATTCTTTGGTATTGCCAGCTATCATGGACCCTCTGGAAGAGGCGTATTTCAAACGAATAAAGATCTGAGAATGTCCTGACACCAACCCGACGGAATCAAGGCCAAGTGATATCTCCGGAAGCCATGGCGCGCCCTCCAGCTCAGGTTAGGTTCCCGGGAGACAGGAACAAAAAACAGAAGGTGAGAGTTCGCGGAATCAAGCAGGCGTCGAGGGAGATACAAAAACGGCTGGAGAGGAATCTTGAGTCTCTTCTGGCGGATCCCGAGGTTATACTGCCAAAAATCAATGCGGAACTAGGCAGACCGTGGAGAGATCCCATGGCGTTTACACTCAGGTCGATAGACGCAGTGTCCGCAAAAAGGCACAACAAGAAATGGTTGGCAAAAAAAATGGTGAAGAGGCGCGGAGACTCGGTATCTAGAGCTCTGGCGGGTTCCCTGTTAGCTGCCTCTGAGGAAGATTGGACAACTGTTTCAGTCTTCAAAAATCAATTGTTCGGCAACGCGAGCTACCTCAGAAGAGGAAATGGTAAACAGGGGCATCAAGCAGCCATACAAAATCATACAAATCACCGTTTGAGGCTGCTCCTTTGGGATGAGCACGCCAAGGCAGGTCACTACTTCTTCTCATGGGAAGGTGGATTCGAGTATACCGGCACGGTGGCATCACCTCCAAAGAGGTGGGTAGAGTGGTCATTACGATCGTCCACATTGGAATTAAAAGAAGAGGGGGGAGAGTTCCACAGTAAGTCGCTTGACAGCGATTCACTCACATCAGGTCAACCCACAGAAAATGGGTGGCTGAGGATGGCTTTTGGGGATGGTACGAGAGTTGGTATCGCCTCCGAAGACCTCAGTCAGAAGGATAGCGCGTTCATTCCATCAATTGCGCTGGGAATGCTACCGCCGAGAATTCCGGCTGTCTCCAAGGCTGAATGGATATGGAAGCCTCGGGGATGGCCCGAAGATCAGCCTCTGCCCGAAGAGGGGCTTGAAGAGGTGCAACTAGCACTAATCGAGTGGATGTCGTCAAGAATACCAGATGGCGCGATAGCAGAAGTATGTAGGAAGGGGATACTCTCATCAATTTCCACCGGTCACCTGAGCAGGAACATTTGGTTTTCCACGGACGACCGGGACGGTTTCCTGAATAGTCTGGAAGGCACAGAGCTCGAACGCAGTGCGCTGAACATCATACTTGAGGAGTTGAAGGCTGGAATCCATGTAAAGGATGATGGTACATTCGAAGAAATCGAATATCCGGTAATTCGTGTCGATGAGGCGTCTTGCCACCCGGTCCTTGTCACACTTTGGCAAGAATATGGCCTCACACTGCTCGCTGACATGTTCGGCTTGGAGGGTGAAGAGGCTCTGGCCACGCACATGAGGCAAACCAAGAGGAAGCAGGGCTTCGCTGCTTTCCTGAAAGAGTTGAAGGACAATCGCAGTATTGACGATCGGTTGAAATTGCTTCCTTGGGACCGCGACGTCCTACCTGACATCTTGTCATTCGCAGATGGGCTGATACGTGATTCGTTTCGTTCTGGAGTATCCTCTACAGTTTCGATGACATCCAAACAGAGGGGTTTGCAACAGGCAATGGGGTGGGCTTGGCTGGTTGTTCACAACAAAACAGAATCAGACGCATGGAGATTCGATAAGGAAAGCAGGGACAAGGGAGGTGATTGGGTTCCTTACCTATCTACACTCTATGAGGAGGGCATGCTACTCCTCAACGATCAAGGCGGCTCTCCGGCAGCCTACGAGGAGGCGATGAGGAGTCTGGCATCAGCATGTGGCGTAGTCATAAGTTAGTCTCATTTACAGTTATGTAATAATCCAGACTGCTACTGCAACCAACCCTGCACCGAACATCCCATTCAGAACTCTACCAGACCTGTCTGAGTTGAATGTCTGACTCAGATTGTGTCCAAAATAGGCCCAGGCAATCACAGCAGGTAAACCAAACAACAGATTCATGAATACTAACGCGGACTTCGCTACAAAACCACTGCCAAATACCCCTCCGAATGTCGTCATTAGGATCAAAAAGTGAATCCATGCCTTGCCGTTGGCAATTTGAAGTGTTAATCCTGTACTGAAGCCTAAGTTATTGAT
>DAMH01000015.1 GCA_002499585.1 Euryarchaeota archaeon UBA552 | reverse complement strand
GCGGCCACGTCCCAGACCGCGTGTGTCGCCGGCACATATCAGCCAAACAATGGGTCGTCAGGGTGTCTGATGGCAATGCTGGGCCATTTCGTACAAAGTTCTGGAAGCACTTTCCAGACCGAGTGTATACCCGGCTCCTTCCAGAATCAGACTGGTCAAACGGCCTGCGTCTTGGCTCCCCCGGGAACCTTCACATCCACACACGCCGCATCATCACCACAACCCTGCAATCTAGGGACCTATCAAGGACATCAAGGCCAGACCAGCTGCGAAATCTCTGATCCCGGCTATTTTGTGGATATCATGGGCAGTGACATTCAGACGCCCTGTCCAGCAGGGACTTACAACCCGAGCAGCGGATCCATTTCTCAAAATACCTGCATAGATTCTAATCCAGGTCATTACGCGCCCACAGAGGGGACTTCGGTTGAGATCCCATGTGACCCAGGCTCATGGCAGAACGAGTCCGGACAGACCACTTGCAAGCAAGCCATTCCCGGGTATCATGTCCCGGAAGCATCAGCAACATCCCAAATCCCCTGTTCATTGGGTTCCTACCAACCACACATTGGAGGGATAAACTGCCTGACTTCTGACCCCGGCTACTTTGTGGACGTACATGCCTCGGCCACTCAATTCGAGTGCGATTTAGGGACATTCCAGAGCCAACCGGGATCTGTCGAATGTGACGACGCCCAAATCGGATTTTACGTCAACCAGACTGCTTCTATCATCCAATATCCTTGCCCAGAAGGTAATTCAACTACCACAATTGGCTCAGATAACATACTTGATTGCTACATCGACACAGACCAGGACGGAATGCCAGACCTGACAGACGTGGATGACGATGGGGATGGGTACCCAGATCCGGTCGACGAATTCCCACTTGACCCCACAGAATGGTTGGATACTGATGGAGATGGTTTGGGGGATAATGCGGACCCTGATGACGATAACGACTCTTGGACAGATATTGAGGAGACTATCACATGCGGCGACTCGAATTCGCTCTTGAGCAACAGCACGCCTCTCGACACGGATGGAGACCAGATCTGCGACCAATTGGACTCGGATGATGACAATGACCTCATAAACGACATGAGTGATGCCTTTCCTCTGGATCCATGCGCCTCATCAGACCTCGACTCAGACGGATTACCTGACTCTATCATTGACTCATGCTTGACTGGATTAGTCCCAGATCTCGACATGGATGGCGACGGAGTGGAAAATAATCTGGATTGGCATCCATCCGATCCCACGGAATGGAGGGATACAGACTTGGATGGCATAGGTGACAATACCGATTTTGACGACGATGGAGATGGCGTACCTGATGATCTTGACCTATACCCTCTTGACCCCATGGAACAAGACGATATTGATGGCGACGGCCTAGGCAATAACCAAGACGACGACGATGATAACGACGGCTATGTTGATCTCATGGACGCATTCCCCTACGATCCATCTGCATCCGTTGATACAGACGGTGATGGAATGCCCGACGAAATCCATGCTGGCTGGACAAGTAATCTGACCGCTGACTTCGATGATGATGGAGATGGTCACAACGACACGATAGACGAGTTCCCCCTAGACCCATCGGAGTGGGCTGATACAGATGACGATGGTATTGGTGACAACACTGACTTGGATGTTGACGGTGACGGTTGGGATGATCTTGTTGAGATTGAATGCGGACACGACCCTGTTGACCAGACCTCGATGCCCTCAGATGACGACCAAGACGGTATCTGCAATGAATTGGACAGCAGCAGCACACCACTCTTTGACTTGATTAGCGTCGTACCCGGAGGCCAGACAACAGTCGTAGTCTTCTTGTCTGTATGCTCAACGTTATTCATCGTCTTCATCTTGAGAAGGCGCTCTTCGGAGTCCGAGTTGGAATCGTCCGGCATTGCCTACGTATCGGAGTGGGACGATTAGTAATTTTTAGAGGCTCAGAAACCCCACGACCCATACACTGAAGAACTAATATGTGAATCCTACAGGGCTTCCACGTGGCTAGCCAAAGTGGCCCCCAACGGATCGTGTGCCTCACTGAGGAGCCCACGGAGATACTCTATCTGCTAGGCGAGGAACATCGGATAGTTGGGATAACCGTGTACACCGTCAGACCTCCAGAGGCGAGGGAGAGGCACCCGATGGTGTCGGCCTTTATCGATGGCAGCGTGAGGAAGATATGTGAGCTGAAGCCTGATCTGATTATCGGTTTCAGCGATATACAAGCTGACTTGGCTGCGAAACTCATCAAGGCCAACCAACAGGTTCTCATTTTCAATCAAAGGAGCATAGAGGAGATCTTGGAGGTCATCCTCACGATCGGCAGGCTTGTGGCGGCGGAGGAGAAGGCCCAGCACCTCGTTGATGGCTACAGATCCTCGATCGAGGAGGCCAAGGAGCGGGCTAGTAAGATCGAATATAGGCCCAAGGTGTATTTCGAGGAGTGGGACGAACCGGCATTCTCTGCTATCAGGTGGGTAAGCGAGCTCATCGAGATCGCAGGGGGCGAGGACGTCTTCTCTGAGAAGTCTCATGGGAAGCTGGCAGCCGAACGAGAGGTGCATTGGTCGGATGTCGTCGACATGAATCCCGACATAATACTGGCATCGTGGTGTGGAAAGCCCGTTGACGTGGAATCGATGAGGCAGAGGCCCGGCTGGGACGCCATAACCGCTGTAAAGAACGACCGGATCCATGAGATAGATCCGAGCATAATCCTCCAGCCAGGCCCAGCGTCCCTAACTGATGGATTGAGGGCGATCCAGTCTCTGTTGCAGGAATAGTCCTGTCAGCTAGAGCAGCTGAGCATGGAACAACCGACCTTGTGACGTGCCCATTCAGGCCTCTTCTTGTACCAGCGATCTTGAAAAGATGCTTGCTCATCATAGGGCGCCCTCAAAAGATTCTGCAATTCGATTGCTACTGAGTAGTCATCGACCTCAGCGGCCTCGATGGCGAGTTGCGACATCCAATTCCTTAGCACGTATTTCGGGTTGGCATTGTTCATGGCCTCTCTGTCTGGATCGCCATCCACTCTGGACCACCATTTTCCGAGCCACGGTCCTAGTTCATCGACTGGCAAGGCAGCCTCATCGTAGTATGCATGTACCATTTCAAGCGCATTCGGCCCGTCGATGGCACCAAGGGACCTGAAGAAGATTGTCATGTCAGTCTCGACCACCCTGAGCAGTGAAATCAGTTCGGCAACCAACTCATCGTCACCTGGCGCCGATTGACAGAGGCCTAACTTGCTCTTCCACATGCCTTCAGTGCGATTCTTGAAGGACATTCTGTAGTGTTCCAGCGACCTGTAGATATTTGATGGGTCCTTGAAGAGGGGGCTGACAGCCTCCAACAATCGAGCAAAGTTCCACTCTCCGACAAGACGCTGATTGCCGAACGCGTACCTTCTGCTGTGTGAATCAGTCGTGTTAGGGGTCCAATTCGGATCGTAATCCTCGACCCAACCAAATGGGCCATAGTCGATCGTAATACCATGAATTGACATGTTGTCCGTGTTCATCACCCCATGGACAAATCCGACCCTTTCCCAGTGGACAATCATTGCCGCGGTGTCCTCGGCGACCTTGTTCAACCAGCGGACTAACCCCTCGTCGCTGCTGGGATCGTGGCCCTCGAAGTGATTCGAAATCGTGAAGTTCACAAGCCTCCTCAGGGTATCGTAGTCCCCCGTCACCGAGTGTATCTCAAAGCTCCCGAATCGAAGGAAACTCTCTGCGACCCTGCAGACGATGGCACCGGGCTCGGGCTTGGGGTTGCCGTCGTACATGATGTCCCTGACCACCGGCTCACCAGTGGTGACTAGTGACAGGGCACGAGTGGTCGGAACCCCAAGATGGAACATTGCTTCGCTGCAGAGGAACTCCCTTATGGAGGAGCGCAATACGGCCTTCCCATCTGCGAACCTTGAGTAGGGCGTTATTCCAGAGCCCTTCAATTGGATATCATACGTTCGGCCATCGACATTTGCCTCGCCTAAGGTAATCGCCCTCCCGTCACCGAGTTGGCCGGCCCAATTCCCAAACTGGTGGCCACCGTAACGCTGGGCGTAGGGGGCCATTCCCCCTATGACTCTACAACCGCCGAGAATGTCGACGTCGATCCCACCTACTCCCAGCTCGTCAGCCATCTCCATTGACCACAGCCTGAGATCCGGATTTGGCGTCGGCGTCGGATCGACCCTGGACCAACATGCACCTGGGACCTGCCTTGGCAGGCCCCCGATCTTAGGATCGCCAGGGGTCCCGTCGATGAACTTCTTCTGCCAATTTAGAGATTGCAGGGACATCTGATTTTTTTGCAAGAATCCGTCGCTATTGAACAATTGTTTCAGTTACACAGCGCATCAGAGACAAGCATATTGTGGTGCCGGGAGCGGGACTTGAACCCGCGACCTTCGGATGACTCAGGCATCCCAAGAGGCATTACTCAAGCGCGTACATGTCCGAAGACTGCCCTATGAGTCCGACGCGCTACCAACTACGCCACCCCGGCCTGTACCTATCGCAGGCCTATGACCATTTGAGCGTTAAGCCTCAAAGTTACTTCCGGATGCGGTATCAACACCGGTCAGCACGTTGGAATATTGTGCCCCAGTCAGGCATTTGCAATCCCTTTGGGCGGATGATTCATCAATGAAGGTTCTAAGCAGAAGCGTGGTTGACGTCGACACGGCACTGAGGTCGAGTGCCTATTCCGGGAGGAAGA
>DAMH01000021.1:621-13817 GCA_002499585.1 Euryarchaeota archaeon UBA552 | reverse complement strand
GATGAGGGTGCAGGGAATAAGCCCCTTTCTGTTCACCTTTCGGCTGGTCGCATTCAACTATGCATCCTACCCGGCCCTGTTGATGCACTACGGGCCTGCTTGGACTTGCTCCAGCGGGGTTGCTCGTTCCAGCCACCATCGGGAAACCTCCTCCTTACGGATTCATCGTACTCCCGGGGCAGTTCGTTTCTGTTGCAGAGCCGGCCCTCCCGGACCCCCGACTTGCGTCGAGCCACTCGCATCACGGAGAGGGGACTTTCCTCAGTGTCGTACACTGTCAGCGACCCTCCTGCTCCCTCACACTGCCCGCCACGTTGGTGCCCAAGAACCCAACGGTCAGGAAAAAACAAAAAATTTTGGAAATAATCATCTACGTTCTCACTAACAGAGCCCTGTGTCCGATGCCGAGCTACTAAAGAGAGAGGCAGGAATAGCAGCGTGTAAATACGTGAAAAACGGCATGATAATTGGTCTTGGAACTGGATCAACCGTTAAACATACAATCATCGAAATCGGCAGAATGATGGACGAAGAGGGTCTTGAGATTACAGGAGTACCAACCAGTGAATCGACAAGGGTACTGGCCGAGTCCCTCAGTATCCCTCTGATCGAAATTTCCCAGGTAGAGTCCCTAGACCTAACAATTGATGGTGCCGATGAATTCGACATGGATTTCTCACTCATCAAAGGAGGAGGCGGGGCACTAACGAGGGAGAAGATTGTCGCAAATCTTTCAAAATCAATGATAGTAGTAGCTGATTATAGTAAGAGAGTTGATATTCTCGGGAGTTTCAAACTACCCATCGAGGCCGATCCACTTCAATCCGATTCGGTTATAGAAGAGATCAATGGATTTTGTCCAGGAGAAGTAAAGATAAGGGCCTCAGGACAGAAGGGCACATTGGAAAACGAACCTTTCATAACAGATAATGGTGGATACATCATTGACTGTGAATTCGGCCCTAGTATCACAAATCCCGCAGATTTGGAGAAAACTATCTCCAAAATTAAGGGGGTAATCGAAGTAGGCCTGTTTATCGGAATTTGTGATGCAGTAGTATTATCATCCTCGTCAGGGGTCGAGATTTTGGTAAATCCCAATGGCAGACTAAATTGATTGTCATCCGAGGCCATTAAAATGGGATAGCGATTCGGACGGTCGGGTCTGTAGCTTAGTCAGGTAGAGCACCCGGCTCTTAACCGGGCGGTCGCGGGTTCGAACCCCGTCAGACCCGCCAGCACCACTGCGTGGAGCCAGCGAGGCAACCATATACCACGGGCCCCTCAGGGGGTCGTGCCAAAGCAGTATTGGATTGGAGACATCCTTGTCGGTTCTCATGATGAGGAGGTCGTCGAGCTCTGTGGGTGGGTCCATAGGACGAGGGGCTCGAACAAAATCCGATTCTTGGTCCTCAGAGACTCAACAGGATCTTTGCAGTGCGTAATCAAAAAGGGTGAGGTCGATGACGAATGTTTCGATGCCCTATCTGGTGCTCTGATAGAATCGAGTGTAAGGGTCGCAGGAAAGGTCATCAGAACCGACAGGGAACATGGCTACGAACTCTCGGTAAGCTCGGGAATTGTAGTTGGGGCTGTAAACCCGGATAGTCCATTTCCAATCACAGAATCAGCCATGGCAGAGGCCGATGGGGGGGAAACTGAATTCCTCCTCGATAACAGACACCTGTACTTGAGGACTGGCAGGATGACAAAGATGTTGAAGATTAGGTCAACGGTTTTCGGCGCTGTTCATTCCTACTTCAGAGACCGAGATTTCATTGAATATCAGGCTCCTAACTTCGTAGCAGGGGCCGTTGAGGGCGGAAGCACCCTCTTCGAAGTGCCTTATTTCGGGAAAAAGGCATATCTCACTCAATCTTGGCAATTGTATGCTGAGGCAGCTATGCCAGCACTGGAGAGACTCTACACCATTGCTCCATCTTTCAGAGCCGAAAAAAGCAGGACAAGAAGGCACCTGACTGAGTTCTGGCATGCTGAAATGGAAATAGCATGGGGGGGTAATCAGGAAGTGATGGAACATGGAGAGGCCCTCGTCAGAAGCATAGCCCAATCACTAGTCGAGGAAAGAGGAGATGAATTGTCTGAGCTTGGGAGAGACGTAGATATGATTCAAAAATACGCAGACTCTAAGTATCCGAGAATGAGATATGACGAAGCCGTCGAAACTCTGCAGTCCAAGGGCGTCGAGATAGAGTGGGGCCAGGATTTAGACTACAGCAAAGAAAAAATCTTAACCCAAGACTTCGAAGTACCTCATTTCCTTACCCACTATCCCCGTGTGGCCAAGCCATTCTACCACAGGCCTGATCCAGATGATACGAAGTATGTTCTCTGTCACGACTTACTTGCTCCCGAGGGCTATGGAGAGATCATCGGAGGAGGCGAAAGAACCTGGTCGGAAAAGGAAATACTAGAGAGAATAGACGAAGAGGGAACTCCGAGGGAGCCATATGAATTCTACATTGACATTAGGAGATACGGAGGTGTCCCACACGGGGGCTTCGGAATGGGGATAGACAGAGTTTGTGCCTGGCTATCGGGTGCTGATCACATTAGGGAGACGATACCTTTCCCCCGGGACAGCAGACGTGTCACGCCGTAGGCGTGCGACCCGAATCACTCTTACGCCTAGGCCATGTGGCGGATGCATGGAAGAGGACTGGAGGACGCTCGACATCGCCAATCCAACCGATGAACACGCAATGCTCAGGGAGATGGTTAGGAGTTTTGTTATTGACGAGGTCGAGCCACAAGCGCTTGAGTATAACAGAGATGAAAAATTCAACGTCGGCTTATTCAGGTCACTCGGAGAATCAGGACTTCTGGGGATCTCAGTACCCTCAGAATTCGGCGGAGGAGGAATGGACGCAACGGCAGTCGCAATTATCAATGAGGAACTTTCCTACTCCGACCCAGCTTTCTGCCTTGCATATCTCGCTCATGACCAACTGATGGTAAACAACCTCGCTCAAAATGGAAATGAGGATCAGAAATCGCGAATTCTCCCAAAGGTATGCAGTGGCGAGTGGATTGGATGCATGGCAATGAGTGAGCCAGATCATGGAACGGACGTCCTTGGCATGGAGACCTCTGCTGTTCAGAGGGACGATGGAAACTGGGTGATCAATGGGAGAAAGATGTGGATAACCAACGGCTCTTTAGATGACGATGGAGGCACTGCTGACATCGTTTGGCTATATGCCAAGACAGGAACTGACGATAAAGGAAGGGCGGAAATCACCACCTTCCTTGTGGAAAAGGGTACGGATGGATTTTCCGTCGGCCAGAAGATTTTCGACAAACTCGGGATGAGGGCCAGCAACACTGCAGAGCTAGTTTTCGAAGATTGCGTTGTGCCACCCGAAAACGTAGTCGGTTTACCCGGAGAATCCATGGTTCACATGATGAGAAATCTAGAGCTGGAGAGGCTCGGACTGGCGGCGATGGCAGTGGGAATCTCCAGAAGGTGCCTCTCTGCAATGAACAGCTATGCTAGCGAAAGACAAGCCTTTGGAAGGGAAATCAGGGATTTTGGCCAGATCCAGAGGCACATAGCGGAGTCATGGGCGGAATACAGGGCGATGAGGGCCTATGTCTATGACACTGCGAGACAAATCGACTTAGCAAAGTCAGGAAACAGATTGGACTCAGATGGAGTCAAATTATTCGCAACGACAATTGCCAAGAACATTGCGGACAGGGCGATACAGGTACTTGGAGGGTACGGATATGTCGGGGAGTATACTGTCGAGCGTCTGTGGAGGGACGCCAAATTGTTGGAAATCGGCGGAGGCACCCTCGAGGGGCACCAGAAGAATATCACCCGAGATCTCAAGGTAGATCATGACGCCATAGAGAGATAGTGGTAGTCCCGCCCGGATTCGAACCAGGGTCCCCAGGACCAAAACCTGAGATGATGGACCACTACACTACGGGACTCCGAGCTTGTGGCGCGTGGTATATGATTTGGACTTGACGGGCGAGAGTGCACTAGGCACGGGGCCGGCAGAATGAAAGAACCGCCTTCACACGATGTATCATGGCTCAACGTTCAGCTATGGTCCTAGTCTGTCTCATTTTGATGCAGACAACCTCTGCATCAATGGGGTTCGAGGCAAATGCTGGGCACGTCGATCAGATTTCCGACCTAGAGAATCCAGATCCTTACCTAATTCCCCTCGAAGAAGAGCTAGAGCCTTGGGTCGATCCTTCGCTCATTGACGATTTAGAAGGAGACAACGGTAAATCTAGAGTCACCGTTATCACAAAGTCGCTACAGAATCTCGAGTTCTGGCAGTTGGAGAACGGGGCCCTTGAGGAGCAGGCAGAAGCATCAAAGGGTGAGGTTTTGATACAGCAAGAAACCACTGATGGGGTAATCGATCACAGAACATTCTGGGTTTCTTCTCAGCTGGTTCAAAAGATTCCCGGGGTCAAGGGAGTCATTGCGGTTATTGACGCACAGAAGGCCCCAGAGCCTTATTCAATCGAGCCATTCCAAGAGCCTCCTGGTATCGATCCCAACACAGTCAAGACTGGGGAGATTCATGGCGCAACGGAAGCATGGCAAAGCGGATACACAGGCGACGGCCTCATTGTCGCGGTAGCAGATACTGGTGTGGATTTCGCGCACCCAGATTTGAATGGGACTCAGGCACGGGTCACATTTGACGACTCACCTTACAATGGCTGGCCACTGATGTTAGACCACAACAGCATGTACAACTGGATGGTTCATGGTGAGGCGTACCCCGCTAGATCTACATGGTACGCAGATACCTCAACAATCGATATAGACAACAATTCAGACGGATTACTGGATGTCTCAGGTCTGAATATTTCAGGCGTTAACATGTCTCTCTCAGGTGAGTATCACATAGGCGAACATCCCGACTCAACGCTCAGGTCCAAGCAGGGAGGAGACGTGCCAATCCTAGTAGTTGATGATATGGCTTCAGGTGAGTACAAGACCGTTTATGCTGATTTGGATAGGGATGGTGAGTTCGGTGACGAGGTCCCAATGCGCCCTGGAGAGGAGACATCCGGTCTTGACACCAATGGAGATGGCCTCTGGGATGTTTCAGGAGGTCTGGTATACTGGGTCTCGGATGGAGCTTTAGGAGTGCCTTATGGAGACACATATGCCGCAAGGCACGGATATTCCGACAGAGTCGCTGGGCCAGGCAATCTCACTCTATTCATGCTCGAGTCTGGTAATCATGGCACACTCTGTGCAAGTGCTATCTCCGCACAAGGGGTCGTGAGCGACGGTAAGGTACTGGGAATGGCTCCTAATGCCACTATATCGGCCATTGGTAACCACTACTCGGGGGGACACTCTCTAGATGCATGGAGGTTCATAGCTGAAGGTTACGACGGATCAACAGATACTCCTGATCAACCTCATATAGGGTCTTTCTCCTTCGGCTATTCCTCTGTGGATGAAGCAGGGGCAGATCCGTATTCCCTCTACCTCGACTGGCTAACAAGATTCTACAACAACAATACTTCGTACGCGGTTGCCATCGGAAACGGAGGACACGGTTTTGGCACTACAAAGACCCCAGGGGCGTCCAATGGAGTTTTCTCCGTGGGTGCCTTCAGTAGCCGATCAAGCGGTACATGGGGGCAGATTGCACCTTGGTCAAATAGGGGTCCAAACGCCCTAGGAAGGATGGATCCCGATGTAGTAGCCGTGGGATGGTCCGCAACGGGGGATATCCCCCTTAACACTAGGGATGATGCCAACTCCGCATGGAGGACATGGGGAGGGACCAGTCTGGCCACTCCAGTAGTAGCAGGCCTGATGGCGTTGGTAGCGGAGGCTTGGCAAGAAAATCTGGGGGAATACCCCGTATCTCAGGAGTTCAGGGATCTTGTGATGTCTACATCCGACGACAGGGGGTATGAACCTTTCACTCAAGGCGGAGGGTGGTTCAATGCATCAACCGCAATACGGACACTGGATGGAGATAATGGGAGTTGGTGGGCCACACCTTCTCACTGGAACAGTGGCTCATTCCAGGGCCAACACAGGGTAGCAAATCTGAATTTATTGAGACCTGGTGAGACCCAGATTACAGATATCGACTTCACAAACACCGGTCAATCAGAAATCAGCCTAAGTATAGATGCGACTTCCTTCTCCCCACTCTCTCATGACATCAGGATATGGAATAGTACAGGGAACGGTACAGATGAGGATGAGAACTCCACATGGGATGGACATCAAAGTAGTAGGCCCGATCTACTAATCCCAATACACTTGGATGCAGACCCAAGCCTCCAACTAAGCCCTGATACGAGACAATTTAGAGCGAGGGCCACGATTGAATACTCCCACTTCGATGTGAATCAGGATAGGAGCTCAGAAGAACGTGTCTTCCTTGAGATAATGAAATGGGAGGATGAGGATGGAGATGGCATATTCGTCCTAGATTTAGACAATGACTCGATGGTTGACTCTGAAGACTGGACGGAGGAGAGCGAGTTGAAAGAAGTAACATACTGGAGGTCGGATGGACCGAATGCAGAGGTTCGGATGGGTAATCCATTACAAGACTCAGGCGACGGCCTAATGTTGGCTGTTTGGAACTACAACGGCCACCTCTCGGATGAACCGGTGAGGATTGAGATCGACTGGACCTCTTTCGGTACTAACCCAGACGAGTGGATATCCGTCCCCTCAGAGGTCATACTGCAGCCCAATCAGACTACTTCCGTGCCCATGATTGTATCTGTGCCCTTAGGCTCAGAGCCGGGACTTCACCAACATGGATTGCTCATCAAATCCACCGATCTAGACTCTAATAGATCTCCCCTAGAATCCGACTCCAATAGGAGCTGGACCCTACCTGTGGTAACAAATGTACCTTGGGTGGGACCGTTCTCAATTGACGCTAGGCCCATTGACGGAAACGTAACCAATCAGACCCTGTACTCAGAAGAGTGGATTTCTGGTGCCACCAGATGGGACTGGAGAGCTGAAAGCGGTGACTGGAGATTCCTATCTATCGAATGGCCAGATGAATGGGCCACAGGAGGAACAGCAATAATCGACGTGGATTGGGATGACAACCCATACACGGACATAGATGTAATGTGGCTCTCAGAGACGCCACATGGATATTCATCCGAGGACTCGACCCCGTATGGAAATTCAACGTTCTACATAGAGGAGAGGTCCGTGAACAACTATGCGGGCTCTGGATCCCACAACTGGGGGACATACACTGGGACCTCCCGGGAGGTGTTCACAGTTCCCGTGACCCCTGGTGTGCACCAGTTGGCATTGCACACAGCTCTGCATGGAGTGGGCTCAAATGATAATCCTCTGAACATCTCCGTGGGATATATTGCAGCTGAACGATCAGGCTTTGAGAAAGTAGTCTCAGATTGGAACGAAGGAAGTGGTGTTGAGGCAGTGCATCTGGTATCGACGGTTCCACTTTCAGTGGAGAATGTGACATCATACGGGTGGTCCCAACCCATATTCCTCCCCAATGAAACCGCCCAGGACGATGGTAGGAACAAAATGTCAGCCTCTTGGTGGAGAAACCTCACACTGAACAACTCCAAGTCATTGTCAATCGAAATAGATGTAGCATCTGAAGACTCCCTGTCCGATGACTCAGATATCGATTTGTACCTCTTCAGGGACCAAGATGGTGATGGAGATTTCAGTAGCGATGAGGAGATCGCAAAGTCGACCTCATCTGACTCATCCGAGAAGATAGAACAATCCGACCTAACTGATGGCCTGTACGGAATAGCCGTCCTTGGATACGATGTCCCAGGGGGCACCATGAACTTCCAGATAACAATCCAAGAGTTTGGAGGGGACGATTTGAGAATCACAAACCAAATTAGTCTGTCAAAATTTGAGATCGACTCAATATGGCCCGATGGGTCAACGGCTCTCGCAAATGAAGACCCGACAGCCGCCCTTCAGGTAAGTCTGGAATTCGATAGACCAGAGTCTGCGGGTACCTGGCAAGGATATGTAGAGATTGAACTGAATGGCTCGATTAAATTCCAAGTACCATACGTGTATGAGCTACTCGAGCTTCCACCCCTGGTGAACTTCTCAAGTCCCGAAAACATGTCATACCACAACAGCTCGACCCCCATAGAAATCTATGCTATCGATACTGGAATAGGCTTCAAGCTAGACCAAGTCAAATGGCTACCAAGGGACAACGAGACAATCATACCCAATGCCAATTCAGTACATGCTCTGGATACACAGGGGAACCATCACAATTTGACAACCATATGGAATCATGGGAATCACTCTGCCATGCCAGAAAACACCACTCTCAGGGAGATATGGATTAACTCATCATTGCCCCAAATAGAGCAGTGGCATGATTACGTCCTATTAGTCACAGACCTCTCGGGTTTCTCGTCCCAGGCCTTCCTCTCGTTGTCATATGACAGCACCGCCCCCGATGTCATGATAAGCCAGATTCCCGAAATAACCAGTAATCAGGTCATGACGTACAGAATATGGACGGAGCCTAGCGCCACCTTCACTCACTCCGGGAGTATCGTAGAACTAGATGAGGAGGGATTCGCAGCGCACTCATTCCTCCTTCAGGATGCCGAGGTTGGCTTTGATGACTCAACAGGGATGCCATACTATTTTGTAGAGGGCACCAGTATTTTCGAGGTGTCGGTTTCTGATGTAGCAGGAAACACTGTTTCAAGACAATTCCAAGTTGTTTATGACCCCGAACCTCCGGATGACGTAGAGTTCGACACCCTTTACGATCAGGAGGGAAATACCTACCAGTCTTCGCATTTACTCGAGCCAGTAAACTTATCCAGTGGAAATTTGGTCCTGAAGATACCGTCCGATACAATGCATTGGTGTCTCTCTATCAACTCCGTATCCGATGATTATTCGACCGTAGAGTGCGATAGTGTAGGCTCACGACCAGCAGTTTTCAACACCTCAACAGGCCACCCCGAGTCGGATGAGAAAGGAGGTGCACAGGAGAAATACACAATCTCACTCCCCTTGGCAACTACCGGACTCCCCGATGGGGAATATGATATCAACTTGGAATTGATGGACTGGACGAACAATTCCGCATCTCAATCTTGGCCGATTCATGTCGACAAAACTGCCCCTTCAATTGATTGGGGCCTTAGTATGTCCAACTCACTAATTTTATTCGAACATAGGCAGGACTTATCCTGGACCTCCTCCGAGCCAGTCACTTTCGAATTCACAATGAACGGGGAGATTATGATTAGTGGACTTTCATCTTCTGGGACGTATTCATTCGAGATACCCAGAACTGGTAGCCATGAGTTGTGCCTCTACGCAGTAGATGGGACATTGAACAGAAATAACAGCAACCACGCATTGGACTGCAGGACTATGTCACTCGACGAGTCGATTTATGACACCTTGGTACTGGCAAATTGGAATGGTGGCATTGTCTCCTCCACGGAGGTAATGGCAACCATACAGCTTGGTCCTGGGCAGGCAATAACTTGGTCAAAGCACGCATCCGGGGAAACGAATCTTCTGATGCCGGGATCTGACGTGGAGACAATATCATTCGAATTGGAGGAGGGCGAGAATAGATTTACACTACTTGTCGGCTCATTAGATCAGACAGATACTTACGAACTCTCAGTAGTCAGGGATACAATTCCACCGGCCATAAACATCGAAGAAAGAACAAACCGTACCTCAACCCTTTCAAAAATGAGAGTCATAGAAGGAACCTGTGAAAGTGGCACGAACACATTAGTTTGGAGCGACGTAGACTCTTCCTCTCTTGTGTGCCCTTCAAACGGCTCATTCTCAGTCCAGTTGGAGATCCTGAACACTCCGGGCAAGCATACAATCTACGTCATATCGACGGACCACGCAAACAACGAGGCCAGCGCAGAGATAGAGGTCCTGATGCAGAATTGGCCAGAGTGGGCAATTGACGATGCTAGGAGCATGGGCCCCATGCTAATCTGGTTCTCAATCGCGGGTTTGCTTATTTTCACTTCGACCATCCTGGCAGTAAGGAGACTTTCCAGGGGCAGAAAAGAAAAAGATAAACTTGAATATGAAACTGAGATTGAAACAATTCTAGGAGATATCGGCCTAAATGACTAGTCAATGTGGAGGGTCTCCATCAGGCAACTATAACCGCCATCTCCCCCTCAGCTATTCATGGAAATACAGAGTTTAGCGGTCCTGGGGGCCGGTCAGATGGGCGCCGGAATTGCCCAGGTAGCCGCTTGCGCTGGCTACCCGGTGGTAATGATTGACATTGAGCAGGAGTATGTGGACAAGGGGCTAGCAACCATAGAGAGATCACTTTCCAGGGTAGTCTCGAAGGGCAGAATGTCCGAACAGGAGGCTGAAAAAGCAGTCAGCCTAATTTCCACCTCAGTCTCAAGAGAATCAGCATCCGATGCTGATCTTGTCATAGAGGCCATACCTGAAGTCCTGAAACTGAAGGTTTCAGCATTTTCAGACTTGGATAGAATATGCAAGGGGACCGCCATACTAGCCACAAACACATCAAGCATATCCATCGACGAGATAGCGTCATCCACCAATCGCCCGGACAGGGTTATCGGAATGCACTTCATGAATCCGGTCCCGATAATGAAACTAATTGAGATCATAAATGGAAGCCAGACCCTTCCAGAAGTCACTAGAGCTATATTGGAGGTGTCGGAGAGAATGGGAAAAACTCCCCTCCAGTGCAATGACTCTCCGGGCTTCATCAGCAATCGCATTCTTTGCCCGATGCTCAATGAGGCGATCCTAGCACTCCAAGAGGGGGTCGCCGAACCTGAGGCCATTGATGGCATAATGAAACTCGGGATGAACCACCCAATAGGCCCTCTCGCATTAGCCGACCTAATCGGCTTAGACACGGTTCTGCATATTATGAACGTGCTCAAGGACGGTCTAGAGGACGAAAAATACGCTCCGGCGGAACTTCTGGTAACCATGGTATCAGAAGGAAAGCTAGGGCGTAAATCGGGACAGGGATTCTACAGGTATTGAGAATTTAACTAAAGCACTTCACTCAGCTACGATTTAAGTCATCCGCCCTCTACGGTCGAGTATGAATGACCCGGGGAAAACACGACCATTCGCCTCCAAACAGACATCCGCCTCCATTATATCTTGCATTTTCTTGATTTCTTTGCTTTCGGGGTCAGTACTGGCGAATGACGCTGGTTCAGGATCGGACGCTGGAGGCAATGCATCCAGTGCAACATACCTACCTGCAAACAACTCCACATACTACGGGAACCTAACTCAAGGGTCAGACACAGATGACTATTATGCCGTCAACATGTCGTGGGGGACAGGTATAGCCGTCACCATCAGCATACCTGCAAACTCCGATTTCGACCTCATCCTACAATCATCAGGTGGTGCACAAATCGACTCAAGCACGAATGGAACCGGACAATCCGATCATGTCACTTCCAACGGGACTAGCGTTGGAGGAAGCACAGTATACATCTGGGTGGACCAATATCTGGGTTCAGGACAATACACCATGCAAATCGAGATATTCTCAGCAGGCAACGGCTCTGGTGGGATCGGAAATGATGCCGGTAGCGGACAAGACGCAGGTGGGTCGATGTCGAATGCACTGCCCTTGACCCTTTCCAACGGGACTGCCAACGCAACTAACTCCACCACATTCCAAGCTAACCTATCTTCCGTGAACGACGACGACTGGTATTCAATCTACGTTCCCACTGGGTTCGGAATTTACGTCGAGATGTATCACAATTCAAGCGCGGACTTCGATATGTGGCTATACGACTCCAACGGGACGGAGCTGGACGAAGCATTCACAGGTAACGTACCAGAGACGGTAGGAAGCAACGGGACGGATATAGGCTCATCAACGGCTTACCTTGAAATCAAAGATTGGCCAGTCTCACCCTCTTATGGGGCATACAACTTCACTGTGAATCTATTCTCCATCGCAGGGAACCCTGCGTATTCACAAGACGACGGCCTATCAGGAGACGATGCTGGCGATGACCTAGGTAACGCTACGAGCCTACCAATTCCACAGACTTCCAACAGTACTAGATCTTTCACGGGCTGGAAATCAGCCAGCGATGATCCGAATGACTGGTACTCTTTCACAGTTCCAACTGACTACGGTGTGGAGGTCAACATGACATCCACAAACGTCACAGGATATCTCGTATTATACTGGGAGTCAAATCTCACACTGATCGACTCGTCCCTGAACAACACCGGAGCCGAATACGTTACCTCAGATGGCCCTGAGGTCAGTGGCGAGGATGTGTTGTTAAGGGCAATGGCGATAACAGGCGAGGGATTCTACAACTTCACAGTGAACGTCTTCAGCCTAGACACCGATAACGACGGCTGGCAAGATACAACAGAGATTCAATGCGGAACTGACCCCGAAGACTACAACTCAACACCATCGGACTTCGATTACGACGGAATCTGTGACGCAATGGATCCGGACGACGATAACGATGGTACAGACGATGTCGATGATGACTTCCCCCAAGACGCCAGCGAGACTACAGACACCGACAACGACGGAATCGGCAATAACGCCGACAATGATGACGATGGGGACGGCTGGGACGACTCTGAAGAGGCCGATTGTAACACGAACCCATTAGACTACAACAGCCAGCCATCAGACATAGACTCCGATGAACTCTGCAACGAACTCGACGACGATGATGATGGCGACGGATATCTCGACTCCAATGACGATTTCCCACTTGACGCCTCTGAATGGCTGGACACTGATAATGACGGAACCGGTAACAACGAAGATACCAATGACGATGGCGATGGTTTTTCAGACGCGGATGAAATCCTCTGTGGCTCAGATCCGTTATCATACGCATCAGTGCCTGTTGATACTGACACAGACGGTATCTGCGATATCATGGATACGGATGACGATGGAGACGGGTTCGCAGACGATATTGATGAATTCCCGAATGACCCGCAAGAATGGATTGATACTGACTCGGACGGTCAGGGGGACAACTCCGACTTCGATGATGATAACGACGGTGTCTTAGACGAATTCGATGCGTTTGACACAGATCCAAGCGAGCAGTATGACTTCGATGGTGATGGACTCGGGGACAACTACGATACTGACGATGACAACGATGGTTGG
>DAMH01000021.1:0-253 GCA_002499585.1 Euryarchaeota archaeon UBA552 | reverse complement strand
ACCCCAGCCGACTGGGACTCAGACCAAGTCTGCGACGTTATGGATGAAGATGATGACGGCGATGGATACCCTGACATTGATGATGTCTTCCAATACGACGTGAACGAATGGGTCGATACAGACTCCGACGGAATAGGGGACAATGAGGACACGGATGACGATGGAGACTCATGGGAAGACGCGATAGAGCCCAACTGTGGTGCTGACCCCCTCGATGTCACATCGACCCCCATAGACACAGACTCGGATGGGA
>DAMH01000016.1 GCA_002499585.1 Euryarchaeota archaeon UBA552 | reverse complement strand
TGGGCCCTGTGCGCCATCTGCACCATCGCTTCCGGTTGGTCCTGGTGACCCAGGTGGGCCCGACATATCGCCCAGGTCTATCCACTCTGAGCCGCTCCACACATGGATGTGAACTGTGGAGTTGACCAAAAATGCATCACCGGCGTCTCCAATGTATATTTCTCCCAGATCAGAGGTATCTTCTACCGTGCCGATAACAGTGAAAGATGTACCGTCTTGGCCCGGTGTGCCCGATGGTCCCTGTACACCTTGTGGGCCCTGTGCGCCCGATGGTCCCTGTACACCTTGTGGGCCCTGTGCGCCTTGCGGTCCTACTGGACCTTGATCCCCCTGCGGCCCTGCCGGGCCTGGGTCGCCCTGTGGCCCTTGTGGCCCCTCTGTTCCTTGTTGCCCATCTTGTCCTTTGATTTCGATTTCAGTCCAGTAGCCTGAGTCACACGCAAAGAAGGTTTGGGGTCCAGATACGAAATACAATCTGCCTTCATGGGCATCATCACAAGCCGGTAAATCCGCTTCAGAAGATATGTAGAAAACATTCCATTCTTCTAGTTCTGGGGTTTGTCCGTTTTCTTGTTCATCGACTGGACCTAAACATCCACTGAGGGCTGTTGTAAGCATTGTCATTACGAAGGTGGTGGCCAGGATTTTCTTTGGGTTCATGGGCGTTCTGGAATTGACTCCAGCAATAATGATTAGTCAGAGACCATGGCCTTGGATCAGCACCACTAATGACATCGCGAATGTGGGTAAGAAGGCTTCAAAGATGGCATTTGCCCTCCTCAATGGGGACTTTTTTTTGAAATCCTCGAGTTGTTCCTCCACAATTTGATTCATTCTTGTCCGTATTATACCCATTACAGTGGAGTGAATTTTATTTGAGAATGGTGCAAGTATAGTATAATCCAGTCCTTTCTTTATTTGCTTCGCAAAGGACATGACTATCGGGTTCTCAGTCAGCGCTTGAAAAATCCCGGGTATGATTCCAATTTCATCGGCCTCGTCCATGTATTGAGATTCCGCCTGTTTTAGTTCATTCAGAAACCATGACCTTCTAAAATCATGATTCAGATTCCATGACTGGAACTCACGTTCAGCCATCGTCCACATAGCCTCCAGCTGGATGTAGCTCCTTTCAATAAAATCTCTGAGCCTGGCTGACTTTCTTATGTCACGGGCTAGCCAAATGACCAAGAAGGCAATAAAAATCGAGTAAGTTGACCTTTCCAGGTTTCCGAGTTGAACTTCGTCTGCCTCTAGGTAGGACAATAGCGGGATCGCTAAGGCCAACGGTGCAACCAATGTCAAAATTTCCCAGAAAATAAAGGATTTACCCAGTTTCTTGATGGATGGCTTGAGGAAAAGCTCGCTTACATTGTTGAGGTTCGCCAGCATCCCTCGGTTCTCTAGATCGTCATCTATCGACGCAGCCAACCTGCGCAATGGCTTGTAAACCATGGAAATCCTTGCTACGAACGCAACCGTGAGTACGAGTAAGACAGCCCCCCTGACTGTGCTTGGGAAATAGTCATAGGGGATTTGAATGATTGTCACCTGTTGCAATCCGTGTGGTTATCTAGAAAGAGTCTTTTCACTTTTGGATCGATTTCTTAATGTGAATTGGTAACGTATTTTGGAAATTCAATGGGTTTCTTCATAAACGTAAAATGTTGGATTATACGCTGCCCTTGCTTGTGGTTTTTCACTTGTATTGATGTGGTTTCCAGCGTGGCGTTGACTGGTTATAATCACATCATCCTAATACCCAAACATACAATATATGAGGCATTTGTTACAATCGTCTGAGGTTGATATGCAGTGTATAGAACTCAAGTCGCACTGAAAATATGTGGTTGGTCCAGCGTCCTAATGGGCCTGATTTTCATGATCATACCAGAATGGTATGCAGATTTGGAGGGTGCGTCAAACCAGAACATTGGTTGGCTCAGGAGTCTTGGTGCGGCTCTGTTCGCAGTAAATGGAGTTGGAGCTCTGGTCGCGGCAAAAAATCCTATTCAAGAAAAATCACTGTATGATGTTGTTCTTCTTGCCTCCGTCTTGGAAACCCTCGCCCTTGGGTGGTCCGTGATGGCCTGGGAGTTCAGTGCTACTGCACGGGTTTTCATCACAGGACCGTTGGTGGTGGCTATAATTGTCAGCCTTTCACTGTACTATTTCCGGCCTGATTCGTCTGTTGATTTCAGGCCTTGAGTTCTACCGTATTTTTATTTCTCTTGAGAAAGTATACAATTAGGCACAAGGTCATCATCAAGGCGATTAAAGGCGCAACCAGAGCAATCAAAACCAGGAAGAGCGAGGCTATGTCTTCTGTGATGGAGAATAGCGGGTTTCCAATCCCGAGAGTCAAGACTGATGAAATGCCCCTGCCGGCGACAGTCGCAGATTGTATTCCGAGTGATGCCCCTCCTCCTGCGATGACTGCAACCCCCCATTGGATCGATGGGTCCAATCCCTCCAATGAGACTGCCATGACTGCCACTCCCGCGAGACCGGCGAGGGGTGTTGCGATGGCATCCAAGGCGTTATCTAAAAATGGTATTTTGTAGGCTAAGATTTCGGAAGCCGAGGCAACACCTAACATGATCACGCAGAGGTCAGAATAAATAAAATCAAACTCTGAGCCCTCAATCTCAAGACTCAGGAATCCAAATCTCAGCCAAAGCGACATCAGAAACGGGGGTAGGAAAACCCGAAAACCAGATGCAGCGGCCAGCCCAATACCCATTGAGGCTCCTAGTATTGCCTGCAGTGGTTCCATCTTAATTCAAAAGTGTGGGGATTTAACAGCATCTGCAATCTAGAAGGCGTCTTTGTGTC
Organism: Euryarchaeota archaeon UBA552; assembly: GCA_002499585.1. GTDB lineage: Archaea > Thermoplasmatota > Poseidoniia > Poseidoniales > Thalassarchaeaceae > MGIIb-N1. The sequence continues at coordinate 9,762 of DAMH01000016.1, read as the reverse complement.
TCTTCCTCGAATTGTTGTTAGACCAGTTATAGGCAAGTTGCAAAATTTTCAGGAAATCGGCCTGCCCGTCCTTTCTCATCTTGTCATGTAGGGCTTCATTTTGTATGAAGACATCGCCCCAAATGTTTGCTGCGGTACCTTTACCTCCTTTTGGCATATCGAAAATCTCGTCGAGAGTTGGTTCCAAAAGCGCTTTCCAGACTCTGGCGGGATCAACTGCCATTGTAACTTCCACGATTATCTCATCTGTGTTCAATCCCGTACCGGTTTGCCAACTATCCTCACCTAGGTCCGCCAGGAAAGGTAGGCATACATCAGATATAGAGAGAGCGGTCAGGGGATCGGCTCCTGTCATCTCTGAGAAGGCCTCTCGCATTCGGCCTCTGTCTGCTCCCTTGCTTCCAACAAGTGTTCTCATCTGGTCGATTGAGTTAGGCACAAGGAACCTGATATCGGTGAAGTAAACATAGGGTTTACCATCTTCTGGGGCAAATATGTGCTTGAATGGAGACTGGCCTGGGACCTCGCCCAAATCATCTAATCTGTACAGGGTCTTCAGAGCATTTGTCCCTATAGACTGGATGCATCTTCTGATTATTCTCTCGGGAGCGGCAGAAACATCATTGAACGTGTCCATGTATTCACTCATAGTCATAATGTCATATCCTCTTGCGGCCAGAATTGTGTGAACGTGGGGTCCCTGTACATTTTCGCCGTCTATTGATGCTGAGCTTATCCACTTTGCGCCTCTACTGCTTTCGCTGCGTGCGACGAGATCTGCGTATGCTGTGAATCTACGCGACACTCTGTTCATGAAGTCAGCTTGATCGAGTTTTGTGAAAAGAGAGGCTGTGAAGTTGGTCTTGAGTGCATGGTCGGCGACCTGACTTGCGTTTACGCAGGTTAGGAGATTCCCCTGATCATCAGGATAGACGACTAGACGTCGACGCTTCCCGCCGCCGCCCAAGGTTCCGGTTTCGTTGCTTGTGAGATAGTATCCCAAAGCCGCGGTAACTTCGAACAACCTAGCATACTTATCCTCATCACTGGCACCTCGAATCCACTCGTCTATACCCGGTTCAACTAGGTGGAATTCTAAGGGCACTAGCTCCGATCCTCCACCGAACATTTGGCGGACTGTTGCGGACCTCATCATCCCCATCATGGTGTACAAGGAGGTTTTTCCGGTCGTGATGTACACGTCTGTTATGCCGTCCTCGCCAAAAGAAGTCCTTCTGTCCGGCATGTTTACGAGCAAATTGAATGCTGTCGCATTCTCTCTATTTCCATCGACTGCAGGCCAGATCCAAGAATAGGGTCTCGTCATGATGTACCCACTTGCATCTTTTCCAAACCCTGCAGGCGAGTATCTGGTCCAACCGAGTCTGTTGTTGAACGTAACACCTCTGTGCATGAGAGATGGGTAGTATACCTTGTCTTGTGGATCAGAGCCAGGTACTACGCCCCTGTGGCCGAGACCCCAGAGAATCGGCTCCCACTCTGCGTATGCTGAATCTCCTTTGCCTAGGAATGGATGCTGGTCAGAAATATTGTTTTTTGGTTTGCCGTTGCTTGCCAGCACCGATCCTCCCAACCTGTCTTCGTCGCCAGTTGAGCAGAAGAATAGAGTTTGTGTGGTAGAGATTTGTTTCGGGGTCCACATGTTGGCATTCACCACGGTTTTCTGGCGAATAAAATCTGCAGGAGTGTCTATTCTACGCTCGAATTTGAATCTCTGGGTGTCTATCCATGATGAGCCGAGAAATAGGTTTGTGTTCATCAACCTCGCCTTTCCTGGCCCTACGTACCTCTCGATTGGATTGTCCTTGGCCTCGTCGTTGCCATCCAGCTTCTCCCATGGACCCTCCATTGGGATGTGTTTCAGGAATCTCTCGTGGTCCAGTTCTTTGCTCTCGGCATCCTTGATACTGTCTTGTATCGCATCCATCAGACGGACGTAAGTCTCTGAGGGTGCTATTGTCTTGGTTTTTCTCATTTCAGTGTTTGATATGCTTCTATGTTCCCACATTTTAATTACCTCAGAATTTTGGCTCCGGTTCAGGTTCCTCTTGCTCCTCTTTCTTCCTTGATGGCATAGCAGGCATCGATAATCCTCCTGCAGATAGGAGGATTGCTGATACGGCTAGTGCCCCTATTCCGACTAATATTTTGACAATATCATCAGAGTCTTGGGTTATCACAAATGCATCTGCAAGGGCTAGTGCTCCAAGTGCTCCAGAAAGCACGATCGGTATCATAGGTTTTTCGTCCGCTTCGCTCATTATTTGGCCCTCCGTTTGTCAATGTATATATTACCTGCCGCTGATGAACGGTAGATATGGTAATGGCACGGTTATTCTGACCTGATAATAAGATCTTTTTTGATATGATTTTGGTGCGAACATCAAGAACCTGATGCCCTTGCGATGCACATGGCTAGGAGGTCCCAATCTATGGAGAAGGCGGGATTCGTTCTACGATCTTCTTTGTCCTGGATCCGTCCTGCAGCTGCTACATTGATTGCGTATGTTGTACTAGATTGGAACGAATATTGGCAGATGGCTGCCGTTTTCCTGCTTACATACCTAATGGAATTGATTACTGTCTATCTTTCGATGCCTTCAAGCATTGAGGATACGGATTTTGACGAGGATGAAACGGGAAAAGCATCAAAAGACAAAAAGAGCAGGCTCCCAAAAATTAAGAAGAAATTCTAATTCAGTCAAGCCATCAGAGATATGATGATGGTTTGTTTCCTGGTTCTTCTCACGTTAAACCCTCCTTCGACAAGCATCTCCTCAACGATGTCTAAAACCCTCTTAGTGACGTCTAACTGCACACCCCAATAAGACACCTCGCCTTCCGAGTTGCCAGATAGTAGATGCTCCCCGTCTGAACTAAATCTTACGTCATTGATTCTACCTCGGTTTCCCCTCAGTGTCTTCCTTTCCACACAGCTTTCTACATCCCAAATCCGGATTGTATTATCCTTGGAGCTGCTGGCCATGAGGATACCATCGGGAGATAGGGTGACCGCATACACCTCACCGGAGTGGCCACTGAAAGTGCCCGTGATCTCCCTCTGATGTGAGTCCCACTTCTGGATTTGTTTACTTTGGCTCGCAATAATCACCGACCTCTCATCGCCGAGAAGCTTGACGCACGTGACTGGGCTGTCGAACTCATTTATTCCTGCGATGTGGGAGTCCGTTGATGGTCTCCAAACGTTGACACTGCCATCCACACCACCACTCACCATGTTTATCCCACTCGAGGAGAATGCAATGCTCGTCACAGCGTTTTCATGCGCTCGGAATTCGGTTCTTGTTTCCAGCGTATCAAGATCTGAGATTCTGATGTTCCCGTTGTAGAGTCCTGTGGCGATCGTCCCCGTGCTTGGATCGAGTGCTAGGCTGGTGACACCGAAACCGCCAAGGTCTAGTGTTTTGAGGTATTTTCCGCTGGGAATCTCCCATATTTGGACTGTTTTGTCGAGAGAGCCACAGGCTAGAATGGTTTTTTCTTCATCCGTGGTGAGATACCCCTGGTATGCAGTCTGTTCCAGCCTGATGGGATTTTCATCCGACATGGGTTGCCATAGCTGTATCCTCTGATCCATACCTACTGAGGCACAGGCTGACTCAGAAATAAAGGCCACAGAAGTTACTGGATCCTTGTGCAAGGTTTTGGTGAAAAGAGGTCCACTGAGCATGACTTCTATGCTGTCCCTTTGATCCTTTAGGATCGAGAGTCTTTCCTTGATCCTGAATATCCTGATGAAATCAAGGGCTATCTGCCGGTCCCCGATTTCATTTTCGATTCTTTCCTTGTCCAGCCTTTCTTTTATGTCTCCGCTTAGACCGGAAAATGGATTCTCGATATCCCCAGTATTTCTTTCCAAGTCATTCTCGTTCGTCATGGAGACCAGCTTGTTATTGAGGGTTAATCTTGGTTATCATCTTTGATGTTTCTATTTCTTTTTCTGACTTGATCTCTGATGAGCGGGGCCATGAAAAGACCCACTACAAGTAAAAGTGCGATAAATGCGCCGAAAACTGCGAATGTCTCACTCACCCTAGCAGCTACGGCCTCGCACTCTTTGTTGTTATCAACATCGCTTGGTACGTCATTGAAATCCAGCGGATCGGACCGGCACCTTATTTCATCCAAGTCTGTCCAACCATCGCCATCATCATCCAAATCGATGACAAGTGATGATGCTATTCCGTCGACTAGAGAGTCTGTCAACCCGTCTCCGTCTGTGTCAAGATATGCCGCAGGATCTAACGGGAATGCATCTGGTCCGGAGGAGCATATACCTGGGGTAGCCAGACTCCCATCGCAGACTCCATCTCCGTCGGCGTCTGGATCCATGTTGTCCCCTATGCCATCGCCATCCACATCTGAGTTCTCATTTGGATCGGTGGGGAATGGATCTGAGGCGTCGGAGGTACCATCAAAATCGCAGTCCAACGAAAGGATGCAATCTGGATGCTCGATGATGTTGGTTAGCCCATCGCCATCGGAATCTAAGTCAGCATTGTCACCGACTCCGTCATTGTCAAAATCGCTCCAGTCCACAGGGTCCTCGGGGAATTTGTCTTCATCATTGAAAACTCCGTCTCCGTCCATGTCAGGGTCCTCGTCATCACAGATGTAATCTCCGTCTATATCGTCCGGAGTGTCATTTGGGTTTAGGGCTGATGAGTCGCATTTGTACTCCATGCTGTCAGAATACCCGTCACCATCGTCATCGGAGTCCTCATCCCCGTAGAACGCTGTCCACTGAGGATCAACCTGATCTGCCAACTGGTCATTGTCTCTGTCCATCGGAACATTGGGATTGAATGGTTCAGGATCTTCTCCCCTTGAGCAAACCCCTGGGACCTCATTGCTACCATCACAAAATCCGTCTCCGTCTGAGTCGGGATTCAGGGCGTATGTGCCCCGATCCGACTGTGATATGAAAACGCCAGTCCCTGTTTCTACTTCGTCGCTCAGCCCATCGCCGTCATCATCCTGATCCTCAATGAATATCTCTGCTGCATCTTCTGGTAGGTCATCCCACAGCCCATCTCCATCTGTGTCCCTTGGAAGATTGGCATCAAGTGGATAGGGGTCTGGTCCCGTGTCACAAGCCTGACGTTGGTATGGACCATCGCAAATCCCGTCACCGTCGGTATCAACAAGTGTTGTGTCGGTCCCGGCCGAGTTTTCATCTGTGTCCAGTACCCCGTCGTTGTCGTCATCAGTGTCTGACAGGTCTCCAACTGTGTCCCCATCGGTGTCTAACCAGTCTGATGGATCCAAGGGAAAGTCATCTTCTGTGTCAGGATATCCATCATTATCGTCATCCTCGTCAGCGACAGCTGGACCCAACCCATCAAAGTCATTGTCGGCTAGGCCGTCTCCATCAGTATCAACTGGGATTTGAGGATTCAGAGGTTCAGGATCTGGGCCGTGTGTGCACACCCCGTGTAATGAATTTAGGCCATCGCAGAAGCCGTCATCGTCCGTGTCAGGATCATACGAAGAAGTTCCCACTGAAGCCTCGCTTAAATCGTCCAGGCCGTCATTGTCGTCATCTTGATCTGAAATCAAATCAGTGTGTTCTGCGATGCTTTCCGGCACCCAGTCCGGAAGGCCGTCTTGATCATAATCAGAAAGTACGTTCAATTGGATTTCAACTGTCATACTGCTGCCAGTAGAGTTCGTTGCTGTTACGATATAGGTTGTCATCGGGCTACTCTGGGTTGGAGTGCCGCTGATTGTCCCATCCACGGATGAGATCTCCAGTCCAAATGGTAATTGTGGATGCACAGTCCACGAAACAGCCGAGTTATTCGTGGCATTTTTCACCACCCACAGGTCGCTTCCGGTACCATCGTTGGCATCGAAATACAAGTTTCTATCCAGGAAAACATAGCCCGAGTTTCTACCAGCATCACTGGACTTTGATCCTGCCCTAACATCAGAAAGAAGGCTAATGGAAAAATTTTCGAGATTCAGCGTATGAGGCTCGTATCCAAAGCCGGTTGATGATGCAGTGAAGTAAACGATTCCCTCATCACTCAAGCTGAAACCGCTATGTTGGCCCGGGTAAGAGGATATTGAACCAACACTGAGATCCCCTGTCAGCCACGCAGTTTCGTTCTCCGGCGAGTAAAGCCAAAGCTCATTCCCGGTCGTGCCATCATTGGCCGAGAATCCTGCGACAGTCCCGAAGTTGTGGATACCGCCGGAAGTAAATCCTGGGTTGCTCCCACTTGATCCTTGCCTGATATCAGTATGGCGGTTACATGACGCTGTTTCGGGACTGTAGGACCACAGCTCGGATCCATATGATTGGTCCTTAGCAGAAAAATAAGCGCTACCGCCGATAATTGCCACTTGGCCAGAGCTTGAGCTTGGTTGACCGCTACCAGAACCGCTCCATATATCGCACAGCTGCACCGCACCAGATTCGAGAGAATTCAGGTCAACCCCCCATAGTTCTGTTCCGGAAATGCCGTCATTGGCATCGAAAATGATCGTCGAGTTGGTGGCATGGAACCCAAGCGTGAATCCTGGAAGGCTCGGAGCGCCTCCAGAATTCAAATCTCCGAGAGGCGACAGCGATCCAGTCAGGCTGTCATAGACCCAGGGTTCGTTGCCGTTATTCCCGTCACTCGCATCGAAGAACAACCATCTGTCAAGAACGGGATATAATCCAGAAAAAATCCCCAACGATGAGCTTGATGGTCCCTGATTGATGTCAAAGACTAATTCTGATGTCCCCGTAGATGGATTGTAGGTCCACATCTCGTTACCGTGGCTACCATCATCTGCGTTGAACCAAAGTTTCCCTGCTAGCGAAACTAAACCGGTTGTGCTGCCGGGATTACTCCCACTTACTCCCGGCCTTATTTCCTCTGTCATCCAATATGTGTCATTTGCGGGACTGTAGCCCCAAAGTTCGCTACCTGAGGATGAGGTTGATGCATCGAAATATACAACATGATCGAGTATTGCTAGGCCCCCAAATTTCCCAATTTGTCCGCCGTATGAACCTGAGGAGGAAAATGAGGTGATCTCGTGGATTGTGTTTGACGTTGGGTCAAAACTGTGGAGCTGAGATTCTGGGTTATTGGCATCGAAATACAGGATACCATCCATTGCGACTGCTTCGTGATTTGCGCCAAGGATAGAAGTGGAACTTGATAGACTCTGTGCTTTTATTGGAGGCTCCGCCTCAGGGCAGATTATGGGGGGTGTGCAGTCCCCATTTGCTTCACTGCCAAAAGCTTGAACAGCGCTAAAGGAGAGCGTCTGTATTTGACTTCCAACCACCCCAATGACAGGATGGGGGAAGTTTGTCTCAATCCCTGATTCGCTGTGGGTTTTGAGTTTAGTCGGGCTTTCATCATAATCGATTGGTTCGTAATACGATGTCAAAACTAGGAAAGTTATGGTCACCGCGAGCACAAAGCCCCTGCTAGCCCTGCCAGACATTGTTTCGTCCTGATGTGGACCTATTCAAAAACACCATGCCATCGTGTCAGCCTAACACACGCTTGATGGTCGTTTTAGAACGTTTTTAGTCAGTACCGATTCTGGAATCAGGCGCGATTGATCATATGCCGGGTGCTCTGCCTGACATCATCCGCCTCCATATCGGAGGGACCAGGCAAGGCCACCAACAAGCATAGTATCCTGACGGAAGTGTAGGTGCATCAGGATATGGCCTCAACTTCCAAAAAGGTACAGATCCGTGTAAGTGGTGATCGCTGTGTCTGGTGAGTTCCAACAAACTCCATCGGGACCATCTTGCTTCCGTATTCCAAGCATGACCTGACTGGAACCTCTTGTCGCTACTCTCGCGCCTTAGGCCCCAATGCCTGATGTAATTCACGTACTCAAGTGTGAGTATGGCGATTGCTGATAGTATGATCCAGCCCAGAGCCATCGGGCCGGCCCATTCCTGGCCAGCATAATTGAGGGTCAACAGCGCCGAAATCAGGATTATCTGGATGATTAGGCCTCTGTATGAGGGGTTGGATAATCCCGTCCTCCCTTTCTTCTCGTGTATTCTGACTGAGGACATGAATTGTCCGGGAATCGTTCTCGCCCAAAAGACCCAGAGGCCCTCGTCAAGTCTAGCGCTCGCTGGGTCGTCATCTGTCGCGACGTTTTTGTGATGATTGTAGTTGTGTTCAGTGGTGAAGTGCGGGTAGTTGATGCTGTACAGTAGCATGCGGGCAAGTCTCCATCCAGGACTTCCATGTTTCTGATGACCGAGCTCGTGTGCGGTTACGATTGCAGATGCAGCAGCAGCCAATCCGGTTGAAAGTGCAGCTGCGATGAGATATGGAGTATAACCTTCATTCGCGGCGAACCAGAAAAATGTGCCCATCATGATGAAATGGACGATTCCGTGGGCCCAGAGAAGTAAGATGAAAGGTTTCCCTGAGTCCCTGGGCGGCCTTGCGACTTTTGATTTGCCCATTATGATATCAAGGATAGGGCCGATTACCCAGATGAAAATCACTCCGAGAAGGGTGTAGAACCCCCCCATTATGTTGCCTGCAATAACCAACGTTGGGCTGATTAGACCCAAGAGGTGGAACCCCCAAGGTTCCGGTGTCAGCTGGTCAGTGGCGGTGTCCATGTGCAATGGGTTCATGGTATCAGACAAAAAGGTGTGCTTGAGATTTGTCTATTCATACAACTCTGAAAACATGTTTTTTGCCTTGGCGATCTTTGGTGCGACAACGAACGAGCAGTATGGCTGATTTGGGTTTTTTTGAAAGTAATCATGATGATAGATCTCAGCAGGCCAGAACTTTTCAAGGCGTTCAACGGTTGTCGCAATTGCTTTGTCGTAATCGCCCCTGATTGAATCGATTTTGTTACGTGCGATGTCTCCTTGTTCAGTCGTGTTGTAAAATATACATGTTCTGTAGTGTGGCCCCACATCATTGCCTTGTCTATCAATTTGAGTGGGATCATGCAATGTGAAGAACACCTCCAATAGGGAATCGAGTGATATTACATCAGGATTGTACTTCACCTTCACGACTTCTGCATGCCCGGTCTTCTTTCCACATACTTGCTGATAGGTTGGGTTTGCGACGTGACCGCCTGAATATCCGGGAGTCACTTCTATAGTTCCGCTGAGGTCTGCTAATCCCCCCTCTATGCACCAGAAGCACCCTCCGCCGAGTACTATCTCTTCCATGTTCCCCCGACGTTGAGCCTTCGTATGAATCTGCGTAATGCAGTGATGATTTGATTTCATCTTCTGTAATTTGGGGCCTCTCTTGTTATCTCCACATCGTGCACATGTGATTCTGACAGACCTGCATTTGTGATTTTGACAAAAGAGCAGTTTTTCCGCATTGATTCAATGGTGCCATTTCCGGTGTAACCCATGGCAGACCTTAGCCCACCGAGTAACTGATACAGAACGTCATCCACTGGCCCTCGGGCAGGGACACGCCCTTCGATACCTTCTGGGACATATTTTTGCGTGTCTCCTTGCTCTGACTGAAAATACCTGTCGTGAGCTCCATCTGTCATCGCTCCAACAGAGCCCATCCCTCTGTAAACCTTGTACGACCTGCCTTGGTAGAGGATCGTCTCACCGGGTGCCTCGTTAGTTCCCGCGAGCAATGAGCCGATCATAACAGAATTAGCACCTGCAGCTATTGCCTTGGCTATATCTCCGCTGAACTTTATACCGCCATCCGCAATCACAGGTATTTGTTTTTCTGAACATGCCCT
>DAMH01000003.1:2874-19801 GCA_002499585.1 Euryarchaeota archaeon UBA552 | reverse complement strand
CGAAGGGAAGTTGTAACAAGGGCAGCAAATAAGATAGAACTCACACCATCTAGGATGGACCAGTATTTCAGATCCGAGGTGTCAAACCTACTTGATGCACAATCTATAGAGGGACTTTCGAGGTTCCTAGTTGACGTGTGCGGGATGGAATCCAGTGCAGTTATGGCCTGCATTCAAGCGGCTTCTCCATAGTTCAGCGACTTCGAGGATACGTATTCCAACAGGTCTATGGCGACCTCGCAAGACTCGGAGATTACAGGCTCTGGATCATCTAAAAACCTCTCCAAGGTGGAAATCGCGACTCTGTCCCCTATCGCTCCCAGTGCTTCGGCTGCCTCGTGCCTCACCATGAGGTCCTCATCTCGATCCTCCAGCCGTTCGATGAGATAAGGGACGGCATGCGGGTCCTGCATCTGTCCCATTACATATGCGATTTCATGCTTCAGAAGGGCGGACTTAGAGTCATATGCAGCAGCCAGGGCTTCCACCGCATCTGCCCCGCCGATATTTCTGAGGGCGAACAGCGCACGCATTCTCTCAAACATGCGCTCCTGTTCATCACATATCGTGCCGCGTAGATCTATGACCGAGGAGACACTGCTCGCTGGCGCGGGATCGACCGAGTCAAATTCAGAGACCTCTGGTTTGGCCATGGCGTGGCTTGTCACTGACGGCCTATGAAATCAATGGCTCTAGGTTCGAAGCCTGGGTCTACAAGACCTATCTTCTGTCCTTCCTCTAGAAACCTCATTACAGCTTCTCTGCCATCAGGTCCGTAATCTATAGTCCGCTCGTTGACATACATTCCCACGAACTTTTCATTGGTCTCGTCAGATATGCCCCTTCCCCACTTCTTGGCGAAGCTCAATGCTGAGTCGGGATTCTGGATAGCATGTTCTATGGAGTTCCTGACGTCATTAGCAATCTCCGCACATCTCTCCTCGCCGTGGGATCTGAGGACCACGTTCCCCCCGAGGGGGAGTGGTAGACCTGTCTTCTCATTCCACCAGACACCGAGGTCAAGGACAAGGTGCACTCCTTCGTCGCGCCATGTAAGCTGGCCTTCGTGTATGATGAGGCCGTGGGTGGACTCACCAGCGGCGACAGATGGGAGGATTTCGTCAAACGGCATGACTTGGACATCAACCTCGCCCAATGCGAGTCGCAGTGACAAGTAGGCCGAGGTGCCCATTCCGGGTATTGCTATCTTGGAATCCTTTGCTTCTTCTACCGAGGATGGGGCGTGTGATATAATCATCGGACCGTATCCTTCTCCCATGGAGGCACCGCAGTTCATCAGTGCATAGCTTTCAGATATTGTGGGGTAAGAGTGGATCGAAACGGCGCTGACGTCATGAGTACCGTCTAGTGCTTGTTGGTTGAGAGTCTGGATATCAACTAAGACGTGGTCATACTCTCTTCCTCCCATATCGATCAGGGATTCTGTCATCGCGTAGAACATAAAAGCGTCATCGGGATCAGGAGAGTGTCCGATTGAGTATCTGTTGCCCATGACCTTAGGAGAGAGGGGTGGTATAAATCGCCTTGGCAGTGTTGTGGATGCGTCATCATGAAGTATAACCGCCCTCCTCGTATCCACATGCCTGACCCAGAACGACTGTCCACTGCCACCGGGCAGCTAGGGCCAAAGTGCGCTAAGACGGGCAAGCCCCTGAAATTTTCAGAGGCGATAGTTCACAATGGAGAGTACCTCTCGTACGAGGCTTACCTAGAACTTACAGGAGCAGAGTCGTCATCAGAGCCTAAGCCCGTCCCTGGCCTACGAATGGAATAACGCCATCTTGATGTGCCTTCCCCCACTGTGGGTGTTGTGGCAAAGGGTTGGAGCCGGATCGGGTCTAGATTTGCGGATTTCTACAGATCGTTGAGCCCAAGTGACCTCTGGATCCCACCACGCCTCAGAAGGAGGGAGTGGATGTTCATGCCGTGGGGTGACAGGCCAATGGATAGACATCGCGCTTTTTCAGATCCTACTTCTTTACACACATATCTGGTTCAGAGGTTTCCGCACTCCTGTTTTCACTCCACAGCATACTACGAAGACCCGTCGGAGAGGAAGATGGCAGACAAGGGATGGCGAGGTGCAGACCTGATCTTTGACCTTGATGGGGACCACCTTCACGGTATCAGTTACACGGATTTCCCCTCCTTGATAAACTCAATACAAGAACAAGCATGGTCCTTGTGGAATGACTTTCTAGAGCCCGAATTCGGTTTCAAGAAAGAATATTCTCAATTCACATTTTCCGGGCACCGTGGATTTCACATTCACCTCAGAGATCCCGCTCTATTCCACCTAGACTCCAATGCCAGACGGGAGATTGTTACCTATATCCGGGGGGTTGGTTTGGATGTGTCATCGACTAAGAACGATAACTCGGGCTGGTCGAGGAGGTTGGACGACGGTGTTGACAGGATATCGAAAATGCTGTCAGCAACGGCCGAAGGTTTGGAGGGGGCGCCGTCCATTTCGAGTCTTATGGAACAGGCCCGATCCCAGGGTCACCCGGTTAGTCGTCCAAAGATGCAGGAGCTGGTCGAAAGGGCCTCAAGCCGGGATCATGTCCAGAGATTGCGGGACAACAGATCCTTGAAGGTCTTCGGTGAGTCCGGAACCAGCCTCTTCTGGTCCCTGGTACGGGCCAACGCCTCTGTCTCGGTTATAGGTGGCGAGACTGATGAGAATGTTACCGTCGATGTCAAGAGAGTGATAAGACACGTGGGTAGTCTACATGGCAAATCTGGACTAAGAGTCACTGAAATTCCGTTCGAGAGGCTCGATCCCGACTCCTCTAATTTCTTCGATCCGCTGAAAGAAGCAGTTGTGTTTGGCGGATCCGAGGACAAGAAAGTGAGGCTACTGGTGAACGATGTCAGGGCAATGATTGGCCACAGGGAGATTGAAGGCAGTTCTGGTGATGAGTATGTCGTCGATGAAGGAATGGCCATGTTCCTACAGTTGAAAGGCTGGGCTGAATTAGCAACATAGTGCGCGCGAGGGGGTAGTGACAGCCCTCCCAACAATTTCTCAGAGGGCATTCAGGCTGAAGATGGCGGTATGAATATCCACCTCTTAATCAAATGAAAGACCTCCATTTACAGAGAACCTTGAAACAGCAAATACCGCCAGCGATCTTTATGGGTATTATCCCAAGACGTAAGAAGAAGGGCAAAACTACACCAATTCCACCCCCGCCCCCACCACCTCCCCCCTTGGCAGATGGCCATTCATTGGGAGATTTGCCACCCATCCCTACTCCTCCTCCCCCGCCTGGTGCGGAAATCGAGGATTACGATAGGCTTGTCCCGATAGGGGGCGGTCAAGGATCAGTCAAAAAAACCGAGTTGGGGGAATTTGATCAGGAATGGTCAAAAAAACAGGCCCAACCAGACGAAAAAGATCTGGAATCCCTTTGGAGTGCCAGGAAGGAGGCAAAGATTGGAGGTGAAGGGATAGATGGCATGTATGGGCATATCGACAGAATAGCGAAAGGTGACAGAGGCTCACTGTTGAACCGTTTCTCTGACAGATTTGGCTCGGAACTGGACAGGGAGATCATTGTAATGCGGAAAGAACAACAACAGGTCGTCCGAGACATTGCTCCCAAGGTTGAGCTGATACAGAAACCAAAGGATACAGACCATTTGACCTTGCAGGAGTTCATTGACTCAATGGATGAAGATGCATTCATCAACAAGATATCCGAGGCAACTGGAATAAGCAATGATATGCTTTCCTCATTCGAGGAATGGGAGCTGATCGAGTTCTTTGAAACTGCAGACGTCGATGACAGTGGTACGATGGAGTTCTCAGAGTTCGCAGAGGCAATTACCATGCTCAAGAAAGCCAATGACGATTTCGCACAGTTTTTTACAATCGTCGACAATCTACTGGGTAATCAAAGCAAGGAATTTATCGATTCTTTCACCGAATCTCCAGCCTATGAATTATACAAAAAGGTCGGAACTGATCCTCACCACTCCCCTGAGTCTGACAGAAAAGAATTCTTTGGTTTGATTAACGAGGTATTGGGGGATCTGCCCCCCTCTGAAATCGAGGCTTTTACACAATCTGACGATTTTGAACACTACAAGATTATGGGCGAGGCTTTGCAGTGAGGTTACAACATGGGCTTACTTGAGAAGGCTGAGTCGGGAAAGGAACCCGGGGACGAAGAGAAGAAGAAGGCTGTTCAGAAACCCCAATCTAAGAAGGTTTCACCTGAGCCAAAGAAACAGGATAAACCAAAAAAAGAATCTAGATTCTCTCGGCGAAGAGCTACCAAGGAGAAGAAGGGAAAACCTCAGAAAACTGTGGAAGACCTACCCTCATTTCCAACAGGCTTCGAACAGCCAACAAGCGGTCAACTGGCATTTAGAAGGATGGTCGATGTACTGGTATGTTACGGGTGGATGTTCCCTGTTGTCGGGATATTCGCTTGGGGCACGGATTTCGATGCTACGTATTTCATCATTGGTGGTATGCTCTTGTACATCGGTAACGTCGGGTTTTTACCATCGAGATTCAACCGCACTGTGGGCAATATCGTTTCTAGGACGAAGTTCGTCACGTCAGCTGGAAATAACGCCTCTTGGGCCTACACATTCCTAAAAGGCCTCAACTTTCCATTTGCACTCATCGGTGTCGTGACCGCATTGACCATACTTTCTGACCTATCTTCGCCTTTAGGGGACTCGACTGGATCAGCAGTCTTCAGGGTGATAGGTCTCCTTCTTCTCATCCCCCTGACGTTGGACTGGATGCTGAGTAAGTTTTCTATGGCCAAGAGGGGGCTCTGGGAGAGGATATTCGGAGGAGTATGGCTTGTCAGATCCACGAAGACTGGTTCATCCAAGGGCTGGTTGAAGAGGTTGGACCAGCTAAGCGACTATGCCGAGAAGAGAGGATTGCTATCTGAGAAGGAAGAGGACAATCCGAATCTGGAATGAAGGCTATTCCTCTTCTCGCTTCATCATGGCCAGCTCGCGCATGTCCTCACGCACAGCACCTTCCTCTATTCCCTCGATGTCAGCCTCGTCTACGATCTCGACACCCAACAACGTCTCGATCACATCCTCCATGGTGACGAGGCCAATAATGGTCCCAAATTCCTCTTCCACGGTGAGAATTTGAACTCTATTTTCCAACATTACCCTTAACGAGTCGTCAATCGAGTTGCCATGAAGAACACTGGATATGGGCCTCATTATGTCACTCATTTTGGGTTCGAACTGATCGTCAGCCGCCCTCCGCAATATGTCAGACCGTAGGACCATGCCAACTACAGCATCGTCATCGAAGACGGGCATTCGACCATGAACCATAACTGGTATCCTCTCTATGATTGAGCCTACAGTTTCGTGCGATTCAACCGAGGTCATCACGGTTCGGGGGGTCATTATGGAGCCGACAGTCATGTCCTTGAGCATCAAGAGGTTCTGTATGACGCTCTCCTCTCGCTCGTCAATTACATCCGTCTCTTCGGCGATGTCAGCAATGACTGAGATCTCGTCTCTCGTCATCGACTCCTCTTTGACGCTGGGTAGGAGTTTGCGGGTTTTTTCTATGGGCCATACTATTGGAGCGAGCAGGATCGTCATCGAGTGTAGAATGGCGCCAGAACTGAGAGTGAGTCGTCTCCAGTAGAGGGTGCCGATAGTCTTTGGGAGTATTTCTGAAAGAAGTAGGACCAGTAGAGTAAGGATAGTTGAGGCCAGTGCCAGGGCATATTCGCCAGGGTAGGCTTTCTCAACCTGAGAACCGACCCCCAATGCACCCACAGTGTGGGCTATGGTATTCAATGTGAGGATAGCTGTCAATGGACGCTCGGGGTCGTCCTTGAATGAAAGCCACCTCTTTGCAGTGGTGGGCATCCTATTTTCCAAGGCGATTATGTGGCCCCTGGTAGTACTCAGCAGCACCGCCTCGAGGATGGAACAAAGAAATGATACACCCAATGCTACGCTCCCGTAGATTAGAATCGCTGCTTCAGGAGTCACTTTAGTGGTTCCTCCGATGGTTGTTTTTGACCTTGGTGGGTTGCATGGGGTTGCGTTGCTCCAGACCCTCGGGAATGCCCATCTCCTAAATATGTGGCTGTCGAGGGTATACTGCCATGGAAGCGGGACGGGACGAGTATGTTGCTATTTTCATGGCATGGCCATATGCGAATGGCCCCCTTCATTTAGGACATGTCGCAGGGAATTGCCTCCCCGCAGATATCCAGTACAAGTATGAGCGAATGAGAGGGAGGAAAGTGTTGATGCTAAGTGGCTCAGATGAGCATGGAACCCCTATTACAGTCACAGCTGAGGAATCTGGACTTGATCCCCAAGAAGTAGTTGATCAGAATCACGACGATATCCTTGATTCACTCATAAGACTAGGCTGTTCATGGGCTGATAACGTCGATGCCCGTGGTATCGATTACGGAGGCACATTGTACGGCAGGACATCGGATAAACGACATCACGAGCTGGTCCAGGAGATAATGATGGACCTGGAAGCTGGAGGGTACCTTGTCAAAAATTCCATGGAACAGTTCTGCTCAGTCGAAGATGGAGATGTTGTCAGGTTCCTGCCAGATCGGTATGTCCACGGAGTTTGCCCTGTCTGCTCTGCTGATGGCGCCCGAGGGGATCAGTGTGACCAATGCGGTTCGACGTACGAGGCCCACGAATTGAAGAATCCAGTTTCAAAATTAGATCCGGAATCCCCTGTCGAAGTCAGGGAAACAGAACACCTGTTCTTCAGACTGGACATCCTACAAGAGCAATTGCGTTCACATTCATTATCAAGGAGGGGTGTTTGGAAGCCAAATGTCAGATCGATGACGAAGAATTGGTTGGACATGGGACTCAGGCCCAGAGCCGTAACTCGAGATATAGAGTGGGGGGTCAAGATCCCGCTGTCTGGAGAAGAATGGGAGAAAAAGCGAGTTTACGTTTGGTTCGATGCAGTTCAGGGCTACCTTACATGTGGTAGAATATGGGCTGAGAGAATTGCCAAAGAATCTGGGGGGTCAAAGGACTCATGGCGAGATTGGTGGATAGAAAACGGCAAACAAAAGCACATCTACTTCATGGGGAAAGACAACATTCCCTTCCACACAATAATATGGCCTGCTATATTGATGGCAATCAACTCGGGGCGAGACGAAAATAATGTCTTGCACCTTGAGGACAATGTTGCCTCAAATGAGTATTTGATGCTGTCCGGAGACCAATTTTCAACAAGTAGGAAGCACGCTGTTTGGTTACCGACTTTTTTGGAGAGGTACGATCCTGACTCCATTAGGTACCACTTAACTGTGAACATGCCTGAACTCCATGATACTGATTTCAGATGGAGGGATTATGTTGACAAGGTAAACAATGAGTTGATCGGAACATACGGGAATTACGTAAACAGGGTTACCTCACTCGTGAAGAGAGCTAGTGCGGATGGTATCCAGAACCCGATATTTGAATACCCTGGCTTGGAAGCCTACCCCGATTTCATGGAATTTATACACGAAAAGGTGACAGGCGCTATGGAATCCATGGAGAGACAGAGATTCAAGGAAGCTTTGAGGAAGATAATGGATGTAGCCCAGGAAGGAAATGGGTTCCTACAGAGATCCGAGCCATGGGCCTACCTCAAATCTGATGATCCCTCTGTGAGGCTGAAGGCACTTGGCCCGTTGTCTGCTGCTTGGCATTCCCTCAGGGTGTTGTCCATACTGACATACCCATTCATGCCCTTTCAATCCAAGAGGCTGTGGTTAATGATCGGGGAGCCCGGTTCTCCAAGTGAGCAATTATGGGACGATGCAATGGAAAGAGACAACAGGCCCGCATATTTGCCGGATTCCATGCCGTTGTTTGCACGCTTAGACATTGATGAAGTAATGGAAAATGAAATAGTATCAGACAAGACCAAGAAGGAGAATGAATCCGTAGAAGGTGTGGCCTTCATTGACTATGACACGTTTGCTTCTGTTGACCTTCGGATAGGTAGGGTGGTAGCTGTTGATGATCACCCGAATGCGGACAGGTTGTACGTTGTCAGGATCAGCGAGGGCGATGGAAATGAAAGAACAGTGTGCGCCGGGCTGAAAGAACACTACAAGAAAAATCAGCTCATGGACTCGCTAGTCGTCTTCGTCGCCAATCTTGAGCCTAGGAAACTGCGTGGAGTAATGTCCGAGGGGATGTTGTTGGCAGCCGATGACGGTCACGGCGCCGTCCGGCTACTTCGGCCGGATGGAAACATAAGTCCGGGCTCCAACGTGAGGTAATCCAGACCTCAATGCAATTGAAGATTAGATGGATCACATGGGGTTTTCTTCGATATACTGTATAAATTGAACCAAATCAGAGAACTGCCCATCTGGTACATCCTTGTATGACATTCCGAACTTTTGTTTGATGCACGTTGCTACGTGAGCATATGGGTTCCGCCCGCCAGGATGATTTCTAGATGGGGGAAGCCTACCCTTCAAATTGTCACCCGCACGCCGCATCAAAACAAAAATCATATCTGCGTTCTCTTTGTTCACGTAAGGTAGCCACATCGGCCTAGGACCATAGTGTTAGGGGCTCGCTATCGGCCCAGTGGTTCGACGTGGAAGACAATTATGCGGGCATAGGGTCGAAGAAATTCCATTGCATATCTTCAACTTCCTCCTTTGTTTTGCATTCCGAGTAGGCCTCCAATGGCTTCATATTCAGTGTCATGAACTGCGATCCAAACTTAAACGGCCTCAGTATTTGTGCTGCTTCCTTCTTCAAACCAAGTATGAACAATGTTGCCGATAGGGCCTCGACAGTGCTCAACCTCCCCCTCCTTCCCCAGCTTACAGGATTCCCAGCCAGTAAAACGGGTAAAGCCCGTGATTTCAACCGAGTCGTCTTGTTGATGATGCGAACGGACTCAACAATCCTTTTCCATGAGCAGTCAAGGGCTACAAGGGAACCGGCAATAACGAGATCCTTGTCGCTTGGAGAGAGTACAGTGCCGCCCAGCGGATTGAGTAGGATGCCTTTTTTTGGACTAGATGAGATCCTGCTCCTACACCTTATCAAACCGGCCCTTTCCAATTTCTTGGCTGTACATTTCCTTGGGTCGTCCTGATCTAGATGTATGGCCTCTATCTTGATCCTTTTGACGTCATCCATCCGAAGACTCCCTCATCATTTCATCAAACATATCTGCTATTGTCAGAGACTTGGAGGATCCTTTTATGATGGGCGCTGAGTTATCCTGAGTGACTTCGACTAGTATTTTTATGCCAAGCTCCTTTTCCAATTTTTTTGCCACGCTGTCGGTAGGCACGTTACCTGCCTCGTATCGATTCAGATCTTGGGCTCTTATGTTCATTATCCTGGCAAGCTCTTGAACCGTGTAACCAAGATCCCTTCTTGCTCGCTGGATTCGTTTGTGAAAATCTCCAGCTGGCTCGAATTTAGGCCTCTGTGTACGTTTTGGCTTAGGACTCGGAGATGCTGTATTTGCTCTTGGCCGATCCTTGGAAATAGCATGTCCCCTTTTCTCACAACATGCGGCACATGCAGAGATTTGGGCCCCTGAAACCAGTATCCTGAACACAGATATCTTTCCTCTTCCGCACAGCTCGCACACTCCCATGGGACCCGGTATTAGCCATACATCATGAATCCAACTCACCCGAAGGCTTCTCAACTGTCCTTCAGTAGGGCCTACTATGGCGAGTGAGGCGACGAAGGGGGACAGGACCGAAAAAAGTGCACTTGAACACCCCTCAACCCAATCCGACATAGATACTTTGAGAAGTGATTTTGAGTCGCTTGCAGACAGGACGCAGAGACTCCTCACTGAGAAGCTGCTGTTGGAAAACGAGGTAAACCAACTATCCAAAAGGGCCAATCGTTTGGAGGAAGATCTCAGACACCTCAAAACACCGCCGCTTGTCGTAGGTAGCGTACAAGATGTGGTCGGGGATCGCGCGATAGTCAAGAGTTCCAACGGCACGGTTTTTCTTGTCACCTACAATCCGAGAATCGACTCTACCTTACTCATTCCTGGGGCGAGAGTTACACTCAACCAGGACTCTCTCTCTATCATAGAGATACTGAACGATGGATGGGACCCGTTAGTTTCAGCATCAGAGATAATCGAACGGCCGGACATAAGGTTTGATATGCTGGGCGGCCTAAGCAGCCAGATAGAATCACTGAGGGAGGCCGTTGAACTGCCATTGACCAACCCGAACGCCTTCAAGAAATTTGGAATAGACCCGCCGAGGGGCGTCTTGCTCTCAGGCCCACCCGGGAATGGAAAAACAATGCTTGCCAAGGCTTTAGCCAACTCGACTCGCGCCACTTTCCTCGGGATCGTGGGCTCAGAACTGGCTCAAAAGTACATAGGTGAGGGAGGAAGGTTGGTCCGAGAACTATTCGACCTGGCCAGAGAGAAGGCCCCATCGATAATTTTCATTGATGAGATCGATGCAATAGGAAGTAAAAGGCTGGACTCCACGACGTCCGGTGACCGTGAAGTACATCGAACTCTGATGCAGCTTCTTGCAGAGATGGACGGTTTTTCCTCAACAGAGGGAATACGAGTTATTGCGGCTACAAACCGGATGGAATTGTTAGATAAAGCATTGCTGAGGCCAGGGCGATTTGATCGGATAATCACTATATCAACACCAGATAAACATGGTATAATGGAAATCCTGAAGATTCACACATCCAAAGTTCCAGTCTCGGAAACAGTGGACATGGAAAAGGTCCTCAGGAAATGTGAGGGATTGAGCGGTGCAGAGATCAAAGCAGTTGTCACGGAAGCTGCGTTATCTGCCATAAAGTCTGGATCCGATGATGTTTGTCAATCAAACTTCGACGAAGGTGTCGACCGAATCTTATCTGAGCGGATTACTCCTACAAATCCAGAAACACAGTCTCTGTACCAGTGAGGTGATCTGATGGCCTTGATAGAAGCTGTCCCGAATATCAGCGAGGGTCGTGATGAATCCATAATTGATGCAGTCGTCAAATCTGTAGAGGCAGGCGGCTCGACTATTCTTGGAGTGGAGCCAGATGTCGACTACAACAGGACTGTGATAACATATGCCGGAAACAAGGCCGAGGTTACCAGATCGAGTGTCAACCTAGTTGAGACTGCTTCCAAACTGATAGACATGAGAAACCACCACGGCAATCATCCCAGAATGGGTGCCGTGGATGTAATGCCTTTCATAGCTCTGGGAGAATCTACGGACAAAGATGCGGAGCGTGTGGCTGAGGATGTCTATCAGATCTTGGCCGACGACTATTCCCTATTCAAATACGGATTGTCCGCATCACATCCGTCCAGAGCGCGACTCCCATCCCTGCGGAAGGGAGAGTATGAAGGACTCTCAAGTAGATTCTCGGGCGGAGACTGGCCAAATGAAGATACAAGACTTCCTGATAATTGGGATGGCGCGACAAAACCTACTTGTCTGGAATTCGGTGCAATGGCTATCGGTGCGAGGTCTGTACTGGTCGCATACAACATCAACATAATTGAAGCTGAACCAAAAGTATCCTCCATGGTCGCCAAAGTTATCAGGTCTTCTGGATTTGTCCTTAGGGGGCATTCTACGAAAAAAATGCGGGTAAAAGGCATCCTAGATTATGTTCAGGGAATGGGAGTTCCATTGGAGAGTCATGGCATATCTCAGGTTTCAATGAACCTCTCGAATCCCTCAGAGACAGGTCTACACATGGCCTTTGAAGTGGTTAGGGTCATTGCAGAATCTATGGGAGTCGAGGTCAGGGGCAGTGAAATAGTCGGTCTGGTCCCCCTTCAAGCTATGTTGGACGCTGGCTCATGGTTCAATGGCGGTCATGATTCCGAGGAAGCTCTAGTTTTGAAAGCAATAGAGGGATTGGGGCTGGACCAACTCACGCCTTTTGACCCAGACTCACGTATTATTGAATGGGCTGTAAGAAACAAAAGAGGGGCATTATGATGAATCTGTTAGATGTGTTGGAAGACATCTCTGAGGGTACACCGACTCCCGGTGGAGGAGCCGTGGGCTGGTTGGTATGGGGTCAGGCGACGGCACTGCTTAGAATGGTGTCTAATTTGACATTGAAATCCAAGAAGTGGGTTGATGGACACCCAGCATCATCCAAGATAATTAGCAGTACTCATGATTTTCAGGAAGAGGCCGTCCAAGGCTTCAGTCTCGATTGCAAGGCCTATGATGAGGTTGTCGCGGCCTATGCCCGATCAACAGATGACGGAAAGTCAAATGCAGTTGAGAAGGCCTCGTTATGGGCCGCAGAGGTGCCACTGGAACTCATGAACAGGACGAAGGACGTTCTTCTGTTAATGTCCAATCTTCATGGAAATCACAACAGAAACGCGCACAGCGACATGATATCCGCAGCAATGCTTCTCAAATCATCAGCTGTAATCGCATCCAAGAACGTCGAGGCGAACATCCCTTATCTTGCTAAATCCGATGCAGAAAGAGTGTCAAACACTCTCGGTAAATTGAGAGGAGAGTTGTCAGATCTCATGGAATTGGTTAACGAAGGTGCTGTTTTATGACTCTGGAAATTATTGACTTTGCATCAGAAATTAAACAGGGTATCCCAGATAAATTGCCCGAAATGAGGCCGCTCGATCACATCGTTGACCACGCACCCAGAAGACCCATGTCCTTGGACAAGGATTCATTTCGCCTAGCAATAGAGAACGCACTTCGTTATTTTCCACATGAGTGGCATGGCATACTAGGGGCAGAGTTCGCGGAAGAATTACGGTCATATGGTCACATATACATGTACAGATTCAGGCCTCGATATGGTATGAAAGCAAGGCCATTGAAAGAATATCCATGTGTAACGAAATCGGCAGCCGCAATCATGCTCATGATACAAAATAACCTGGATCCTGATGTGGCGCAGTACCCTCACGAATTGATAACCTACGGTGGGAACGGGTCGGTTTTCCAAAATTGGGCTCAGTACCTGATCACCATGAGCTTACTAAGTCGTATGACTGATGAGCAGACTCTTGTTATGTATTCAGGACATCCCCTCGGCCTCTTTCCTTCAAGTAGTTCGGCACCCAGAGTTATTGTCACTAACGGCATGATGATACCTAACCATTCTACACAAAACGATTACGAATACCATAATGCCATAGGCGTCACCCAGTATGGACAGATGACTGCTGGGTCGTATATGTACATCGGACCTCAGGGCATTGTACATGGAACCACGATCACCCTGCTAAACGCAGCTAGGATGTACCTCGGTCTGGATGATAGCTCAAAATTAGAAGGAGTATTGTTTGTTACGTCTGGTTTGGGCGGTATGTCAGGAGCTCAAGCCAAGGCAGCGGTAATAACCGGAGCAGTCGGCATTATCGCTGATACCAGTCAACATGCAGTGGCTAAACGCCACTCACAGGGTTGGCTGACCGAGATGTCCGATGAGCTAGACTACGTGGTGTCTAGAGCCCGAGATGCTCTGGAAAGCAAAGAAGCCATATCGATAGGTTATGTTGGGAATATCGTGGACCTACTCGAAAGGCTAGAATCTGAAGATTTGATACCGGATCTTTGTAGTGACCAGACAAGTCTTCACAATCCATGGTTGGGTGGTTACACGCCACGTGGACTGAGTTACGAAGAAGCAGATGAAATGATTTCAGAAGATCCTACACAATTCAGGAAAATGGTCAAGGAGACGCTCGTCGAACATGGGGCTGTCATCAATCGCCTATCCAACAAGGGTATGAAATTCTGGGATTACGGTAATGCGTTTTTGCTGGAATCATCCCGGGCGGGTGCAGATGTGGGAACAGATGGCAACTTTCACTACCCCTCATATGTAGAGGACATAATGGGGCCCATTTGTTTCGACTACGGCTTTGGACCGTTTAGATGGGTTTGCTCTTCGGGTCTGGACTCAGATTTGGCTGTCACAGACAAGATCGCCATGGATGTTCTCGGAGATCAGCTAGCCAATGCACCAGATGAAATAAAGGGCCAGATAGTAGATAACATCAGGTGGATTAAGGAGGCTGAGCATCACAACATGGTTGTTGGCAGTAAAGCAAGGATCCTCTACGCCGATGGAAACGGAAGGCGCATGTTGGCCAAGAAGTTCAACGAAGCTGTGTCCAATGGGCTTATCTCCGCTCCTGTTATCCTCGGAAGGGACCACCACGATGTGTCCGGTACTGATAGTCCGTACAGAGAAACTGCCAACATTAGAGACGGATCTCGTTTTACCGCGGATATGGCCGTTCAAAACTTCATTGGCGATGCATGTAGAGGGGCCACATGGGTAAGTCTGCACAATGGTGGTGGAGTCGGATGGGGAGAAGTAATCAACGGTGGTTTTGGAATGTTCCTGGACGGATCGGAGAAGGCTGGCAAACATGCTGATTCTATGTTGGCATGGGACGTAGACAATGGGGTGGCAAGAAGAGCCTGGGCCAGGAATAAGGGTGCTGTCTGGACAATAGATAGGGCCCAGACCAACGACTCCAGACTCGTGGTTACAAAAGCATCCACAGTTGAAAAAGAATTGTTGGATCAATTAATGGAGGAATTCTGATGGGGGAGGTTGTACTCGACGGAGAAAGCATGACTATCGAGGAAATTATGCTAATCGGAAATTCCGATGTTAAATTCTCTCTTTCTCAAAAATCTCGGACCAAAATGAATGATTCCCGATCACATGTAGAGAGTATAGTTGAGGGTGAACAAACCGTATACGGCATAAATACCGGCTTTGGAAGCCTCTCCAACGTAAGGATAGCCCCAGATGAATTGGAGTTGTTGCAACGAAATTTAGTTCTTAGCCATGCGTGCGGGATAGGCGAACCAATGGCCCCTTTAGCAACGCTTAGAATGATGGCCATCAGAGCCAACTCGTTGGCCAAGGGCGCATCCGGAATCAGGCCGGAAGTCGTCGATACAATGTTAGATCTTGTAAATTCCATGAATGCTCCAGTAGTCCCCAAGATCGGATCATTAGGTGCATCCGGGGATCTGGCGCCACTAGCCCATATGGCCATGGCACTCATTGGTGAAGGCCAGTTCCAGTCATTCATGAAGGGGTCTTGGTCCATGAGGACCCCCTCTGCTGTCTTCAAAAGCATAAACAGGGACCCGGTGGTCCTTAAGGCCAAAGAAGGCCTGTCTCTGATAAATGGAACATCTCAGATGTGCGCCTATTTGGCAGAGGCAACAAATCTTTCCGACAAGCTATCCAGATCTGCGGATGCGGCCTGCGCTATGAGTGTAGAAGCCATAGCCGGATCACACAAACCATTTGACGAGAGGATACATGCACTGAGGAGGCAAGATGGACAGAAGGTCGTGGCAAGCAGAATACTCTCCTTCCTAGAGGGTTCCGAGATTAACACCTCTCACTTAGCTTGTGAGCGGGTACAAGATGCATACAGTTTCAGATGTTCACCACAGGTACATGGTTCAGTTTATGATGTGATAAAAAATGCAACAAGGGTTGTCATCGATGATGTAAACAGCGCGACTGATAATCCTCTAATCGTTAACAGAAAAGAGGGAGGGTATGACGTTCTAAGTGGCGGAAACTTTCATGGTGAGCCCTTGGCGTTGGCGGCTGATTCCCTCGCTGCTGCGATTCATGAATTGTGCTCCATCTCAGAGAGGAGGATAAACCAAATGTTGATGCCTAAATGGAGCGGATTGACCCCATTCCTTGCCAAGAATGGTGGTTTAGAGAGTGGGCTGATGATCATTCAATATGTCTCGGCTGCTGCTATAGCGAGAATCAGACTGTTGGCTGGACCTGCCACACTGACGAATATTCCGGTGTCAGGTGAGAAAGAGGATCACGTATCGATGGGGTCCACTGCTTGCGAGAGGCTCATTGAGGTTTGCAACCTGGCATCATCAGTCATTGCAAGCGAGATGATAGTGGCCGCTGCTGCTTTAGACTTGCGTGATGAAGCTCCGGGTAAAGGGGTTCGTGATCTACACAAGATAGTCAGGTCTATTTCCCCGCCTATAGATGGGGACAGATCCATGGCGCACGAGACCAAGGCTCTTTCCGACTACCTCATGGAATACGGTGTTTGAATATGGACGAAGTTAGACGACATCTGGAATTTCACCCCGGAATAGACCCAGAACCTTTCCAAACCCACATTCAGAAGTTTACGGAAAGTGGTGCAATACTCAGGGACACATGGTGCTATCCACGAGGAGGCGGTCAGCCTGGCGATACAGGGTATTTCGAGTTAAATGCAACAAAATATCATTTCGATGAGGTAACTGCATCTGTGACTGGGGGAGAAACATCCATCATACATCCTCTGGAAAATGACGGACTTGGAATAGGTATGGAGGTCAAGGTACACATTGATGTAAATCGAAGGAATTCTCTTGCATCAATGCACAGCGCTGCCCACATTGTGTCTGCTGCAGCAAATGAGCGATGGGGGGCAATAACTGTAGGCAATCAACTCGGGGTAGATTCTTCCCGCATAGACCTGAAGTTTGAGGACAGGGATCTATTCAACGTCGAAACACTAGAAGAGGACGTAAATTTCTGGGTAGACAATAATTCCAGAATTAAAATCCATGAGTGGGGAAGAGATAAGATTCTCACAGATGAGAGGGTGAGGAACAAAAGATTTGTCTCGCGAATAATCGATAGGCTTGGAGGGGAGAACCCCATGTTAAGAATGGTAGAGATAGAGGGGATAGATTTGTGTCCATGTGCTGGTACACACCTGGCTTCAACAGGACCAATCGGTGGCGTATCTATCGATAGGGTACAGAACAAAGGGAAAGGGACTTTCCGCCTTCACTTTCGGAATGAGAAATCAGAGGAAATTGATAATCTATAATAATTAGATTCTATTCTATTGGTGGGCTCGGCAGGA
>DAMH01000003.1:2172-2544 GCA_002499585.1 Euryarchaeota archaeon UBA552 | reverse complement strand
ACGTCATAACCCCTAGACCACGAGCCCTTATGCTTCCGAGCACACATCTCCTCATGAAGCATTCTGAGGTGATCACCCTATGATCTTCGAGAGCTTAGCACCGCATCCAATTACTGGACAAACTGATGAAATTCGTTTTCGGCCATTCTTCATCCTCAAAGTCTGATGGTTATCTAAACGGACGGACCTTTTGCACCTCATGCAGTATGCACCCAGCGTCATGCATACAGATATCATATCGAATATATCAGATGAACGCACAATAGGGGGTAAAATGTGGTTTTTTCTACAACATCAAAAAAACGTTGCACTGAGAGGCTATAATCCATATCTGCCACAAAAAATGGGCTGATAATGTGCATTATCGGCCCG
>DAMH01000003.1:0-1767 GCA_002499585.1 Euryarchaeota archaeon UBA552 | reverse complement strand
TATAATTATTTAATGAATTCTATATTTGTTAACAATATGATTTAATTCGATTTTTATTAGTTAATCATATCGAAGTTGTTCATGGTACCAAAGGGAGAAAGGAACGATTCGTAGTTTTCCGACTCCAAGATCAGTACCCTACTCTCAATGCCGACCTCTATCGTTCCTCTGTGAGCTGTGCCAGAGCAATCCAAACTTGTAGCTGGATTCCTTGTTATCGCAACCAGAGAGGCTACAGGGTCTAACTTCATCCTGTGTACTGCCAAACTTGCAACAAATGGCAATGATAAGGATGGACAGTTTGGGTTGAAATCCGTGGCTAATGAGAATGATACTCCTGCATCCATACATTGTTTGAGAGGCAGGTCCAGAGGTTTACCTAGGGCATATGGGGTGCCGGGTAGGAATGTTTGCATCGTTCCGCTCTCACTAGCTTCTACTCTGGATGGCATTGGCGATCTCGCAACATGGTCTGCTGATACAGCACCGATCTCCGTGGCAAGATCAAGACCCCCAGAGTCGACAAACTCATCGACATGAAGACGCACCTCTAGACCCATTTTTTTACTCTCTTCACATATTAGAGTGGTCTCATCTGTGGTAAACCACCCTGGTTCACAAAATACATCTACATATCTGGCCAGTTTATTTTGAGTTACCATGGGCAATTGTTCATCTAATAGATTATCCAAATACTGTCCCCTGGTAAATCCTGTTGGGATGTCATGCGCACCCAGCCATGTGCATTCCATCTGGTTAGATCCGTTTCTGTTGAAGTAGTCCAACACCTCGAGTGATTTCTTCTCGTGTTCTACGTCTAACCCGTATCCTGATTTCGCCTCCAGCCTACCTGTTCCGGATCTTTGGGCCATATCTATTCTATTCTTTACCAAATTTCTGAGTTCTTCTTCGGTGGATCTTCGTGTGTTAGCCACTGTGCGTTTTATACCACCTCCTAGTTTACCTATTTCCTCGTAACCAAGCCCTCTCGACCTCATTGTGATCTCATCGCTTCTGTCCCCAGACCATACCAAGTGAGTGTGAGAGTCAACAAACGCTGGTACTATCGCTTTCCCCCGAGCATCTATATCTCGTACATTGCTATTTCCCAGCCATTCTGATGATATAGTTCCAGCCGACTCTATCGCGGTCACAAACCCGTCAGAAAAAAGTATTTCAGTCCCTTTGTCCATGAATAAATCATCCTTTTGGGTCATCTCATGACCGCAAAGTGGTCCGTCGAAAGTCCTCTGAGATAATGTGGCAACTTCACCGGTATTGTGAACTAGGATGCTGTCTGCCATGAGTTACCCAAAGGCTGGATGCATATCGTATTGACCCGTAATTTCTAATCCTCTCACCATTTCCTAAGGCTGTGGGTGTTATACTAGGTATAGAGAGCACCGCTCATACGTTTTCATTCGGAGCGGTTTCCACTGACGGCCAAGAAGTTATGAAATCAAACTCTTCTCTCTACAGGCCGGAACTAGGGGGCATACACCCTAGAGAGGCAGCAGACCACCACGTTACCATGTCAAGAGGCCTCTTAGAGGATGCAATTTCTGACTGGGGTGTTGCAGGCAGTGACATTGACGCCATTGCGTATAGCCAAGGGCCTGGCCTCGGACCGTGCTTGCGTGTGGGGGCATCAGTAGCGAGATCAATTAGTATGGCGCTTGATGTACCTCTGATTGGAGTTAACCATTGTGTGGCACATATCGAAATAGGGAGGCGAATGACAGGCTGCGAAGACCCTGTATTGCTGTA
>DAMH01000014.1:4412-9489 GCA_002499585.1 Euryarchaeota archaeon UBA552 | reverse complement strand
GGCTGAACGTTGGAGATCGATCCCGTGTTGAGTGCCAGGTCTGCTGCGTGAATTTGTCCAAGTTTGACTGTGACAGTAGATTCACATCCGATCGAGGATCCTGCCTTGGCCATTATCCTGATGTCTACGCTGGAACCGGATTCAATGGAAGAGTCGGGTGTTATGTCAAAACTGAATGTGAAGGTATCTCCATTGTCACCGGGCTCGGCCAGTATTTTGCTGGTCGGACTGTCGAAAGAGACCCAGCCGTCGATATCCTCTCCCCCAACGCTTTGGGCCTGCATGGAGGCTGTCCAGGCCGTGTTCCCGGTATTGCTGACTTGGAAGTTGTTTACTTGGCTGGTTTGACCTGGCTGAAGGTTCACGAAACCCCAGTCCATTGAGTTCTCACAGGATCTGATTTGGGGTACGATGCCGGTCAGTGTCAGGTTATCCTCGGCCTGATCTGGACTTGGGTCGTTGTTCACAGTGGCCCGGAGTATGAAACAATGCTCACCCGCATCAGTTTCTCCCTCATCATCGAGGGTGATGATGAAATCAACGTTCTCATCGTCGCCAGAATTGAGGCTCACGGTCGTTGGACTGACCTCTGCGGAAACCGAGTCGTCATTTGAATCGCAATCGCTGTCATTTTCGACGGCCAGCTGAATTGTTGCTTGTTGATCTCCGTTATTCTCAACGTTCACAATCCAATCGATGGTGTCGCCATCTAAGTCGTATTCTTTGGTTAGGTCGCCCGTTGTCAGGACCACGGAGTACAGTCCTCCGTCTTCCGAGGTTGTTGTCACCGTGAGTGAGTCAGATTGAGGAGTTGGATTGGTCCCCCCGGTTGCTGTTATGGTCAGGGTGGTCTCACAGTCACCCGATGCAGAATCGTCGACTGAAACAGTGAGGTCTACTAACTCCTCACTGTTAGAATTGACGCTTCCGGTCGGTGAATCGACGGTTGATGTGAAACCCTGGCAGCCCGTACCTTGTTGGGTCTGCAGAGAGTATGTCATATCGTCATCTCCGTTGTTCCTGATTGTGATCTTGTAAACGGCAGGATCGCTCGTCGTCGCTGGCAGGTCCAAATCCGGGGTGGATAGTTGAGGATCTACATCTGCAGCAACACTCGGAGCCAGTGCAGCGAGGACGATTAGAACCGTGACAAGTGTAACAGAACGGGTCTTCACAGGGAGGGCTAGCGTGTCCTAACTAATCTAAGGGCTTCGGCCTTTCGGACTGTGTTAGCATCGAATCAGGCGTTTACGAGCAAGTCCCGGGATGCCCCGCAGTTTACACACTGTTGCATCTCGTTGACATCGCAGTTGTTTGTTTGGCCATGTTTGTGGTATCTAGCTCCGCACTCGATGCACGCCAGTGCATCGCCGTCGGTCACAGGTGAGTCGCAGAGGAAGCACGGTATCTCCTCGATACTGCTGGATTCTGGCTGTGCCCCTGGGTTTGTTGACTTCTTGGTTTCACGGTATTTCAAGACAGCAAATGCCCCTCCGAGCCCGATCAGTACCAATCCGGCGAGAATCGCCACGAATGAAAGTGCTGCTGATGAATCGTCAGTACGCACCTGCAGCGGGATGTCGAATTGTGATCCTTCGATTGATGATCCGCCCTGGAGGTCTAGAGTGATGGGGCCATTGGATTTCCCAGCCGTGATGTACAACTCGACGGATCTGGATTCCCCGGGGGATAACGAAAGGATCGAACCTCCGAAGAAGTCGTGATTCCATCCGGCTGGGGTTTCAAGTAGAAGCATGCTGTTGATGGGTGTGTTCCCTAGGTTTGTTGCGTCCAAAGTGATCATTGTGCTGTCGCCGTCTTTGAGCACAGGGAGATTTCCGCGAATCTCCCATGATACAATCGATGACTGTTTCACCATTATGGAAACCGTGTCAATTGCGAGTAGCCCCTCAGATTGCAATCTGAGTGTCAGCGGAATTTCTGTGTTGCCCGGTTGAGATTCGGGTATGACGACAGAGCACCAAACCAGTGTTGACTCGCCCGGGCTTACGGGGGAGATGGGGGCGCATACAGTCGTCCAGCCTTCGCTTTGGCTGATTAAATCCGAATCCGGTGACCATGTTCCCAGCCCTTGATTCGACAAAGTCCAGGACAAATCGAATTGCTCGGCTACAGGCAGTTGCCCGAGGCCGAGTGGGCTTGTTGAGGTGGAGCCGTCGGCGGTTACTATGGAATTGAAAGAGAGAATTGGCAGAGCACCGGAGGTTACGTCGATGGTACGATTCCAGAGGAATGCTTCACCGTCTTGAGTCAGAAAGCGAATTTTAGCAGTTCCCCCGGTTGCAAGTCCGTTCCCTTGTATCGTGAAATCCCATATTGACGAAGAGCCTTTGTCAATCGTTATCGTCTGGGTGTTCGAGAGGCTGGTCCATCCTCCGGGCAGGGATATGATCTGAGGTGTTATGGAGACATCCCGATTTCCTTCATTTACAATTTGAATTGGCAACTCGTGGGTCTCATCAGGTCGAATCTGGGAGTCAGCCCCTCCAGATGGCGGAGTCATCCTGAGATTGTCTTCAGCGGCTACCAGGAGAGGTATGTCCTCGACCCATACATCGTCGGTAGTTCTGGCGGCAATAGTCAGCTGGGCATTCATTTGGATGCCCGCAGTTACGACAACAGAAGGAGGAGTGAGGGTTATATCGATGGTTCTTGAAGTGCCTTGGGCGAGAATGCCTGTCGAGCCGTGAGTCGAGTCTACGAATGTTCCCAAATTATCCAAAGTCGCCCTCCAGCCTGCTGGTGCTTGCAGTGCCAGGTCGAATGTTTGAGGTCCATTCCCCTCATTCGTAAGTTGCAGGGATGCTCTTGTGGGTTCGAAGGCATCGATCGCCAATATTCCCCCTGGCACCCTCATTTCTACATCTGGAAACGACCTGACCGTCATCTTCATGATTAATTCGCTCGTAACATCGTTTTCGATGTCGGTCCCTGTCAGTATAATCCTGTAAATTCCAGGTTCTGGAGGGTTTGGGTGTGTCAAAGCAAAGGAAAGTGTCTCGGTCTCTGAGGCATTTAGTTGAACCTGTGTCTGAGAGAAAGAGCTGTACCAAGGCATGACTGACCCATCCGAAAGTCTGACGGCATTGGAGGCTGAAATTGAGGCGTTCGTCGGGAACAGCGCAGTGTTGGTCAGCAGGATCTCGAAGGTTGATGTGCCCCTGGGTGCGGTCATTATCGGATTTGGGGTTTCGGTGTCGACTCTTACACCCGGCTCGCTGACAACTACAACTGTTGAGAATAGATTGTTATCTTCGGACGATTCCTCTACCTGATCCGTGGGGTCCACCTCTATGCTAATTTGGATGTTCCCCGACGAGGGCGGGTTCCAATCCCATTCGAGGTCTTCTGTTTCTCCAGGTGCCAGAGATATGGTCTGTACTCCGAGGGGTTGGCCTGCTGCAGACGCAGTGACCGACAGAGATGGCACTGAGCCGGCACCGGCATTGACAACCGTAGCACCCAGTGTGACAGTCTCCCCGACTTGTGGAATCGGAGTAGACAGGAAGAAACTCTCGGGGTCTATTGTGGCATCCGGAGATAGGTCATTTACGTTGACACCCCTCAAAGCAATCGAATAAGGCTGATATTGCCTGGCACCGGAATGATAGACATCACTAACCCGTACAGTCCAAGTGCCAACTGAGGCAGACGGAATCAAAACAACTTCCACATTGTTGGTCGAATCCGCCTGTCCACCGGTCGTTGATCGGCCTTGTGAGAATACATTGCCCAAGTAAGTAGTAACGCCATCCGGTGCTGTGACTTCCAGGTCTAAATCGTTCCTCAGTTGATCTGTCGAAGCGGAGGAACCAGGGTAATCAGACCAAGCTAAAACGATCTTCAAGGGCTCTCCTGAACGTGTGATGTCAAATGTGTATTCATCACTTTCACCGCTTCTTAACCTGTGTCGATCATCAACAAAGATACCTACGTCCGAGTCAGGGACCAAGCTGTTCACGAGATCGATCCGTCCCCAACCCTCGACGTTGTTTGGTATGTTCTGCGCTCCGACATCCTCTGCGCCGAGTATTAACATCGCCTTGATGAGTGAGGCCTGGGGCGCTGGTCGATCTGCAATTTCCATCAGGTACTCTCGTATTAGTATTGAGGCGCCGGCAGCAGCGGGCGTCGCCATGGATGTTCCACTGGACTCTTCATACCACTGTCCAAGTTGACCCGAGCCTCCTGACTCTTGAGCAAGACAGGATCGAACATACATTCCCGGTGCAATGACATCGGGTTTTATCCTCCCATCATCGGTTGGTCCCTCGCTGCTGTACGGATACATTGCGTCTGGTGCACCACCGTATCTGTTTTGGTGCGCACCCACCGCGATCACATTTTTTGCCGTGGCAGGCGGTGAGATTCCATTGCTTCCCTCGTTTCCTGCTGAAAACAAGACCGTCATGCCGTCGTACTGCCAGTATTGATCCCATGTGCTGATTCTGTCGTCAGCGTCTTCCGCAGATGTGGTGTAACTTCCGAAACCAGAACCTGACCCCCAGCTGTTGGTGTGGAACCGTGCTGCGTTGTTGTAGGCCTGCGTGAGCATGGTGTCTATACCGTAGCTGTAGAGGCCGCCTGAATCGTCATCCTCCATGGCTTGGAAAACTATCTCCACTTCTGGCGCCACCCCGGCATACTGTCCATTGCTTCTGAAGCCGGATCCAGCGGCTGTACAGGCCACGTGTGTTCCGTGGCCCGATCCGTCTGCGGTCGAGCTGTCACCGGGTGTGACTGATGTCCTTGAGATAATCCTTGAACCGAAATCGCCATGATCGTGATCAATTCCTGAGTCCCCCACGGCAAGTATCTGTCCAGAGCCATCCAAGGTTGAGGAGAACCAAGCTGCCACATCTTCCGACTCTGTGTGATCCCTAACTTCGTCGTTGGACGGTAGGATTGTTGCCAACGGACTTATCCAAGACACGGCCGGGTTCATGGCGATCGAAGCCACATCGGCAGATTTCATGAAGCCCCATCGACGACCGTCATCGACAACTCCCGCGTCGTCAAAACCTGCCATCGACAGGGATTCCAAGTCACCGATTCC
>DAMH01000014.1:0-4032 GCA_002499585.1 Euryarchaeota archaeon UBA552 | reverse complement strand
CGTCAAGTCCCCTATGTTCGCCATCATCGGGTCTACAACCAGGGCAATGGGAACAGGATAAGCAGCCGAAACTTCTGCCAAAGACGAAGCGGCAGTCAAGTCAGAGGGGTGACCTTGGACGAGGAAACCAGAGGGCGGCACAGCAGTTCTGATCTTTACTCCTGGTAGTTCCTCTATGGCCGTGCGAGCGTCCCACATTCCATAGAGGTCATTGACAATGAACATCGACAGGTCATCCCGTGATTGAGTGAGCTCGACAGGGATGTTAACTGATGGGATTAAACCGGCTAACGTGTAAGTTCCTATTGGCGTCCTTGCGGTCAAATCACGGCTTTTTTCGGTACCAGTTGATCTGACCGGTTCTTCAAGGCTGTGAACTTTCGATGGCCCAGATAAGTCCAAAGTGGTTCGATCGTCGAGCCCTGTCAGTTCACTGTTGTCTTTTGTGATAGATACGCCGACAACTGAAAGTGACAGTAGGAGGGTAATCAGCAGGGCCCCCCTTCGGTTCATGTTGATTAACGGGTTTCTGGATCTCTATGAGAGTATGGGTAACCGGTTTGGGATTTAGAAGATTGTGAAGTCTCCCACGTCTATGTGATATTCTGACGTCCACTGTCCAACGTCATGCGTCCAGCGTTCGTTTTTCTTGTCACCGTCATATGCTCGATAATTCAGGTCTATCTCGATGGTGTAATTCTGCCACACTGATGCTCCGTCAATGACCAATTCCAGGTCGTCATGGGCAACTGAAGTGTGGGGGCCCAATTGATCCCAGGCGAAGTCAGTCCTCCCTATCTCTATCCCGGTGTCATCGACCATTCTGATTGACATCTCGATATCCTCCATGGTTCTAGAGCCACGATTATCCAGCTCGGCGAGAACGATGTGGCCACCCCCAGACTGGCGATAAACGACATCCACTGTGACCCCATCGTACGGAATGATCCACAATGAGCTGCCTACCAGCAAAAGGGTGGCTATCAGGACGACGACTGTTGAGAACATCACGCGAAGTGGATGAACTCTTTCAAGGGCCTCCTCTATGGCCTCAAGGAGCTCATCTGCGGCCTCTTCATCGGCCTCTGTGTAGTCCAGATCCTGGGTGCCTGAGCCAGTCATTTCAGAAAACCCCCCAAGACGGTCATGCCAACAGTTGTGAATGCCGAGGTCAACGGTTCGGGAATCACGATGTGGGTTGTGGATCCCTCCACGCCCGGGATACTGTTGATGATTGACAGATCCGACGCCATGCCGTTGACTCCAAATGTCGTCCCAGTTGGAATGCCGTTGGTAAACTGGGCGTCCAAAAGTACCCCTCGCAAGTCGATCTTAGTGTCATCATTGACCTCTGCATAGGCCCGGGCTGATGCCACGATCCGGCCACCCTGAACTTCTGATATCTCAAAGAACCCAAATTGTGAGATCAGCGTGTGAACTTCGATAGTGGCGCTTTTGATATCCTCACTTAGGATCTCCATGTTTTCCAAAATAACGGGAGGGGCGGCGGGAACATCGGTTATCCTGATGTAGAGAACCTCCACACCGTCACCAGATGACTTCACTGCGAGGCCGAAATCCTGAGTCGGCTTTATCGAGAGCCTGTCAGCCATCCCCTGCGCCAGCATCAGGACGTCGCCTTTCTGATTAATCGCCTCGCCCTCGGCTTCGATGAACAAGGACATGCCGGAAGAGCTTGAGGCATAGTCAAGCTGGGGAATGCCTTGGAAGACCAGGCTCTTTGTGATGTCGAAGGTGCGTCCGGGTTCAGTGGTCAGGGCTATTGTACCAGGGACATCACTGAGGAACACGGTCGCTGGCCGCCAGGCTCCATCAAACCATTGCATTTGCTGAACCATCATCGACTTTACAGACCTTCCTTGGGTGTCTCTGTATTCCTCTGGAACGTCCATGTTGATTTTTATGGCTGTTCCAAGACTCGCGTCTAGGTTAACCCTCGTGGGAACGCCGTTGATCAGTAACTCAGATCTGGCTCCTACATTCCTGTCCAATAACTCCGCATGAATACTCGACAGTGGGAATGACGCAGAATATCGTGCGACGGCGTCTATCTCTGAGATGCTTCCAGTAGTTTCTGTGACGTCGAAAACCATCTCCAGGTCAATGTCAGATATCATTCCGACTGGCAGTCCGTGAAGGGTCACGTAAGCATCCATTCCTTGAATTGAGTCCGTGGCGATGATCAGCGACTCTGCTCCCGGAAGCCAGCCTCTTGCATCCAAATTGACAGTCCACTGTGAACCTTCATCGATCAATCTCCTTTCCAGCTCAAGGTCAATCATAGGAGGAAGGTTTGGGATCCAGACGCGGGTTGAGAAGCCCAATGAGAGGCCCTCAGAGGGTGCATGTATCGCTATGCCGTGGACCCAAGGCGGTTCGGTTTCTGGCGGAATGCCCTGGACCGCCTCAACTATCAGGTCAAAATTCGTGTCTGAGTCCAGTTGAATACCGTAGTTGAAGGCGGAATCCACATTTTCGGTCCCGCTAGTGAATTCAGATGTAGCTGTGGCCAGTAACCGATTCACAGATTGACCCAGGTCTGTGAAACCACCGAGGAAGAACGCCAGGCCCGAGACACCCTGAGTCCTATCCAATACTGGGACGTCGAGGGACCCTTGGGAATTGCCGTCTGCGGGTATCTGGAGGGAGATGTCAGAGGGTAATGGATCCAGAAGCACCGTCGCTGTCAGGGCATTGTTCTGATCTATCATCGGAACGTGGTCGATTACTATGCCGAAGGGTGTGGCTTCAGAGGTTTTTAGGCTCGCAGTGCTTCTTCCGGCGCCCCCCAGGGCAGATGCATTCTCAGACGGCTCCCAAGAAATCGCGCTGAGGCCTGAGATTCTGGTTGAGAGGGATGATGTATCGCTCTCAGCTTCGTGCTTGTAGTAGAAATGATCCCCGTTCATCACGGCGGGATTTTCGGAGTTTGTGATTTGGGCCTCAACAGATGATATGGAACCCTCAGTCTGCCAATAAATCTCATTTCCGAATCCTGCTTCGAATGAATCTGGAATCCCCAGTATTCGAACAGCTTGTCTTTGACTTCCATTGGATGCATGGTACTGGAAAGAGTCGATGTCGTCGCTTGCCGTGTAGGATGCCGACTCCCCGCCTATTGTTAGGTCGATCTGATCTGGTAAATTTGAGATTGTAAGGCTCTGCGTGGACGCATCCGATAGGTTACCACCATGGTAGTCCAAGAACAGGAATCTTAGCTTCCCAGAAGATTTGGAGACGAGCTGGAAGGTCCTCTCTTCTGATGCTCCGTCATATGTTGCGTGAATTGCCTCCAGATGACTGAAGCGTATTGAAGCGCCAACGGGGACTAAGGGTTCGACTAACCCATCTGAGCCTTGAACGAGACCGGATAGTCTGTCCTTGGACAGGACAAGGTGATCGGTGTCCTCGATCCTGTAGTGATCATGGGAACCTATCGTTAAATGGGCCAATGGCAGGGTGGAAGTGGTTCTAGTTGGCCTGAAGTCGTCTGTCATCTCGAGGTGGAGGTTTTGTCCGCCTCCATCAGGGGAGAATTCTACTCCGCCGCTTAGGACGTCCACGACGATCGTCGGGACGGAATTGATGATCAGGGCGGTTTCCAGGAAGAGGTCGACGAGATTGACCAACGCAGTGTCGAGTATCCTGGATAGGAAATCAAGATTTTCATTATTCCCGAAAGACGGGTCGTTGCCGTCATTTCCTCCTCCGATATTGAAATCTCCGTAGACAATCAAAGCAGTCGGAATGGATTCCGTTTCGATCGATATCCTTTGATGGTCAGTTACGACTCCTCCTCTCGTGAACCAGGAGTCGTATTCCAGAGAGTCTATTTCTTCGACTGACCTCAGGAGGATCATTGATTTCGGTGGGAAGGCGGGATTTATCGGGAGCTGGTCATTGTCCTCATTCGGGCTGGAATCTCTTGAGAAGTTCTTGACGGCGATGATGAGACCCAATCTTTCGGGCTGAGAACCGGGAAGCTCTGGGCTTGTCCTCGAACCGAGCATT
>DAMH01000018.1 GCA_002499585.1 Euryarchaeota archaeon UBA552 | reverse complement strand
TTTTTTCAAAAATGATGGAAGAGGTGCTAAAACCATCAGACCTACCATCCACCATGGTCCGTGGATAGGGTCCACTCGTATCATACGAACGGTCAGAACATTCAATCATACCCAACCACTGGAGAAGGCGTGGCTGATTCAGAAGCGCCGATTCCATTGGCCGTCGATCTGGATGGAACCCTGATACTCACGGACATGAGTTGGATTTCGATCAGAAAGGTGATCCTGCCTCGACCTTGGAGGATCTTCAGGTTCCTTTGGCTTGAGCTGTCTGGGAGGCGAGCGACGTGGAAACAAGACCTGGGGAGACTGCTGGAGTTCGATCCGGAGAATTTAGATTACCATCCTACATTCATGGAATGGCTCACAGGCGAGTATGCCAGGGGAAGGAAACTGTACCTTGTCACTGCATCTGATCGCCTGATCGCCGAGTCGATAGCCGCTCACATAGGAATTTTTGACGATGTCATGGCCTCTGATGGAAAAATTAACCTCAGGGGGAAGAACAAAGCAGAGGCGCTAATCGCCAGATTTGGAAAGGGAAAATTCGGCTATGCGGGCAACAGTCACATCGACATACCTGTGTGGGACGCTGCGGGCCAGGTAATAGTTGTGAACCCTGAAAGGGGACTTCAGGACAGAGTCGGAGAAACTGCTGATATCATTTTCATTTGAGGTGGGATGGTGAGGTACAAGAAGGGGTGGTTTGGTAGAACCCTGGACGTTACTGCGAAAACTCTCTTGAAGTTCAGGTTGGTCAGGGCTCCCGCAAGATGGTTGGCCAATTCCCGAATCGCATGGAGTGTCGTAAGCAGGATCGATAGAGTTCGAGGGTTGAGGGCGAGATCAAGGTTGCAATCCTGTGATCCTTCTTCCCTTCCCAGGCACATATCCATCATCATGGACGGGAACAGAAGATTTGCGTGGGCGAATTCAATGGACTTGAATCAGGGACATTCGGCGGGGAAGGAGAAGCTGAAACGGGTCATGAGATGGGTTTTAGACTTAAAAATACCTTATTTGACGGTCTATGCTTTGTCAAATGAGAATATGAAGAAAAGGTCTGAAGAAGAGATGAGTGCACTTTACGAACTTTATGTACAGGGCCTGAAAGAGATTTCAATCGATCCCCTGATCCACGAGAACAGGGTGAGGGTCAATGTCGTCGGAAGGAGGGAGTTCTTGCCTGAAAAAGTCAAAAAGGCCATTCTAAAGGCTGAAGACTCGACCAAGGATTACTCAGATTTCATATTCACGATATGCCTAGCGTATGGCGGAAGGGAGGAGATAGTCGATGCGGTCAAATCTTTGGCCGAGGATTATGCAGAGGGCTCAATAGAGGCATCATCGATCAACACAGATATGATATCTTCCAGACTCTACACCTCTGAACTCCCCGATCCCGACCTGGTAATTAGGACCAGCGGAGAAGAACGAGTTTCAAATTTCCTGTTATGGCAAATAGCGTATTCTGAATTCTACTTCACAGATGTCCACTGGCCATCATTCTCCAGGCAGGATCTCTATTGGGCCATCGAGGATTACGTATCGAGGGGGCGTAGGTTTGGTTCCTGAGACATGCAGTGAATGTGGACATGACGGATATAGGAGTCCATCTGTGACTGTTGACGCAGTTGCCACAAGGAAGATCGTCGATGAGATCGAGGTTCTCATGATTCGCCGGGGTCCAAATCCACCGGATTGGGATGGTAAATGGGCCTTCCCAGGAGGCTTCGTCGATTACGGAGAAGATCCACAGAACGCTGTGTTGAGGGAGCTACTGGAAGAGACAGGCATAAGTGGCTCAAATCCTGAGTTGCTGGGAGTTCTCGGATCGCCCGGGAGGGACCCTAGAAAGCACTGTGTAGGCCTGTTCTACAGAGTTGATGTGGATACCGGCACAATTCCAGTGGCAGGGGACGACGCTGTCGATTCGAGTTGGGTTAGATTGTCTGTTTTGAACAGCGGTAATGTGGCTGGTGACCACATAGACATCATAGAAATGATTAGGAAGACGTCGTGATTTGACAGGGTTGGTGAGCACATGGAGACCAAGCGGGCGATTGACCTTGGAGGTGTGCGTCTTGCGCCCTACAGCCCGTGTATCTCGGTCGGAAATCACATCTGGGTGGCAGGTCAGATAGGCACTGACGGCGGTGAAAGCCTTGGTGAACAGACAACGAGGTGCCTTGAGAAGATCGACGACCTGCTTGTCGAGGCTGGGTCCTCAAAAAAAGACCTAGTAAGAGTTACCGTTCTTCTCCTCGATATGGGTGATTTTAGTGATTTCAATGAAATCTACGGAGCTTGGCTCGATGGAACCGTTCTCCCTGCGAGAGCAGCCTTTGCAGTCAAAGAATTGCCAGGAGGGGCCAAAGTCGAAGTGGTTGCTGAAGCAATTCTCGGGTGTGGCGGCCAGTGACTGAAAGGGCGAGTTCGGCCAAAGGCTCCCTTTTCACACCCGTCCTCATAGCAGGCTGTATCATTGTCCTGGTAGGATTTGCCATCAGGGCATCATTTGGCGTTTTTCAAATACCGATTCAGGAGGAGTACGGTTGGCCCAGATCTGAGTTCAGTCTGGCGATTGCGATTCAAAACCTCGCATGGGGTTTGGGGGCGCCATTATTTGGTGCATTTGC
>DAMH01000007.1:1281-9882 GCA_002499585.1 Euryarchaeota archaeon UBA552 | reverse complement strand
CAATCAAAGAACTTCCAGTGGAAATTGAGGGGTGGGTCGAAATCAAAAAGGATAGTCTCTGAGGAATGGTTGTGCCGAGACTAGAGGACCACGCCCTCACGCTCAATAAAATTCGATGCTTCGGCTGTGCAGCATGTATTGCGGTGTGCCCAATTGACGTTATCCACCTTGCACCGCCTATCGTTATGATCAATGAAGAATCCTGCATACATTGCGAACTGTGCTTACCTAGCTGCCCAGTACATGCCCTCTCGTTAGAGGAAGTCACCGTATGAAAATACTCATAGTTGGCGAGTCGATTCGAACATTGGCCTACACTTTGACACTGCAGAATTCACAGCACCTTTTTACCTTGGATATGATATCTGACAAAACCGAGGTGGGACTGTCAGACAAGTTGCAGCCCGGCTGCCTTGAATCAGATCACCCCATCCTCCCTGCTGTACGCCTTCACATCCCTGAGAATGCAAAAAGTAGTACCTTTCTCAGACATAGTTGGGTTCTGAGGGGCATGGCGATCCAGGCAATTAATCAAGGATTGAACCTGCACCTCCGTTCAATTGAGAAAACAATAGAAAACGGAGCATCCATATTTGAGGGAAAGGCATCCGAATCCTTACGGGGCCCAATTCAATTTGATCTGAAATACAAATCAGATGGTACTGAAATTGGTACAGTTTGGCACGGATCTGTTAACCTGATCAGGAATGGCGACAGCTTCTGCTTCGACAGAGGCGACGGCACCTTTGAGCACTGGACACCTAAGAAAGACGAGGGAGATGGTAACTTACAGACAGGGCGATGGATTGGAGTAGATCCTCGCTTCGGTCTAAAGTCGGCCATCGAAAGTGGAATTCACGATGCGCATGTTTTGCTCAAATCACTGAAATAGTCCTAATACCTAGTCGTGCACAGAGGCTACGGTGGACCTCACACACATCACGAAGCGGCTCGGACCTAGGCACGCCTTGCTGATAGACCCTGCAGACCAACCTCCGGACGTAGCCGCTAAGCGAGCGATAGCAGCAGGAATGGCCGGGTCCTCCATGATTCTGATAGGAGGATCATCTGGCACTGATAATAAGAATGTAGACAGCACAGTAGTTGCAATCAGAGAGGCCTTGGAACTGGTTGAGTGGGCAACAACACAGGACTCAGACGCAGATACCAATGAAAGAATACCAATAGTCCTCTTCCCTCAAGGTGCAAACGCCCTGTCACCAAACGCGGACGCAATTACCTACATGATGCTGATGAATAGCACTAACCCACGATAT
Source organism: Euryarchaeota archaeon UBA552 (assembly GCA_002499585.1). Taxonomy (GTDB): domain Archaea; phylum Thermoplasmatota; class Poseidoniia; order Poseidoniales; family Thalassarchaeaceae; genus MGIIb-N1. The sequence goes on along the minus strand of DAMH01000007.1, from coordinate 8,605 downwards.
CTCATTGGTGAACAGGTCGCTGGCGCAACATTCATCAAAAAATCCGGCCTTTCGCCAATCTCAATGGGGTATTTGATATGCGCTCCCGGCGGTAAGGCAGGAAAAGTCGGTGAAGCTCACCTCATTGGTCCCGAGGAGACAGATCGGATGGCCTCTTACGCAACAGCCGCAGAGATGTTTGGCTTCCGCCTACTGTATCTGGAGGCGGGAAGCGGGGCCGACGTCCCAGTTTCCGAGAGCCTAATACAGGCTGCACGAAAAAACACAAGCCTCCCAATCATTGTAGGTGGAGGCATAAGGAACGGAGAATCTGCCAGAAGGGCCGTTGAATCAGGAGCAGATTGGATAGTAACCGGCACATTAGGTGAGAAGTTCTCCGACGCGGATCAACTCAGGACAGTACTCAGCGGCCTGATATCGGAAATGAAGTCTGGTGCGAATGGACCAGCCTGAAGGCCCCTCCTAACCCCATCTCGCTAGATGACGTCAATCGAGAGAAGCTCCCTCTCTAGATCCAACAACGCAGCTAGCAACAACTCCTCCCTCTCGGATGAACCCCCCTTTTTGTTTAACCCCGGCGCAGCCCTGAGATCTCTGATTTTTTCTTCGAGGTCCTGAATCCTTTTGGCCATCTCGACCTTGGTGTCTGATATTCCCCCAAGGCCCTTTAGACGAGCGATCTCTGCCTCTAATTCACTATTCTTTATCGATGCGAGCTCAAGGGAGTTTTCAGATTCTGCAAGAGCGTTCCAGGCATCAAGGACCTCCTCTATCAGGGCGCTTTTTGAAAAGCCCGATAGACGCTCACGACTGTCGGACAAACCCTTTGTATTTTCCAATCTTCCACCCCGCTCCAAAAACAAGCGCGCCTTTCTTGGCCTCACGATGGATAATCATGTAATTATTTCTGATTTCAAACTCTTCGCAATACCTCTTGCTGTGTTAAGGTCAGCCAAGGTATCCACCTCCGTCCAAGGGACTCCCTCGGTGCTAACGCTGCGCACAGTTAACTTGTCAGATGACCTGTCTATCGCGTCTTCGTAATATAACCCAGTCTCGCCTGCCTCAAGGAGGCCTTCAGTGCTCTCCAGGAATATCGGTATATCTGATTTCGACAAGCGTAGTATTCCAATGTATTCCCCATGGCTCTTTTCTATTTCGAGGGACTTGTTAACTCGAGTTATTAGCATGTCCATATCGACATGCACCTTCATGGACTCCTCATCCAGTGGGTTTCGATCATCAACCATCATGAAACTCTCATCGCTGGTCCTCACCATCTCGGCTGCGAGTTCGACGATCCCCTTTCCTATTACCAGATCAGAGTTCATTATGAGGGTATCCTCATCCAGAAAATCCCGCAGCAGATAGCAGGTGTATATGTTGTTCATTACGCTGTAATCGGAGTTATGCAAGGTGGTTAATCGCGTTTGTGAGGCTCTTTGCTCGACAAAGTCTTCTATGGCGTGCCCTGCATGCCCCGTCACTATCAAAACCTCTTCAAATCCGCATAGCTCCAGAATCCGTAAATTCCTCTCTAGCATAGTGACGCCCTCATCGATGGCTAGGCAGGACTTCGGAAGATGTTCCGTGAGAGGTCCTAGCCTAGAGGACATCCCGGCTGCGAGAATTGCGCATTTTAACAATCCTGCAGCCATATTAGGAAGCCCCTAGGAATCTGCGCACAGCCCCATCTCCCTCCAAAACAAACCCACTTGTCAACATTCTGTATGGATAGCCTATAAGACGGGCCTGTACGAGGAATTCAAGGGAGGGTGTTGTTTTTGGAGACTGTAGACCCGAAAAAAGACCGTCTACCAATTAGAATTCATACCTTCTTGAGACGGAACCTATTCTTTTACAGGCCCTGGACCATATACTGGATGCTTTATTTCGGCCCTTGGACGTGGCTATTCAGAGCGCTGAGCTGGGTAATCCCCAAGAAAAAGGGACTCATCGTATTTGGCTCGAACGAGGGTAAGCATTTTTCAGATAACTCAAGAGCATTGTTTGAATACATGCAGAACAACGCTCTCGGAAAGAAGACAGTGTGGTTTACCAGGAACAGAACAATACGCGACGACATCAATTCGAAGTATCCGGGCACTGCGGTTGTTTGCCCAAGCCTGAAAGCATCGTATCTCTACTTGAGGGCAGAAGAGGCCGTAATCTCTTTCGGATATCAGGATCTATGTAAAATGCCCTGGATTCCCTCCATAAAGGTCAATCAACTCTGGCACGGGGTACCGTTGAAAAGAATTGGATTACTCAGAAATCAGAACAAGACGGAGGATGACTATGGGCAAACTGCCCGCCTCTTCCTCAGATGGTGCGGAAAAGTAGACAGATTCTTCGTTGCATCGAAGTATGAAAGGGAAATGCACAGTCTGGCATTCAACATCCCAGAAGACCAATTCAAGATCACAGGAAATCCCAGAAATGATAGGTTATATGGGTTTAAACAGAGAGAAAATCATGATATGAAGACCATTTTGTATGCTCCTACCTTCAGAGAGAGGGGCGACGGCCCCGGAAAACACTCCAGGACACTTATGCATCCTAAAATCGATGAACAAATGATGGATGCTTTTCTGAGGAAGATCAATGCAAAGTTGATTTTGAGGCCCCATTGGATTACACATGGACACGAATTCGAATCACCAAGAATCGAGACCATTACCCATTCTGACGAGCCTGATTTGTTCAACATCTTCGAGACTGCCGACATACTGGTGACCGACTACTCCAGCGCCTTCATCGACTGGCTCATCCTAGATAGGCCGGTTGTGTTTGCCCCCTATGATCTAGATGAGTACAGTGAAAGTAGCGGCTTACTAGACGACTACCATGGGTTGGTGCCTCCCCCTGTCTGTCAGAGTCCAGAAGATATATTTCAAGCACTTCAAGAAGCCGTACGCAGTCCGGCCCTTCACAGATTGAAGAGAATGGAATTGATGGAAAAGTACCTAGGCAACCTCGGCCCTGGCGCCTCTGAACGAATCTCCAAAATAATGGGCGCCTGACTCAGTTACGCCTAATCTGCAAATTGACTCTAAACCTGTCTGGGAGACTCGAAAGTACAAACTCAGACAAGATAACGAAATCCTGTCAATGATTCCAGAAGGGATTGATCATCTTCCAAGACATCTCTGATCATATCTTTTTCATATTCTGAGAGCATCCTCCTTCTCTGGATTTTCTTTGATAGAAGTCTTGTTTTGTATATATTTACACCTCTGCGCTCAAGCCCTGTTACTACCCTATTCTTCAGCTTACCAGGCACAAGACTCGCGATGGACCTCACAGACTTCCCAAGGATGTTTATTGGCCTTCGTTGTGAACCGAGATTCGCGTTTCTTATGCTTCGTAAATCGAAATCAAACGCCCCAGCATCCACGTGCTTGCAAATCTCTTCTAAGACCGTGTGAGGCTCACTTCTCATTCTGTGTGAATCGACTATTAGGAAGGAATCCAGTGAAAAGTGTCTGAGCCACCTCTGAAGCGATCTCCCATACAGAGTATCACAACTCAGTCGGCCATCTTCCCATGCAGTCAAAAAATCATCCCAGCTAACCCCTGCCCGCTTGTCATCAGCAAAGTCCAATGCATGGTTCCAGTGAGACTCTGTTCTTTCATATGGATCCCTCAAAGAGACAATCAATCTGGATTTTGGCCAGATTTTTTGTATCCTCTTCGGAGCCTCTGGACAAGAAAAAGCATGTACGGAACAGTCAATCTTCACACCCGGACCATGAAAATACTGGTGATATTTCGAATAATCAGGATCTGAGAAGTCCCTGTTGAAAGTACCCTTGTGTGTAGCAACAACATCCGGCTCTTTCGGATTTGATATGCATATGTTTGGATGTTGAGATAGTACGTCGGACAACCAATTTGTACCACACTTGGGAGCCCCCAGGAGAAATGCACCAATTTCAGGAATATGAACCCCGGGCAAAGTACAACACCACTATATTCCAAAACGCCTCAGAATCGCCTTTGTGAGCGCACTGGTCCAGAGTTTGATCGAGGCAAGCCTCGAGATGGGCCTCACATGTTCGTCTTGATAGTCCCTGAGGGCGAGCCTTCTGGTCTTGAGTTTGCCATTAAAGATAGTTTTTACAGAAATCATCGCAGCTGCTACCTCCAAGTACTTTTTTTCATCGCAGTAATAAAGCAGCAACTCGCTTCTTGGTCTTATTCTTTGAACTCCACTTCTATCAGGGTGATGTACGACACAGTCAGGCGCCCATGTGATTTTGTAACCGGCATTTATGGCTCTCCACGCCAAATCAGTGTCTTCTCTGTGGATGTAGTATCTTTCGTCGAAGCCACCCAGGCTCTCCAGTATATCTCGCCTGTAGGCCATGTTGGCAGTTTTGAACCGGTTCCAACGGTCCTTTGGATGCGGATCCATTGTCCCACCAGCGCCCACCTGTCCAGTTGTGATGCTCCCCTCCAAAATTTGCGCATCATCTCGCTCATATCTCAGAATGATATTCTGTATCCATTCTTTGCTGGGGACACAATCGTCATCTGTAAAGGCGATAATTTCCGACGTCCCCTTCCTCCAACCAATATTCCTTGAGATAGCAGGGCCGTTGTCATCCTCCGAATCATCGACCACAATAACTGAGGTTGGCATAATTGTCTGATCATCCAGTGACGCCAAGCATCTTCTGAGCTCTTTTGGCCTGTTGAATGTGGGTATAACCACGTCGACCGTATACGCCTTCCCGTTTGCATAGACGCCGCTCATGACTCACCCTTGTTGTCGATATGAAGCATGACCGGGTCATTCTCCCCCATAACTTCTGTCAGGCCGTCAATCGTCCTCTTCCACAGCTCTTGTTGGCCGTTCCATTCCAGCCACCTATCCACAAACTCAGTGTGTTTTAGGATCTCCTCGTCTTCATTCGAAAGCCTCTTGAGTATCTCATTTGTCTGTGCTAGAACCGCGCCCACCGGTCCGTTTAGCATGTATGTTGTGTAGGGGTTCCTTTCTTGAATAACAGATTGATGAGCTCTCCACAGGGAGAAAATCACGTCATACATCCAACCAATCAAGAGTACGCAGAGAATCACAAATACTCCGATTGACATCAGCCCCCAGTATGTCATTGATATGCCGAACATATCCTCAGTTGCATCGAACCTCCAACTGACATATGGCCAAGTTAGTAACGTCAGCGTAGTCACCCAGAACGCCATTGAGATGAGAGTCTGGCTTTGTTGCACCCTCCAATATTGCCTCATAGCCGTCTTCTTCAGCATAATTAGACCCCACCTATGATTCCAAACGAAGAGAACATTGCCTACCCCTTATTTCCTGAATGCTGAGATAACACGAGGTTCAGTTGAATCCGCGGGGTCGATTTCAGATATAGAAGAGACTTTCACAAATCTTCTAGCCACTCTGTGTCGACTACCGAAATTTGAGTATATGTACTCCATCGCGCCATCTTCATCGTCTGCGACGACGTCTATTGTGAAAGGCTGATCATTCGATCCACTTCTGAACGTACCTGTTGCCCTGTAAGCTTTGACCATGTACCACCGTAGAGTATGATTGATTTAATCCGAACGGATAGAAATATCACATCCACATGATAAGATCGTGATGATTGTACCCCCATCGTTTAGAACTGAGGCCTCTGCAATACGTGCACATGGCAGTCGACGAGACACGGCGGAAGACTCGGCTCATCGAGGCCAATAACTCGAAAATCCAGAGCTTGAGAAATCAGGTAGAAAGACTGACGACGTTGTATGAAGAGCAAACTAGAGCCCAGATAACATTGGAAGCCACTATCAAATCTTCGGGAGGCACTACAATGGTCCCACTGGGCAGCGGTCTACAGATACCTGTGAACATCGAATCTAACTTCTTGCCTATCATAGACATAGGCTCAGGAGTTCAGATCGAGACAACCAGCGATAATGCCGTGGAGATGTTGAAGAAGCGTAACTCTGAACTTGCTGGGCTTATCCAAGGCATAGTCAGTGAGATCGAAAAAGCTGAACATGAAACGGCGCAACTCCTAAAAGATATTGACAAAGAACCAATCGTCAAGAAGGAATCAGCCAGCAGTTCGGACGCAAGAAGCAAGAACCCTGTCAAATCGCAGACAAGCCCCAAATCTAGAAGAAGGAAGCGTGGGACTGAACTGACATTAGACGACTGAGGTATCAAAATGGGTTTTCTCAGTCGCTTCAGACGAACAAGCAGACAAATCTCCGATCCCGAGCAAATTGCGGGCGAGTCCAATGAAAACACCACTCCCCCCGCTGTCGAATCCAAGGGTCAAGAATGGGATGAAAAAAAGGAGGAAGTAAAGATCAGTGAATGGGAATCCCCTGACACCCTGGACATGATCGATAAGGGACAGGACAAGAAGTCAAGAAAGCTTAGTCAAAGAATAATATCCAGTTCCAAAGTTGCCAGCAGATCCTCAAAAATTACCACAGGCAAACTGATTCCAAGACCCTCGAACGGGTTGAACATTGACATAGAACACCTGTTGAACAGGAAATCCCGAAGAAGAATATCTCCAACACCGGTCTTTGAGCGCATGATGGCTGAACTTGAAACGACATTGCTTGAATCTGACATGGGGCATTCCGCCGTTGACGCGGTTCTGTCCGAAATGAGATCCAAACTTATCGGAGCCCCACTGCCCAGAAAGGGAGAAATAGACAAGATTATCGATGCCGCACTGATATCTGCTCTCGACTCCCTCCTCAGGGTTTCATATTGGGACTTCAATCAGACAGTCGAGTCGATAATCGAAAAAGAAGACCTGGCCGTAATTATGCTCGTCGGCGTCAATGGAACAGGTAAGACCACCACTGCTGCGAAGATTGCGCATCGCATGATCAAAATGGGCTACAGCGTAGTCCTCGGGGCCGCTGATACTTTCAGAGCAGGCGCTATCGACCAATTGAGTGACCATGCACAAAAGGTGGGAGCTAGGGTCGTGAAGAGCCAGCGCGGAGGAGACTCTGCAGCCATCGCAAGGGATGCAGTCGATAGCGCAAAGGCGAAGGGGGATGAAATAGTCATCATTGATACGGCCGGAAGAATGCAGAACAAGACGAATTTGATGCAGGAACTGAAGAAGGTCCACAGGGTCGTATCCCCTCATCTAGTGCTGTTTGTGGGAGATGCTCTAGCAGGCAATGATGCGGTAGAACAGGCACGTATCTTTCAGTCATTCCTAAACTTCGACGGAGCAGTGCTGTCTAAGCTTGATACCGATGCAAGAGGCGGGGCGGCCCTTTCAATAGCGCACTCAACCAACAGGCCAATTGTCCTAGCGGGAAT
>DAMH01000007.1:0-898 GCA_002499585.1 Euryarchaeota archaeon UBA552 | reverse complement strand
AGACTTGCTTTCGGATGACATTGACTTCAGCAGATTCAGGCCTGAGGACGGTGATTAGGGTGGATGAGAAACCGACCTCTCTTATCGTAATGAGGGACCCTATTACCTCTGGAAGAATAAGCATGGTGATGAAACAACGGAACTGGTTAGGCAAAGTCCTGAATAACGGCATGGAAGGCATACAATTTTACGAAAAAAACAGACCGAGGCTTGTGTTTGTTGGGTATGATTCGGGAGAGATGTCAGGAGAAGAGACAGCACTGAGAATCAAGGAAATAGATCACCAGGCTCGAATTATAGTGGTCGGATCGAGGGCAAAAGCACCATTGATGCAAGAGATATCCATCTCTGTCGGGGCAGTTGCTGTCCTCACCACTCCAGTCGTATCATCTGACATTGAGAAAATGTGGCCAAGAATCATGGGAGTGGTCCCACCTGCTCCCGGGCTCTCCACGCTCGAGCCGCTACCGATTTCACTAACCAGCCAGAATGATCCGCCAGGCCATTTGCCCCCTCCGCCAGCTCCAATCTTGCCAGCTGCTGAAGGAAGACCCCAGGACTCCTCAATGGCTGCTGACTCAAAACAACAACACCAAACGAAAAGAAAGTTTAGGAAATCCCTGATTATAGTCTTCCTCGTACTAGCAGCCATATCAAGTTCCTTGACTTACTACCTGTTAACCTAACCACCCTTGTTACGATTCATCCACTGGGACCATTCTGACCGCATCGACATCATGGCTTCCTTCCGGGCCCTGTGTTATGTTGATTACTTTAACACGACTATCCTCCAGAAGCGTTCCATCACCCGAGAGGACCCTGAGTTTGACCCTCCATCGAAATATAATTTCACGTGCAACAAAGACGAGAATCAGGATTAAAATCCCCACAGCAAAGA
>DAMH01000001.1 GCA_002499585.1 Euryarchaeota archaeon UBA552 | reverse complement strand
TAAAGGACATCCGAGAATATCTGACATCCAACTTCTTGTTCAGGGACGACTCGTCCAGGCCACCACTCTTCACATCCACGCTGAAACTTGACCTTTCCACTGTGGAATCCTCAATGGCCGGTCCCAAGAGGCCTCAAGATAGGGTAGAACTATCGAAGATGAGCGATCACTGGAGGCAATCTTTGACAGCACCACCGGGCCATTCTGGGCATGGTGTGAGTAAAGAAGACGTAACGAACGAAGAATTCCTACCCAGCCGAAATGCCAGTCTGAATCATGGTTCTGTGGTGATCGCCGCAATAACCAGTTGCACCAACACAAGCAACCCTTCGGTGATGGTGGGAGCAGGCCTACTTGCCAGAAATGCGATCATGGCAGGATTGACAATAAAACCCTGGGTAAAGCCCAGTCTTGCCCCTGGATCTCGCGTAGTGACTGAATATCTTGAGGCCGCCGGGCTCGATGATGACCTGGCTGAGTTGGGCTTCAACACCGTAGGCTACGGGTGTACGACGTGTATCGGCAACTCCGGGCCACTCGATGAGGAAATTGAGAACGCAATTGACGCGGGGGATCTGGTCGTTGGCAGCGTGTTATCGGGCAATAGGAATTTCGAAGGAAGGGTTCATGCTAAGGTCAAGGCAAACTATCTCGCGAGTCCACCTCTGGTGGTTGCGTTTGCGATCGCGGGACACTTGGATATGGATTTCTCCAAGGATCCATTAGGTCATGACAAGTCAGGAAAACCAATATTTCTGCGAGATTTATGGCCTTCGGATATTGAAATCGGCGAGGTGATAAACAAATCGATTACACCACAGATGTACAGGGATCGTTACTCAGATGTCTTGTCTGAGCCTCGATGGGAATCCATCCCTGCTCCGGAGTCCCAGCTATACGAGTGGGATGAAAATTCAACCTATGTTAGAAGGCCCTCATTCCTGACTGATATCCCAAAAGAACTCGAGCCGGTAAACCCAATAAAAAAAGCGAGGGTGCTCCTAAAGCTGGGAGACAGCGTCACAACCGACCACATAAGTCCAGCGGGTGCATTTGCTCCGTCATCACCAGCAGGTAAGTACCTAGAGTCGAACGGTGTTGGAATTCGCGACTTCAACTCATACGGAAGCAGGCGCGGCAACCATGAAGTGATGATGAGGGGCACATTTGCAAATATCCGAATAAGAAACTCCCTCGCTCCGGAGACTACCGGCGGATTCACGACCCACATCCCAACGGGAGAGGTCCTGACGGTTTTCGATGCAAGCATGAGATATCAATCAGAAGGCACACCTTTGATCGTTATCGCTGGAAGCCAGTATGGGACAGGTAGCAGCAGAGACTGGGCTGCTAAAGGGCCACTCTTGTTGGGGGTCAGGGCCGTACTAGCAACATCATTCGAGAGAATCCATCGGTCGAATCTCGTAGGGATGGGCATTCTCCCAATGACCTTTCAGCAGGGTGATAGCCCTGAATCTCTGGGATTAGACGGGACGGAGTCTTACGACATACCTGCACATCAGGCACTTGTCCCGGGCCAGAAAATAACAATCACTGCAGAGAAGGATAATGGCAATGTGATTGCGTTTCCGGTTAATGTCAGGCTCGACACCCCGGTGGAGGTAGAGTACTTCCAGAACGGAGGAATTCTCCAAACCGTTCTCCGGGGACTCACGAACAAATAAGGTGGCTCAAAAATGAAAACAAGGTTTGTGTTCAAAAATGATGTCCACGAGGTAAATGCGGTCATTGAGGGGCCAGAAGCTTGGGTAAACTACATCGCCGATCAACTTGGACTAGGAGGTGAATGTGGTTGGACGACAAAAATTTCCGGTCCAACGGAGGGGCCTAGAGCAGATCCAGATAATTTCCAAAAGGAACTTCCAGGGCCGCCACCAGACCCCACAAAAATACCTGCTGTCATCAGGGAAATTGGGTCGTTCAATCCATACGACAACGATGAATCGTTCGACCCTCCTAAGCTAGATGAGAACGAACTCAAGATGTTCATCAACGAGATGCCCGAGCCGGAAATCCCGCCTGAATCAATCTCAACAGACCCACTAACTGAAGAGTGGTTGAGACTCGTTTTGGCGATCGCAGTTACTGAGCACGGGCTTTCTTCACTCTCTCCCGATGTTATCCACAAACTCATTTCAGATAGGACGAACCAGGATGAAATTTCAGTAAGCCTAGCCCTAAAGCGTCTTTGGAACTCGGGTAAAGTGGACAGAATCCTAACAGATTCGGGGTACGAATATGCGCCTTCGCCTTCATGGATCCAGATATACAGAGAATAACACCGGGGCCGACAACCGCGCATCTCTTGGTAAATAATAAGAGAGCATTGCAACTCCGCAAGGTCATGCGCAGCGTATCCAAGCCGAAAAGACATGATATTAGGAGAGCCAGAGCGATCACACTTGTGGCCATGATGGTATCTATGACCATGATTTCATTCATACCCGCTGCTAGCGCCTCACAGATTACCCAATACGCAGTTCAGAGGGACCCTCATTTCGTGGATACTGGTGATCTCGACTGTGATGGGGACAACGATATCGTGGCCTCTAGCAGCATGGGGTTCTATCTAACATCAATGTTCAATGACGGCACAGGAGGGTTCCCCGACAGACAGGATATCTTCATCGCCGGAGGTGTTGGGGACTCCCAGCGGCAGAATATATTCCAAACGGCCAACAGCCAGCAAATCCAGATTGCCGACATCGACGGAGATCAGATGCCCGACATCGTCTATTTCCAAGAGAACGTGAGATTCGTTGGAGAGACGTTCGTTAGACCAGCAAACTTGACGGTCATCTGGGGCGAATGTAACAAGAACACCCACCAATGGAGTCGGGACATCATTGAAATTCCTTCACACCCATTTAGCCAGGGAATGGACATCGGGGATATCGATGATGATGGTGATGACGACATCGTCCTTGCAACAATGACGCCTGACGGTGGCCAGACCTACGTTGAGATATTCAAAGGCCCAGATCCCGGGCCTCAGGCAGATCAGACCATACTCGTACCCGCGCCGACGTACGGCCACTACAGCTACATCGAACTCGGTCAATGGGGAGAGGACCTTGCAGAGGATCCATTTACCGGTCAGACCTTGCCAGGCGAATGCGAAGATCTCGACCTATGGGTCCTCAGAACTCCGAGATTCAATCCCGGTGCTGGATACTCCGTGGGCAACTATGACAACATGACGGTCCTCGAGTTCGACTGCGTAACTGGACTTTATGCGGACCCTAACGTCGGGGGTTCAGCCGCCGCAGCCGTACACGATTTCACACTCGATGCCGAGCACGGTTACGAACTCCAGATCGACGTCGAGGACACAGATGATGATGGAATTGTGGACATGGTCGCTGCGGTCGATGGTATCGAAGGTAGGATAAGCTATGCAACCAGGTCATCAGTAGGTTCCAATTGGGACACGAGGAATTACATCAACTTGGGCAACTACAAGGGCGCTTCGATTACCATCTCAGATGTAAATGGGGATGGTAAAATGGATTTCTTCATACCTACTGAACTCACACTGACCAGACTTCAAGATTCTTCCTCGAGGAACCAAACCTACACAACCGTTGAGAATCTTCGCGAACTAAACAGCGTCGAGATCATACTTTCAAACGATCAGGGCACAGGATACCTATCACCCATATCCTTCGACGTCGGTCGAAGACCAACAGTTGCCGTCCCTGCTCAATTGAAAGGAGACGACACTACAGCACAGGAAATCATAATTGGACAGAGAGATTACTCCTACCGATTTGGTAGCGGCGCAATGTGGATGGACAGTCTAGGTTGGCCTGGGGCCGGAGATTTCCTTTCTGTTTTGACACTTGACAACCAAGATGTTGCTGTCGACGGACTTACAATCGCCCCAGCATCCACTAATCCAGCCACTGGGGCGGCACAACTAGGGGAAGGAACTAGGTTCGTGAATGTCACCTTGATGAATACTGGCCTCAACTCGGTGACTGGCTCTGCAAATCTTGATTTGTCAGTACGGGAAGTCGTCGGAGGGGTAGACACCCTGGTTTATTCAAACGACTTCGATGGGAACGTAGACACTACCAACTGCTCATCATGCACATGGACCGGAGCTTCGTACACCTCTGATTTCGGCCCGGGGACTTCCTGGCACCTAGAATCGAATTCAACCGCGACCACGGAAAATATCTC
>DAMH01000006.1 GCA_002499585.1 Euryarchaeota archaeon UBA552 | reverse complement strand
ACTGATCCACTTCCCCCCGGATGGAGTGTTTCGTTCTCCCCGCCCTCCCACAGTCTCAATGCCGCCCAGACATCCAACAACGATGCTTCTTCAACCGCTGTGATTTCAGTACCAGACGACGCTCTTGCGGGATCGACCCAAATCAACTTCAAAGTTACAGGCGGCGGGGGCCCCGAGTCCTTAGATTCAGTCTCACTTTCGGTCAACGTCAATCAAAGACATGAGGTGGATATAGAATTTACATCCAACTCTCAAAACGGTCGGACTGAACAGATAGTGAGGTTCCCCTTCGTTGTGACAAATAACGGAAATGTGGAAGACACAATCAAACTACAGGTCTGCGACCCGGGAGATCAAACAGGCTGTAATTCCCCGGAGTGGTCTGCCTCGTATTCAGATTCGGAAGGAAACGGCGTCAACCAAGTGCGGTTGGACCCCGGACAGTCTCGAAATCTCTACCTTGATGTAAATGTGGAGGGGGAAGAAAATGCTGATTCTGCGAGGATCCTCGCCAGAGTCGCAGTATTTGGGGCAGACGCAGATGCAGAGGAGGTGATTACCGTGACTGTTTCCAACTACAATTACTCTTTCGAGATCACTCCGTTGAACCCTGGCCTTATTCCCGGTCAAATCGATCTAACTCTGCCACCAGGAGGGGATATGGTTGTATCTTTCCTGGTGGATAACACTGGCGACTATCCTGCGGGAGATAACCTTGAAATTGATATCTCCGGGCTCGAGGCGCTCGTAATCAGGACGATTTCAGTCCAGGGAAATACCATCACTGCCCCGATTCCCGTCGGTGATGGCGAGAGAATCCAAGTCGATGTACGGCTCGAAGTAGTTCAAGGGTCTGCCAACGGCCTCAACGGCCTGATGCAGATCGCCGCCTTTTCAACGTTGAATCCAAATGAGGTATCAAAGGTAGACCTTGCAGTCGAAATAAGAACGATACACGATCTAAGGTTGACCATGGAGGAGCCGACAAAACAGACCACCAGCTATCCAGAAAAAGGCGAATATACATTCTTTGTAACGAATCACGGCAATATAGTGGAAGACGTTGTCATCATCCCCACTGAGTCACTTAGAGGATGGTCAGTGGACATCATACCGGACGACTTTGAATTGGAGCCGGGCCAGACCATCGAAATAAAGGTCAACACACTTCCTCCTGCTAACCTCATTTCCGATGACGAATACAGGTTTACTGTTGTCGTCCAGCCAAAAGGCCTTCCAGCTGCTGGTCAGCCACTCGATCTAATTACTGCTACGGAGCTGCCATCGGGGTTACTAGCTTTGTCTGATACAGCCGAGCAAATATTAATCGCCGTCCTAATCGGATTTGGCGTATTGACAATCGTCTTCCTAACAGTCAGGTCCAGAAGAGAAAACGAGCGTATTCTAGAAGCTTTGGGCGATGAACGGCGAGTTCAGCAATGATAATCTGTTAGATGGGTTTATGGAGGTTTTTCGGCTGGAAAGTATCGTAGCCCCCCGGTGGGTTAGTGGTGGTGCCGATGGATACAGTTACGGAGGCGTATCTGGCATTTGCGATTATGACGCTTGTAGGCATCGGTTTTCCCGTTGGTGCGTTCATAGCATCTTATTTTTTGAGGCCGATCGAAGACCCCAATGATCGGACGAAGGTCAGATCGATCCTACTCCCCGGATACAACCGGGATCACACCTTGTACCCAAGGGCTGCTTCAACCTACGAGTGCGGTGCCGAACCCTTGGGTGAAGCGCACATTAATTTCCACTTCCAGTATTATTGGTACGCCATCATATTCCTCGTCTTCGACATCGCCTTCATGTTCCTTGCATTTGGAGGAATTGTAGCTATCGACACAGATCTGGATCAGTCGAGAGTCATTGGAGCGCTAGCCACCATGACGATATTCGTCCTGCTGATGAGTCTGGGAGTTTGGCATGTATTCCGCAAGAGGGGAAGAATTTACATTTGAGGTGAGAGAATGGCTGACGATAATCAAAACTTCTCCATCTTCAACAGCAGGATACTGGTGGATACGGTAGGACATGTTACCGACGAGGCGTTGAAGGCATCAAAAATAAAGGATGTAATCGGGATCCTTGCCGGGCGCTTCTTTAATTGGGGACAGAGGAAATCCCTGTTCCCCCTCCACTTGGGCATAAAGTGCTGCGCTTTGGAAATGGCTGCAGCGGGCGCCAGCCGCTTTGACGCTGAGCGATTCGGAGTATTCTTCAGATCCAGTCCGCGCCAATGCGACGTTTTGTTAGTGAACGGCCCAGTCAGCAAGAAATTCGCAGATCCACTTGTTAGGCTCTGGGAACAAATGCCTGAGCCAAAATGGTGCATTGCGATGGGCGAATGCGCCATATCAGGGGGTCCGTATTTCCAGTCGTACAACATTTTGGAGGGAGTTGACACAGTGATACCCGTTGATGTCTACATCCCCGGCTGCCCACCCCGCCCGGAGGCCCTAATAGACGGGTTCGCTAAACTAAGACAAAAGATAATCAGAATTGGAGCCGTACCCAGTGAGAACAGGTTAGAAGTTGATGCCCCGTTGATACTTGGCGATGATTGATTGAGGTGTTAATTTGGGTAAGAGAGTAAGTGCTGAAAGCCAAAAAGAGGCTGTTCTGCAAATTTTGGAGGACCTCTCTCAGATAGAAGGCGTAGAGGCCGAAATTTTGACCAAAAACAACGGCACTCAGACACGCCACATAGCCTACATCAATTGCTCACCGGAATCCTGGAGGGAACTCGCAGAGTGCATGAAGTACGATCATCACATTGATTATTGCTCAATGATCACAGGTATACACTGGCCAGAATCAGCTGAAAAAAACTGGGAAGTAGTGTATCATTTTCTCAGGACAGGAGTCATCGACCCTAAGATTTCCCCCAATGGTTCGACCATCACTCCAAACATCACCGATACAAGAGACCTCAGTGGTAAAGACGTACCCATAGAGGTCCAGGTGAACATCGCTATACCGGAGACCAGGACCCCTTCAGTGGCATCCGTGCAAGACATATGGATAGGCGCAGACTGGAATGAAAAGGAGACCTGGGACCTTGTTGGTATTGATTTCGATGGACACAGGGGGATGAGACGGGTCCTGAACCCTCATGAGACCCCACCGGGATACCACCCGCTCCAGAAACAACACAAGCTGCGCTACCACGGGTTCGAAGAAATGTACGATGATGCTCAGGGCTTCCTGAGAAAGGCTCCCGACGCAGGACGAGTAAAGTGAGGTGACAGGTATGGCTGAGATGTGGATTTCAATGGGCCCTCAACACCCAATGACACACGGTCTTTGGACCCTCAAGGTCAAGGTAGACGGCGAGACAGTCGTCGACACAGAACCAGATTTGGGCTTCATACACCGAGGCGTTGAAAAAATCTGTGAGTCAAGGGACTTCACGCAAATAACAACTTACTGTGACAGGCTATGCTACGCAAGTGCGAACACATGGTCCCACGCTTACATCTACGCCGTAGAGGACTTGCTGGAGGTGGAGGTGCCTGAAAGAGCTGAGTACATCAGGCTCATCGCTGTAGAGTTACAAAGAATCGCTAGCCATCTGATGTGGCTCGGAGCGTACGGCCCGGACATAGGAAATCTGTCTATCATGGTGTGGTGCCTAAGAGAACGAGAGATGATGATGGATCTGCTTCAGGAACTCGGCGGTTCAAGGATGCATTACAATTTCCCGAGAATAGGGGGTGTCAAACGAGATTTACCATACGGTTTCGCCCAGCGGGCTAGGGCGAAACTCGAGTTATTTAAACAGAGAATACAAGAGTACGAATCTCTGTTTGACGAGAGCACCGTCTTCCTTGTTAGGACCCAAGGGGTCGGTTACACTAAGGCAGAAGAAATGATCAACCATGGCGTTACAGGGCCCAATGTAAGAGCCGCAGGAGTAGACTACGATGTCAGGTGGGCCCATCCATACTCGGTATACTCTGAACTGGACTGGGCGCCTGCCGTAGAGCGATCGTCGATCAAGGGGGCAGATTGCTACGATCGTTACAGGGTGAGGGTGACCGAGATGGTCGAGTCCGCCAACATGGTTCTAGAGGCGTTGGACAGAATGCCCGGCGGAGCCGAAACCCACTATGAGCCAAAAGATCCCGCAATCATAGCCAAAGCCCCATCCAGAGCCCCAGAGGGGACATTCGGATCACACCACTTCGAAGACAGCAGGGGCGAGTCGATGTTCCACATAGTTGGTGGAGGAGAGGGCAGGGGAAAAAACCCCTATCGAGTATCCATAAGGTCGCCCATGTTCATTACCATACCATATGCATCAAAATGCATGATAGGCTACAAAGTCGCAGACATACCAGCGATAATGGGATCATTTGACCCATGCATAGGGGAAACAGATAGGTGAGAAGTTAGCATGGCAAGCAGTGATTGGCTCGATGTAAGGGGGTGGATGGACTCCATCATAGGCTGGAGCCTAAACCAAACCCGAAATTTGATGCCCTCATCGGATATACCGCTGGGCCCACTGGGTTCAATTAACCTCCAAGAGGGCTTTTCTTCAATTCAGTCAGGACTTCATACATTCATTTTCACTTCAGTGATGTGCACAATAGTGTTTGCAACCATGATGATCACCTTGATTGTCGTGCCCTACATCGAAAGGAAATTTATCGGTCGACTCATGGATAGATTCGGCAACACAATGAGTGCCAGAAGTTTGTGGGTTGGTGAGGGAGGCGTCACAGCTGGAGAGTGGTGGTCTACACTTCCCTTGGGCTTAGGTGCACCAATCGGCGCCCTGAACAGGGCCCTGAACAAAAATTTTGGAAATGATCACCACACCAAATCCGTCACCAGAGTGGGAGACCGAGGCTATCACGGGATTTGGTTCATGCTTCCAGGTTTTGTCGCAGCGGTCGCGGATTTCGTGAAATTCAACACGAAAGCCCACATCGTCCCTGAGAAAGCAGACAGGCTCGTCTTTGAGGTTGCTCCAGTCATAATAATTTCAACCACGGTAATGGTCTATGCATTCGTACCGTTCGGACCTCACATATGGGCTGCAAATCCTGATTTGTCTCTGATATTCATGATGGCGATATTTGGTGTCGCGCCACTTGGAGTGTTCTTTGCCGGGTGGGCGTCCAACAACAAATACACACTCATCGGGGGAATGAGATCCGCTGCACAGCTGACTGCGTACGAAATTCCTCTGCTGGTGACTGTACTGGGAATAGCAGTTTTGAGCGGCTCATTCAACATCATTGAGATCGTGGACTTCCAGATACAATCCTCAAACACATGGAACGTGTTCCTCTTGCCTTTGGGCGCCGTCCTCTTCATTGTCACTATGATAGCTGAAGTCGAAAGAATCCCCTTTGACATGCCAGAGGCAGAAGCCGAGCTCGTGGAAGGTTGGTGGACCGAGTACGGCGGAATAAGGTGGGGGCTGATGTTTGCTGTCGAGATGATGCGCGCATATGCCGCTTGCATCCTCTTTGCACTCTTCTTCCTCGGAGGTTGGGAGCTACCTTTCCAGGACACTTTGGTCTCATTGCCTATCTTGGGCGGAATCTTCAGCCTCCTGGCCAATGTCACACCCGGGATAGGAATACTTCTGATCAAGGCTTACCTCATGTTCGCGCTATTCGTCTGGGTTCGAGCCTCACTACACAGAATCAGGACAGATCAGATACTAGAGTTTGGTTGGAGGTACCTGCTGCCCCTCTCTCTCGTGAACCTCGCAATGGCTATGGTCATGAGAGTTGCACTGTGGAACGGTTCATGGCCCATATGGCTGGCACCCCTCATGACAATTGGCAGCATACTGGTCTTCGTAGTGCTAGCGATAGACGAAGACAAGGAAGCACTTGAAAACTCCAACAGGATATACCACACACAGACCCTTGACAAGGCCTATCCAGGAAGGAGGGACTAGTAATGGAGCACTACGACTTCAGAAGCGGCCACCCACATGCCCAGCCCAATTTCAGGAACCTTGTGATAAGGCCCATGTGGATAACCCTGAAAACCGCACTCAGGACCATACCCCTGATCGGTCGATTGCCCTTCCTGCACAATGATTACCACAATAAGAGAGTCATTATGACAGACGGCTTCACAGAACAGAGAATAGGTTCTGATCACGTATCGACGAAATGGACCGACTCAGGCTCATACGCCGCGGATCGTGAGGCAAGTGAGGTCATGCCATTTGTAGAAAGACCCGTGACTGTGATGTATCCGTACGAGAGACTGGAAGATCTTGAGCCGTGGCTCTTCGTCCCAGGAGAATACAACGGAAGAATCGGAATAATCTGGGAAACATGCACAGCATGCAAGGCATGTGTAAAGGCCTGTCCGAACGATTGCCTTCACATGACGACCGAAACAAGGGTGAATGTACTCGATACCGCATCAAAAGGCGATGAATGGCATGGGTACGGCGGAGAAATAGAGGTCGGAGGACTTGCAGCACTCCCACGCCAAGAAACCACCGAACCCACAGAGTTCGATCTTGTGCATGCCCATTCCGCCGCTCCCCAGGAATATGACTTCGGGGAGGTCATCGATCTCACAGGGTCCACCGCCACGGTGAAATGGAATGATGGCAGCGGTGTCGGTGATGTACAGATTACAGATCTCAAACCCGCTGAGCAAGATATCGTATCGGGTAGGATAGACATCGG
>DAMH01000023.1:1626-18844 GCA_002499585.1 Euryarchaeota archaeon UBA552 | reverse complement strand
CCTACGTTGAGATCGGTTACGTTGATGACGTCATCGCTCCCATTAAGAAGAGGTCCATTTTGGCCTTCGTGTATGACCATTTTTAGATCCTCACAAACGTCAATAATCCCATCTCGATTTGCGTCTGAGTAGTTCCCGTGTAACATTATAATTTGTGGCAAGCTTCCCAAGCCATCCTTATCGAGGTATGGAAAGGCATTTGCAACAGATTCGTTGCCTTGATGGAATGACCCGTAGTAATAGTCATGGATGTTGTATTCTAAATTGTCCATTTCTCGTAATTCGTTGGCGCCATCGTTTGCAAACAATCCAGCTACAAGTATTAGTGATGTCGATAAAATCAATGTCACGCCCCCTGTTATCAACAGAGACTTGTTTGCCATGTTTCAGACAAGAGGGGGGCTGGGATAGTATTTACTTGTCCAAGGTCAATCTACGCATAACCTCGGAAGCTGCGTGATCTGCTGACATGATTGCACCTTCCATGCTCCCATGAGTCATATGATCACCGCAGGAAATTATGGTATTCTCTTTTATTTTTGGCATGTTGGAAATCCCAGATCTCTCGCCGCGTGCTGGGAGCGCAAATCTCGTCTCTATTACATCTAAAACATCCCATTTTCTTGATTCTGGAAACCAATTCTTCACTTCCTTCCCAACTTGTTCCTTCACCGACTCTTTTGATTTAAGACCTAATGCATCTGCAGCATCGCCGACTACTGTGACCGCCACAAGTGCTTGATCTGGGGGCGAGTATGAGGGCTGTACATCTGAAGGCACTGCAAGATGTGCGACAACGTTCTTACCGATTTCATAATCTCCGTTCACGATCAGATAATTCCCCTTAATTGGCGATCTTGGGGCACAGTAGTATACTGTCCAGACTTTTCTCATGGTTTTCATTTCCTCTTTTGGAGCATGGGCGACGACGACTTGGTCTGTGCTCATCAAGGAATCGTCGATTTTGACAGTCTTGGAATTGATTGCTTCTGCTGTTGTTGAGAGGGTTATCCTTTGTCTTCCAATCTTATTTGCAAGTAAATTGGGGTACGCCTGAATTCCTTCCCTGGGCAGTACCATATTCCCCCTTGCCATCGATGCGAATACGAATTTGAACATACGCTCACTGGTTTGTAAACCTGATTCTAAGAATATTCCAGAGAACAGTGGCCTTATGAATTCATTCTTGAAAGATTTTGAGAAACCGATTCTATCAAGGAAGTATTCAGTCGTGTTGTCACCTCCGGAAAGCAGTTTTTCAGTCGGTAAATATTTGAGAGAAAATTGAAGCTTTGCTATCTTAACCAGATCAGACCATTTTTGAGATTTAAGGGCTGAGAGTGAAGCAAGCGGCTTGCGAAGTGGGTCTGAGAGCGTTGTAAATTTTACAATACCATTGACACTGGTTACAATTGTCGCACCTGGGCTGAAACTCCTAGATCCCAGTGAGTCGAAATCAATGGCATTCCTGCTGTATCGGTAGCCAGTTTGCATTACGTGAAAACCATGATCTAGCAGGAAACCACTTTTCTCCGTGGTCTTCATTCTTCCACCGATGGAATCAGTCTGCTCTATCAGGTGTACATCTATGTCATTCTCACATAGGATCTCAGCGCATCTCAGACCCGATATGCCCGCACCTATGATGTGGACGGTTTGCTTGGTCATAGTCTTCTATTCTCCTGCGCTCGGATATTTCCAAGCCCGCCATCTACAGGAATGACGGTTCCGGTTATCCAATCAGGAGCTTCTGAAACCAACCAAGCTGCTACAGACCCAACCTCTTCTGGTTGGCCAATTCTTCCGACAGGATGCATATTTTCAGAAATAGAGCGGGATGTTTCATTGGATAACAGATGAGTCGAAAGCGCTGTTTCAGTGAGACCAGGTGCAACAACGTTCACTCTAATCCCTCTTCTTGCATAATCTGCTGCAGCGGCTTTCGCCAGTCCCTCTAGTCCTGACTTTGCAGCACCTATTGAAGAGTGGTTAGGCATACCGAGCTTGGCGGCAACAGTTGAAAATAGTACTACTCTACCGCCGCCTGACTTCATCATTACAGGAACACTGTGTTTCATGGCTATGAATGCAGACGTGAGGTTGAGTGTGAGGATATCGCTGAATTGCTCAACACTAGTAGCATGAAGAGGTCTGAGGAGGATTGACCCAACGGCATGCACCAAGGCATCTAGTCTACCAAATTCATTTCGAATTCGTGATGCAACCTCCTTCATGCTGTTTTCATCTGTGACGTCAGCTGGCATGACATGGACGTTTTCCAGATTATCGGCAATTGTATCCAACTTAGATTCATCTCGACCTGAAGCTATGATTATCCAGCCTTTGTCAGATAGTCTCGTAAGCACCTCACGGCCGATCCCACCAGAAGCGCCAGTTATCCACACAACATTGCTCATGGGTACAACCTCCATGAAACCCAGTTGCCATCTGATTGATGAATGGCCCACCTGTCGTGCAATCTTCCATCATGTCCCTGCCAGAATTCCCAGTAGTCTGGAATTAAGCGGAATCCAGACCAATGTGGTGGCCTTGGAATATCATCGCCAAACATCTCAGAATAGTGTTTTACAGATGATAAGAGTTCTTCTCTGGCTTTGAGTGGTCGACTCTGCTTCGAGGCCCATGCCCCGACTCTGGAGAGTCTCTTTCTTGTTAGGAAATACTCATCTGCCTCATCATCGGGAACGGCCTCGAGAGTTCCCTGCGCTCTGACTTGTCGGTTCATCTTGGGCCAGTGAAAGGCGATTGATGAGTGCTTATTAACGGAAATTTCGACTCCTTTTGCTGATTCAAGATTGGTAAAGAATCGGACGCCGTGAGCTGATACTCCTTTGCAGAGAACAAATCTCGTGCGTGGCCTGCCTTCTCCTCCTATGGTGGACAAGGCCATTGCCGTCGGTTCAACTTCCCCTTCCTTCTCTGCTTCTTGGATCCATCTTTGGAGCCACTTGGAGGGTTCTTCTATGGGTTTTTGGGCAAAGTCTGGTATCATCACGCTATATTCACTCCTTTGTCAATTGGCAAGCTTCGTTGAAACTCATCTAGGTAGGGGCCCATGGAGGATATCAGGCGGACATTTGGATGGGTCCTGATTACCAGTCCGTCGAGGTACATTAGGGCTCGAATTATGGGAAACGCCTCTTCTCCAAATTCCGCACCGGCTTTTTCAACAGCGCAACGAACGGTTTTCATCATTATTTTAGTGAGGCTTTGCTCTCCAACGGTCTTCATTTCGAAGTCGTGATATATTTCGTTCATCTCGACCATGTAGGGAGTTAGGTCCTTGTCATCGAGATTTTTCTCTGAAAGCCCCAGTAATGCTTTGAAGGCGTCCTCAAATTCGTGATCCGACAGGTGCTGAAAGAAAATGAACAGTGATTTGTTGACACGGGTAGGAGCGTGACATATTGCCCCGTTGTCTATGAAAACGAATCTACCTTCTTGGTCGATAATACAATTCCCTGGATGTAGATCGCCGTGGAATGTTCCAATTCCGAAAAGGTATGCCCCGTGAATTCGGAAGAGATCCAAGAGAGTCGACCAAGACAGCGATCCTGCCTCGATCCCGTCTTCAAGTGAATCTCCCCTGATGAACTCAGATACTAGTATGTCTTTGTTGGATAATTCTGGGTAGTATTTTGGGAATTTCAGTAGTTCCATGGAGAAATCTCTGCTGATCATGGTTTTTATTTCGTCCAATTCTTTGGCGCCTTTTATTTCGTTTCTTAAATCCAGTTCTCGGGTTGTGTAATCTGCAACGTGATTCAACAGTGCTACGGGATTTCCCACCTTCCTCAACTTGGGCATGAATAGCAAAAATATCCTTAGCCATCGGCGCATTCTATTAACATCACGTCTGAAATTTTTACCGTTTTGGGCCTTGATTATCTTCACAACCACGTCCTCTCCGTTCTTTAGCCGCCCTCTGTGGACTTGACCCACAGATGCGGCGGCTAGTGGTATCTCATCGATCTCTTCGAATGCTTCCATGAAGCCGTCGGGAGCGCGTTGGTCTATGTTTGCAAAGACGTCTTCAGGAGGTATGCTTGCAGCGTGCTGATACAGTTGCTGAAGTTGACGGCACTTTTCAACGGGTAAGATATCACTGCGCAGAGCGAATATTTGAGCTAATTTAACTGCCAAAAGGCCTTGTGCTTGTATCCATTCAAGGTCAGCTGGTTTTGATTTGAGTATCTGTCTCATGAATTTCAGAAAAGTCAGTACTCTCATGGCAGTTCGGGGACGATGAATGATATAATCCACCGTTCATACTCGCAGAGGATGTCCTCTTACTCTGGCATGTCCAGTGTGTACGTCAAGTTCCCTTCGTCATCGACTTCTCTAACGACTGAGACACCTGTGGTGCCTTCGAACCTAGCTCTCAATGCCCCCTCGATTATGCCTCCGTCTAACTCTTCAAGTGGTATTGAACCGGAGGGTTGTGGGTCGCCGAGAAGTATTGCCTTAATGTGGAATTTTGGATCTATGCCGTATGATAGCTCGCCAAGGCCTGCGTGTTCCCACCAATCCATCATCTCATTCAGGAATTCTATGTCGCCTTCGATTGATCTTAGGGAAAATGATAGTTCTTCGCCAACCCTCATACCTACTTGGGCTAATATCTCATTGAGATTTATTCCAAAGGATGAGATCTCCTGAATCCCCCCGGATGCTAGCTTTTTCCTGGCTTTGTTGATTTCCCCGCTGGAAGCCAAAAAAGCGTCTGGGTTGAACGGCGTGTCTTCTTCTGGCAGGTCTTCGTCTATTTCTAGAACTTCTCGGAATCTATCCAGAAAGGATCCACCCTCCAGTGTCACCCTCAGGGGATCCACAATCCGGTCCTCGGTAAACCGTTTGGACGCAGCCTCGAAACTGACGGCTTCGTCCCAGATCGAGTCGACTAAATTCCTTTGAGACACTCCAAACGGTTCTGATTCCACTATCAATGCAGCGTCGTTTTTGCCCCTTCCGACTGGGTTCTCCTCCATGTGAAGATATTGTATTGATTCGCTCGAATCCATTATTGCTCCTTGTGCTTCCAGGTCCTTTGTATGTCTAACTTCCACTGAATCATGTAGCTGGGAGAAAAATCGTATGGTTCTCCGGTCAAGTTGAGCCAACACTCTGACTGTTATTCCTCTCTCTGAAGCGTCATTGACGCTTGTGAGTGCAGAGCTCCTGCAAAGGTGTAGAATTCCAAATCGGCCCAAGACGAGCGTTAGTTCGTCAACTGCCTCGGAGGCCATCTTATCAATCCTGTTCATAATGTGAGTCCTTTCCTTTAACACTGCGAATTTAGGATTTGAGAAGTCACTTTTTTCTTCGTCTGGCATTTCCTCTCCGGAGGCCACAGATGTCTTCAGGTCTTCATATCCTGATTCGATCTTTTGGAGTTGCTCTCTGCGTATGTCTATGAGGTGGGAGACTGCTTCATGCACCGGTGGGCAAGAAAATCTCATGGGTCGGTCGGCTATTGTTTTGACCAGTCCGATAGACTGTAATCTTTCGAGGGAATTGTACGCGTCTAATCTCGTTGTGCCGAGTTCTTTGGCCAGTTCACTGGCTTTCAAGCTGGATTTCGTTGACAGGACCATGACCGCATTGACCTCTCGATCTGATAGTCCTGCATCTGACAATACTTGCCTCCATTGCATGTCGGTCACTCCGTGATGGTAGACAATGAGTCCAGGATCTTGGCTACGTGATGGCGAGGCCTAAATTGCCAGTCATAGACGTGTCTGATAATTCCATCGGGATCGATCACGAATGACGATTTGGCGGGGAATCTTCCGAGGTGAACTGGGACGCCGAAAGAATCAGCAACGGATCTGTCTTCATCCGAAAGGAGGGTGAATGGTAACTGCAATTCTTCCTTGAATTTCTTGTGATCCTCAGCAGTATCTTGACTGATTCCAACTATCTCAACAGGAGGGTCTAGTGATTTGAATAAGTTGTACTGTTCCTTGAAACTTAGGCACCCTCGCTTACAGGTGGGACTCCCGTCTTTGGCATAGAAGAACAGAACATACCAATTTCCTGCCATTTCTTCAGATGTGAATTTGTTACCCTCGCTTGAGTCAAGCGAGAAGTCCGGGGCCTTGGTCCCGATCATTGCGGAGGATCCCATTGTTCACGCCTCATGCAACATAGCATATGGTTCATTCGACGTTGAGCAGGTGCCCCATTCGATGTCTTTTTGTGGACAAGTACTCGATATTCCTAGGTCCGACACCACTTTGATGCGGGAGTCTTTTCAGCACCTCGATTCCATTTTCCTCTAGCCCCTGGATTTTGAGAGGATTGTTCGTCATTAGCCTGATTTTGGTTAGGCCGAGGTCCCTGAGCATCTCGGCAGCTACATCATATGTTCGCCCGTCGGCAGGCAATCCGAGCAGCAAGTTTGCGTCAAGGGTGTCGTGTCCCTGATCTTGCAGCGCATACGCTTGTATCTTAGAGTAAAGTCCGATGCCTCGTCCTTCTTGCCTGAGATATACCAGCGCCCCCCTGCCCTCATCTTGAATCCGCCTAAGGGAGGCTTCAAGCTGTGGTCCGCAATCGCACTTAAGAGATCCAAAAGCATCGCCTGTCAAGCACTCTGAGTGTATCCGGACGAGGGGTGGATCGCCAGATTTTGCCAAATCCCCGGTGTAGAGGGTTGCGTGTTCGCTGCCATCTGGACCTGTGAAGGCTCTGATTCTGAAATTTCCGTATTCGGTCGGTAGCTCAGCGTCGGACTTTACATCGCCCTTGGTGGAGTCTATTTGTATCGTCATTCGTTCCTAACCCAAACTAGGGAGGTTATGAAACGCTGTTTGGAAAATTAATTTTTTCAGAACAGTCTTTCATATCTGATGCGTGATCAACAACACCCGTGTCAGCACTGCTAAAAGCCGAAGATTCCAGGTTGGAACCTAGGATTAGGGTGCTGAAAGAACTACCAGTCGACAACAGTGGCGAATTCGTTGTTTATTGGATGACTGCGACTCGACGATACAGATACAATGCTGCATTGGAGAGAGCTGTTGAGTTGGCTATCAGCATCAAGAAGCCTTTGTTGGTCGTGGAGGGAGTGTCGATACGCCACAGGTGGACCTCCGAGCGCGTTGTCACGTTCATGGTTCAGGGCCTAGTGGAAAACATCGAGACCTTCAGGGGTCTTCAAGTAAGTTACCTACCTTGGGTGGAGAATCACAAGGACTCAGGAGATGGTTTGTTGAAAAGGATATCAAATCGTGCGGCGGCAATGGTCATCGATGACTACCCGACCTATCTTCCACTCTGGGTGATGAATAGGGCGAAGGAAACGACCTCCGTCCGATTGGAGGCTGTTGACTCCACCGGTGTAATACCCATGAAAATGTCTGAGAAGGAATTTTCGACGGCCCACTCCTTCAGAAGGTTTGTACAAAAGAACCTCCTGGAAGCATTCCAATCCGCCCCGAAAGAAAATCCGCTTGAAGGAGTGGAAACAGATTTGAGAGTTGATGCAGACAAACTTTCAGAAATCCAAAAAAACACATCATTCGATTCTACACCACTAGAGTGGATGTGGAGAGTTGCCCAAGGGGGTTCAATAGGACGAGCCGCCCTAGCCCCCCTAAACATAGATCACGAAGTTAGATCAATCAGGACCAAGATAGGCGGATACAGTGAAGCGAGGAGGAGGCTGGACTCTTTTCTGCGAAACAAACTCGGGAGATACGATGTTGGTAGGAACGATACTGATGACGGAGCAGCGAGTGGATTGTCACCGTGGATCCACTTTGGTCACATATCATCCTACGAGATTCTCTATTCAATCCTGGAAAAGGAGTCATGGACGCCTGGAGATCTAGATGAAGCCTCAACGGGCAGAGGCTCTAGGGCAGGATGGTGGGGACTCTCTGCTGGCGCCGAAGCGTTCGTTGATCAATTGATCACATGGAGGGAACTGGGTTACAACTTTGCCTTCCACAGAGATGATCACCACTCAATCGAATCTATCCCGGAATGGGCAACTGTTACTCTATCAGACCACTCAGACGACCGGGGTGGCATTTACACCTTCGAGCAAATAGAAGCTGCTGAAACCGAAGACGAGGTCTGGAATGCAGCCCAAAGGCAACTCAAAGAAGAAGGGTTGATCCATAACTACCTCCGAATGCTTTGGGGAAAAAGGATTCTAGAGTGGGCACCATCCCCAGCGGATGCGGCTGACTGGATGATCAAACTGAATGATAGGTGGGCCCTCGACGGCCGTGATCCCAACAGCTACACCGGGATTTTCTGGGTCATGGGAAGACATGACAGGCCATGGGGTCCGAAAAGACCGGTCTTCGGCAGCGTTCGCTACATGTCATCTGCTAACACAAAGAGGAAGTTGAAACTGGATGGTTATCTGGAACAGTGGTCCGCTGGTACATCGTCTTGGAGCGGAAATAAATGACTGAATTCACACACGAGACGTTGACTGAAACTCCGAAAGAGACTGTCTTCGATTGGCATGAGAGACGGGGCGCCTTCCACAGGCTGACGCCTCCATGGGAAATGGTCTTGGAGAAAAGGGCGGATGATGACATCCCCGCCGTGGGGTCAGAGAGGATCATGAAATTTGTAATGGGTCCCGCTAAAATGACCTGGCATGCAAAGCATACCATCTATGACCCGCCCAATTCTTTTGGGGAGACCATGTTGAAAGGGCCTTTTTGGAAGTGGGATCATGAGCACATTTTCGAAGAGGAGGATGGAGTCACCAAGGTAACTGACAAAGTGTCTTACAAGGTACCCTTTGGAGTATTGGGAGAGTTTGTCGACAAATTGCTCGGCGGACGCCTAGTGACCAAAAGGATAGATAGGATGTTCAAAGCAAGAGAGATCAGGCTACAAAGGGACCTCTCCCAACACGAGAAATACAGATCCATCCCAAGAAAGAAGATACTCATCGCCGGGTCCAGTGGACTGATAGGTACTCAACTTGTTGCCTTCCTAGATACGGGGGGTCATGATGTATACCGTCTAGTGAGACGCAGGGCGGAACGTGAAGACGAGATTGAGTGGGATCCGAAAAATGAAATTATCAATCCCGAGGAGATTGAAGGCTTTGATGCGATCATACACCTAGGTGGAGAAGGTATTGGGGACAAGCGATGGTCAAAGAAGAGGAAGGAAGAGATTCTCACTTCACGGACTGGCAGCACGGCGTTTCTCGCTAAGACAATATCTGAATTAAAATCAAAGCCAGAGGTCTTCATGCTGGCGAGTGCGGTAGGGTACTATGGTCACAGCGACAGGGAAAATCTTACCGAGGATTCTGAGTTGGGGGTTGGATACCTATCAGATGTATGCTCAGCATGGGAGAAGTCAGCACAGGCAGTAGTTGATTGCGGTGTTAGAACGATATGGTTGAGAACGGGAATCGTGCTTTCAGGAATAGGGGGTGCACTCGGGAAAATGCTCTTTCCCTTCAAAATGAACGCTGGTGGACCGATAGCCTCTGGAAAGCAATGGATGCCTTGGATTTCAATGGACGATCAGATCTACGCGATGCACGAGCTTTTGCTAAACACAGAAGCTAGCGGCCCCTACAACCTAACTGCTCCCAACCCAGTGAGCCAGAAAGAATTTGCAAAAACTCTCGGACATGTGATCAATAGGCTCGCAATTGCACCGCTACCATCATTTGTAGTCAGAATTTTATTCGGAAAAATGGGTGTCGATCTACTGACTAAAGGTCAACATGTCGTTCCACACAGGCTAGAAGAGATTGGATATGAATTCACACATAAAGATCTGGAGAGTGCCCTTCGTGATACTCTGGGTATGTGGAAGAGCTCGTGAAGAATAATTTGGACATTCTCGAAAAGGTGTCAACTGTTGGTAGCAGGTGATTCCTCGGAGAACATTAGTGGCAGCACTCTGAGCGCCGTGGGTGCGAGAACCATGCTTGCTACCAGTGCGAGTCCAATCATGACCGCACAGAACAAGCCAAAAGTCGAGAAGAATCCCATAGAGGATTGCATTATCACGAGGAAACCTGCGATGTCAGACAGGGCTGACCCGACTAAAGCAAGTCCTGACGCCCCTCCAACCGATCTAATCGAGACAAGTGGATCTGCCGACTTTTCCATCTCTTCACGATATCGCTCAATCACGTGTATGACGTAGTCTATCCCCACTCCGAGGGATATGGCTGCGATCGAGACTGTTATCATGTTCAAGCCGTAACCTGCTATTTCGATGAGTGCGTAGAGCCAAATTATCACGACTGCTATGGGTATAGTTGTAATGCAAGCGAATATGAATGCCTTCCGACCCCACGCGGCGCAAGCCAGTATTGAGGCCAGAAACACGACTGGTGCGGCATCCCAACCGACTATCTGGGCAGATATGAGAGTGAAAACCGCACCGATTACGGCAGATGAGGCTATTTGTCCAGTTTTTGGTTTGTGTTGAATTCTTGTGATGACCTTGCCATCAGGCCTGTACCCCCACCACAATGTAGCCATGCATGCCACAAGACCCAGAGCTAATGTCCCTTGCATTTGGTCCTGCATTCCATCTGCAGCAATGAAGCGTACCACTGGATCCCCAGTTGGAATGGCCCATGAAACGGGATGCATTTGGTCCTCGAGCGCGTCTGATATGGGAGCCCTCACATGAAGTGGCGTTGATGACAGATTCCTGAGGGGCTCCATATCCTGAATGAGCTGTTCAAGAGCTGGTTCTATGAGGGGGAACTGTTCAGGGTCCGAAAGGCCAAATCTCATCGACATTCGAACGTAATCAGGAGTTTTCCCGTCTACAGTGAGCCAATGCGCGTCGGGGTCAAGTTCGTCTTCCGTCTGGATGAACTCGGTCACAAGTGGTGCTGGTATCTCTGGGTAGCCTCCGCTTGCTGGCACTCCGTAGTTTAACACATAACCATAGATGAATATCAGACATTCACGGTCATCAAGGTTGGGAAGTCTTACAGATCTCCCCTCAAATGGGTTGTAGACGAATGAAGTATTACATCCAACGCCCCCATCTTCCATATCGGGATTCCATCCTTTCTCTACATATGGAGTGATATTCCATGCCATTGCAGCTTTAGTGCCCAGTACAATGTGGTCAAGTGCCAACAGTTCGGCTTGTCCCGTTGGAGTCCGAGATATCTGATCCGGATCTCCTTCGCCGTGAGAATTTATGTTACGTCGTAGCTCCTCAATGGCCTCTATTATCATTGGATTAGCTATGTCCCCTTCGACTAGAATGTAACCTGGCTCTCCATCAGCAAATCTCTGGCTTGCCAAGTTGACGCCCAATGCAAAATCTGATTCGGGGTCCAAAAAATCATCAATTTGGAAATCGCCTTCTAGGTTTGCCATAGGACTGAGGGCCATTATCGTCAGGATGACTGTGAATCCAGCGACAACGGGGGCTTTGGAGTAAGCACTGGCAGTGGTATTCGCGAGCCAGCTGCTCGGGACGAGGTGTAAAACGTCAGAACGTTCCTCTTCTAATCTACCATTAGCGAGGAGATACTTGTCATAGTCCAACCTGATCAGGGGTACCCAAAGGCCTGTAAGTAGAAATGCAGAGAATACCCCCAAACCTGCTTCCACACCAAACGAACGCAAGGCGGCTATATCGGATGAAAGATTGGCCAAAAATGCCACAATGGTTGTGAGGCTTGTTAACATGATTGCACGACCGACCTTTGATATCGACGTGTGTCCGGATTCTTCCAGTGATGCTCCATTTCGCCTCTCTTCCTTATAGCGATGCAGGGCGTGTAATGAATCGTCGATACCCAAAGCGAGAACTAGGATAGGGAGTAGATTGGAAAACTGGGACCGAGCGATTATCTGATAGCCGGTTCTTTCCCCAAAAATCCAGATCCACCCAATTGACCCCTGCATCCAAATCAGAGCAAGCGACAGGCCGAACCCGACTATTATAACATCAGAAACCCGTCTTAGACTCATCCACAACAAGAATACAACGACTAGACCCATGATCCCGACCAAAAAGGAGCTTGAGAGGAGTTCCCGATTGATCTCGACGTTAGGACCTTCGCCTAGGAGTACTGTGACTACTTCTTCGTCAGTGGCTCTGAGTTGTTCTTCAATTGCAAGGTACAGCCACTCAACAGAGCAGGGTTTCAGTCCCTGTGATTTTTCTTCTTCACATTGATCCATTGTATACTCAATTGGATCTGTACTAAACGACAATCCTTCTCTCTCAAAACCAAACTCAGGTCTTGCATCGATCCATGCGAATGTCCAACCATTGTTTATCATCGCATCCCGATCAAGGTTAAGGATCATCCAAACGGAGCTTGCAGACCATCTACCCGGTCCCCAATCATCTGAAATTATAGTCCCGTCTTCTTGTAAAATTCCGTTATAGGGTCCAATAACAGGACTGTTTTGATCGGGTAAAAATACTCGATCTACAGAAAGGTAGCGCAGGAAAGAGCCCCTCGTGTGGTTGGCCATCCTATGGGCGGCGAGGTCGATGTGCGCCTGTGTTAGGTTAGGGTCGTCAAATGGAAGGCACTCCAACACCCCGCAATCTGACCAATTTGTGGGAGCCAATTCCCACTGGAGCGAGAATGGATTTATCCTATCTCTCGTGACTAGCGATCGGTTGTCCATGAACACTCGAAATTCGTTGGGTAGATCTAGGACGCCCCTGAGGGGAATCCCAGAAATATCAGATGAGAAGTTAAGATAGTATCTGGAAACGTCGTGTTGCCGCAAGATTTCGGCTTTGAGATCTACCTCTCTGAGTACGGTTAGATTCAGAACGCCACCGCTAGGACTGCGTATTCCTTCCCCGCTGTCCGGGAAGGGCTGCATCATTGAAATCGAAGACGGTTCATGTCCAGAGTGGTATGGGTCCCTGACGAAAACTCCGAAGCCCCAAATATTCCCTGCTCCCGAGAACTCCTCTCTCATGACATCGTTTGCCTCAAGCTCGGGAGAATCCATATTGTAAGCTTCAATATCAATTGGTGTAAGCGATGAAATGAAGCCAGGGACCATAAGTGCCGTGATTACAATCACCGCGGCATGGACTCGCTTGTTGTGCAGAATCATGTGGTCCGCAATCTTGGAGAAGTCTCGCACGTGGTTACTCAGTCATCCAACTCTTATGAGGCGTTGTAACCCTATCAAAGGCCTTCCATCCGTAGACGTTTGAGAATTTCCCTCTGGGTTTCTGTGATTTCTTCCGACTCTTTTAGTGTGAATTCTATATCCAAATCGTCACCTCCGTAACTCATATTGGGTATTCTCCTTCGATCTCCTATTTGTGTTCCCGGCTCAACTTCTATCCGTATTGAACTTCCAGAAGGAGTTTTTACACTACATTTCCCACCCAGAATTAGCATACTGTATGGAACACAAACTGACTGAATCAATCTACCTGACTCCCACCTTCTGCCTTCCTTTGCATCTATCCTAATCGTAAGGATTAGGTCGCCTGCGACGCCCACAGGGTGGTCATGGCCCAAGCCTTTCATTCGGATTTTCTGCCCGTGTTTCGATTCTGGAGGGATTTTGACAATAATTGTTGATCTTCTGGACCTTACTCCCCTGCCATTGCACGCTCCGCATGTCCGAGTCGTAGCGAATGAGGATCCCTTGCAGCTGGGGCATAATCTCAGCCTTTGATGATCAAATTCGATTCTCCCGCCTGTCTCCGCCTCGGAATATTCCAGATCGATGCCAGATCTAATGTCTGACCCCCTGTCTGGGCCCTTTTTTTCTCTGGAGGGGTTCTTGTTTCTCTGTTGCCTCGATCCCCCGAACATCTGAGAAAATATATCCGGGACTTCGAATCCAGAAAAATTAGAGTTTCTATTTCTGGGATTGTTTTGGAAGAAATCTTCCATCCTTTTCGATTCATCATATCGACTTCTGGCATCTTTTGTACCAACTTTGTCGTAAGCTGCTTGAATAGATTTGAACATCTCTTCTGCTGCTGCATCGTCGGGATTTCTATCTGGGTGGTGCTGCCTTGCAAGTTTCCTATATTGGCGTTTTATCTCCGCATCGGTCGCGTCCCGTCCCACCCCGAGTACGCTGTAGGGGTCCTCAGACATGGTGCCAAGACTGGGATAGTTAACTTGAATGCTCTCGATCAAAGAGATCAAATCCCTTCGCCCAGCAGGAAATACAATGGTACTCAGTTGGGCGGTATTCAGAAATTATGCCTTGCATGCTGAAGAAATTGGTGGCAATATCACAGATTATCCTCGGTTCTTCTTGATGCCTCATAGTTGCAACGTAGAGGCAGAACCAGATGGGTCAAACATCATCAGACTCGCCGATCCCAACGATCACGTTGACCACGAGGTTGAGATGGTGATAAGGCTGGGTGAAGATCTGAAGCCCGAGGCAATGTGCATCGGCTGCGATACGACAAATAGAACTCGCCAGGGCAAGGCAAAGGTAGAGTCATGGCCATGGCTGGAAGGTAAGGCGTTTGTTGGATCCGCTGTGCTAGGCACGTGGACAGAATGGGATCCAAGGGCGATGAGGCTCATTTTGTCAGTGAATGGCGAGGTCAAACAGGATTCATCCACATCTGAGATGATTCATTCCGTAAACCTCCTGATTGAAACATTGGTAAACTGGTACGGACTAAGTCCGGGTGATTATGTTTGGACTGGAACGCCTCACGGGGTTGGACGGATGTTTGAAGGCGACGTTGTAGAATGTCGGATGATCAATCTTGAAGGAGAAGAGGTGAGTAAAATCAATGCCGTTTGTGTCATTTAGATACCATAGAGATAAATATCTGGGTCGCCATAATTGAACATGGAAATAGAGTTGGACTTCTCCCCAGCATTCACAATGGCAACTGCAAGACTCGCCCCAGGAGAGTCCATCAAGGTGGAGCCGGGAGCAATGGTTTCACAATCACTGGGCCTAGATTTGAAGACTGGTATGAGTGGTGGAGGCGGATTGGGAGGCTTTCTGAAGAGCATGGCCAAGGCAGCGTTGGGAGGTGAGTCATTCTTCCTTAACACGTTCACTGCCGGTCAAGGAGGAGGATGGGTCTCCCTTGCACCCTCCGCGCCGGGTGACATCAAATCATTCGACATAGCGCCTGGAAGTAACATATTCATGCAGGGCGGAGCTTTTCTGGCTTGCACGCACAATGTGAATTATGACACAAAATTCCAGGGAGCTAAGTCCCTATTTACCAGAGAAAGCATGTTCTTCCTTAGAGCCTTCTCGGAGGGAGGAACGGGGCAAATCCTCTACTCTGCATACGGGGCTATCAAGGAGATTGATGTCACACCGTCAACACCCATACGAGTGGATAACGGCCATTTGGTTGCATTCACAGATGGCATACAGTACGGAGTGGTACCATCAGGGGGGCTGAAGACATCCCTGTTCGGTGGAGAGGCTCTAGTATTGGAAATGCAGGGATCTGGCAAAGTATGGATACAAACCAGAAACATGGAAGCCCTAGCATCGACCTTAGTTCCCTTCCTGCCTCAGAGGAGTAATTAATCCTTCAAATACCTTGAATGATGCGACAACAGCGAACAAGACAGCAGATACAAGCGCAATCATCGATCCGCTTCCCGTATCTAACTCTGCGGAGAAGTACAGCCCGAGTATCACTGAGGTAAGGCCAAAGAATTGAGTCAGGGCCAGACAAGAACGGAAACTGCGGGCAACCAGTTGCGCAGTTGCAGCCGGAGTCACCAACAAAGCGGTGACCAAAAGGGTTCCAACAACTTGCACCATTGTTACGACCATGGCTGCTGTCACTACACTGAATAAAAGCCCAATAGCCCTAACTGGGATCCCTTGGATTTGCGCTGCCAGAGGATCCACCGTCGTCGCGAGCAAACCGGGATGTATCAGTATCAATGTAATCAGGCACACAATGCATAGAAAAGCAGTCATATCGAGATCTGAACTATCAATCAATAGGAGATTTCCGAAAAGATATGCCTCGATATCGAGTGTTATTCCTCCTCCAGAAATTCTCAGAACCACAAGTCCGAATGCTAACATGCCTGTAAGAAATATTGCAATCGAAGCGTCACCAGTCAGCATCTCCCGTGATTGCATTTCATAGATCAAAATGGCTGCTGTAACACTGAACAACAATGCATAAGAGAGTGGTGATGTTGCTCCCAAGACTATTCCTACGGCAACTCCTCCAAACGAGACATGTGCTAATCCATCGCCGATTAGTGATAGGTTTCTGATCAGCAGGAATGTGCCGAGGAAGCCTGATACGACTGTGACCATCACGGCAGTTAAAAGTGCACGTTGAAACATTTTCATCGTGAAGAAGTAGGGGAAGAACTCACCCGGCACGTATGGAGCCATCCCCTCAAGGTAGGGGGCGATAAAATCGAGCAGAAACACGCCTATACCCATGATTAGGCCCCCTGATTTTTATTCACATTCCAATCATAATCGTGGACTCCTTCAATTCCCCGAAGGTCGGCCAGCCTTTCCAAGTCAGGAAACCGATTTGTAGGTCCGTCGAATCTGATTGTTTCCTCCAAGAAGATCATTCTGTGGGCTGTTTGGCTTATCGCAGTAAGGTCATGGGAAACCATCAAGATGGTTTTACCTTGATCGTGGCAGAGTCCGTCCAACAATTTTAGGAAAGAGTTTCTGGAGTCGCGGTCAATCCCCACGAGAGGTTCGTCTAGAAGGATGAAGTCTGCTTCTGTTGCTAGCGCACGCGCTATTACAGCCCTTTGTTTCTGACCTCCCGATAGTCGACTGATGTTAGTATTTTGAACGTCCTCCAGGCCGACCATTTCGATGGCTCTAAGCGTTTTTTCCCTTCTTCCGTTGTCGGATATATCGAATATATTGCCCGAGTGTAAGGTTCCCAGTCTGACTAATTCCCTTACTGTTAGTTTTACATCCCTCGGTAAATTTGAGGCTGCTTGTGAAACCCACCCGATCCTCCTGTGTAAATTCCTCGATCTCGGGGGGTTGCCGTAAATTGATATTGTTCCACTGTGAGTTCTGAGCACACCTAGTATTGCAAGTAGGAAAGTGGATTTTCCACTTCCATTGGGGCCAACAATTCCAACGAATTCTCCCTCGTCCACAGTAAGGCAAATATCCTTGATTATGGTTTTCCCCGACCGAACCACCGAGAGGTCGCATACATCCAGAATCGGTGCGACCAAACAGGACCCTCCGCGTTAATGCCGACCGTCTATCGAAAGAATGTATTG
>DAMH01000023.1:0-1289 GCA_002499585.1 Euryarchaeota archaeon UBA552 | reverse complement strand
ATTGTAGCCTGGTTCTGATATACTCGTATCCTAGGTTAATCGCTAGAGCAGTGAATATTGTTCCGACGAACAAAATAGGAAATAAATCCGTAGCATGCATTTTTCTTCCTCCCAAATTATCGACGACTGATTTTTCAGTCTTAACAGCCGATTCCAGATATCAGATTTTCTCGATTCTTTTCCATCATTGAAATGTAGTCATCGTCAGGATTACTGGGTCTGAGTTCCATGGTGTAAAGGATCTCTACAGTAACACCAGTTTCCTCAACGATACTCTGTACGGCAGTCTGATCCGTGTATTCTTCGACAAAGAGAACAGTTAGGCCCATCTCATTGATTTGGTCAACGACTTCAGAGATTTCAGCGGGGGAAGGCTCTGCCTCTGGGTCTAGTCCGTGAACTGTTAGGATGTCGATGTCATATCTGACAGATATGTAGGAATACGCATTGTGGTTTGCAACGATTGTTTTGAGGTGGCCTCCTGAATCGCAAGTTCCACCTTCGCCGAATGCAGAATTGAAGCTTGTGTCAAGTTCAATCAGTTTCGCTGCAAATGCCAATGTATTTTCGGCAAATGTTGGTGCTCCAGAGGGGAAGGTCTCGGAAAGTGCTTCTTCGACAACTCCTAACTGGGCTCTAAAAGCTGCTGGACTTAGCCAACTGTGTGGATCATACTGAAACTCCTCTTCGTCAGTGTCAGCGACTATCTCTCCTTCCTGGTGGTCGTCATCTTCATCGGAGTGGCCTTCTCCCTCATCGGAATGATCGCCGTGACCTCCATGGTCGCCATGATCACCGTGGTCTTCATGTCCTCCTTCACCCATCAGTATGTACATGTTAACGTCGGTGGGGACAACAAATCCGTAGTCGCCCTCTTCATCGATGTGTACTATTGCGTACCCAACTTCACTGTGTTCTCCTGATTCCTCGTGGTCGCCGTCATGATCGCTTGGTGCGCTATCTTCAGAGACCCACATCATTCCAGCTGACGTGCAGTCCTCTTCATGAGTGAACGAGGTGTTTAGGGCGTGGTTTGACATGTCATAGCAGACCATGTGCTCTGGGAACGTCAATGTGTAAGCTACCCGATCTGTGCTGATCTCTGGAAGGTCTGAGTGCCCGTCCTCGTCCCCGTGGCCGTCTCCTCCCATCCACACGTGGCCGGCAGCAGCACAGTCCTCCTCGGTAGACTCGTAGTTCTCGTGGGTCGTGGTGTTGTGGCACTCCCCGTGATCGTCATGTCCGTCCTCGTCCCCGTGGCCGTCTTCATGCTCGCCGTGATCGTGATG
>DAMH01000025.1 GCA_002499585.1 Euryarchaeota archaeon UBA552 | reverse complement strand
TATCAGAGACATTTGAGAGTCTAATTGGCAATGAGACCAACTTGATAAGGTATGTTGATGCAAAATTATGGGCCCCTGGGTCTAAATCAGCCGGGAGTGAGCCTTTTTGGGAGATCCGGGTCACTCAAGACCACTCACTCGAGAGGTGGGATTACAATGGAGTGAATTTCAATGAAGGGATCTGGACGTTAGAGGTTGATGCAAGAGGATATGGGTGGGAGCCGGGTATAGAACAACTAACGGCAAAGGATCATTTTGATGTATTCGTTACCATCACGAAACCTTGCATAAGATTTGCTGAGATTCACGATTCAGACGACTGTGTATTCCAATCTGAATTAGCATAAAATTCACCAAACCCCAGTCGTGGATACATACGGAGCGCTTATGAACGCCCGATAAGTGGCCCCGCTGCCGAGGCATCAGAATGACCGAACAAGCAACGCCGCTAGTACCCTACGACATGTACAGGACTCATGCTGTTCACATAGGTACTAATCAGAAATCTTCGGACATGCAGCGTTTCCTCGACACAGACAGTCGGGACGGAACAGGACTCCACCTCATAGACATCGAAAAGACCGATGAGAGGATACGGACTGTGGCCTCGTTCCTAAACAGATACGATCCATCAAGGGTTTTGGTCGTGAGTGCTAGGCAGTATGGTCAGAGGCCAGCCAGGAAATTTGCTCAGGCGATTGGTGCTAAAAGGATAGTCGGGAGGTTCATTCCAGGAACATTGACTAACCCCAGACTTTCATCATACATTGAACCTGAGGTATTGATGGTTACAGATCCCTCAGCGGATTCCCAGGCTCTAAACGAAGCAATATCATCTGGTATGCCCGTAGTCGGTATCTGTGATGCAAACAACACACTCAGGAATGTAGATTTAGCGCTACCAGCCAACAACAAGGGACGTCGATCCCTCTCACTCGTCTACTGGCTATTGGCACGAGAGATGCTCGTACAGCGCGGCGAAGCGACTTATGCTGACTGGGAAAGGTCACAAGACGTTGATGATTGGGAATCCACGTTCTGACAGGCATGAATACACTCATCCATAAATTGGGTTAGCCACCAGCATAC
The DNA here is from genome assembly GCA_002499585.1 of Euryarchaeota archaeon UBA552. GTDB lineage: Archaea > Thermoplasmatota > Poseidoniia > Poseidoniales > Thalassarchaeaceae > MGIIb-N1. The sequence continues at coordinate 17,684 of DAMH01000025.1, read as the reverse complement.
ATGAAGATAGATTCTATTTGGGGAGTGTACAATGCAGACGGTGGTTTGCTGGGCGAACTAAAGTACGTAGCAGGGGTGCTATTCAAAGGAAATCATTGCTCTCTTTGTGACATAACCCACAAACTGGCTTGGGAAAAAAAGGAGATGGCCGCCCTGAGAGAAACCTTCGACATCCCATTCAAACTTGTACACCTCAACGAACAACCCAAAGACCTAGCCCTGTACACAGAAGGTATTGCTCCAATCGTGGTTGCTAGGACGGAGTCTGGCTACATTACCCTGGTAAGTGATGAGGAATTACGCGGCTGCAACGGGTCCGTGCAAGATTTATCTTATCTGATATCCTCAAATATGAATCAAAAAATCTAGTCATCGTGAAATATGGACCTAGTTGCGGGTAAGTTAATGTCGGAGGCCGTTCCCTTATTTCTCGCTCCCATGGCAGGGGTAACAGACTTGGCATACCGTCTTCTTGCTACTGAGTGTGGAGCCGATTATACACTGACTGAATTCACTGCAGCATCAGGCCTATCAAGAAAGGAGGCCAAATCTTGGCTCAAGATGGAAAGCCACCCCATGGAATCCACGTTCATACCGCAGATCTTCGGCGGAGACAAGGAAGAAATGGTGACAACGGTTGAAATGCTCCAAGATAGAGCGGACATAATTGACATAAATTTCGGGTGCCCCGCTCCGAAGGTATGCAAGAACAACGCTGGAGCAGCTCTCCTCAGAGACCCTGACCAGGTTGTAAATTTGGTCCGTTCATGCATTGATGCATCAAATGTACCGGTCACGGTAAAGATGAGATTGGGCACAGGTGGAATCCCAAATACTGCTTTGGAAATAACCAAGAGACTTGAATCTGAAGGAGTTATGAGAGTCTGTGTGCATGGTAGGACATTAAAGCAGCGATATTCGGGTGAAGCTGATTGGAAATCAATAAGAGAAATTGTAGAATCAGTTTCCATCCCTGTGATTGCAAATGGCGACGTAGTGGACTCCGAATCCGCACAAATGTGTCTCCAGTCCACAGGAGCCTCTGGCCTGATGATCGGAAGGGCTGCGATAGGAAGGCCGATGATCTTCTATGATATCAAGAAAAACATGGGATGGATAGACAATGATCCTCCATGGTCCGTTGATAATCCAGTTATTGCCAGGAGGTGGTGTTGGCAGAGGTATCTTGAATTATGCTCCGAGGTGTACCCATCGGGGGGGAGCAAGAACTCGAAGAGGCATGCCATTTCATTCACAAAGGGCCTTCCGGGCGCCTCGGCCATGAGAGTCGATTTGCATCGAGCCAAAAATCACGAAGACTTGGGCGAAATGGTGACATCTTATCTCGAGCAACTTGTGGATAAACTGGCTCATTGAGCTTCCTTCTCTGAGACCTTGTCTAAACGACCCGAGATTGTGGAAATCCTGGATAGAACTCTATCCAAACCCATAATCATGGATCTTGTAACCTCCTCACCAGTCGATCCGGTTACTCGGTAACCCAAAGGCGTTCTTCCTCCAAGTGTGTTGATTAAAATCCTCCTTTTTGAAATAGAAACCGGTTTGATACAAGTTTGAAGTCCTTCAATGGTGAGAGAATTCGACTCTAGCATTTTTGTCAATGATACCCTTGAACTCTCAGGCAACCGAGAAATACCGCCTCTGTTCAACAGCCAGTCAATACCTCTCGACTTGAACTGCCGCGTCACTCCGGTGAATATATCCAATGTCAATCTAGATTCAACGACTGCCCGTTCCACCAAGCCTGCACTCCTCAACCTATCCAGCACACGTCCAACTCTGGCCCTGCTTCCTCCGGTTTTTTCCATGAGTTGTGATATCTCAACTGGCCTCTTTGAATCTATCAGTATCCTAATCAGATCGAAGTGAAGATCATCTCCTTCCCGCGCCCTGTCCCCACCAAAACCAAGATCAACTGCCAATTTGTAAAGTTCATCTTGATCTAAGTTAGATGGGCCAAGATTCACAATATCCAACATAAAGGGAACAGACTCTTTCTCTGCATCAACCAACATCCTTTCTGAACTCTCCACGATAGATTCAGATAAGACTCTTAATCGCTGTTTTGCAACAGTCAATGCATTGACTTTAATGAGTTCAGCCGCATTGTAGAAACTCCCGCCAGTAACAATGTAACTTCTCTTTCCGTCGATATTCAAGTCTGAAATAATACCGCAATCCCTCAACTTAACAAGATGGTGGTGCACTCCTGTAGGGGAAATTCCGGTTACATTCGAAATCTCATCTGATGTCCACCCCTTGGTCGAGTCATACAAGAAACACTTACCCATAATCTTCTGGATTCCGCTTTGTTCATCAGATGCAGAGTTTCCATCTGGTCTTGACCTGATCAGGCCCAAACTATCCAAAATCCAGCCAAGGAGTACTTGTGAATCCTGACTTCCCGCAGGGAGGGCTCGTTCTATACACCTTACCTTGAGCACATTATGTGCTTGGTCAAGTGGCTCATCATACTTGCCGACTAGATCGTTCACGTCAGGGTTAATTTCAACGGTTTTCTAAGGCCCGACCCAATCATAGACAGGCATGGTGTTGGACAAACAGGTCAGGTGACTTTCCAGTGCTATCTTGCCTGGGTGGATGATTCCCCTCTCTCTCAATACCATTATGGCGCTGTTCACCGCAGAGCGAGATCTTCTAAGCGATCTTGCCATTTCTGCTTGACTTTCAAAAGACCCTTTCTTCGCGATCAGTGAGACGATTTTCCTCTGGAGCTTCGATAGTCCTACGGGTAAAATAGATGACGCCATGGCATCATTTTCAACGACCACACCGCGGAGAATTTCGAGTTGTGCCGGGGGGCCAACGTAATAGCATAGTCTGCCGTTAGTTGACTGAGAGTATACTTCACCTTCGGATTTCATTTTTTCAAGTCTGTGTCTGAGAGTTCCATTCGCTGCACCCAACCTCCTCTGTAATTCCCTGAAATGCAGGCCAGGAGAACGGGCCAAGGTGGTGATTATTCTTCCTTGAAGTGGATGAGGAAAATTACTTGGTTTGGTACCCCTTATTACCCCATTCAAGCCAATCAACGGAATTCCTATGATCCCAAGAATCAATGAGGTCAAACGATAGGAAAGGGCATGGATTGACATTTTGTGTACGAGTGCCACTGGCGCCCTAAGGTCTGCGAGGGTGTATCAAATATCCGTATTCAGGTTTAATTCCTATAACTCCCCAACAAGGCCTTTGTGTATTTTCATGTACCCAATGAGCGGTCCTAATAGCCTACCACACGATAGTCCGTGTTCAGTCAATTTGTAGGTAACCCTAACGGGCGGACCTTCCTCTACTATTCGATCCACTAGACCGCTTTTTTGGCAAGCTCCGAGTTTGTCAGATAATGTACGGCTGCTGATACCCTTGAGAAGTCCCCTCATTTCATTGAACCTCCTGTCTCCAGCGATGTACAGGGCGGCGAGTATCTCTATGGTCCATCGAGAACTAAACATTTGGAAGCACTCCACTGCCGCATCGACTTCCCATTCAACTGATGAATTTGGCTCGTTGTAGTTTTCGAAGATACTCCGAATTAAACCGCCATTGGATTTGACATCTTCAATAGCATTCTTAATTTTCTTCATTTCACTAGACGTAACTAGAACCGGTTGAGGTTTGACTTCCATGTTTTCTCATTAAAACACCTAGTGTATAAAATAAACCCAGGTGTTGACAAGGAACCTAGAAGATTCATAAAGGAATTCTGTAAGTTGATGTTGAAAGTAAACCTAGTATAGAAGAGGAACTGATATGGATAGATGGTTAGAAGAATGGTCAAAGAACGAAATTGAATTGGAATCAGAAGGATTGGAAAATAAATCAAAGCTCGGAATTGCATTTTCCATGCTTTTTAGGAGGGATTTTTATTAGGTTTACAATACTAATCGAGGCTGCAATACGTGCCATGGCAGAGTACAGAACTCCAGCGTGGATTCAAAGTCCTAGAAAGTAGCTACTCACCCTTGTACAAAACTCTCCTGCCCTCGATTACGCCCTTCAAGCCTTCAAGCGCGTCGCTGGTGGAGAATATGCCATTAAGTCCCCTGAGCTCTTCGTTTAATCCAATCTCGAAGTCTTCCCTGGATTCATTTGCGATGTCCATCAATCGGGATGCAACCTCTACAGCGATAGGGGCGTTTCTTGAGATCATCTTAGACTGTTTAGAGATAAATTCTGATGATCCTCCGCCTTTCAGAATATTCTCTTTCCAGTTTGATCCGTAAACCCTCATGATTTGCTTGATAGCTTCATCATCGGGATCCCGCGGACCGAACTGGTAACCTCGGGCTTCTATCTTACCAGAAATTATGTTTTCCAATGTGCGGTCCAGGTCCTTAAACTCAACAAGACTCGTTATGAAGCCCATTGAGTGGGCGATATCGGAAGTAAGCCAATTACCGGCAATGACGCTAAACCTCGCACATTCAATTCCTGCGATTCTGACTGCTCTCTGTGTACCTCCCAAGCCAGGGTAGATTCCGATTCCCGTTTCGGGGAATCTTAACATTGTCTTTCCAGAAACTCCAATTCTATGGTCACAGCACATCGCGAGTTCCAATCCGCCGCCAAGTGCCAGACCAGACACAACTGCGATTGTTTGTTTTTCTGAGGACTCAATCATCTTGAGCACATCGTGACCCATTTTCGTGAAATCATATATTTCATCAATTTTTGAATCCTCTATCCTGTCGATAAAGAATTTTATGTCTGCACCTGCAATGAACGCTTTTCCGGACCCCCTCATTACCACAGTGTGGATGGAATCATTCAACTCGATGGATGACCACAGAACCCGCAACTGTTCGATCACAGCTTCATTCAATGCATTCATTGCTTCAGGTCGATTGAAAGTTATGTAGGCGACGTTATCTGCGTACTCAACATCGATAAACTTGAATTCAAATGGTTTTGAATCACGATCTGAGAGCAGTTTGGGCGATTCGATACCTGCCAGAGTCGCATATTGCCCAGAGATATCAGCTGCAATTTCAGTGCCTATTTCGTTGGCAATTTCAAAAGGACCCTTTGACCATCTTAGACCTACTTTTGCACCTCTGTCCACATCCTCTACGGAACAGACGCCCTCCTCAACTATCTGAGACGAGATACAAAGTACCGACCCAAGTAAACGATTTCTTATGATTTGACACTGTTCTTCATCTGCCACATTGCTGTCTGATATGTCCCATTCTCCTCCTCTTTCAACTAACTCTCTTAACGAATCAGCACCTTCAAACCGCTCAGTCTCCAATTGTTCAGCGAGGTAATCGGTGGAGTGCAAGGCTATTGATGGGCCTGTAAGATTCATCAGTGCGAATGGCCCCATTCCTATGCCGAATATCCTCATTGCCTCATCGTCTATTTGTGCAGGGGTCCCAACGCCTTCCTCATAGAGCAGGCACGCTTCGTTTAGCCAGGGGACGAAAAAGCGGTTGACCACGAAACCCGGCCTGTCCTTGCATGTTATCACCACCTTTCCCATCGCCCTGCAGAATTGGGTCACAGACTTGAGGGTGCTATCTGAAGTCGATGATGAGGGTATGACCTCAACGAGTCTGTTCTTGGCTGGATGGTAAAAGAAATGGAGTCCAATGAAACGATCTGGTCTGTCAGACTTATTCGCTAGTTCGTCGACTGATAATGATGATGTGTTTGTCGCTATGATCGTCCTATCTCCACAGGATTGAGAGAGATCGTACAGTACTTCTCCTTTGACATTGATATCCTCAAAAACAGCCTCGATGACCAAATCCGTCTCAGGATGCACAGAATCTGCACCAATGCCTTTGGTTACCCTGGCCATTATTTCTTCTACCTGCGTTTCGGAAAAAATTCTCCTTTGGACCGCCTCAGACAAAGACGACTGAATTTTTCCTATTCCATCCTCGACATATCTTTGTTCACGATCGACCATTTGAATTTTGAAGCCTTCTTGAGCCGATTTTTGTGCAATACCGGATCCCATGTTCCCCGCACCAATAATTGCCACTCGATCAATCGGTTCCATGCCTAGCCGTCTGGGACCTACCTCATGAACCAGTCGATACCAGAATCGGTCGTGATTGAACAAGACTTAGACAGATTCACGTCGTGGGAATATCATGGCCCTTCAGATGGCGGATGTCGTGATCATCATGATCCATCCCATTCTGGGAACCATCGCAGCATACATGATATACAAGCAATGGATTTCATTAAAATCCAGAAAAATTCAGATTCAAGGTCAAAAAAGTAGGAAAGAAACGATAATGATGCATCAGGAAAGTGGTAGGAAAATCACTAGAATGGTTGGAATTGTGATCTTATTCGCAGTTTTGGGGGATGCCTATCGACGATTTAGACTGGATACTCCTTTGTCTGAGCTAATGAGCCTACATGGGTGGCTAGGACTGGCGCTATTTGGAGCAATCTTTGTCATGGGCAGAATCGGAGAGAGGCTATCTGATGCAGCCCTGAAGAAGGAAGATTATCTTCAGGATAAAAAAAGACATTCTAAGATCGGCGGTATGATGATGATACTGTTGGGGACTATAGTGTTCCTCGGCTTCCTACGGCTTTTGGACATCCTAGGTTAGAAACGACCTACTCCTCCTCGATTTCGATGGGCGACCGATTAGGGAACAAGGCACGATAGATGAATTCGGCCTGAGAATCCGGGTCTAATCTCAAATTGGAGATACGGGATCTCCCATTCTCACCCCATCTTTTTGCAGTTTCAGGGTCGCCAGCTTGTTCTATTGCCGCATGCCAAGACTCACGATCATCTCTGGGGAGAAGACGGCCACATTCCTGTTCCACGATCGAGTCCCTGAAACCTCCCTCGTCAACAAACAAAGCAGGTACTCCTACGGATAGAGCTTCAATTGCAGTTAAACCAAAAGGCTCACCATGGGCCATGGATATTACTGCCCTGGATCGCCTCATGGTTGCTATGAGTTGACTAAGGTCGAGATTACTGTAAACCCAGAGCTCCACATCCATGTCCTTTGCGTGCTCCTTGAGGGCATGGAGATCATCATCACTTCCCCTACCAACGACAACCAGTCCTACACCTGAGCCTTTTAGCATGGTTATACACTCCCAGACGCCTTTTACCCAACTAAACCCCCCTATGGTCACAACCCATGGCGGTTCTGGAAGGTCTTCTACCTCCTTCCATGCCCCCTCCTCCTCGTCAGTTTGCCTCTCTGTGAACTCCGACGAGGATACAGTAGGCCTAATTATTCCAGCCTTGAACCCATAAATTGACTCAAAAATATTGGAACTGTAGGTCGAATTCGCAGACACAACAACATTCTTTCTGTTGAGGTATTTTCTAACAATTCGCTTGTCGGAAAATCTCGCAAATCCCAACGCTATGCTGGTTAATATCTCAGGTCGTTTGGGCCGTCCTTGAAGGTCAAGATGTAACACCCATTCGTGTAGACCCCTGTCGGGTTCCAGATAGTGCACGTGAAGAGGCTTTTCCGGAGGTACGATTCGAAGTAAACCAAGTGATCCATCACCGCTGACCAGGTGGATCCCGTCGACTTTCTCCAATTCCTTTTTGATGCCTCTGAGGGAGTTCCAAGCTTGAAATGAAGCTCTCTGTTTTCTGTGTAGAACTTCGTTTAAGATTCCAGTAGGGACTACCCACGGCACATCTGGACTGAGCAATGTCAAGCCAAGATCAGCACAAATCTTGGTAATTTCCTTCGAGGGTCGTAATGTAGCCACTGACACTTCAAACTGCTCAGAGAGTGAGCGCAAACAGCGCATAACATCTCTTTCGGCACCACCAGTCGGGTCAAAACAGCCCTTGGCCACCAACAACCTTGGTTTGCTGTTAACCCCAACCTTGAGGCGGGTCTGCATGGCCCTTCGCGACAGCAGCCACTTATTGTGACTTCCGAATCGATCATTCCCCTCCGTTCAAGGAGTATGTCGTACAACTGACTCGTATATATCCTCAATTCTTGATGCTACTTCTGGCCATAGATATGTAGCTGCGATTACTCGTCCACTTTCAGCCCAGTCATGTTTTCTCTCCGGCTTTGCATTGATGATTTCGGAAATCGCCTTTGTGCATGAATCAACATCATTAGGAGTGAAAGAGACGCCAAATCCTGATTCTTCGGTGAAATTTCCAAGTCCATTTACATTTGACATAGCAACCGGCAACCCCTCCCAAGCGGCCTCAAGGAGGATTGCAGGCAACCCCTCATATCGAGAAGGGAGGATGAGTCCTGTCGCATTTCTTAGTAACCAAGACTTCTCTTCCTCATCCACGAGTCCTAGGTACAGAATCGATTCCGGATCAGAGCCGGCGGCGGTTTCCACATGTTTCCTCATCGGTCCGTCTCCCGCCAAGATTAGTTTGTGGCCCGACCTCTTTCCCTCAGCCAACTGATCCCATGCCTGGAGCAAAATATCAACTCCTTTTTGTTCGGTTAGCCTTGAGAGAAAGAGAAAAAATGGAGCCTCGGAGACGTCATGGGGCCTTGAATCCGTTTTTTCTGGAGGCTCGAAACCCGTTGGAACAACCAATGGCTCCTTGCGAATCCCCTTGGAGGCTAGTAATCGGCTAAAATAAGGCCTCAACACAATTATCTTGTCAGACAATCCAAGTGTGTGCTTACCTTGGATTTGCCATCTCAGCCACTTGATAAATTTCCCAGACAATGTCTTTTTGACGTAATCATTGTGATATGTGGTTACAATTGGAACCCCTATCCTTGACGCCTTCTTCGCAACACTTCGAATCAATATCGGAAGCGTATCGTGGAGGTGCACGACATCAAACTCGCCTGGGTCGAGGTCCCCCAGTGACACAACAGGGTCAACTCCGCCCAGCACCCTGCTGGCCGGTATCCTGACCACCTTGACACCGTGTCTGGTGAATTCCCTCTCGTCATGTCGTGGGACATCAGCACACCAAACCGTCACATTGTGACCTCTTGCGACTAATTCTTTCCCCAACAACTCAACATGCCTGTCACCGCCACCGACATGTGGCCAGAACCAAACGTGGACCAGAAGGATGTTCATGCGAGACCTCGTAACCCCCCGAGACGTCATTAGAACTTCAACATCATCTTTTGTTGGCTGATGGCAATTCCAACTACGACCTAACTTGATCCTAGAACGAAACATGATAAGAATAGGTACATTGCAATTGGATGTGCTTGAGGTTTCTGGAATCAAGAGAGGCTTCGGATTCGGGGCAAACCGTCTAGAAGTCCTCAAGGGCGTTGACCTCTCGTTGGATAAAGGCGAACTCGTTGCCCTGATGGGTCCTTCAGGATGTGGAAAATCTACTTTGCTGAACATTATTGGAGGTCTCTTGAAGGCAGATAGTGGGAACATAAAAATCAATTTAAGGCCATCACTTAACTACGGAACTAAGCCACCAAATCAAGTGATAGATGTTCGGAGGAGGGGCGTCGGATGGATCTTCCAAGATTTTCACCTCCTTGATCACATAACATCCTTGGAAAACGTAATCCTATCTCTTGAGCTTGCTGGGGTCGGTTCCCGAGAAGCAGAACAAAGGGCAATTATGGCCATGAAAAAAGTAGATCTCGAGGACAGAATGATGTTCATGCCCAACGAATTATCAGGCGGACAACAACAGAGGGTTGCAGTTGCTAGGGCGATCGCTGGATCAAGACCTATATTGCTCGCTGATGAGCCCACCGGCAACCTTGATGTCAAAGCCGGAGAGTCAATAATTTCGCTCTTCAAGGAATTGTGTTCTGACAAACAAAACCCAATTTCAGTTCTGATGGTAACCCATGATCCCATCCTCGCGTCCAAGGCTGATCGAATGCTGTTGATGAGAGATGGAATCACCGCTGCCTCCGACATTCGATCCGCCTGGGGGGAATCACTGGAGGGTCAGACTTGAAGAACAAGGCCGACAAACAATTTTTTGGCGCCCTTTCAGACATCCCAGCCAATTTCAGATCAGCGGTTAGAAGCGCTTGGATGGGTAGGGAAAGGGGCTTAGCAATATTCGCTGGTGTGTTTTTGGCCTCACTGGTGATCACAACCGTGTTCGCCTATGGCGTTGGTCTCTCACAAGGCGCGGTGCAAAATTCCTTGGACGATGAGGTTTATGATGCCAAAGTAGATTTTGCTAGCGAAACAGATTGGTCAAGTAGAACCAATAATTCAGCGATCTGGAGTACGGTTTGTGATGAATTACTCGAGCGGGAGGAAATTATCGATTGCGGCCTTGTGTTTGGGCGTCAGGGACTTCGGCTGTCTGGATTTTTCGATGAAGGTTTTGCTCTTCCTCAGCCTTTGAACGTCGTAGAGGTCTACGGTCCGACCGGTAACTGGGAAAACGTTTCGTGGGATTACCCAGAAGCACTCGACAACGGTCCACCGATAAATGGTGACCGGATTATGAGAATCGTTGACTCATCTCATTACGATGGAGAACTTGCCGATCGATATTCCAGCAGGATCGTATACGGATCTTGGCCCGATTCATCCACCACCGGACTCAATCCGATTGTTCTACCCAGTAAGATTGCCAGCCAAGCCGGAATTATGGTTAATGATACAATCACCACACTCAATTTCACCTATGTAACCGACTCTCAGCCCACTGGTAGCGAACTTACGGATTGCTTCGGGGAAATAGTCACAAGGGTACTGGATTCAGGCGGATATCAGTTTTGTACTCAGACAATGACACTGAGGGACCTCACCATAGTAGGCGTGTACGAGGAATGGCCTTTCACAAACCCAACACTGCTGTTCAACCCGGTAATTGTCGGCGGCTCAGCACTTTCTGATGATAACAAGACAAGCTTGATGATAAGCGATCACGGCTACCTGGGGGTTGCGATTGATAGGAATTTACTGCCCACATCTTCTACAGACGACGCCGCAGATTGGTTGGACGACAACAAGAAGGAGATAGAAAGGCAAGGGTATGGTCCAGACGGAGAGATAAAAATAGAGTACAATGACCTAATTTCAGGCACAATCATATTCCTGAGAATCTTTCTTGGTTTGGTCCAGGTCTTCGATTACATCCTGATGATACCAATCGTCATCCTATCATTTGCTGTATTAATTTACGGACTTGTACTTTCCCTGGAACAGAGGAAGAGAGAGATATCCATTCACAGGGTAATCGGCGGGACTGAACGCGGTCTTCGGGCCATGGTCCTCAGGGAACTAACCGCAATTTCATTGGCAGGTTGGTTACTCGGATATTTCATCGCACTTCTGTCAGTTCCACTGATACTAGACGCAGTAGGATTCATGTCATTCGAAAAAGGCGATCTGGATCTCAACCCCAGGCTTGGAATGGGTTACACTGTATCGGTCTTCCTCCTCACAGTTGGAATCTCATATTTGGTTGCACGGAGCAGGACAAAGGATTTCCTGGAAATGGAGATAGATGAGGGCGTTCGGAAAGTGAAGAACACTAAGAAACCTAAGACTTGGTTGCAGATCCTGGCATTCGGATTCGGTATCCTCGCTGCTTTGGAGAGCTACATCGAAAATGCCGGGGGCTTGGGACCCTTCGGAAGTGCAGGAATTATCCCCGGCTTCTTCTTAGATGCTATACTCGCACTCTTTGGGCCGTTTGCTCTTTGGATAGGTGGGGCACTTGTTCTCGGGAGGATTGGTGGAGCAGCACCACGGATTGTACTCAAACTCATTGGATGGACACCTGCTCTGGGCGACATACGTAGGGGATTAAGATCATCCGGATCAAATGAATCGGTTAACCGCCTCGCTGTGATTCTACTGCTCACACTCTCAATTGTGACACTCGCAGCAGTCCAGGGTTACACTGGCACTCTGGTCGATGAAAGAACAGCATCAGCTCAGGTCGGATCAGACTTACAGGTCCAATTCGAGGGGCCGGTGTCAGATGATGTAGCAAGACAAAAGGTGGAGGAGGCTATGATGTCCCTGCAAATAAGACCGGTCAGCGAGATTCAGTCAATGACTTCCGTAGGTTCGACATTCGTAACCGCCAAGCAAGGGGGAGGGCTGGTTCCTGCCCTCATTTTGTTTGACGACCATGAATCTACGCTAATCTGGGACAATCAGGCCTCACCAATTAGAGATTTCAATGAAAGGAAAGTAACCATAGGAGCAGACGCGCGCGATTTCTTTGAGGTCGAAGACGGGGAAGTCGAGATATTCTATCCCACTTTCACCCCCGTGTTCACAGATTCCGGTTTTGAAATATCCACAACTTATACTTCATTGGTCATGGATTACCAAGGTAGGCATGAGTGGGTCCCCGGTATGACAGGGTCCGAATCTAACCAGGCTGTCCTGATTGGAGAGTCGACATATAGGCTACTCGCTGGAGATTCGGCTGTCGATTCGTACACCTCATCAAGGTGGTTCTTCGATGTGTGTGACCAAACGGACGAGAGATGTAAGAATGGCCTGGAAAGACTCAGTGCCGAGCTGGTGAATGTCCCCGGCGTAACTGTAGCACTCGACTGGAACACCGCTCACTCGGATGTTGAGAGAAACGGCGGCCTCATTTTCGGCACCCAGGGCCTTCTCAGCCTCCAATTTGTTGTGGCATCAATGGCATCTGTTGCCTCAGCCTTTGTGTTTCTGTCACTGGTACTGACACAGAGGAAAAAGGAATTGGCTATTCTGCAGGCCATCGGTGCAAGCCCATCCCAAATAATCAAACTCGTTTTGTTTGAGATCCTCGCGATAGTAGGCATGAGTATGGGCTTAGGTATTTTACTGGGCCTCGGCATAGCCCAGTCGTTCAACGGCTTCTTCGCCATCTTCGGCTTCCTATTCCAGATCTTCCTCGGTTCACAGGCAGTAGTAGACAGAACGCTGGTCTGGCCTTGGATGGAATTGGCTGTAGTCAACGCAATTGTCTTGGCAAGCGTTATCGCAGCACTACTACTTGTTACAAGAAGGGCACTGAAATCAGACCTTGCTGTTGTTTTGAAGGGTGAGTGACGTGGATACTGAAATAATCCTCCAGGCTGAGGGCCTCTATCATGTGTACGAATCTTCCGCAATAGACGGAAATGTGGTGGCCCTCAGGGGGCTTCATGTAAAAGTAAGGCCTGGAGAAGCAGTAGCCGTGGTTGGACCATCAGGATCAGGGAAGTCAACACTGCTCAAATGTCTTGGAGGTTTAATGAAACCTAGCGCAGGAAACGTCTCGTTTCAAGGAAAGCAGATTAACAGACTCACTGGACCAGAATTGGTCTCCCTGAGACAAGATACTGTCTCGTTCATTTTCCAGGATGCCAACCTACTGCCCGATCTGAATGCTTTGGACAACGTTGCCCAACCACTTCGCCATCAGGGTGCTAGTGCGATCGACTCGCGAAAGAAGGCCCGAGCGTTGTTACAGAGACTGGGCATGGATGACAGGGCTGGCGGCATGCCCTCTCAATTATCCGGCGGTGAACAACAAAGGGTAGCCATTGCGAGGGCTTTGATAACCGAGCCGAAACTGATACTAGCCGACGAACCAACTGGTGCTCTAGACCCTATCACCAGCAGGGAAGTCCTATCCCTATTTGCAAAGCTACACGAAGAGGAAGATGTAGCATTCCTCCTGGTGACACACAGCAGGGAAGTAGCCTCGTTCGCAGATCGATCATTGGAATTGAGGGAAGGCAGATTTATCGCTCAGCATGGGGAAGACGTCGATATTTCGGACCTGAGCAGTACCAGGGCTTTGATTATAGATGAAACCGGAACTATGACCCTACCACCCGAGATCATGACTGGATTAGGGGGTCCGGGAAGATTTGAGATTGAATCCGATTCAAATGAACAGATCCTCACCCTCTCTCGTTTGGAAAAGAATGCTTCACCAGCAGTGAAGGGTGTGAAGTTGATTCTCGCGCCGGTGTGCCCTGCATGCAAACATGTTTACTTTGATGAAGTTCAGGAGTGTCCTTCCTGCGGGTCGTCAAGACCCATGGTCCCAGAATAAGAAAATCAACTCGTAAACATCGGTAGAGAGAACTTCTGTGGTTTTGCTATGCCTAGGTCGGAAGGCAGGCTTCGAGTCTTCTCCGGTAATGTAACTGGAATCATTTCTTCACCTATCAACGAGACCCTGCTTTCCCTCCTGTCGGAGAGCACCTCACGGTTCACCAACGGTGCCAATTTCCTAGAAAAGTCCATGACTTCGGCGTGGCTTGGCATGTTCTCAATCGATAGGTTGTTACGACTGTTGCCAACGAAAACATACCCTTTCGCTTCAATAAAATCGGGGTCAGCCATATTGTCCAACCGGGCGTATTGATCGTGGAATCCAAGCGATTCCCCTTTGATTAGGGTGTGCCTGCATACGGTCCTGGTATCCAGAGATGGTAGTAGCTGCAGGGTTTGTTCAAGCTTTTCAAATGCAGCATCGTCAAACTTAGGTCTGCAGAGACGGTTGAATATCTCTTTATTTGGTGCGTCGACACTCACATACAACTGTGTTGGTAACGGATCTAAGCGCTCAATGACCCTTGGTAGGCTGCCATTTGTTACGAGAAAGGTACTCGTCCCGTGTTGATGGCATATATCGAGGAATTCCCCCAAACGCGAGTAAAGGGTGGGCTCACCGTTCAATGAAATCGCTACATGTTTGGGGTTCTGTGCATCAATCCACTTTTGGCGATCAGCCTTTGGGTTTCCCCCGTATCCTGTCAATAATCTCCTGTGCGCCCTGACACTTTGGAGATACAGCTCATATGGGTCGTCATTGATTTTCGTCATTTTATCTGAATGGGGCTCTCGCCAACAATAAGTGCAGCCAAGGTTGCATGTATCCACGTTGGGAGCCATCTGCATACACCCGTGGCTTTCAATTCCGTAGAATGTGCCCTTGTAGCAGGACCGATCAGCAATCAACGACTGCTTGGTCCAATGACAAACTTTGACTCCTCCGTGGTCGCCAACAAGGTGGTATTTTTGTTTTGCAAGCTTTGCAGCAATTCGGGGCTCGATTTTCGTCAAGGGTTCGGGATGCATGCCTTATCTGGTATCAGAGGCTGCATGTGACTTGAATCATTCCCAAACTGATCTGAGATTTGTCAGGATGTAGGGTTAACGACGAAAGATTCCGGTCCGTCAAGCTTTCTAATCCCGGTTCCATAGGCGAAAATCTCGATTCCCTTGGCTCCACGCCCCTTAGATCTGTGAGTGCCGATCATACTTGTATCGAGCCTTACTGCAACAACATCGTCAAAACCTCTCTCAGTCGCCATCTCTCTCAATCTCTGGAAGACCTCCGCCCTTCCCATTGCGATCAAATCTCTGTAAACATCCACTGACCCCCCAAGCAAATTGTATATCAAACCGATTAGCTGTTGCCAATGACTGGGCCCGATTACTATGCTGGTCCAAATCACCTCAGAATCCGTAGCAGTCCATGGGACTCTGATTTTGTCCATGGAAAGTATATCTCTGCCCATAGTCGAGAGCGTTGCTCGCTCGCGCTCAAGGATATCACCCATCCATTCTCTCTTCCTCGAGGATGATACTGCGGCACCGTATAGGAACATGAAAGGGTATGCAAGAGCGAAGGCAGCCCATAACGCTGTCCAAATAACAAGTGGCACAAGGGAAATCAAAAGTAAGTACGCTTCAATATCCACAAGATCACCCAGTAAACTACTCAACGATTACCGCTGTTCCATAGCAGAACAACTCAGCTGCCCCGGGGGAAACAGCAGAGGTTGCAAATCTCAGATTCACAACACCGTTAGCCCCGCGTGCTTTAGCATCTGCCAGCATCCTTGAAAATGCCTCATTCCTAGATTCGACCAGAAGATTGGTGTACTGAGGAAGCTCACCTCCTACGATGTTCCTCAACATCTGACTGATATCTCTGACGACATTTTTGGCCCTGACGGTTGATCCGGATACCACTCCAAGTTGTTCTTTGACGGTAAAACCGGGAATTGTTTCTGTGTTGACTACGTGAAGTCCCTCTACTAGCGTTGGCATGGATACAACACGTCAGTGCCGGTTATTTATCTCTCGGAGATGTGAAAACCTGAGGATAGATCATACTTTTGCTCGTCCTTTTTTGACCGAGCAGATACGACAATCAGTATGGCGACCAAGCATGCATTACAAACAAGTATTTGTCCCAATGAAAAAGCCAAACTAACAGACTCAACCAGATCGATCCATGGCAGGCTATCTGTTTCCCCGAATTCTGAGTATCTCGGCATAAAACCGACATTGTAGTAAATGATCGTGGTAATTAGCTGATTCAGGACCATTATTGCCACCCAGGCGTATGAGAGCTTCAATCCCAGATCCCTATCTCCTGACCACAATATGGGAACGGATGCCGCAGAAATCAAAGTCAATAAAAATCCAAACACAGCAGATATCTCAAATAATTTGGACTTCATTATTGAATCCCAATAATCACGAGTTTCATCCCAGAATGCTTCTCCTTCCTGCCACTCGTGCATTTCATCTGCGGTTCCGTTTTCGGGATAAGGGCCTGCTACCTCTTCCCAATCGTCTGGCCAAATCGCATCTACAATTCTAGGCGTTGCAATGGAACTGATCACGGTCCCCACTGAAAATAGAAACATAAGACTCATGAAAATAGAGGTACCTTTTAGCCAAGGATTTGGTGACAAGATACCCTGAGCCACCCTTTCCATAACATACTACTCAATTAGACTGATATTCTTATTTTTCCCGAGCATAGGCACTCCATATCTCCAAAGGCAAACACGCGAACAATTGATGTATGGTTGGCATTGGGGCTACCTAATGACAACACCCAGCGTGACAGAAGCATTGACCTTCGACGACGTTTTGCTACTGCCCGCAAGCAGTTCTGTTCTGCCAGCAGAAGTTGGACTGTCTACCATGTTGACCAGAAATATCAGACTCAACATACCTATTGTCTCAGCAGCGATGGACACTGTGACTGAGTCGGAAATGGCAATCGCGTTGGCACAGGCTGGCGGTATAGGAGTCATTCATCGGAACATGCCGATGCAGAGCCAAGCAGAACATGTACTTCGAGTCAAAAGGTTCGAGGCGGGCATGGTGATAGACCCCGTTACAACAACTCCTGATACATCAATCGGAGAATTGCTGAATCTAAAGGAGAAGTACGGTTTCTCGGGACTACCCGTCGTCGAGAAAGATAAGCTGGTTGGGATAATAACCAACCGCGACATAAGATTTGTACAAGACCATTCCGAGAAGGTAGGCTCACTAATGACCAGGGAACTTGTCACAGTTCCAATGGACGTGGATCCCGAAGAAGCAAAGGTACTGATGCACAAACACCGAATTGAGAAGTTGTTGGTTGTAGACGGAAATCAGTGTATTGGACTCATGACAGTTCGGGATATTGAAAGGAACCTCAGTCATCCTAATTCCTGCAAAGATGATCGTGGTAGGCTTCGTGTCGCTGCGGCAACAGGAACAGGAAAGAAGGGTCTAGAAAGAGCAAAGACGCTTCATGAGGCCGGAGCGGATGCTATCGTCGTCGACACCGCCCACGGCCATTCCAGTGGAGTCATAGACACCGTCCGTGAAATAAGGAACGCTATCGGGTCAGAGGCAGATATAATCGCAGGAAACGTGGCAACAGAGAGCGCTGCGAAAGCCTTGATCGAGGCTGGAGCGGATGGGATAAAAGTAGGCATCGGACCTGG
>DAMH01000027.1:281381-282048 GCA_002499585.1 Euryarchaeota archaeon UBA552 | reverse complement strand
GAGAACAACTCCGGATACTTCAACAACATGGATGAGGCCTATATTCTACAGAACGTCGACCTGACAGGTGCCGATGCCGCATTCTTGGACGTCTCAATACTTTGCAGCGTTGCATACACAAACTTGTTCCTCTCCGAGCCATATGTCGTTCAGGAAAGGTGGCTGTATGAGGACTCATGTGGAATAGAGGCATTCTCAGAAGGTCGAGGATGGGAGAGAGTTTGGTTCCAAGGTGGCTATGATCAGGATCGTTACTTCAACCTCTTAGTCCTCAATCAAGACCCGGAGTTGGAGATCAAGAACTTCGCAATATACCCTTATTTTGTCACAGAATGGACGAATTACACAGAGGGTGGAGACGAAGACGATGTGGTAAATACTCAGGAATCAATAGATTTGACTCCATATGCAGGCGAGATAATTGACCTCAGATTTAGGTTCAGAAGCGGTCTTTACGGATCCGTGGGGACTGTGGATACTTCATACGACACAGGCCTAGATGGCTTCGCATTCGACAACATCTCGATTAGGAAGGTAAACACAATATTCGGAGAGGACCAGTCAATATCTCAACAGGTCGACTTCCAACCGATTGCAGCAGGAGAGAAGAGAGAAATCACACTCTCTGCAGACTTTGTCGACAACACCACATACTACATCAGCACCA
>DAMH01000027.1:137076-280955 GCA_002499585.1 Euryarchaeota archaeon UBA552 | reverse complement strand
GGTGTGAGATACGCTTCTGCAGAATACCCGATAGATATCCGTGTCCAGAATTTCGGAAACACAATTACCAATTGGACCACTGAAGCCCAGATATTCAATGCCCTTCCAGATCTAACTGCAATAGAGGACTTCTCCGGTATCAACCCAATCTGGTCAGACGACAACGACAACAACGGAACAAGAATAGACGATTCCACGACTTCAAACCAAGTTCTACCCCAAAACCAAGGCGTCTTCAAAAACTGGGCTTACTGGCTGGGAGATCCAGACGTAGGGTATGGTGACAATTGGAACGAACCTCTGACTGTCGGCCCTGTTGGCGTCGGCCAAACAGACTCGGACTACACCTATGCCTCGTGGGATTACTACGCAGAAGGGGACTATCTACAGGACCAGTTTGGAAACATCCAAGCCGTCAGAGATCAAGCTGCCTTATTCATTAATTGGACGAAAAATGGACAGTCATATGAGGGATTAGTCTATGGATCGTGGGTAGATTTGAACGAGAACGGAATCCAAAGAACAAATCCAGAAGACCCCAACTTCCATGCATGCGAGGATTTCGATAACGACTTAAATTACGACGAGGTTGAGTATTTCGGTGATTTCTCGGACCAGGGGGCGTACTACACATGGTTCGACTCTGAGCAGATTGTAAAATCCGTTGTGCTGGACCTCACACATATTTCCCTACAGAATAGGACATCCGACGAACAGTTGGAGTGGAGGGACGAGTGCACCTCTCTGGAAGACTCCGAGGTCACATTGACATGGAGGTTCATTTCGAATGGTGACGGAGTAAACGGTAACGCGGGTCTGGCAGGATTCGCCATAGACAACATAAGGTTCGAGGAATTCACGTTCGAAGACGATGGCAACTATACCGTCGAGGTAAACGGGCTAGATTCCCAAGAAAGCGAGGTCGTTACACTCGGCAATCATGACTTTGACTCAGGACTCTATCGGATAGACGTCAGGACCATCTTTGATAACAACGATCCTGAACAAAAATGGTACCAAGCGGAAGAAGTAAATCCAAGTAACAATTTCTCCAAGGTCCAATTCAGCATAGACAGTGCTGAAATCACCCTATTGCAACCGAATGTCTTAGATTGCGTCGGTGATGTGACATACAAGTGCGTCTACCCAATAAGTTCCACCGCTGCACACACCTTCTCACTACCAATACTGAATGGTGTCATAGAAGGAATCTATGAAGTCACGATGTCGGTAGTTGACACAACCACTGGCCAGACGGTATGGCAAGCAACCTCTGACAACGGGCCGTTTAACCTTGTTCCGCATGAAAGAACCTTCGCCAACTGGACAACCGGATCCAATGTTGAGGTGGGTTCCAATGGCATGTTCAACTCGTGGGAAACCGGCAGGACTTACAACCTCAGTTGGTCCGCAAAACTGGTTTCCGATAGCTCAGAGAATGGGAACAAGAGATTCTTCGAGATCGCCTTCATGAATGAAATCGATGTTGCAATCCTCTCTAACCCAACCGATCAAAACCGCCTACAACGAGTCAAACAGGATCTAGATTCCATGGGCATGACATACACTCAGTTCAGAACCGATGAATGGGCTGACTATGTCACAGAAGATTGGACCAATGTCTACCATAAGGTACTACTTCCGTGGCAAACTGATTACAACGCCGCTTACGGAGACT
This sequence comes from Euryarchaeota archaeon UBA552, assembly GCA_002499585.1. Taxonomy (GTDB): domain Archaea; phylum Thermoplasmatota; class Poseidoniia; order Poseidoniales; family Thalassarchaeaceae; genus MGIIb-N1. The sequence goes on along the minus strand of DAMH01000027.1, from coordinate 279,277 downwards.
ACTATCAGAAGTTAAGTGAAGTTAGGCCAGACGGGCTATCAGTCAATGATGTACTGGACGATTTCATGGTTAATGGTGGCACACTACAGGTGCATCTCGGACCATACAGGAACGACTACATGCCGGATAATCTTCCGTTCGGAATGGACATTCAAGAGAGGAATCCTGCCAACTCATCAATAAGATTCGATTACGATGATGTACGAGTAATCGACAGATATCACCCTATATTGAACGGTATCGAGTTGACTGCACTGCAGGCAGTTCATGGCGGCCAATATGTCGCCATGTCAGGACTGGACATTTCCCAAGTTCTACCAAATCAAGTACCTGCTGCATGCGGAGGCAGAATTTCCGATCCACTTGGCACATTCCATAGTTTGCTGGGTAGCGTTGAATACGGATCACAGTCCCTGCTCAGCCTTTGCAACAGGGGTAATGGAGGTATGATTGTGACAACCATGGATGTAGAGAACCCTACCTTCTCGCAGCCATATGGCGGACCAGTCATGCCGCTTTTGTCGAATATGTTGCAGTATGACGTGACACCCTACCCACTTGACTTCGGAATAGCTGGAGACACTTTTGATCTCACCATCAATGGAGTTGCCCCGTCAATCAACACGGTCACTAAAGCCTACAACACAGTCTACATCAAATCTAACTCTGAGTTGCAATTCAGCTATGTTTCAGATGCAGTTGACCTGATTGCGGATTGGACACTCGAGCCTGGTGCCGAGGATGCAGTAACTGGATGGCAAGGTGAAATACTAGACCCAGGAGAATTCTCCCACGTTAACCAAACATCGGCTGAAATACCTACCCTGGGTTCCTTCTGTGTAGACAGCACACTCTCATCGACAGGTTGCTTCATAGGGGCGGAGTGGCTACTAACTCTCTACCTCCATGACGCAGAAGGTCACACCAGAATGACGTATGTACGCCTCATCACCAACGATACTCTCGCGGATGAGTCTGATCCAACTGCTTCGATATCATTGGTCCAAGACGAATTGACGGACGAGTTCGTCACTCAAGATGGAACTAAGTCCGTAGCAGGAAACGACTGGGACATATACCGAGTCAGGCAAACTCCCACCGGGGACATTACACTTTCATTCTCAGGCGCTGAAAGTAACGACGCAGACGCACCCGAAGGCGAAAGTGGAATCCAGCTGTATTCATGGAGGGTTTACTTTGACTACCCTGTAACCTCACAGCCGAGTTTGGACGGACACGTGTTCGATGTCCCTTCAACGGCCGGAGGGGATGCATTCAGTTACACATTCAGAAACATCACCAGCGATGGAACTTTGGAGAACCAGATCCGACTGGAGCTGATCGTCTACGACAAAGCAGGAAAGTCGTCATCTAAGGCGAGGATGTATTTTGTTGTAGTTGGTGAAGATTTCGGCGACGAACCACCTCTAGTTACATTCAGCTCTCCGAAACCCAACGACTCTCAGACCTCTGACAGAGTCACAATCAGTGGAACTGTTGTTTCTGGGGCTGAGAACTCAGATGTCAGAATCGAGGTAGCACTAGCTGATCCTGTTATTCTAGACCTTTCCCCGACTCCCAAGGCCACACAGAAACAGATTGGAAAGTATAACGAGACAGGACTTCTAGGCGACGGATCCACTTTCTCCATTACCCTCGATATCTCCGACCTGTACTCAGAAGAAGAGGGCGTACAGTCCATGGTCTATATCCGAGTAATTGAGGGAGATGGGCTGAGGTACTCCACAACATCTAGCGAGGAGATATACCTCCTACGGAGAAGTAATGATCCATGCGAAAGGGATCCATCCGCGATCGGATGCGATTCACAGGGACAAGGTCTCGGAATGGTCATACCAATCGTCGGTGGACTACTTGTAATCCTCGCTATAGCAGGAGTTACAATTGCGATGAGAGGTAGAGGAAGTACCAAGATTACGGATGAAATCAGAGGCTTCCAAGGCGTAGAAGATCTAGATCCTGTTGAAGCATATGTCCAACAAATGGTGGGACAAGGGTATCCAGAGGACTATGCTCGACAGTACGCGCAAGATTACTATGCCAACCTGAACAAGAAATGAAACCCTCATTTTAGTTCATAGCCACTGGCCCATCTGCGAGAAATTCGCTGCCCGTCGGTGACGATCCTTTGGTGGCGTTCTAGCCATGCAGGGGGTCTAAATGATAGCATCTTTTTGTGAAGCCTTCCTTCCCTGATAGTTTCAGGTATGCATGTTTTACCCGAAGCCATTTCGATATCCAGTGCCCTGTCTAGGTCTGTGGCGTTCCTGTTCATCCATCTGAATAGTGGCTCAGACACTCTCGTTAGGCTATAGAATGCTATGAGAATCGTGAGGAATGTAGCAATTTGTCCTTGCGCACCATACGGGGATAGTGCTGCCGATGCTATGAATCCAATCATGAACACGAACGGCGAGACAATGAAGAACAGAAAGTATGTCTGGGACACTGGTTTCTGATTTCGATATTTGCTTATTTTTTCCCACCTTGGGTGGTTTGGATCCTGTGGTCTAAAAACATCCTTTTCATCTGATTTTGCTGCATTATTGATGTTACTTTTGATGTCTTCTAACCTTCTTTTTTGTGAGTTGCTTAGCATCTCTCTATCCAATGACTCAATGGAATTCATTATAGTCGAGGCCTTATCGAACTCCCCGTATCTCGCCATGATTGCTACTTGTTCGACAAGGGGGACTGGCGAGTCCGGATTTATGACGCTATATTCAGACCACCATTCCAATGCATCCTCCATCATTCCTAGATGGTCTACCATGAGCAGTCCGCCCAAGGCCCAAGCCTCATCCATCGATGGGTCGCTCTGAACAGCGCGACGAAGGCATCTGAGGGCCTTCGCACACTGGGAAAGGTCAGGGTCTATTGGCTTACCCCTGCTTCTGGGTGGAAGGTAGAGATCTGCAGCCTCTGCCCAAAGAATGCCGTTTTCAGTATCCTCGTTCAAAGCCGATTCTATTAACTCGAGAACATCCTCTCTCGCTTCATTGCCCCTCAGTTCAGCAATCCATTCCAGAGTTTCCTGCCGGGTCCTCATTGGTCGTTCGAATCGTGTCCCTTGGATGAATGCTCCTGTTGGCAAATCATCTAGACTGCCGATTGCCACTATTTTGGCGATTCCTTTTCCGGGCGTTGTTCCAAACTTTTTTGCTCGACGATGCTCGACGCCCCTTCTTTTGAGGCCCTGATCGGCCCATCTTTGAATTTCTAGTATGGGGTTTTCTACCTCCTGGTCCTTTGTCAGAGGAAGGTGGATTCTGTCTAGCAGAACTTCTTGGTGAACCGCAACCTATACACTTAGATGTTCTGGAATTCAAACTTCTACATTTCTGGCAGACCCATGTTGGAAGGGTCCTTTCACCCCCCTTCCCCCTCTCTGATCTCCTCCTCGTGGTGAAGTTTCCTTTTGACCGACCTCTGGGTGTCTTGTTGTGGCTCCTTTGTGTGGGTTTAGATCGAGATAAAGGATTTATCACCACAGGAGCTCCAATGGCAGAAGCAGGCTCCATATGTCCAGTGAGTGAAACGTGTATCAAGCCAGAATTCACACTACCTATCACTGAGTCAACTCTTCCAATGCTCTTCCCACCCTCAATTCTTACATCCCACCCAAGCCCAGGTGGCCTAGAATCAAACTCTACCAGCAGCCCACCAACATGCGAGGAGGATACGATCTTTCCTCGCACAGTCATATGCCTTCACGCCGACCCTTTCCATAAATGAATGCAGCCGCGACAATTCCCCACATCGATGAATAAACCGGGAAGGGCAGCATTCCGCCGCCGCCGTCTGTGTCGTCCGGTGCATCATACTCGTGGCCGTCTTTAGCGAGTGGTAATGTAGAATCAATCTCCATATCAATAAAAGAACACAGCCCAGATTCATCACACGCCCTCACGGATATCGTGTGGGGTCCGATTTCAAATAACTCGAAGTTGACCGGGCCCACCGACCACGTGTTTCCAGTTGATTGGACAGAACCCATGTTTATACCGTCGATGAACATGGTAAAAGACACCTTTTCACCGTCTGGTTCGCTAAATACGCCTCTCATCTGCCAAGATGTATCAGTCCAGCCTGATTCAAGGACAGACAGAACAGGGGGGTCTCCGACTTTATACAGCTCCAAATCTAACATTTCTATTCTTTCGTAGAATCCCGGGCCGCTGAAATCAAGCCAGGTTTCAACAACTCCTGGTGGAAGAAATGACAGCTCGCCAGTGAAGTTCTGACTCTCTGCAGATTCGTGGAGAACAATCGGATTATCGAAGAAAATCGGCTCCCCAAAGGGGCTGCTCACACCAACTCTGACTTCCAAATCTGCTATTTTTGCATGATAAAATTCGGGGATTGATGTGTTTCTAAAAATGAGTTCAATATTATCGTGGATTTCATTGAAGCCATCGGGCCTTGAAAAGGAAATCACATTCAAAGCCGTGAAATTTCGAAATCCCGTAGATTGGCCTGAGATGTCTTCAGCTGAACACATGAACGAAGTCGACATGGCCTCTTCGTCTATGTTTGCGATTATTGTCCTTGAATCAGAGACCATGTTGATGTCGGAATCTTCCTCCAAAAAGCAATTTATTTCAAGTGATGATACTGGACCCTCATCGATAAACCAACTGGACACATCAGACCAATCGGCTATGTTCAGACCTGATGAATCGACATATTTCGAATTTGAACTATAGGCCCAAATGGTCCCTTCAGGAGGTGATGTAGAGCTCCAAATCGGCGCCTGATCGACCGGCGGAGAGATAGTCGTCAAGTCAAAGAAAAGATCCTCACCTGACGGCCAGAAGGAACTCGACCGATTCGGCTCGATATTCAAAACCATTGCTCCCTGGTCATCATAGTGGTGACTTGCTTTGGATGATCCATCTCCTATGCAGGATCCTCTGAGTGGGGTAGGAGACTTGCCGGTCAAAAGATCTCTTCCCTCACACTCCTCAAACAAGGCAAGCCTCATGCCGTCTACGAATGGTGCATTAACGGTATATGTAGCTCTTGAAATGTTTGAGACATTCATCGCCAAGGTCAAAGTCTCAACTGACTCTATATTGTGCAAATCGACAGTACCCGAAAGCATCAATTCAATTCTGCACTCGTCTTGTAGTTCGTTGTTTGTGTCGCAATCTCTTGACTGTGATGGCTCAACAGGGACCTCGTAACAATTCTGGCTACTCCCAATGTTGGTGCAACTCCTGACAGATTCGTGATTCTCTGGAACCATGTTCCATTCATCTATCGAAACCCCATCTTCAACCCAAGTCGCGTTGCGCCAATCTACTGCCGGACCGCCTCTGTGATGCACGCCATCCCTTACACCCACTCTCGTCATAGTATACTCGACGCAGTCGGCAGCAACCGCACGAACTGCCTCCCTCTCATCAGATGATAGCCATCCGTCACCACCACTTGGGATGAAGCGTGCAAGTAAGTCATCCAGGAATATTCTGAAATCGTCCGCCATAGTGCCGTTCACCCATGCCACAGCCTCAATTTGCGCACTTCTCCAATTACTAGCAACTGATACGTTGAATTCAGCCCATGTATAGGTAAAAACATCCTCGAAAGAGCTCTTTGAACATTGAGCCTCAAATGTACTGCCTCCTCCAAACTGCTCCATCCTATCGGGATCCTCATCGAGGGATTTTGGGGTTGCTGGCCAGTCGTAGGTGACATACGAGATGAGTAAAAGAAACATCATTGTAACCGCAGGGGTTCTACTCATATGGTGTACTGCGTGTGGCTTCACACTTCACGTTATGTCTCCAATCAGACATAAAATGATAGTTTCAAAGACATTTCAGAGATCCAGGGAAACATAAACATCCACCATATCCAAATAAGGGCTTTGAAGTGGTAAAAACATGCCGGGGGGGGAATCGAATCAAATTCTGGTTCAATTAGAGGGGGTAGTGATTGGGTATAGCCAAGATACGCCACTCGCTGAAATCTCATCACTCAATGTTAGGTGTGGAGAGATCATAGCCATAGCGGGCCTCTCAGGTATAGGAAAAACCACTCTAATCAAGACTATTGCGGGGTTGGTACAACCTCTTGCTGGAAGAATATCAGTCTGTGGCGCTGAAATCCCAAAAAGACCAGATCGAGGAAATCTCGGATACATTCCCCAAAGATTGGGACTTGTCCGACATGCGAGCGTATTTCACAATGTACTGATTGGATCTAGGGCCACTTACGGCGGTTTCTTGGGGGTACTCGCTTCAAAAGATGCCAAAGAAATGGCAAGGAAATCAATTGAAAAAATGGGGCTCACTGAGAAGATTTGGGAACCAGTAAGGAGACTTTCAGGAGGACAACAAAGAAGAGTCGCTACCGCTAGGACTTTGGCACAGAGCCCCCGTGTCATCCTCGCCGATGAATTTCTCAGCGAGTTGGATCATGAAACAATGTCCAATGTGTCGGAAACCGTAGTGAACTATGCTAGGTCGGCGGATGCTGCAGTTATCCTAATAGAGCACGATATGAAGAGAGCGAGCAATATTGCTGACAAAATAATGGTTATGGATGAAGGGACGCTGAAAATTCTGAATCCGGAATCCATGATGATGGAGGTACAAAAATGACAGAGAAAATCAGGGTTCATCCGGGTTTTTATTTCCTGATGCTGTTTTTCTCCGCAGTTTTCGTGATGAACCATGCAGTTGATGATTGGGGAAGAGCTGCAAACGGTTTGGACAATCTGAAGACTTTCTTCTACCAATCACTATGGCCACCAGATTGGAGCGTATTCAAGCCACGGGCTTACCCTCAATGCGAGGCGCCTGAATGGCTGGAAGTAACATGCTCCACTGCTTGGATCGGCATGACTGAGACTCTTCAAATTGCTTTCGTTTCTACAGTATTTGGTATGACATTTTCATTACCCCTGGCTTTGTTAGCCGCTCGAAACATCAGCCCTTTGGCAGTATCCACCTTTGCCAGGCTCCTGTTAGCGTCCCTGAGAAGCCTACCTTCTTTGATCTGGGCAATATTCTTCGTGATCCTCATTGGGATGGGCCCTGTATCTGGAATTTTTGCCATGACGGTGTACACCGTTGGGTACCTTGGTAAACTACAATATGAGGCAATTGAAGGAATGAATAATACTCCTTTGGAAGCAGCCGACGCAGCAGGTCTCTCTGGGGTCGACAAGGCATTGAACATCGTAATCCCGGAGTCCGCGAACGACTTGATATCCCAAGCCATTTTCATGTTCGAATACAATGTTCGACATGGAACAGTCATAGGTATAGTCGGAGCAGGTGGGATTGGCTATTACATTGATCTTTACCTAGGATTCCTAGTATACGATAGGGTGCTAGCATATCTTATTCTGATATTTGCAACAGTTTTGGTCATTGATGCCGCTTCAGTTTATATTAGGTCCTTCTTCAACGATGAGAGGTCACAAAAAAGACCAACGTGGTTGGGAGTATTTCTCCCTGGCCAATAAACAAAGGAATCATTGAATGGATTCTACCATCCTTCTAACTGACTCTTCGGCGGTAATTTCGCCATCTAGGAGGTCACACAAAGCACCTAGGAATGGGACTTCCCAGTTGTTTTTTGATGCGGTTTCCGAGAACATCCTTGCAGCACGTACACCTTCAGCAACCATTGTCATTTCAGAAAGGGCTTGTTCAAGATTCTTACCCTGTCCCAACTTCTCTCCGAGCGTCCTATTCCTACTTCTCGGGCTTGTTGAAGTGACGTACAGATCTCCTAGTCCGGCCGGACCAAAAGCAGTCTCAGGGCTCGCACCCATCTTTGACAACAGATATCGACCTTCGTTGAATCCAGACTGTACTAAGGCCGCCTTGAGGTTATCGCCGCCAATGGATTCTCTCAAACCATCTACTAATCCGCAAGCAAGAGCGACAGTATTCTTGTAGGCGCCCCATAATTCAGCCCCCGTCGGATCATCTGCGGATGTTAATATCAGGGTCTTGGTTGAAAGCCTCTGGGCAATCCTTTCAGCTACGGAGTCATCATCACAAGCAACAAGGGCACTGGTTATCACCCCTCTCGCTACCTCGGGAGCTATGGTAGGACCCGTTAATACGACAACAGGGTTTGATTTTCCTACGGATCTCAGCCTCTGTTCAATGGCATTTGAAATCATACCATCCCGACTAGCTTCCTCTGGCGCCAACCCCTTGGCGAGGTCCAGAATGACATGCGAAGGACGCAGTCCGGGAAGGATCAAATCAATAACCTCCAGGATTACTCCGCTGGGAAGAGCAAAAACCAGGATTTCTGAACCATTCAAAATATCCTCGTGAGCCATAGTGGCCTGTATGTCTGGCATTACGACATTAGGCAGATACTTATGATTCGTTGAATCAATCATTAGAGATTCATAGACATCGTTCTCTACAGTCCAGCCCGTGACTGTATGCCCATCCTCACTCCATATCTTGGCGAGAGCTGTCCCCCAGTTACCCATGCCAAAAATTCCAATGCGAGCCATGGAGCCACCGTGATGTCCGTTCGCGGTGCGGTTGAGTTATGACCTTGGTGGGGGTTTCACATCACGTGACGCCAATTATGTAGCCGCGGTTAAATTGCTGATTTCCATAAAAAACATTCTTATCTACGCCCGTTGTTTTCTAAACAATCGATGGTTAGGGGGTCGTTTGCGGCCAAACCTCGCGGCATCGTAAAATATAGTGCGTGGCTCGGCCAATCAACAGCAGGGGTTCCCGAGCGGTCAAAGGGGCTGGGTTTAGGTCCCAGTGCGTAGTGCTTCGCAGGTTCGAATCCTGTCCCCTGCACCAATTCTTTTCCACAACCATCGAAAATAAGCCAACGGCTTGATGAAGTACCCACCTCATGGCGTGTCATGCCATCCGATGGATCGGCCCAAGCTTTGGATTTTAACAAGGATGGGAAGGTCGACATCAACGATGTATCCCATCTTTTTTCCGAAGCTGAGAAAGGCCGGCTGGATAGGGAACTGGACTCAATTAGAGAAAGGCGTCTTGGGGACACCCGATTCTTCCGCTGGGCTGTCGAAGACTACGTTCTTCTCTTTGGCGTTGTATTCGGTGGATTCTTCCTTTTGTTAATTGCCACTGCAAGCACAGGGATCCTAGCGGAAGATTCGGTGGTCATCGATCAAACTCTGTCTAAAACCCCATTGGACAACGGAGGAGAATGCATCGACAAACAGGGAAGAATATGGCTATCTGTGTACCCCGACCATCAAGATTTGAAGATCCGCTCCTACAATGTCCCTGATATTGATACCGGGCTAGCTATATACTTCACTGACATAAACGGTAAGAATGTAGAACATCTAATTCGTGGATTTGGGGACCTGTCGTCCACCATTGACGGGGAGGAAATGTATCGCGGGGAACAGAGAATTCTGGTCTCCATAAGGAATATTACATCTCATATCGATTCTAATGATTCCCACGTATTGGAATATTCCCCGGAGATATATTCTCAAGAATTTGAGATAGACGTGGATCAAAAGCAAAAAATAGGATTTTTCTCAGATGGCGATGTAATCGAGATAGACATCAAAGAATCCGGGCCCAGAGCTTGCATGACCTTCAGAGATCTTGGGGAGTGGGGTTGGATACTCATGGCAGCAGAATGGGCCGGAGGACGTGAAACTGCGATGCTTACAGGCGGAAGCGGTGGAGTACCTGCTTGGTGGATGGCATTCGTTTCACTCGGGATGTCCATAGTGTTCCTGTATATCCAATATCCGTTGATGCACAAGATGTACCATAGAGAGGCTGAGGAGGCGCTCAATGAAAGACAGGTTAGGAGACTCATTGTCAGGGTTCTGGAAAACTCGCAAAATGAAGCATCAATAAAAATTGATTTCGATCTACTTAGAATGCAAGAACGTTCAATCTCGATAGATGTGTTCGTACCCTACGTCACAGACAGTCGGAGCATAATGACCAAAACTGACGTCAGATCAATATTGATGAGGGACCTATTGTCAGAATTTTCGATTTTCGGGGAAATGAGGCCGCTCCAACTAAGAGTTCAGTCGGTGAGCCAAGCTAGAGTGGAGGAATCAATCGTCCTGACCAGTAAATTCGGCATGCAGGGTTTTAACCCTGAGAATGTAGACGGGGATTACCGCCCTTTCTTCGAATCAATATCTCTGATTGGGACAATTGAAGACACAGCGCGTCCTGTGATTAAGGCACTGTTGGATCAATACGATCTTGTTGATGAGGGGACATTGGTGTCCGCGGACCATGCTGCGGTTTATGTAAGAATGATTTATCGCCCCAGAATGCGGTTCAGCTACTTCATGTTCCCACGGAATTTCATAGAAATCGAGGAGAGCCTATCAGAACGCCTCGAGAACGGTCTTGGTTCTTTACTCGATGATAGAAAAGTAGTCGTGAGTGCCAGAAACCTGAGGCGTACTTTAGCAGATCAGGCGGTCGCGGGACGCGTCGAGCAAGGCGGTTCTAATTTCACAGGAGAGGCGCTAGTCGCAAAACAGCACGGAATAACTGGGACACTATTGCAAACCGTTGGGGGAGACATCTTGTCCAGCGTAGAGTATGTCGCCCAAAGGAATAGAAAGAGGATAGACAAATATGGATTCTGGGGGTTGATTGTTTTCGTTTGGATACCGTTCATGGCCAGCGGGGTCCTTGTTGGAGCAATGCTAGGGCTTGTGGCGAGAATGAGGTTTGAAAGAGTGTTATTTGCATGTACACTAGGCGGGACCGCCGCATCCATCACCTGGGCCTATACAGCGAGGGGAATTATTGAATTTATGGAGCGCTATCAGGCCGAAGTACTGATCCCCTTTCTGATCGGCCTAGTATTTTTGTTCACGTTCTTCCATCTGCGAAGAAATAAGCGATTGAGAAGAGAGGAGCTTTTCCGTGAATCGATGGCATTCTTCAATAAGGTCTCTATCAATTAATTTCAAAAACTGTCAGCGGATGAATTCCATACATGATCATAGATATCTCTTCATTGGAAAGGCACTATGAGACACCAGCAGGCGTTGTTAAGGCCCTTGATGGTGTGAATCTCCAGATAGAGCAGGGAGAGAGGGTAATTTTGCTCGGCCCATCTGGTTCAGGTAAGACTACCCTTCTAAATTGCCTGTCAGCGCTTGATAGCCCGACTAAAGGAAACTACAGATTCAAAGGAAAACAAGTGCCAAGAAGCGATTCGGAAAAAATGACCTCATTCAGGAGGGAGAATATAGGGTACGTTTTCCAATTCTTCAATCTTCTACAAGATCTGACAATTCTCGAGAACATAGTATTGATTCAAGAACTTTCAGGAAAAAAAGATCCACAACGAGCTCAAGAACTACTCGCCCTTGTTGGCCTCTATGAAGAAAGGAACAGGTTCCCAGGAGAGATAAGTGGGGGCCAACAACAACGAGTTGCAATCGCTCGCAGCTTGGCCAAGAGACCTGCATTATTGCTAGGAGACGAGTTAACCGGTAATCTAGACACTCTGACCTCCAGCAAGGTGATGGAAATACTCGTTCAGGCTTGTGATCAAGAGAATATCACTGCAGTCTTTGTAACTCATGATGAATCATTGGTGAAATATGCCACTCGCATCATCAGGATTGACAGTGGTAGAATTATATCCAACGAGATCGTAAAAACCTCTGGTTAATAATAGCAGGGCGAGACTATGGTTCGGAAATACTCTACTCGGATTTTTCGCAGAGCCACCTCGGGGAATAATCTGTTGAATAGGCGACTTATGAGGAGCCTTTGGGGCTCTAAATTAAGGTTAATTGCTGTTTTTGGAATGATTTTTGTGGGAGTTTTTTCGGGTATAACATTTAGTGGGTACTCATCAAATCTTGGTCCAATGTACGAATCTTTGTACGAGGATACGGACTCCGGTAGCAACCTCGCAGACATATGGATAGACAACAAGACCCAAGTCTGGACTCCTGATCAATTGTCTATTTTTTGTTCAAGCTTGGAAAGCAATTGGAACAATAATCTACCGGCCGTGGACGGATGTGAAGGCAGAATTATCCAGCAGGGAGTCCTCTTTCATAAAGACCAGAATAACGAGAGAATCGTAACCTCATTGATTCACGGAATTCACCCGGAAGCTGACATCGATAGAAATTGGTTTCCCAGCGGGTATACAGAAGGAGCTCCTGCGGTCACTGAGAATGAAATAGTCATTGATGCCCATGTCACTGAGGCCTTATCCCTAGAATTGGGGGACCTTGTGAGGGTCGGAGTCGGGAATGGCAGTCATGAATTCTTGGTCGTTGGCAAGGCATATCACCCATTACACGTTTTCCTAGCACCAGAGGGTTCGATATTCCCGCCTGAGGATGGAGACTACGCTGTTGGATATGTCTCAGATCTGGGCATGGCTCGCCTTACAGGAAACATAGTCGGGTCCTCTAACACGATTATGATTGACATAGATGGCATCCCAGAATATGATCTACCCACCACAGATAGGTACGAGGGAGAAGTCATGGATGAGATGAAAGAATTAATTGAATCATCCATGCTTGAAGCCGGAGTCGATGGAAGGATTAGAGACAGAGGTCAGAATGAACAGGTTGAGTTGATGAGACAAGATTTGGAATCGTCTCAAAGGTTTGCCACTCCTTTCACAATTTTGATCCAATCAATTGCTGCAATAACCATCGCGTTGAGCCTCCAGAGGTTGGTTCAGAGCCAATCTCGAGAAATTGCGATACTCCGGACGTTGGGCGTGCCCAGAACTTCGATAATGCAGGGGTATCTTATCGCGCCTGTGGTTATAGGTGCCCCCTCATGTCTGATTGGGGCATTGGCTAGTCCTTATGGAGTAGATGCTATGTTAGATTTTTACGAAAGTATAGTGGGCCTGCCCATAATCGATAGGGATGTTTCCTTCGAAACCTACTCTTCAATTCTCGGAGTAACCATGGGTATTGTAATTGTATCAGGCGTCGTTCCAGCATGGAGAGCGACTAGAATAGACCCTCTGGAAATACTCAGCGGCCGTACCGACATCCGGGTGGGCTCTAGATTTCTACAATCAATAACCGGTTGGATGCCAGCAAGGCTGGGTCTATCAATAAGATCCAGCTTGAGAAAGCCGACTCGTCTGGGGATGACACTGATTGCAGTAGGAATATCTCTCATGCTCGCTGGTTCGATACAAATGATGACGGTCGCACTCAAGGACAGCGTCTTGGGAGGTCTGAGTGATGATCAGACATGGGATAAGCAGGCATTCATCGTTCCAGGTGGCGAGAATGATATCATTCAATGGGCAGATCAGGTAGGCGCAGAATACGAATCAATAATTGAGATATCTTCTGGGGCTCTCTTGGACGACTCTGGCTCCGAACGTGCTTTTTCTGCAATAGCACTCGCAAATTACACTCAAGGCTCGTCAATGAGATCAGTGGAGATCACGGATGGGGAACCGCCTTCTCCAAAACAACAACCTATCGAAGTAATGATGGATGAGGGATCACTCAGGATGTTAGGATGGGATCTCGGTGAACCCTATTATGTTAAGATCGGCGCGACAGAAATCGAAGTATTGATCAGCGGCACTACAGGGGGGGAATTCTCTAGAACAATGTATTTCACGCATCCAGATCTCTCCGAGATATCAGGATTGAATGCCACTTCTTTGTACCTGCAATTGCCCGATGGGGTTTCAGAAAATGAAAGACTGGCGGAAATGTCTGCTGGCATATTGGATCGAGAGGATCTGGTGGATGGAGTTGAAGACCTATTGAACCAACAAACCCAGTTTTTGAACGCAGTTATGGGCTTAGGAGTCCTCTTCACACTTGCGGTTATGTTCAATACAATGGTCATGAACATTGCAGAGAGAGACTTTGAACTCGCAACACTCAGAGTCCTTGGAGCCTCAAGATTCAGTTTGGGAGGGATGCTATTGGCAGAGAGCCTAATCATCGGGCTAATTGGGGGGTTCATCGGTGTTTGTTTTGCTTTCGCTGGGGCGGTTGGGCTGGCTGCGTCTTTTTCCACATGGCAATTCTATTTCCCAGTAACACTGGTTCCAGAGGTCGCCTATCAACTGATAGGAATCGTCCTTGCAATCTCGGTAGCCATGGTTCCCATCGGCATATTCAGAATAACTAGGATGGACCTCGTGGCTAAGGTCAAAGACCTGTCACACTGAGGTGAGTCTGTGAGGGTTGTAACTTGGAACTTGAATGGACTCCGAGCTGCCCATAAGAAGGGACTAACATCATTTCTTGATCGCATAAACGCTGATGTCTTGTTGTTCCAAGAGACTCGTGCACTTCCTGAGCAGATGCCCGCGGATTGGAGCGAGCCCGAGGGACATGACGTTATTTGGCATCCTGCTAAGAAAAAGGGTTATTCTGGGGTGATGACGTGCTCGAAGATTAATGCTGAGGAGATTGAGAGGGGAATAGATACAGAACTTGATTCGGAAAGGGATCCAGAAGGCAGAGTGTTGGTCACTAAGCACTCGAATTTTCTATGTATAAACATGTATTTGCCAAATGGTTCATCAAGAGTTGAACGACAGAAATACAAGGATCAGTGGTTGGAGGATATGTTGTCTTGGAGTATAAAGTACCTCAATTATTCGGGACCTGCTCTGCTTTGCGGGGATTTGAATGTGGCACATACTGAAAATGATATTTGGGACCCTCGCGGCAATCGAAAGACATCCGGTTTCTTGGATCACGAGAGAAATTGGTTCGACAGACTTCTTGATTTGGGGTGGCGAGATCTCGTCAGAGAGCATTACGGAGATACCAAGGGGCCATACTCTTGGTGGTCCAATCGGGGAAGAGCCAGGGAATTAAACAGGGGCTGGAGAATAGATTACATTTTGGCCAATCGTGCTGCATCTTCGATGTTTGAAACTGCAGAGATAATCAGGGAGGGCGGGCTGGTGATTTCTGATCACGCCCCCGTAGTTGTGGATTTCCACGATTAAGAGCATTAATTCAAACATGGGGGCCTCTAGGCCATACTATGGCAACTACAACCGCGGATGCCCTCTCATTGCTCCTGCCAGAAGGGCGAGGGGTATGGGTCCCTATGGATCACGGGCTGACATCATACCCAGTAAAGGGTCTAGAAGATTACAATTCTGTAGTTGATGAATGCATTGATGCAGGAGCAGACGCAATAGTACTTCACAAGGGTTTCTTATCCTACCAAACTTCACGCGCGCCATGGCCAAAGTTTGTAATGCACACATCTGCTTCTACCATACATGCTGGATTGGATTCTGACAACAAGATTGCAATTGCGAACGCCGAAGAGGCCAAAAAAAGAGGTGCTGCAGCACTGTCCTTCCAAATAAATCTTGGAGACCCATCAGAATCGAGGATGATCAACTCTGGCGGCAATCTAACATCCGCCGCGCTGGATCATAACCTTCCCGTTCTGGGCATGGTCTACCCACGGGGGCCCAATCTGATTCCAATTGATAATGACATGACGAATGGGACAGCTCACGCAGCCAGACTTGCATGGGAGATTGGATGTCATGTGGCTAAAGTTCCTTGGACAGGCAGTCAGGAGTCGTTCAATCAAGTATGCTCAGCGGTCCCAATACCGGTCCTTATCGCTGGAGGCTCAAACGACAAGCCCTTCCAGGAGATCCTAGAGATCGTTGAAAAATCAATTGAAGCGGGTGGGGCAGGAGTTTGTATGGGAAGGCAAATTTTCTCCAAACCCAACAGGTCTGACCGCATTAGGGCTTTGAGGGCAGTTGTTCATGAAGGTAAAAATGCCTCTCAGGCAATGGAAATGATGAGGTGAATACCCGTGGAATTATGGGTAGATGTTAGGAATTCCGGCTTACTCAGAGGAGATGAAACGAAGAAGAAATATGGGATTCTTAGGGAATGGAGAGGTCCCACAGGAGAAGTTGCCCATGTACTGATAGAAGGACCCGAAGGTCAGAATGAAGCGATTTCGCATATAGGTACCGTGGAATGGATCCTGGTAGAGTGTATGGACTGGACTATGATTCCTCTAGAGAACATAATATCGTATTCATTTGGGACGGGAACAAAAATAGCCGCGGCTGTCTCATCAGAGAAGGATCTGAATGGGGTATTTCATGCTCTTGAACACGGAGTTGATGCAATAATGGTGCCTCCAAACATAGCCATGATCAAGGCCGTCCACGCAGAAATCGAGAACAAAGTGAAATCAGAAGTTGAGGAAGAATACGAAAGACCCCCGCTCTCATACTCGGAAGTCACAGAGGTTAGGCAAGTCGGTGTTGGTGAAAGGGTTTGCATAGACCTAATCGAACGCATGGAAAACCGTGAGGGGATGCTCATTGGATCCCTCGCAAATGCTCTTATGTTTATCCACGGAGAGACTGTACCCTCACAATATGTGCCAGTTCGACCATTCCGGGTGAATGCTGGTTCAATCCATTCCTATTGCCTTATGGCCGACGGACGGACGAAGTATCTCTCAGAACTTAAATCCGGAGAAAGAATTGCTGTGGTCAATTCCAATGGGGATGTAAGAGGCTCGGTTATAGGACGTCTTAAGATTGAACGTCGCCCATTCGTAATGATAAACTATCGATGCGGTGAAATTAACGGACAAATAATCTTGCAACAAGCAGAAACAATCCGAATGATAGGCGAAAAAGGGACGATATCCACAACCGAAGTGAAAGTTGGAGACAAAGTACTCACTAGGCTGGATGGTCAAATGAGGCATATAGGCCGAGGGTTACAAGGGACGATGATTGAAAGATGATCTCAGAGGTTGGGAACATCGGATATGGGGGCGTCAGTATCCTCCATGCTGCCGGGTGCGGATGGGGCTGCTCCCTGCCCTTGGATTTGACTTGTAACGCAGAGGTATCCTCAAGTTGGCCTGGGGAGTACGAGGATCCAAATGGCCTGTTAAAGCAATTACCTCGTGCAATTGAAGAGACAACTGGGGCTAAAATCCATCACAAATTAGGAGTGTCGCTGAAAAGTGATATACCAAGATCAATGGGTCTTAAGTCATCTTCTGCAGCATGTGTAAGTGCACTTCGAGCAGTTTCAGAAAAACTTGCCCTCCAATTTACTGACTATGAAGTGGTTGATATTGCGGCAAAAATGCAGATAATGAGCGGATGTTCTATGACAGGATCATTTGATGATAATTGGGCGGCCTTAGGATACAACACCGCAATCATAGACGCCAAATCAGATCAACCATCTCACCCAGTCGCGCACTTCCAGATGGAATCAAAATTATGTACCATCATTCTGAGAGGCCATAGATCGAATTTACCCAATGTGTCAGAATTCGCGGTTAACAAGTCGGATTTTCTAGCTGCGAAAAATGCTTTAGTCTCAGGGGATATTGATAAGGCCATGAGAATAAATGGACTCGCAGTCGCTAAATCAACGATGGACTCTGAGGCAACTCACATTCTGACTTCTTTGCATTCAAATGGCCTAACGGCAACATTGACGGGATCTGGTCCGTGTATCGCTATACTTCACAACGAGGCGCAATCAGAAATTCTGGATCAAATAATCTCAGAATCATCGAAAAGAATCACCACAAAGGTCCTTCAGCACCCACCTGAGGAGGAATAACGATGGGAATGTCACTGGGAGACAGAATCCGCGTTACTCTCTTCGGCGAGAGCCACGGCTCATGCGTGGGCGCTCTACTTGAGGGAGTTCCGGCAGGCACGCCAATCGATTATGAACTTATGATTCAAGAGATAGAAAAAAGGAGGCCTGGAAAAAAGGGCATGACAGGTCGGATTGAATTGGATGAATGCGAGTTACTTTCCGGAGTATACAATGGGCTTGCTACCGGTTGGCCAATCCTGTTTGTGGCAAGAAATAATGATGCGAGGTCAAAAGAATATGACTTCCTGCCGGATCATCCGAGGCCTGGGCATGCTGATATGGTGGAGATCGAGCGGTCAAAGGGATCTACCGACCTTCGTGGAGGAGGCTCCCAGTCTGCACGATTAACCCTCGGCTTGGTCGCGGCGGCCAGTCAGGTCCGGCAATTAATTTCGAAGCAAGGTATATCGGTCGAGGCAGGTCTGCATTCAGTTGGGGATTTAAGTGCAAAATCGATACTTAACATCAATTCACATGACCGTGAGGAATCGACGGATATGGTTGCTTTAAATTGTCATGATCCTGATGCCGCGTTGCAATTCAGAGACCTCATAAATGTCAAGCGAAGGGAACTAGATTCTATCGGCTCCTCTGTTGAGTGCGTCATACGAGATCTACCTATCGGGACTGGAGAACCTTGGTTTAATGGCTTGGAACCCGCACTGGCGCGTGCAATGATGGCAATACCGGGCGCTAGAGCAATTGAGTTCAGCAAGGGCTTCAAATCGTCAAGAATGAAGGGATCGGTTCACAACGACGTTTGGTCTATTGATGAAGGCAGAATTATGCCAGAATCAAGAACAGAACAAGAACCGGATGGTGCGCTCGGAGGGAGGTCTACTGGAGCGCCGTTAAGAATCATAGTTCATTTCAAACCACCAAGTAGCATTGCCAAATCCCAATCAACACTCCACCTACCAAGTGGGCAGAAACGGGAACTCCAAATAAAAGGACGACACGACCCCGTAATCGGCCCTCGCGCTGTCCCTGTGGTCGAAGCCTCCGCAATACTTGTTATCGCCGACTTACTTTCCATGGCAGAATTGAATTCTCGTGGTCTTTAGAGGCCTGTAACACTCATCGCGTACGAGGTCAATGGTTTCCAGCCAACTAGCACAGAAGCGTGAACGAGGATCAGTTCGCGCGCCTTTCCTGAAATTTTTGTATCCTGGCAGGTAGGTTGATTGTGAACGAAATAGCAATGATTCCGAATACCATGGCAGTACCCAGAGCAACCCCATAAACGCTAGTCAACTCGACACTTTCACTGAGCCTGTTGGACGAAACTTCGTCAAAAATACCGATCAAAGCCGGAATTATGACGTTTATCAATAGGGTTACCAATGCGACGAATGCAGCGATAATGGGGGTCGTGGCAAGCGATCTGTTGTATCTTTGAACGATATTTTCCTGTCCCATGACGTACACTTCACGTGTTCGAATGGATGTATCTAGCATTGAAAAACGAATGACTCCAGATGATAATTCGATGTACATCACCAAGAATGTCGCATAGAATATTAGCATCAACTTCTGAATAAATTCACTGCTTATGTCCAAAGAATCCATTGCAAATTCGACCTTGCTACCTGCAAACCTGATGGTTACCAGGATAATGGCCACTTGGGAAATAAGGATCATGCGCTGGTCTCTTTGAAGTATCCCATATGCTCCTGTAACCAGCCCGCCGATTAACAGAAGGTAATGTATCAGGCCACTGAAAAATGGAACTCCGAGGAGGTTTGCAAGCCAAAACCAGGCAGTTCCCGAGGCTGGAGTTATAACAAATGTCACGAGACCTAACAACAACAATACTGTGATCGATGCAGTTTGCAACCTTACGACTGTTTTGTTCGGGCTCAGAAATCTGACAGAGGGCACGAGGGGGCCTCCGAAAAATGACTCTACCCAAGTTGGAACATTGGTTTCCGGAATAGCGTCTTTTGGTATGGAAATGGATTGCGTAACTCTCCCAGCAGCCTTCTTCCTGCTGGGAGCGGATGAACGCACACTCTTGCCATCATAGAGGTGAGATGTGTCTTTACCCTCCTTCTCTACCAAATCATCACCTCAGTAACCTCTTGCTCCTGCCAGTGCAGTAACCAGCATCATGTCTGGTTCCCAATCCATGACATTAGCACCTAGGCCCCTTATTTCTGACATCAAAATGTCGCGTTCTGTTTTGAGCAGCTCATAACCCACGGAATCCAATCTCCTAGCATCAAACTCAAACTCTATGCTGCTGGGGGACAGAATTGTGACCATGAAGTTCCTCGCCCTAAGATCTCTGACGGCGTCGATGATTGTCGGATCGTCTTCCAACGGACTCATAATGATAATCGGACTACCCCTATTTATGTGGGGCATCAACCTGTTAGTCACTATTCTCAATGGCGTATTGCCTTTCGCAACAGCACCTGCCAATTTAGTTAAAATTACGTAGAGTTGCTTCTTTCCTGTGTCCCTGTCTACTGATATTATTTCATCACCGTATGTGACAAGTCCCACAGAATCTCTCCTCGATAGAAAGTGTTGAGCCAGGCTGGCCGCGGCTCTTGTGCTGTAAACAAGAGAATTCCTGCTTACGGGCCCGGTTTCACTGATTGCCCTACTATCCACAATAAGTATGATGTCGCTAACAGCATCCCTTTCGTATTCGTTCACCATCATTTTCCCGCCACTCCTGGCTGTGGCATTCCAATTCACCTTTTTCATGGGATCTCCCGGTATGTACTCTCTCAGGTTGTAAAAGTTCGAACCTTCACCGGGATTCCTAATATTAACTGCCCCTGTGAAAATCTTTGGCACTTTACTCTTAATCATCGCGTCCTTTATGTCCTCCATTTTAGGGAACACCAGGAAATCATCATAGAGTTGTATCTCTCTTTCGTTATGGAATAAGCCGAATGTGTCCTGTACCCTTACGCAGACCGGGCCGATCGTGTAGAAACCGCGCAGAGGAGCTTCAATGGTGTAGGATATCTCAGTCTCTCTCCTGCCTCCGAGCTCCATCAAGACGTAGTTCGCGCCTTTCTTTATCCTCATCACTTCAGGCACTCTGTCCCTGACTTCAATTATCTTGGGGAGGGGAGTCCTATTTTGTATCCTCAAGACTACATCTATTTCCCCATCCTCAAAGACTCTGGAAGATGATACCTTTCTCAGTGCTGATATGCCTCCTAGTTGAATACCCTCATCGGACTTATTTTCCTCTAATCGCCTCCCAGATGAGGCAACATCTGCATGGCTAGTTCTGAATGCTGCATACGTCAAGAAGGAGAGCAGAACCACGGCCACAGTGACAAGCTGTTGATTTCTAAGGACAAGACCAAGCAGATACAAACCTATTGCTAGCGATGCAAACATAGCAGACTTTCTGCTCCACGCCAGCGTAATCCCTCCTTTTCATAACCTAAAATGATTCAAACAGTCGGCACCGGAACCTGATTAAGGATATCCCTCACGACCTCTTCGTTCTCCAATCCCTTGATCTGATGTTCAGGTTTGAGGATAAGCCTATGTGAAACTGCGAGGGTAGCAACTGCCTTGACATCGTCAGGTGTGACAAAATCCCTCCCTCGCATGGCAGCTGCGGCTCTCGAGGTCTTCAGCAAGGCTTGGGATCCTCTGGGAGATGAACCAACGAGAACTCTCGGGTCCTCGCGGGTTCTTGCAACTACCTCAACCATGTACATCCTGACAGCGGGATCGACGTATACATCCTCGATGGCCTCTTGCATTGCGACAACTCTGGAGGGGTCGGTTATGACTTCAACATCGACATCGTCTTTCTTGCGTTCGATTCTTCTCGCAAGAATCTCATCTTCATCACCGCGGTCAGGGTAACCCACGCTCATTTTGAACATGAACCTGTCAAGTTGCGCCTCTGGCAAAGGATAGGTCCCTTCCTGCTCAACGGGGTTCTGGGTCGCCATGGTCAAGAATGGTGCAGGTAGTTTGTGGGTAACAGTGCCGATAGTAACCTGCTTTTCTTGCATTGCTTCCAGTAGTGCGGCCTGAGTCTTTGGTGGCGCTCTATTAATTTCGTCCGATAGCAGTAAGTTGCAGAAAATAGGGCCTGGTTTGAATGTGAATTCGCCCTTTTTAGCGTCATAGATGTTTGTTCCAGTTATGTCTGCTGGTAAAAGATCGGGAGTAAATTGAACTCTTTTAAAATCACATCCCAGTGCGTCCGCGAAAGTGTTTGTCATGAGTGTTTTTGCGAGACCTGGATAATCTTCGAATAACAGGTTTCCGTTAGAGAGAATGTTAATCAATACATTGTCGATAACGTGAGACTTCCCGATGATAACCTTCTGGACCTCTCCAGATATTGCCTTCGCTATGGTGCTAACGGCCGTGAGTCTATCACTGACCTTTGATCCTCCGCGAGCCTCAGCGGCCTTTTTGGCATATCCATCTTCGATCTTGTCTGTTTTCTTCCCTTTGTTCTTCGCTCCTGTTGGCGGCGGTGGCGTTTCTGACATTTCATATACTCCTGTTCGTTCAATTTGGTTTACCCCATTTACGTATGGCGATCATTAATTGTCGCAATTCTTGGGACTGGTATACTCTTGATTGGCTGTAGGCCAACTCAACGAGTTTGGGGTCATTTATCATATCCTGAACCTCTGATGGTGGCTTTAGAGCCAGCTGGTCGCGGGTAAGGTCATAATGCACTCGTATTTTTGTGAATAGAGCCTGTTGCACCCTTTCTCTATAGGTGCTGGGATCAAGTTTACCGGGTCGTTCTTTGAATCTTGTGAGGTCAAACACGTGCCTCCAATTCTCTTTTTGAGGAACTACCATCATTGAGACTAGCAATAGGAGTCCCACGTTCAGTACAACTAACCATTTGAGGAAGGGGTTTGATGTAAGCAAGACCACGGTTCCCATGGTTTCTACAAATGGGGCCGACAACCTCCCTGTGGAGTGCCTGCTCTCGTCGAATACAATTTGATATTGCGACTTATCATCCCTAAAACTAGATGATAATTCCGGGTTCCTGTGTTCCATCATATCGTAAATAAGCGCTGAAAAATAATTTGAGTTACCGTTCCATTGGCCTTCTGGTATCTCATCCAACCAGCAGGAGTTCACGGTGTCGCAGCTCGATCTGATGCCCTGTGTTTGAGCCTGTTCTAAATCCCAGAGCATGTTAGAAAATGCCTCGTCGTCGGATACAAACGTAATGCTGCCAGTAACACCAACTTCAGCAACTTCAGAGGTAACGGCAAATCCTCCTTGTTTTTCTTGAGGTTTGTCAAAGGCAGTAACTGGGTAATCTATCCTGATTACCAGAGCCAAGTCTCCGGGAGCGGGATTCCTGTAGTCGCCAGCATCTTGGCTGTCTGCCACGTCAATAAAGGCGCCTTCCGATGCTTCTGCTAGTATCTTGACGCTTCTGTGGCTCGGATCCAACTCGTCTCTGTCTGTTGCTTCAAATTTCATGCCAGTGGGAGATCTGAACATCAAAGGAAGTCTGCAGTTAGTCATTAGATTGTTCCTGATCTGTCCCTCAGTGCAGACCTGGCTGAGGTATGCAGGTTGCATGTTGCGAACGTCCTGACTGATTGTGGCAGCCGACCAGACATTTCTCCATGATGGAGTGTAGGGTACACCATCATCATTGTAGACTAGGAAATGTTGGTTTTGATCGTGTAGAGGATCGTCGAAGAACGTGACTCCAAACATGGATGCCAATTCATTTGCATTGGAATTTTCTGAAGCCACAATGACCTTTCCACCTGATTTGGTGACAAAGTCAAAAATGGCCCTAGCTTCAGTTTGGTCTATGGGTTTTTCAGGACCAACTATCACAAGCATGCTTCGATGTGGGTCCCTCCAATCGTTGACTAACATTGGGGTGGATACTGTATTAGCAACGTCGTAGCCGAGGTTGGTCCCTCCTCCATCTCGGGGAAGATCTTCCATAAGGTCAGATCTCATTGTTGATAATTGGGCAAACTTCTGTTCATCTGTTTGACCCCCGTCGACGTAGGCAGAGTAGTAAGTTTCGTTTGACAGAACGAAAAACATTGGGAGAATCAGCAGGAGCACACCTGTGACGGCCATCGACGATACGACAATTCGGTTGAATCGTTCCGAATCATCACTATTTTCTGACATGTTGGGCACCTAGCACAGCCCCCCAAGGAGGCCGACAGGTCTACTGCGGTGTTCGCGAGGTGTTATAGGTTGCTGAAAGGCGATCTTAGGATCAGATGATGGCGATTCATCATTTTCTTTGCTTTGCAGTACTGATAGCCGCTAAAAATAGGGTTACAACACCTGCAAAAACCCCGACTGAGGGAAGCCCTGTGGTGACTACTTCAACAGTCCCGCTGTCATCATCAACAGGCCCCTTAGGTTTGTCATCGCCTGTAGCCGCCTGAACATCTATTCTCGTAGAATCGGTAGAGGTTTGACTCCCTCCAGAGCCTTGTGAAACCACTTGAATGTCGACATCACAGGATTTGGAGGGGTGACTCAGTGCTGCCTCAAAAACAACGTTGGCGGTAATTTCTCCTCCTGGTTGAATTTCTTTGTTTGTCAAGCCCGCTGTCTCTGGACCAACTGTCATCAGGGTGCAATCAGTGGCAACCTCCACTTCTGAAGCCCTATCAGCGATGTTTCCTCTGTTTTCAACAGATACCTTGAGGATCGTGTCGGCCCCTGCGTTAATGGGGCCCGGCGGATCATCGATGGCCACCTTCAACATGTAAACGGCCGGAATTTCGATGAGGACATCATCGGAGTCAGTATCCCCGGGAATGGCAACAGGAATACCCTGTCGGGCAGTTACCGTGGCAATAACCTCGAAATCAGCACTAGACCCCGCTGAATGTTGCATCACATCCACTCCGTTCATCATTCCGATTACAGTGACATTAGATCCCGGAGATACTTGTACTGACTCGGGACAAGAAACCTGCGCCTCGAAAGGCGCATTGCATTCTAATGACACTCTGATATTGGTCAATCCGCTGTTCTCGATTATGATGGGAATGCTGCCGGCACCGCTTTCAGAGAGAATTATGCTCTGAATTTCACCATTATCGTCGGCAATTGTGACAGACCACCCGCCCACTGCTTCTTGCGCGGATGCGGGGGAGAGGGGATAGGACATCATCAAAATTATCAAAATCAGGCCGACGTAACCCTTTTTGATGCTTCTTCCATGGCCCTTCTTGCCAGCACTGAGGCCATTTTCTTTCGATACCTGGGGGGGAACCACGTATTCAATACGGGACGGACCGATCTCTTGAGTTCTGCCCCAAGTCGTTCGGCCTCAAGGGCCCAATTGGGACCTTTACCTAATGAGCTGATCAAATCGCCGTGTTTTCTTGGTATGCTCTCAAATCCGGTGCTTGCCATGTTTAGTGATGATACAGAACCGTCGCGATCGACTCCCACTGAAAACGCAACACCGCCTTCTGGAAAATCCCAAGCATCCCTATGTCTGAGTTTCTGGTACGAACCAAATCTGCGGAGAGAGTCGTCTGGCAGTTCAATATGGGTTACAATCTCGCCGGGTTTCAAGACATTTCTTGTGATACCATCATTCTGAAAGAAATCTTCCAAAGGCATACTTCTGGTTGAGTTCAACGATGCCAAGTGTATTGTCGCATCCAGGCACATTAACGCAGGAGCGAGATCGCCTTGATATGTCGCCACACACAGTTCATTCTGATTAGGTATCACCCTGCAATCAGCACCTGTTCCCTCATCACATTTGTGGCAATATTCAATTGATTTCCGCCATGTCTCTGACTGATTCAGCCAGAAACACCTCGTATCAAGGCAGAGATTGCCACCAAGCGTACCAGATCTTCTGATCATGACGCTGGCAACACTGGCCGCAGCCTCTGCAATGAGGGGGTGAGCTTCGGAGGATTCTACTATGTCTTGCAAACGTGCCATTGCACCGATTCTTGTTTTGGATATCCCTCCCAGCTCATCGACTCCGGAGATCGATATCACGTTCGATCTGGGGTTAATTCCCCACTTGTAGTTGGGGATTAGGTCAGTGCCTCCCGATATCCAGTCAAATTCAGTTTTCTGTTTTTTGAGTGAATTCGCGATCTGAAGTGCTTCCGAGAGCGTTGTTGGACTATGTACCTGAAAACTGGGCGTCCTCATTCTGATGCCCTCCTGTGTCTGCGCTCTTTGTGCAGCCAAGCGCTTCCGGCAAGCTTAGGATTCTCGAGGTATTCCTTATCTGGGATGACTTGGACCATCCATTCTGGGTCGTTTTCTTCCGGAGGATTAGATGGCTCCTGCCCGAAAAGTTGCCCGTTGAAGTATGCCTCGGGGGAAGAATCTAACCTTCTTTTTCTGTCCCTTGAGGAGTGATCCTTTGCTCTCTTCTTCAATATCTTGGAGAGGGGTTTCAATTCCAGTTTTGGATTCGGCAAGTCTCTTGGGTCGGAAATGCCTTTTTTGCTGCAGGCCTTTTCAATCGAGCGAAACAGTTTGTCTGGTGTCAATGGCAACTCACTTGTTCTAACTCCTATTGCGTCGTACACTGCATTGCAAACAGCTGGAAGTATTGGCAACAATGGACCCTCGCCTGCTTCTTTCGCTCCAAATGGCCCCTCGGGATCGTTCGACTCGACGATAATGGGTACAACTTCAGGCATTTCATGAACAGTAGGTATCTTGTACCCCAAGAGATCTGGGTTTAGCAGATTACCGGTTCTGCCATACTTCATTTCCTCCGAAATAACTTGGCCGAGACCCATGTGACAAGATCCAATAATTTGGCCTTCGACTGAGAGCGGATTCAGAGCCTTGCCACAATCATGCGCAGCCCAAACTTTCTCGACCTTTATACTTCCAGTTTCAACATCGACATCCACTTCTGCAACGTAAGCAGAGAAAGAATATGCAGGTGCAAGGCCTGCAGCGGCACCTTTGTGCATTTTTCCCATCGGAGGGGTCCTATATGACCCCGAAGCGACAAGTGCACCTCGATCTTCCTGTGCTTTGTGTAAAGCTTCCAAGTATGAAATTCCAACCTCGGGATTCCTTTTGCTGAAAATCCGCCTATCTCCAAGAACCAATTTCGATTCATCGAGATCTAGGATCGATGAGGCGGCCGTGATTAAGTCTGAGCGTATTTCCATGGCAGCAGAAACTGCGGCATTGGCGTTCATGAATGTGACTCTACTGGAATAGGAACCAAGATCCACGGGAGACGTGTCTGATTCCTTGGACTTTATTCTGATCATGTCCATTGGCAGACCCAGGACCTCGGCTACCGCCTGTCCCACCACAGTATCCGATCCTTGCCCTATGTCCGCAGCCCCCGTGTGAACTGTGACTCCGCCATCCATGTCTATCTTGAGATGAACCGTAGCATGCGGAAATTTGTTGGGATCCCAATGTATGGGCAGACCGCTTCCTGAAATGAAGAATCCACATCCAACACCAATTCCCTTACCGAGCGGCATCTTTCTGAATTTCTTTTCCCAGTTCGACTCCTTCCTCACCCTTTCCAGACACTCTCTCATGCCAATGGATGTCACTCTGAATCCCGTTATGGTTGCCGAGTGAGGGGGCAACAAATTCGCGAGACGAAGATCGATTGGGTCGACCCCTAACTGTTCGGATATGTCGTCGATCCCTACTTCGACAGCACACCTAGAGTTGACCGCACCATGACCCCTCATCGCACCGCTGGCGGGTTTGTTGGTCCATACTCTGGCACCAGTGTAGTGGAAAGCTCCGATTTCGTATGGGGCAGTGTGCAGAACTCCGTTGTAGTAAGTGGTCACGTGTCCGAATGATGCAAATCCTCCTCCATCTATCAGAGCATCAGTTTCAATCCCGCTGAACCGCCCCTCTTCATCAGCGTGAATAGCCATTGAAATTCTTGATGGATGACGCCCTCTATTGGTCCAGAAGACCTCCTCCCGGTCAAAAGTAATCCTTACTGGGCGACCAGTCTTCCGTGCCAATATCGCTGCACACATTTCGTGGGGAAAGGGATCGGACTTTCCACCAAAACCGCCTCCAACATAAGTCCTATGCACGTTTATTTGGTGCATTGGTATATTCAGTACGTCCGCAAGTGCCCTGTGAACATAGTGGGGTACCTGTTGAGGTGTGTACAAGGTCAACCGCCCTCGTGGATCCCAGTGTGCAACCACTGCGTGTGGCTCGGTAAATCCGTGATTGACTCCTTTGAAGGTCCAGTCTCTTTCATACGAAGCAACTGAGTCCTCAATATCGGATATCCTCCCGAACCTCTGAAAAACTCGCTTTTGGACATTAGATTCCCCTATGTGATAAACACCCCTGTCGTGAATGGGATTCTCTGAGTCTTTGAGCCCATCTCGCATATCGAAAATAGGATCTAGATCCTGGTATTCGACACGAACGGCCTGAGATGCGATTCTCGCAGTGGCCTCGTCCTCAGCGGCAACGCAGGCAATTATGTCGCCAATATGCCGTACCTTCTCGATTGCCATGGCATGTTCGTCCTTGGTCACAGGTAGAACCCCAAAGGCCGAAGGCGCGTCAAGGCCTGTTGCTGTTGCTAAGACCCCGGGCATTGCCTCGGCCTCTGTAACATCTACAGACAACACCCTGGCGTAATGCCTGTCACTCCTTACCAAGCGTCCTATTATTTCACCAGGCAGGCGAACATCATCACCATACACTGCTTGGCCGGTGACTTTCCATTTACTATCTATCAAGGCCGTTCTTTTGCCTATTACCCTGCCTGTGACAAGGCTGTCATGACGATGTGGGCCCCAAGGTTGCTCTAATTCACCCCCCTGACTTCGAGGTATCATCTTGGGATCTCTTCTTTCAGATAACGGAGATGATCCGCCCGAACCAGGTCTTGTGAAGTCTAATTTACCGGGTTGCTGACGATACCCAACGATTTCTGATTTTTCAGTTTCAATCGTCTTCGCAGCTTTCGTTTTGAATCTCTTCTTACCGACCTTTGATTTATATTCAGGAACCTCTGGTTCAACTTCCAAATCCTCAAAAACGTCGTCTCTGTCATCGAGGTCAGTCATAGAATTAACCTCCAAACATGGGATTTGGGTCGCTAGCTGGACGCGTTGTCGGCTGCTGACCGCCGATCCCAGTGAGCATCTTTGAAGCTTCCATGATTGAGTCAACAATCTGCTGATAACCCGTGCACCTGCAGAGATTCCCCTCAATTGCATCCTCGGCCTCCTGTCTTGTTGGCTCAGGGTTGGTATCGAGAAGTGCAGCACTCACAACCAAAAATCCTGGGGTACAAAATCCACATTGACTTCCGCCACATTCAGCGAACATGGTTTGGATCGGGTGAAGATGGTGCCCGTCGGAAAGCCCTTCCACAGTTGTTATCGATCGACCTTCAACCTCTACTGCTAGTGTCATGCAGGACAACCTTGGCTTGCCGTCTATCAGTATAGAGCAGCAACCACATGTCCCCATGTCGCACCCTCTCTTCGTTCCTAGGGAGCCTAAACCATCTCGGAGGACATCCAACAGTAGATCGTGCTCTTTTATAATGCATTGTTGATTTTTCCCATTGATAGTGGCCGACCAGACCTTTGTTGAGGCCCCGCCCGCGATGGGTAGGGGAAGACCAGCCATGCGCGTCGACGTACATGCCGGCGTATGAGAGTTAGGGCCATTTACCCAATATCGTCAACAACCTTGGACATAATTACATGCTCAATCAATTTCAAATGCCCTCCCATAGTTGACCTCGCCATACCCATATTTTCAGCTATATCCTTGATCTTGACGTTCTTCCCCTCAGAATAATATCCCATCAAAAACGCGGTTCTCAAGACTTCTACTTGACGATCTGTCAAGATATCTCTCCAAACGTCTCCATGGTTTTTTCTCACAGATTGAACACTGATACTGTCCCAAGGCATCATTAATTTTAGAAGATCCAGCAATCTTTTCATGGAGTCTGTTTTTCCAGTGAAATTCAACTCAAGCCCATCAGAATCAAGACCATAGGGAGGGTGTAATTGTATCTTTTCAAGGTCCAGCATCATCATCGGAAGTGTATGTGTTAGGTTGACCGAAGTGAGGAATGTTCCACCATCTTCTTCGTGAATTTCTCTGATTTCAAATGTGGGAATTTGTTTTATTGCCCCCATATCTCCATTCTTGGGCGTTATTTCCGCCAAGTGTTCGATGCCCTCTTCACCTAATTTCAGGTGAGCAAGTATCTCGTACTTGTCTACAGCATCCATCAATTGTTTGAATTCTGATATGTCCTCAAGGTCGGATCGATTCCACCTTAGCCTGACGCGTCTCACACTGTGGAGTAGAAAAGCATTGGTTATCAAATTGCAGGTCATGCAGTCGCGGACGAAAAGGTCACTCTCTGATGAGTTGAATTATTTCACTGCAGACTGAAAATGCGATTTCCTCGACAGTCACCGCGCCAATCCTCATGCCTATTGGGCACCTTACTGAATCCAACTTTTGCCTTTCAACGCCCTCTATTTTGGAACTCTTTGAAAATTCTCTCCATTTCGTCTTGGAACCTATGCAGCCAATCCTCGTCGCCAGCACCCCATCATAACTTAAAATCCCGATAAGGAGGGCCTGATCAATCGACCAATCATGGCCCAACAATAGTATATCGGAAAATCTGGTGAGGCTCGTGGCGTCCTCGCCCTTCAAAAAATCAGCCGCGGATGATGATATCCTCTCTACAGAGTTTGGAAACCTCTCTGAAGACACGTAATTATTCCTTTCATCGAACACACTGTAGGCCCACCCCAATAGATCGCAGGATTCACTGATTGCCTTTGCAACATGGCCTCCCCCCATCAGAAGAATGTGAGGTACAGGCTCCATCCTTTCGAACGCCACGGTCACTCTGCCTCCGCAGAGGCTGTTTAGGTTGGTGGTATTTACGTCTTCAGATAAAGTTGAAAGTACATATTTTTCGATTCCACCAGATTCCCCGTTTAACATTCTATGCAGTTTTTCTTCGATTTTTAATTCCAATCCCGCTCCGCCGACGGTCCCATGTATTCTTCCTGTGGAAGAAATTGCCATTTTAGCACCCACCTTGGCTGGAACGCTTCCGTCGGATTCGATTATGGACGCTATCACCACCACGTTGAGCTGTTTCAGCTCGTTCAATGCCCATTGAACTGTTCTAGTCCCCATGCCCTGTCACCCCGGCTTCCGATAGTCTCAATTGCCGGCGATGCGAGACCATCGTCGGGAAGTCATAAGTCTTGTACCTGATCGGAGGGGGTGTGAACGTCCTCCTAGAGACTATCTTAGTGTCCATGAGAGACGCCTTTCTGGCAGTCACTGTTTTCGTAGCCGCAATGGTGTTGTTGTTTAGTTGGTTGCAATATCTTACCGCGGGAAGGTTCGTCGACTGGATAAGATCCAGTAAGAAATGGCAACCACTTATTGGAGCTTTGATGGGGTTGATTCCCGGTTGTGGCGGAGCGATAATAATGATGCCCATGTATGCTAGAGGGTATGTGACCTACGGAACGGTTATTTCCACTCTAATAGCAACACTCGGCGATTCCGCATTCGTTCTGGTTGGGGCAATAATACAAGATGAAAAATTCTTGATGCCGGTAATATTAGTGCACCTCATTACTTTCACTGCAGCAGTGATTTGGGGATACGGCGCAGATATGCTGAGGGTAACGCCAGAAATGCCGCTCGGGATCGCGCTTTCCGGTAAAAGCCAACACTACGACTCAACGATGTCAACTATCATGGAGGACGAATCAAAAGTAGATGTTATTTCTTCACTACCCAGAGAGCAACCTGGATCGATATCATACAACATCATCCACAGCGGCTACAAAATTTGGTGGGCCGTTACCCTGGTCGGACTAATTCTGGGAATTTTGCTTATATTTTGGTTTGCCAATGATCCAGATTACAACCCAGGTCTGAGTCTCAATCCTACAACTAGGGACGGCTTGTTGACAATTGTCGGCGTAACCGGCACCACACTTTCGATATTACTCTATGGAGCAAACAAGAGTTTCATAGCAGATGACACTGAAGCGAGCATAGGAGATAAACTACATTCATTTGATGAAACTTTGACTCATGCTGCCTCTGAGACTGCCTTCGTAACCTTCTGGGTGCTTGCTGCATATCTTGTATTCGAGTTGATCATGACCATATCTGGAGTATCAGAATCGGACTTGGCCTCACAGGGATCCGGACCACTGGCCGTGGCAGTCGCCGCCACCATTGGCCTTATTCCAGGATGCGGCCCACAAATAATAGCAATTACAGCCTATGTTGAGGGAATAATATCATTCCCCGCACTTGTTTCAAATGCAATCTCACAAGATGGGGATGCCCTGTTCCCACTCCTAGTTCGTCACAGAACCGCGTCTTTGTGGGCAACATTCCATACTCTCCTTCCGGGATTGTTGTTCGGTTTTATTCTACTTGGACTTGGAGTTGACATCCCATGATTTTGATATCCGCTCCCAAGCTGATAACAGATCCTCGACATCCTCAATAGTGTCTAAATTCAGATGCAGATGAGGATCATCTACAACAAACCTCGTGACAGTAACTAAATTTCTGAGCGGGACGTCAGGAGGCGACTCCCGAATTGCAGTGATCCCAACCTTGTCCAAGAGGATTGGATGCCCGCCCCTGCCATCCTTCTCAGGACAGGAACTGTAATTCAAACTCATCAACTTCCTTAATGTATCAGAGGAAAAACCAGGTCGATCTACCGGGGCGATTATCAGTCTTGAAACGTCCCCCAGAGCGGCCAAACCGATCTTAATTGAACCCGTTCGACCAGAATCCGGATCGGGATTAACAGCTGTCATTGTTGAGCGATTCTGGAAAACTCCGCGGTCAAAATCCGAATTCACAACTACGCAGGTTTCCAGCCCTTGCTTTTCCATCATTTCAGCCATATGAGATACTAGGGGGGCTCCATTGAGCATAATTGAAGCCTTATCAAAACCAAGTCTTCTGCTAAGACCTGCTGCTAGTATTAGGCAGGAAGTTTTTTTCCGGAGAGTCATGGAATCACGCGCTCAAAAAAAGGCGGGCGACATATGCGATGTAGCCTACAAGAAGGACTATGCCCATTGACCTAGACATCCCCCTTCCAAATATTATCGATATCCCCACAAGCCCCGAACTCCCGACAAGAACCCAGACATCCAATGATGAGAAAGAATCTGAAATTTCAAGCCCTCCCCCGATTATGGACCCTATTCCAAGAACCGCCATCACGTTTGCCACATTCGATCCGAGGATGTTTCCGACCGCCACTCCTTGCACCCCCCTCAGAGATGCTGTTATTGTGACTGCGAGTTCCGGAAGAGATGTCCCGAAGGCGACCAACGTGAGACCGATTACCGTCTCTGATACACCCAAACTTGTTGCAAGACCCTGTCCGCCTTCAAGAAGGTAATCAGATCCGAATTTAACAAGAGATAGACCTAGAACAAAGGAAATTATTGAGGCAATGTAACCGTCTGGGATCCAAGATGCCCCCTCATCTTCTTGATCCTCTCCACTGCGACTGCGGAAGATGTAGGCATAATACACAACCATACTTGCCACCGAAGCCACTCCCATCCAAACTGGAAACTCCCCTAGAGTGACAGATAGAGAAACAAGGAAAGTGGCGCCCAACAACGTAAACGCATCCTCTCTCAGACGCCTATCGGGTTGGGACGCCGCTCCAATAATCATGGCTATTGCAAGCACCATCATCACATTAGCTATGTTGGATCCTATCACTCCGCCCACCGCAAGGTCCACAGATTCCGCATCCCCTCTGTTGATCGCATTCAAAACTACCCCGAGTTCAGGCAGACTGGTACCGATTGCGACCAATGTGAAACCAACTAGAAATGACGGCATACCAAGTAAATTTGCAATTTTTACTGAGCCTTGAACAACAAGCTCACCACCAATGACAAGTAACAAAAGGCCCAAAATCAAGAGGACTTCATCGGAAAGGCCGCCTATCATGTCGGTCCCATGGGGTTCACAGAGATATATCAAGCGGGTAATAATTCCTATCAGACCATTCTTTTGATGTGATCAACAACGAGATCGTCAGTTGGAATAGTGAAATCCTCCAGAGGCGGAGAAAATGGCACGGGGACATCAAGAGCTCCGATGACCACAGGAGGGGATTCAAGAGACCAGAAAGCTCCTTCTAGGATCGCTGAGGACACAGTATGCCCGAAACCCCCAGTCCACTGGGCCTCCTGAAGGACCAGAAGCCTTCCCGTCTTAGTCACAGATTTGATCGGGGTCATTTTGTCGAGAGGGCTGAGGGTCCTAAGGTCGATGACCTCTGTGCTTATTCCGTGCTCAGACAATTTTCGGGCTGCGCTCATTGCGACGTGAACCATAGCTCCCCATGTCACAATCGTTGCGTCCCCCCCAGATCTAGCGACTCTTGCCCTGCCGATTGTATGAGTTCCCCCGTTCAATCTAACCTTGACAGCCGAAGTGTCGACATCTTGGCTTATCCTGTCGCCCCAGCCTGTTAATCCCCCCCTCAAACCATACAAACCAATATGCTCCAACATAACGAATGGATCGTCCATAGAATGCCCCTCGATCAATAAATCGTACGCGTCCTGCGGATTTGATGGGAACCCGACAATGAGGCCCGGGTCATTCAAGAACCATGATTCAATCATGTTGGCGTGAAATGGACCGCTTCTCGTCTTCCCACCCAAGGGTATTCTCACTGTCAGTGGCACATCAGCACCCCATCTCCAACGTAACTGGGCCGCGTTGTTTACCAGTGCATTCATAGCTAGAGCCGCAAACCCCCCAAACTGTATCTCTGCAAGTGGGCGTAACCCTCCAATTGCCGCTCCAGTGGCACCATTGATAATTATTGATTCAGATAACGGCATGTCCAAGAGTTTGTCTTTGTGACCTCTGGCTTTCAATGCCAGATTAAGGCCAAAAGCACCTGCTACTTCCATGTCTTCACCCATGAAGACAACACGGTCACCGTACTTCTCTGCGATATCAACCATCGCGCTCTGAATAGACTTGCTGAAGGTCCACGCATTGGCCGCATCACTGAAAACCATCGGCTCCAACACCGGTTGATTCCGATCTGAAAAATTATCTTCCATTTGGTCCAATTGAGCGTGGTGACTTCTTGCGTCTGTTATTTTTGTGATCCCTTTCACAACTGTTTCCGGTTCAGGCCAATCCATCGATTCTACTTCAGATCTAGCCTCGGCGCAGTATGCCTCCTCTTCCTGCTCGATTGATTTGAGAACCTTTGAGCCGACACCCATAGATCTCAGCAATCCTAGATGATTCTCAATGGGCTCTTTCCCGCTCCAGTACTCAATCAGATCTTCTCCAACATAACCTGGGGGGTTTCCGTTTTGAGCACCGAGATACAGGTCGTCATGGTGATGTGCATGGCCGCACCCCCTCATCGTTTCGACATGGATTATACTTCCCCCGTGGCCCGAGACTGCGAGTTCTCTTGCCACTGAGACTGAAGCGTAGTAGGAAGCAGGGTCTGAGCCATCAATTGTCCATGACGGGAGTCCCACGGATGCTCCCTTGTCACCAAAAGTTTCAGCCCCAGACTGTTTGTTTGAAAATGTGTCCAGGGCAATTTGATTGTTTTGAATGATGTAGCATATGGGCAGACCCCTAGCTCCAGCGAAATTGATGGCTTCCCAAAACTCGCCATTACTGCTGCAGCCCTCTCCAACCGGGGCCAAATGAAACCTATCAAGACCCAGCCGAGAGGAAGCTAGGGCGATTCCTGTTGTGGTCGCACTGGCGATCGGCAAAGGCGCCGTGGGAGGTAGAATTCCGCGAGACCATTCTCCTATGTGTAGGTCCCTTCCGCCTCCATTTTCTTGCCCACCACTCATGTTCGAACCAGACTTCCCCATCTGGGCTGCCATTATCGAAATAGGAGTTTGCCCCATAGCGAGTGCGAGCCCAAGATCCCTGATCATTGGTGCCGCCACATCTTTTCCCAAAATCAGAGCGGATCCACATGCTGCTACGGACTCTTGCCATGTTGACCTGAAGCCTTTTCCACCGAACTTAGTGCCATCAGGAGCTTCAACCCCATGAACAAACAATTCTTTCAGATGCCGGTCCAGTATCTTGGTTCTTATCATCAATCTGTGCCAATTTAACCTATTATCCAGCGTGATGGAATTTGTGTATGCCATTCTCCTTAACAACAACTTCAGATCTAATAGTAGGCGAGTCCGCCTCCTTGCGAGGTGGGTCCGACCTGATCTCCTTGGAATAATTTCGATGTTCAAAACTCCATTAATGCCAGAAACATGCAACCTTTCATCATACGCCTCCGAAATAGACACGCAGAAATCCTTCGACCACTGGTGAAATTCATCGCCGCTCATAGATTTAGTGCCGAGTTTCTCGGTGAGAACAGAATCAACCATTTCTAGGAATCCATCCCACCTTTCGGCGACAAACCTCATTATTTCCATCCTTAAGTGAACTATTTGCATAGACTTCTGGAATATCAGAGGCCTCTCCGGATTCCAGCCCTGCCCCCAAATTTTGGGCAACTCTGACTGTTCACTTTGTCCATCTGCATTTTTCAAGCCTATCGGCTTGTTCCTACTTGCTGCCTCGTCTTCAAGATCCGCTTCGGTAATTCCGGACCTCAACCAAAAACGTGCCTTTGAGGTCCTCCCCTGTCCTGTTGATGAACGCTCTATCATGACCCTGGTCCTTTCTGAACACTTAGAACAGCGCCTGTCCAGTGCCCGTAACTCACGTTTTTTGGATTTCCAAGGTTGGTGATGACCGCATAACGGACATTTCCAAATTCCAAACATATCTTCGCTCATGATCGTTCGAATGTTGTTAGGCACATGAAATATTCGGTTTTTATATTATTTTAAAACATAAAAAAAATATTAATGCAAATTCAATATGCACATAAAAAAAAATAAGCACTAAACTTATTTTTACATAATATATGATTAAATTAAAAAATATTAATACATAATATAAACAAAAATTTATTTTTTTAAAGACATAAAATAATATAATTTAATATCGTGGTATAGTTGAATCTATTTCACGAGACCAAAGATCTATTCCGCCTTTTAGGTTAGATACTTTATTTTCGAATCTCTGGATATTGGATAAGTACCTCACGATCATTCCGGATCGGATTCCTGAGTGGCAGTATACGATAATCGGGATGTCACTAGGAAGCTCATCCAACCTTGAGGGGACTTGAAGATGATCAATTCTCATTGATGTGCCAGGGATCGTCGCTATCAACTCCTCCTGTGGCTTTCTAACATCGAGTAAGAATACCGCTTCTCCTGCCTTAAATTTGAGATCTAATTCTCTAGGGGTGGTCACTTTACCAATCTCGACAGGCTTTTCCTCTATCCCTGCAGCCTCAACGTAATCTATTTTTAGAATACGAGAATGCATATTCAATGCATCCAGAATGAGGAGCTTTCCGGACAAAACACCTTCTTGCCTCAAGATTATCTTTATTGCTTCTGTAGCTTGAATCGAACCTATAATGCCTGTGACAGATCCAAGGACCCCTGCTTCTGCACAATTAGGGGACATTTCTGGAGGAGGCGCCGTTGGAAACAGATCCCTGTAATTCGGCCCACCATTGTAATTGAAAACTGAGACTTGCCCTTCAAACCGAAGAACACTGGCGAATACCCATGGAACACCAATCTCCGCACACGCGTCGTTGATTGCATACCTCGCGTCAAAATTATCCGTACCGTCAACAACAACGTCAGAACCCAATAACAATTCTGTTGCATTTTTTCCGTCCAATCTGATTGGATATTTTTTGATTATTATTTCCTGGTCTATTTCTTTCAACCTCTCATCTGCAGAATCAATCTTTTTTCGCCCCACTGCCCTCTCTGAATGTAGAATCTGCCTTTGAAGATTTGAAAGGTCAACTTCATCATGATCAATAATTCTAATTTCGCCCACTCCTGCAGCTGCAAGATACAGCAGAGCGGGAGATCCTAATCCGCCTGCTCCGACCACCGTCACAACAGACTCTGACAAAGTAATTTGACCCGATAATCCTATCTGATCTAATGCGATGTGTCTACTGTATCTGTTCAACCGCTTCTTATCCATAACTATCAAATTCCCGGGACAGCAAGGCGGAACAAGCTTGCCATGAAACTAAACCTTCCAATTGTAACAGTCAAATTCCGTGCAAATTTAGGGTCTAATGATCTTCCAGTCGTGTTTTTTATTATCCTGTGGATGAAGTTTTGTTGTAGGGCACTGTCTGGTTTGTCGATCTCCAGCAACCACCTTTCCATGTCTGTAAGTATGCAAAAACCCTGTCTTGTAGCCCAAAGTATCTCTGTAGCGGCATATGTGATCACAACACACCAGAGTATGATGTCCCATGGAGACATCCAGCCAAATGCAATTAGCAGAGTGACCAGTATGTGGATGGTGTAAAGCACCATGGCGAGCATTCTCTTTGAAAGTCCAGTTTCCTTTCTCTTCTCTTCAAAAATGAGGACTTCCATCAAACCATCTCAATGTTGTGATTCCAACCATCTCTCAGAATCAATAGCCGCTTG
The DNA here is from genome assembly GCA_002499585.1 of Euryarchaeota archaeon UBA552. Classification (GTDB taxonomy): domain Archaea; phylum Thermoplasmatota; class Poseidoniia; order Poseidoniales; family Thalassarchaeaceae; genus MGIIb-N1. Next base: position 241,042 of record DAMH01000027.1, on the reverse strand, counting down.
GCACCCCATACCTGCTGCTGTAATGGCTTGTCTGTAACGGGTATCCACGACATCACCAGCTGCAAAGACCCCTGGGACGCTTGTCATCGTATTCTCAACGTGAAGAATATAGCCTTCTGAGTCTGTTTCGATCTGTCCATCTAAAAACCCGGTTATCGGTTTGTGGCCTATTGCTATGAAAGCCCCCGTGCATGCTATCTGCTCTTGTGAGCCGTCACGAGGATCTTGAATAATAGCGCCCTTGAGCCCCTTCTCATCCCCAAGCCATTCCTTGACTTGTCTGTGTGTCATTATCTCAATTTTTGGGTTGTTCTTTGCCCTATCCAACATCACTTTTGAGGCTCTGAATACATCTCTTCGATGGATTATTGTCACCTTACTCGCAAATCTTGTCAAGAACGTGGCCTCTTCCATGGCTGAATCACCGCCACCTACTACGACTACTTCTTCATCTTTGAAAAACGCCCCGTCACAAGTCGCACATGTAGAAATCCCCCTTCCTTTTTGAGCATCTTCCCCCTTCACCCCAAGCCAAATGGCCTCCGCTCCTGTGCATACGATCAAGCTTTCAGATCGATACTCAACTCCTTCAACCCATACACCGAACGGCCTTGATGACAAATCCACCTTCTCAACGTTTTTGTCAATCACATTCAATCCAAACCTCTCGGCTTGAGATCTTAATTCCATCATCATCTCAGGCCCTCCTATTCCTTCGGGATAACCCGGGAAATTTTCGATGTCTGAGGTTAACATTAGTTGTCCACCTGACATGTACCCTGCGAACATCAAAGGCTCCATCATTGCTCTGGCGGAGTACAATCCTGCAGTGTAACCCGCAGGGCCTGATCCGATTATAATCACGTTGTGTGTGGTGGGCATGGGGCTATGAGGATACAGGAGTCCCTTCAACATTGACTCTGGTAATTACAGAACAACGGTCTATGGAAATTTCATACGATCATGCTTGACACTGCAATAATCGCCGATCTGGCATGAGGCTCCAGACGCCTATTGATTTGTTCTGGTTCAACACCAGGGCCTATGATTCCCAAACCGACCGGCTTATCGTAGCCCAGTTGTAGGTCAATGAGGCTTTTCACAACTGCTTGGCCTATAACTAGCCCGTGGTCGGTTTCTCCTTTTTCTATTATTCCAAGGCATGCAACCCCGATTATATCATCCCTTTCAAGCAATCTAGCGGTTGCGAGAGGAGCTTCTACTGAGCCCGGAACCCAAACGATGTCTGAGATCTCCAGGCCATTGGCGCGAGCTTCATCAGTCGCATGTAGCACCATTTTTTCCACTGACTCTTTGTGGAATGAGCCGCAGACCAAACCCACTCGACTCATCTCAGCCTATCCTCCTTCAACATTCTTCTCACAGTGTCTACTGTTGCTTGGGTAATTGCGTCAATTTCAATGTTCACAAGATCCCCTTTGGTTTTGGACCCTAGCGTGGTCCTCCTCAATGTTTCTGGAATTATATGGAGGTAAAACGACCCATTCGGGTTAATCTTTCCCACTGTGAGGGATATGCCATCGATTGCTATGTAACCCTTTTCAAAAATATATTCGGAAACAGACGGATGTGGTTTTATGATCAACACTGCCGTTTTTGAAATGGTATCCGGGCTGTTTACGAAGACTATTTCCTCAACAGTACCTGTTGCCATGATATGGCCAGAGACAAGATGGCCGCCTACCTCATCGCCAAATTTCATCGATCTTTCATAATTCAACGAGGATCCTTCTACCAATGCTCCCAGTGAGGATCTCTCCAGCGTTTCTGTTATTAGGTCAAAAGTGACAATGTCCGCTTTAATTCCGGTTGCTGTCAGGCAAACACCGTTCAGTGCAACGCTTGCACCAATCTCTAGTCCTTTAGCCGCACCTGCAGGAAGATGAATTTCCCATTCAAGATGACCTTGTTTTTCGGATATTGACTGGAGTCTAGCCACGCCTTCAACAATTCCACTAAACATTGTGATTCACTCTCCGTAGGGTCCGCCATCCTCGTTCGGCCAAAGGTTTAGAATCTTAGCAATTATCTTCCGCGTGCCGTCTAGATCGTCTGAAAGGCCCTCTACCCTCAGAACCTGAACTTCTGAATGACCGTGAGCTGCCAGACCTTCTTTTATCGCGTCAATAGAATGCTTTTGATCGTAACCCAAGGCTATTATGTCCGGATTCACCTCTGCCAGTATATCAAAAATCGGAGTTGACGGAGGATTCCCAACCATCGCTTTATCGACTGGCTTCAAACCTTCGACCATCCTTTTTCTCAGTTGTTGATTTGTTATCGGCTCGTGTTTCCTGCTTCGAACAGTGTCATCATGAGCCACCACAACGACAAGTTCCTCACCCAACATCTTGGCTTGTTCCAAATAATGGAGATGACCTGCATGCAACAAGTCAAACACACCAACTGCCATAACTCTGGTCAAGTACCATTAGCCCCCTGATATATTTTGAAATTCCAGAAGATCTTTTCCAGTTATCATCGGAATGGAGTGAGCCTTTGCATACAACCTCGCCACTTCCACAGGCAGTGCGCCATCCCCCTCAGGTTCAAGCATTTCTGCTCCGATAGTACACGGTACTAAACCAGCCAGCCGGGCGATACTCACGGCCAGTTCTGTGTGTCCCTGCCGGGTAGCTAATCCTCCGATCGACTCTCTGCAGACGGGAATATGGCCAGGCGTTCTGAATTCTTTACCCAGCGCCTCTCTTGCTTCGTCGGGGGAGAGACCTCTTCGCAACACATCGTCGCTCAACTCTCCGAATCGTCTGGTGGTCAGCGATCTGTCTCTGTCTGTGATCCCTGTGAACGTTTTTCTGTGGTTTATAGACAGTGTGAATGCTGATTTTGTGTCGTATTGTAAGTCATCTGTCCTGAGAGAATCGAGAACTGGATGTTGGGTCAACAGATCGGGATGTGTGTGAATATCTTGCAACCAAGGTAAATCAAACAAACTTCCTATTTCATCACCAATTGCCAGAAACAATAATCCTCCACAATCATTTCTAAGCTTGCGGATAACATCTGGTGTCGCAAATTGAGCGGGCCAAAGAAGATCAGTCTCACTTTCTCGAAAGGACGAGTCAAATACCATTACAGGCCTGCCTGCGGCGAATTCCTGTATGGCCTTATCCACATTTGACATTGACGACTCGCCACTCATTCATCATCCGGTGTGGGTTCTGGTAAATAGGGTGGCGTTTTCTGGTATGAATTGAATCTAATGAGCGCAAGGAACTTGAGGGACATGCTACTCGGACATATGATGACCGCATCACGACGAGCCCTAGCCCTGTTGTTGTTAGCTACACTCATCGTACCTCTGACAGCTTCACAAATCAACCCCCAAACCGAACGAGGTGGGTTCGACGCAGCAGGCGAATGGCAGCCTAGGCAATCATTGGAAATTCATGATGAATGGTGGCAGGATTGGTCCAGAGACAAAAATGGAGACAAAATTGACGATCGCATTTCTTGGTTGTTGAACCAGCCTCCTGAAATCTACGAAGGTTGGTGGAAAATGGCCGATTCCGGCTATGCACGCGTTTTTGTGGATTATGATCATCATCCGTCCAGTGCGGATGTGTCCGCTCTTGAGGAATTAGGCGCTGTTGTTACAATGAGGCCCCTCTTTCTTGACAGTTTGATCGCCAATGTACCAATTCACCTCATACACCCCCTTTCACCCATATTCGACTTGTCTGGAGTGGTTATGCTCGAGGATCTGGGACTTGCAGAAACCCACATGAACGAGGCCGCCCCCAATATGGGGGTCACAGAAGTCTGGTCTAATTATGGGTATGATGGCACTGGAGTAACAATAGCCGTCCTAGACACAGGTGTTCGTGGAGATCATGAGGGCCTAAATGACATGGACGATGAAATCACCCTCGGATGTGATCAACCTGACCCAGACCCGTTCAACCCCGAACCCATCTTAATCGACTGTGACCCGAAGATATCTGCTTTTTATGACGCAGTAATAACTGACTCCGAACAACCAGCGAGAGAGTCGTATGATTCTGGCACTCATGGTTCTCATGTAGCAGGCATAGCTGCAGGAACAGGAGGAGGACAAGAATCGCCTGACGGCTCTAGGTATATTGGTGCAGCTCCTGGTGCATGGATAGTAAACATACTAGCTTGTTGCGACGGTGACATTCAGGATATCATAGAAGGGGCACAATGGGCAATTCAAAACAAAGATTCGAGGGGAATAGACATCTTAACATCCTCACTCGGAGAACAACAGCTCGAATTCCACTTCGATAACGACGGATCATCTGCATGGAGCCAACAGATGGACGCTGTCGCCGCATCTGGCATCATAACATTCTTGTCTGCAGGAAACGAGTTTGGCGGAGCCACTTTTGCAGGCTGTAATACCATAGACAGTCCAGGGGATGCCAACCTCCCCATCACGGTCGCAAGCCTTGACAAGGACTTAGGGTTGGCGATATACTCCAGCAGAGGATACACCTCGGACGGCCGCGTGAAACCAGATGTTTCAACAATAGGATCAAACATAATGGCTCCTGACGCCGCTACTTCGGACGGTTATACCAGCAAGTCCGGCACAAGTATGGCAACTCCTCTAATGGCCGGAATTGCCGCACTCATGGTCGAGGCCAACCCGGACATAACACATGATCAGGTCAAAGCCATAATCAGCGCGGACTCAATAGAGCGTGATGTTCAACTTCTAGACGACCCAGGGTTCAATGATTGCAGCATTCTAGAGACTAGGCCCGATAACGAGTTTGGATATGGGCAAGCTGACCCTCTACGATTTGTTGAGTCTGCTGGTGCAATCGACCCATCCCTCAACGTTTCAATGGATGTTACGACACTCCAAGAGATTGGAAATGAATCGCGAGTTTACGGAATATCAAACGGAGGAGCGCCAGGTGTTGGTTACGTCCAAGTCAAAGTTGGTGGTGGGGAGTGGCAACAGGCAGCCGATCTCTCATCTGCAGGCGATTGGTCAACCTGGAATGTCAAACTTAATCCTCACTCAGAATCTGGAAATTCAACAATATACTCCAGATTGGTAATCAGTGAGGACAGGATGTCTCCTGTTGACGCACGAAGAGTCGTCCTAATTGACGGTCAGTCACAGTCGGGTGACGGCGCTGGAGGCCAGACTACCATGGGCCCCTACGTCTTCCTAATCCCCTTCCTAGCCACACTTGCATTGTTGGGTTGGACGGCTCTAAGAGAGGATTGGGTCAATACAACCCCTGTCAAAAAGAAAGACGATGAAGACAAAGAGGAATCTGATGAACTAGGCTCAGACCCGTTTTCAGGAGGCTTGGCCAGTGTAAGGGCGTTCACTTCTGAAATGATGCAAGGCGGCCCCCTTACGGAGAATAAATCAAGAAGGATTTTCACCCTGTGTATCCTGTATTTCGCCCAAGGACTTCCATGGGGATTCGCAAGCGTAACTTTTGCTGCATACCTGGTAGACAACGGAGTTGCAATTGGAGATGTAGCAATACTCTTTGCGACAGTAGCCCTGCCGTGGACCTTTAAATGGATCTGGGGGCCAGTGGTGGATGCAGTCAATATCCCAAGGTATGGTGCCAGACGACAATGGGTGTTAATTGCCCAAACCGGGATGGTTGTAACTCTTGCTACGCTCCTGTTGGTACCAGATCTCAATGCCGAAATTGAGCTGGTAACACGACTGTTATTTGTTCACAACATATTTGCTTCCCTGCAAGACGTGGGCACTGACGCACTGGCAGTGGAGATACTGGAGCCAAATGAGGTTGCCAAAGCCAACGGATTCATGTTCGCGGCAAAAAGAGCCGGCATTATCGTCGGCGGGGCGGTCCTGGGAGTTGCCGTGACAAAAATTGGAATCAGCGGGGTAATTGTAATCCAACTTGCCCTCCTTTCAACGATACTCATGGTACCTTTGTGGATGGTTGAAAAACCCGGCGTCAAATTGTTTCCATGGTCAAAGGCAGAAGCGGATGGAATCAGTTTCGGCGATATTCCTTTGGATTCCGAAACAAGTGAAGACGTGGAATCAGAGCCTTGGAACAACGAAGAACGATTCATGCTAGCAAAGAAGATCGGGTACACACTGGACAGTACCAAAATAACCGCTTCCGCCTTCATGGCCGTAATTGGAATAACCATTTGGTTGATTGGATTTGCAATTGACGTATTTACAATCGATCTCAGATTCGGTGATAACTTGAGGTCGTTTACAAATCCTGCAAGTTATGCGTCAATAGCAGTTTCCATCGCCCTTCTTGGTTTATCCTACACGAGCGTGGCCGATAAAGTAACGACTCTCGTGCCAAACCCCCTCACGGCCCTTCCACAAGGAACTAGGAAGGGCGTGGCAGTCACTTCATTTTTCCTAACTAAGGCATTCTCAGTGCGTTCAGCATTTCTGTTGATCGGATTGTGTTTGCTGTCTGAGCTTTACATTTTTGTTGGCCCTATTGTCATTGACATTTTCATAAATGAAGCCGGGTGGTCTCAGGCGAAATACAATGGTATCGTCGGCGGCGTTGTCGTCTTTGGCGCCTTGATTGGGCAAATCGTCGGCGGGCTGCTTGGAGATAAGTTCGGAGTAAGAAGAGTGGCTATGGTTGGGTTCACCGCACTTGCTCTCGCCAATGCATGCCTCGCATTCCTTCAATCGATGTGGGGAAACACGAGCATTATGACAGTATACCTGATTGCCCAAGCATTCATCGGAGGAATGGCATGGATTTGCATCATCTCACTCAGCATGAGGTTGACATGGAGCAAGGTTGGCGGGACTCAATTTACTGCCTACATGTCATTGTTTAACCTGTCAGGGGTCTTTGCCTACACACTCACAGAAAGGATGATTTCGATTTTCGATTACACCACAGCCATTTACATTGGCGCTGCCTTAACCCTAATCACGGTGTTCATGCTAGTCTTTATTGACGAAGACGAAACAGACAGGATACTAGAGGATGGCACCGGATGGTGGGAAGATCTTCCCGATGATCTGGGAGAAACTCCCATTGAGGTGAGACCAGATGAAAAACCCGCTTCGTCAATTTGAGGGCTGCAAGACCGATTTCCTCATGTTCTCCAAAGACATTTGTGGTTACTGCGTCGCAGCGAAAAATCTGTTGAACGCCAGGGGGTTGACCTACACTGAAATCAATTTAGAACGCGATCACCAACTACGCGCGGACCTGGTGGATCTGACTGGCCACAGGACAGTACCAATAATTTTCGACGTCAGGAACAAAACGGCGTTTGTCGGCGGTTATGACGAGTTGACGACATATCTCTGATTTCATACCGCCATCGCAGTTATTGCTTTAACTAGGGAATCCAACTGTTGTAGGTCTACCATGTGACCTTTTTGATGCCTCATCTTGTTGACCTCCCACCCAGCCTTTTCGAACACTGATATGTGGTCTAGAGCCACATCTATTGGAATTATGTGGTCCCTTTCACCATGCATCCAGATCACAGGGCGAGGCTCGGTTTTTGACACAGCGGTTTCCAGTGCACTTTTCATTACATTTTTCGTGGATATTAAAATTAGTCCGGAGACCCTGTTGAAGATTTCACGGCCAACCATTGCGGAGGCTATCGCCCCGCCTTGAGAGAAACCTCCCAGTATCAACCTACCATCAGGAAGACCTCTTTCTAGATTTTCTAATGCGAGCTGGATTTGTTCCTCGCGTATCTTTTGTTCCAAAATCTCGTCATTTTCACCTTCGATCCACCAGGCCATGCCTCCTCTTGGATGTCTGTGCATCCCCTCTGGACAGTGCAAAAACCACCCCTCTGGGAGGAGCTTCTCTGCAAAAGGTCGCATCTTTTCCCTAGTCCCAGTCATACCATGAAGCATCACCAAATGACCTGTCGATGTCATCTCAGATACTCCAAGAGTAGCCAATCCCGCCGGCTATCTTGATTTTCAGTTCAGTCTGGCCGGTGAAACTTGCTGTTAGCGTGTATTCTCCGCTTGGAGAAGGTATCGTACCAAGTGTTCCTGATTCAGATGAGCCGGGCCCCCAGAATCTCTCTAAAACAGACGAAGAGGTATGGTCTCGGAGTGTGAGGGAAATAGTCGAACCACCAGCCCCTGACTCTGCATCAATCAGGTAGATCATCTCGTTCCAAGATCCGTCATTGGGGTGATCCTGTACCAGAAAGGAATCCTCTACGTCTCCAGAGGGGCCATTGTTCTCATAATCCCTGTTGAGCAGATCCTTCCCCCTCATGAAATGCACCTCTCCAGTATGGTCAGAACCACTCTGGGCGAGTGACATTCGTAATACTTCGATATCGTTGGAGTCAGTGTAGACGAAGCTGGAGATAAATTTGGAATTTGAATCGTAAGTATATATCAGATCTTCTCCATTATCATTAGATGCGGAAATAAATGCTCTATCCCCCTCGATTGATGCGGTTGCAGACCAGTCCTTCTCAAATAATGTGAATGTCCATGACCTATCCCCGATTGGGAACGAGAGGACGGGCTGTTCAACTCCGTTCTCAAACACACCGAGATCGCTGTGTGTTATCCTGCCAAGGAAGGGGTTGTGATTCAAAACGGCATGCCTTCGAGCTTCTTCTTCCGAAGAGATACCGAGCATGTATGCATTACCATCTTCCTCCTCGTCTACTGTTGCAACTACTAACCTTGCAGAGTCATCTGAAAATTCAGGGGTCGTGAAAGTGAATAGCCACCAATCACCGACCTCCCACTCTGGAACCTCAATCTCAGAGTCGTTACCGAGTATGGCGTCCGTGGCACCAGTACAGCCTTGAAGTCCCATGGACAAAACCGCCAGCAGTGAGAGGGTTACGGCGTTGCGCATGCACAACCCAAGGAAACACACGGGAAAGTGGTTTCGCGTCCCTGATCAAAACAAGCCACCGATGTAACCAACGGCATCAAGATTCGGCGCGATCACAACTGCGACAATCGACATCAGCTTGATCAGTATGTTGAGAGAAGGGCCCGAAGTGTCTTTGAAAGGATCTCCTATGGTGTCCCCTATAACGGCAGCTGCATGGGCCTCTGTTCCTTTCTTTTCACCTTCTATATGCCCTTGTTCAATGGCTTTCTTGGCATTGTCCCAAGCCCCGCCTGCGTTGGCCATGAACAATGCCATGAGAACTCCCGTCACTAATGACCCTGCAAGGAGGCCCCCTAAAGCGGAAGACCCCAGTACGAAGCCGACGAATATCGGGGCGGTCACAGCAACGACCCCGGGTGCGACCATTTCCCTCAACGCGGCTTTAGTCGATATGTCTACACAAGTTGCTGAGTCAGGTTTCACACCCTCTTTCCCCTCAAGAAGACCGGGAATCTCCCTGAACTGCCTTCTAATTTCCTCAACCATGTCGCCAGCTGCCTTTCCGACAGATGTCATGGTCATTGCAGCTACTACGAAGGGCAAAGATCCGCCAATGAGAAGACCTATGACCACCATTGGATCGTCCAGGGTCAAATTTACGCCGGTGGCTGCAGTCTTGTAGGCTGCGAACAGTGCCAGCGCAGTTAGGGCCGCCGAACCTATTGCAAACCCCTTTCCAACTGCTGCAGTAGTGTTTCCGATTGAATCCAGGGCATCAGTAATCGCTCTAACATCATCTCCGAGTTCAGACATCTCTGCGATCCCCCCTGCATTATCTGCAACTGGGCCATAAGCATCGACGGTCATTGTAACGCCCACAGTCGCTAGCATCCCCATTGCAGCCATTGCGATGCCGTATAGACCGAGATCTCCACCTCCCATGAACTCGTTTGCACCGAAAATTCCCATGCATATCAGCAAGATTGGTAAAAAGGTCGACATCATACCGACGGACAAACCGGCAATTGCGTTTGTCGCTGGCCCGCTTTTGGACATGGATCCGATGTGTGGAATGGCTTTGGTTCGTATTCCAAATACCGGTTCAATGCCTGTGTAATACTCTGTCACCAAACCAATCATTATCCCAACGAGGCTGCCCAAAATGACAGCATACATGGGTTCGAACCCAGTACTTAGACCAAAGAACTCAATCGAAGCAAAGCCACCCGCCCAGAAAAGCACTGCACCGATGAATGTGGTGTTCCTGAGTGCGGCTGCGGGGTCTGACCCGTTCTTCAGGATGGTCATTGAGAAAATACCCGCTATTGATGCTATGTAGCCCACAAGTCCCAAGAGTATGGGTAACAGGACATAATCCATCGTATTGCCGGTAAGAGTTTGATTTTCAGATCCCTGCGCGATGACCATAGCAGCGATTATTGAACCGACGAAGGACTCAAAGATATCAGCGCCCATTCCTGCCACGTCTCCTACATTGTCCCCAACGTTATCGGCAATTACGCCTGGATTCCTCGGGTCATCTTCAGGAAGTCCGGCTTCCACCTTGCCGACTAGGTCCGCTCCGACATCAGCGGCCTTGGTGTATATCCCGCCCCCGACTCGAGCAAACAATGCGATGCTGCTAGCACCCATTCCAAAGCCAGCCGCATATTGTAGGGAATCTCCTGTGTAAGCCGAGCCAGAGTCTGCATTTCCTAGCCAAAAGGCGACTAGCGAAATTCCCAGTAACCCGAGACCGCCAACTGACAAACCCATAACGGCTCCTCCATTGTAGGAAACCTCCAAAGCAGCAGGTTGACCTCCATTCTTCGCCGCCATTGCAGTACGACCGTTCGCTGATGTGGCGGCCCTCATACCAGAGAATCCGGCTGCGACACTGGCTACGGCACCAAAACCAAATGCCAATGCAGTCTCGAGCCCTCCATCCTCACCATTTATGAGATACAAAACGGCTCCTACGATAACGACGAAAACCGATATGTATCTGTATTCGGACATTAGGAATGCCATCGCCCCTTTTTGGATTTCTCCAGTGATTTCCGCGACCTTCGGATTATCAATCTCTATTGCATCGTTCTTTCTGTAGAGCGCAAATGCAACTACAAGCCCAATAAGGGCCACGACAGCTGCGATAGTTGGTACATTCTCGATCATGTCTACACCTTGTTGTCAAGCCGTCCTGAGACCCGTATTTAAGCCGATATCTAACTTAAGTCCCGTAGAGCCTCACAATAACTCAATTGATTCATATCCCAGCACCCCCCCGGTCTCTGTATGGCAACAGTGGATCGTCAGTTGATTCTCGAATCGGTCGGCCCAGTCCAGACCATCCTAGATGCTCATGACGGCGTAGTCAATGTTATGGATACCACTGATGGCGTCATTTCGATTTCACTCGAAGGGGGATGCACGGGATGTAGCTCTACACCCATGACAGCGATGCAAATTTACTATTCCTTGATGAAATTGGAGGAGGTCAATGATGTTTTGTTCGTAAACGGAGAACTTCCAGCTTACATGAGGTCTTTTATTGACGAGAAACTCGGAATTGAAAGGTAGTCATATTGGGGTTATTCCTCTTCTAGGGATCTCATTCTCATGATCTGATGAGGATTCGTCTCTCCTTGGATCTCTTTTCCTTTTAGATTAAGGACGGATGCAGCAGCCAAAACAAGGGAAAAGACTGCCATTGGACGTGCTGCATTCCTCGACCCCCAAAGATCTCCTCCAAGCGAGTGAAGTGAAAACAGAAGTATGCTGGCTATTATGCAAATTGCCATGATGGTCCTCTGACCGTTGATTTCACCTTGCCTTGATCTAGCAAGTGTGCCGATACTCATCCACAGTATTGCAGCAATCCCGCATAGACTTACCGAGATCGTTTCCATTACGCTCAGTGCATCCACAAACAACTCCAACAGGACGACACTCTGAAACCTTACGCAGTTGAATACCACAAAACGAAATGTAATCGCCCTCTGGATGTAGCATGGTCAAAGTTGGGGGTTGGGGCCTTCCAGCCTCCAAAAGATCTGAACCTCCGTTTTTTACGAAGAACCAAATTATCACTGTTTTCGAGCAAATTGCGATCCTTCTGGAGCTGAAGGGAGCCAACATGTTTAGGGTCAGGGCATATCAAAATGCCAGTAGAGCACTTAGCCAAATGGAAAAAGGCCTGTTTCAGGTAATCAAATCCAAAGAACTCACCGAGATCAAAGGGATTGGCAAGGGGCTATCATCTCTAATATCGGAAATCGTCCTGAACGGAGATTGGGGTAAGCTTGGGGATTTGTACGATGAGGTCCCTGTGGGTTTGGTCGAGATGGTCGGGATACCCGGCCTGGGGCCAAAGAGAGCGAGAATCCTGCATGAGAAACTCGATGTGAGTTCAATTGACGAACTCAGGTCGGCGTGTCAGAAAGGGCTAGTAGCAAATCTTCAGGGTTTTGGATCCAAGAGTCAGGATAAGTACCTCGAAGGCATCGAACTGTACCGAAGAAACCAAGGCAGGTCAAGGCTGGATGTCGGACTTAGGTATGGTATGGCACTGAAGAGCCGCATTTCAGAAATCAAAGGAGTTGAGGAAGTTGAACTTGCAGGGAGTGCAAGGAGGAGGAAAGAGACAATAGGAGACCTAGACCTAGTTGTTTCAGCATTGCCTCACAATCACGCCTCGGTGATAGATTCAATCCTGAATCTCCCAGGAATTGCAGATGTGAAAGGATCTGGAGATTCCAAAATCAGTTTAATTCTTGAGCAAAGCGTTCTAGACTCCGATGGTGTTCATGGTAAGCTGGATAAAGCACTGGACGAATCAATTGTGAACAGGTCTGAGGACGCGACTATTGACGCACAGATCAGAGTTGTTCCCCCTGAGACATTCCCCTTCACACTGGCTTACTTCACCGGGTCGAAAGAGCACAATATCAGGATGCGGCAACAAGCAATAGCCCTAGGGCTGAGATTGAATGAGTTTGGCCTGATACCGGAAAATTTGATCGGGGAATCAATCGGCGCTGATGCGGCTAAATACACATTAGTTTGCGAAAATGAGGCACAGATTTACCAAAAACTCGGTCTGCAATGGATCACTCCTGAGTTGAGAGAGGACAATGGAGAAATCGAGGCGGCGCTTGATAATTCAGTCCCAAATCTAGTATCTCAAAAGATGATTAAGGGGGCTCTACACAACCATACCACTGCTTCAGATGGAAGAAATTCTCTCGAAGAAATGGCTGCCGAGGCGATAGGTTTGGGGTGGGAGTATCTGGGTATTGCAGAGCACTCCCCTGCACTGAATATTGGAGGAAGAAGCATAGGAGTCGACCCGGTAGCAGTCGATCAGCAGGCAAATTTGATCCATGATTTAAATCAGAAATTTCAGAATCAGGGTAATAATTTCCGAATATTTCATGGCGCTGAGTGTGACATACTCCCTGATGGAAAGTTAGACTATGATCGAGAAACTAGAGCCAAATTCCATCACGTAATTGGATCAGTACATGCCATTAACACATGGAAGTCGAGGGATGAACAGGTCAATACTGATGCTGTGATTAATGCAATAGAAGACCCATCCTTTACCATATTAGGACATCCAACAGGCAGGGTTCTGCAGGTAAGGGAAGGATTTCCAATAGACATGACCCAGGTCATCGAAAGAATGGGAGAAATAAACCGCGAGGGTTCCCTCAAAGCGATAGAGATCAACGCATCTCCATACCGCTTGGATTTGGACTGGAGGCTCTGTAGGTCCGCAAGGGATCACGGAGTCCCCATTGTAATTAACCCAGATGCTCACAGCACCGAGGGCCTATCGGATATTTCATACGGAGTAGATATTGCAAGGAAGGGGTGGCTCAGAGCCGGAGACGTCCTCAATACACTTCCAGCCAATGACATAGACAGAATCCTTGCACAATAACGAAATCTCTTATCCCACCATTCATCCCATGCCATCAATGGGCTTGGGAAGGGCGTTGGTCTTCGCTTCCGTCATGATCCTCCCTGCCATGGTGGTTGGTTTGGCATCTTGGCTGGCATTTGGAGGCAGCGAGACTTGGCAGAGTTGGCAGTACGCCACATGTTATGCGATCCCTGGCGCACTCGTTGTTTCGTCCTTCATCATAGGATACATGGGCTCAGGTGAGAACGACCGATGAAAAGGGCAGAAAAGGCCGAAAGAATCGGTGAAATTCTCGATGACCTGTATCCAGAAACTCCTGTCCCACTCGATCATACCGATCCATACACACTTTTGGTGGCTGTGATGCTTTCCGCTCAGACAACAGACAAAAAGGTGAACGAGGTCACGCCAGAACTATTCTCGATTGCCTCAAACCCACATGAGATGGCCAAGCTACCCGTTGAAAAAATAAAATCCTGTATCCGCCAAGTGGGGCTAGCGCCTACTAAATCTAAGAATCTGAAAATAATGGCTGAAATGATAGTCTCTCGGGGAGGCGAAGTTCTACCAGATTGGGATTATCTGGAGTCACTCCCAGGAGTAGGTCATAAAACCGCTAGTGTAGTGATGGCCCAAGCCTTTGGAATACCTGCGTTCCCGGTGGACACTCACATACATCGATGTGCAGCTCGTTGGGGCCTTTCTAATGGGACAAACGTCAAGAAGACTGAGAAGGATCTCAAAGGGTTATTCCAACCATCAAAATGGAACAAGCGTCATCTGCAGATTATTTTCTTTGGTAGAGAATACTGTCCGGCTCTGAGACATGACCTTGGCACATGTTTGATTTGTGGCTGGGCTGCCACTAAGAAGAGGATCAGAGACGAAATGCGGCGAGGATCTAGGTCCTGAAGAGTACTATCAACCCCAACCCAACGAATAAGGATCCAGCAACTCCAGCCAGCGGACGGTAGCGCTCCAATGCCTCCTTATCTTCCCTGGCGTCGTCACATCTCCCATCGTCCCAGTCGGTGATCTGGGCCAGGGTGCCAACAGAGGAGTCGCAATTTTCCTCAATTCCTTCTTCGTAGAGGCCGATGGCGTAACCAGTGCCTGCCCATGCCAAAACCAGGATTCCGCCTAACAGAATCATCAGCAAAGAAAACACCTTGCTTATCTTCCCCATGGCTGCCCGATCACGCTTCTTCTTTCAAACATTCGTCCTCTTTTGCCTCAATGCCTCGGTAGCAACAACTGCCAAGGGTGCCTGGAGATTATACGAAGGTAGGAAACCGCCCATTGGAACTCTAACCACAAGATCACACTCATTCAATAGCTGTTCCGGAATTCCATGGCGCTCACCTCCGATAACAAGCATGCAGGGGGCAGAAAGATCTGCGTCCCATGGTTCAGTGGATCCCGAGTCCTCGATCCCGATGACGGTGTATTCATGTCTCTTGGCCAACGCAATAGACTCCTCCCAATTCATCCACTTTACCGGAATGAACCTGTCAGCTTTCATCGAGGCCCTGTGGGACGCCTTTCTACCATCGGAGTTGAGTTTTGCATCCACAAATACAGCGGAACCCCCACTAACCTCCACTGTTCTGATGGCATAACCGATGTTCACCGGATATTGTGCGCCGGCTAGTAACCAAATAATCCCCTTTGAGAGCATTATCTCGTGTACATCAGCATCCGGATCTCTTTCCAATAAGCCTAGTGCAACTGGGGGGGTTGAGTCAAATGGGAGATCACTCATCCTCCTCAGGTCATTCTCAGAACCTTCTATGGTGGTGATTCCCATAAGCAAGGCCTTCTCCTTCATAATCTTCAGAGGTTCTGATGAGTAACCCCTCTGAATCAATATCCTCGTGACTGGCTTCTTCTGGTCCAAAGCCTCTGAGATAGCCGCTACCCCTGTTATCTTCAGACTGCTATTCAATTGTCCCACCGCCGGTGTTTTCCAGGGGCAGTAAAATCTCATTCCTCCTGAGGAAAGGAATTGTCGTGCTTGGATTATCATAAATTGCCAGGATCGGCTCATTCCGTCCGATATACCCTTTTTTTTCAGTCAAATGAATAATTTTTTGCATCAATCTTGAGACCTTAGATCTGTTAGAAAAACCTGAGAATTTGATCGCTGCCACCTCACCCGCTGGGACTGCTGTGATTTGGATGTCTTCATCATTCGGATGAGGAAGATCTTCTTCTGAGAGGAAACTTGGCATTGTGAATGCCATCGTGGAATACGTCCCAGAGTGCCAAATTTGTACAGGCGAGGTCATTGGTATCCTCGTAGAGTTGGCGTTCCCACCGAAAATGTATCCTGCAATTCTTCTGAATGAGTGGGATGGCTTGAATTCATTATTCCTATCCACAGACAATCTCGCTTGTATCATATCTGAATACCTTCGAACCTCAAATTCGCCGTGCCTAACCAATACATCGTATTCTGGCTCCTCGACTTTCCTAGCCATTCCAGTGCATCCCCGGAGGTCGCAACGCATCACGAAGATTAACAATTTTCATCTTTTTTGAATATGGGAATCGGGTTCATCTTGTGCGAGTTCATTCTGTTGAACTTCAGGTAAATTTCCATGATCTCTTCTTGCCTTTTTGTAAGGGCTCCATGTTTATCAGACTGGTGTTGTTTCATTGCCCATTCTAGTTCATCATATGTAGCCCCAATCTGATCCGAGTCCGTCCTCCCGTCGTCCCATAGCCCGTCAGTAGGCTGCGCATCACGGATTTCTTGGATAATGTTCAGTCTATTCGCAAGACCGTAGACTTCAGATTTTAGCAAATCAGCGATAGGAGAGATATCTACTCCTCCGTCACCATATTTGGTGTAGAAACCCACTCCGAAATCTTCCACTTTATTTCCTGTGCCCACGACTATGCCGTTGTTGGATGCAGAAATTGCGTACAGGGTAGTCATTCTAAGTCTGGCTCGAGTGTTGGCCAGTGCGATTGGAGAAATTTCTAGATGTCCAACTGCTTTTTGAGTAAAATCCTCGTAAGTTGAGGTTAAGTCTACCATTTCTCCTCTGACATTTGGCCAATTAGATTTTAGCCATTCTATGTGCTTTTTTGAGAGGTCGAATTGACCATCATTTTGGTTTATGGGCATGTTAATGACAATCGTCTGCAATCCCGTCATGGCACAAAGTGTGGATGTTACTGCTGAGTCTATACCGCCCGAGACGCCGATGATCAGCGAATCAATGTCATTTGACTTTGCATACTGTTTTATCCATTTCGATATAGAGGCTCCTAAATCGGCGTTAGCCACCATATCCCGCGGGAAAACTAGGGCACTAATGGACTGTTGTCTCAGATGCTCCTATTTTCAAATTAGGCGATTGTCGGGCGACATTGAAATGACCTGCCCGGGTCGGATGCCCAATGGAATCCGATCAAGGCGGAAAGTTAGACCCGGTACATCTTGAAAATCAAATCATCCAAGTCTGGAATGATGAGGGGAGTTTCGAATCATCCATAGATGCTAGGAGGGAATTGGGAACTGCATTCACATTCCTTGAAGGCCCTCCGACGGCGAACGGAAAACCAGGGATACACCACGTCCTTTCCAGATTGTACAAAGACATGGTTTGCAGATGGAAAACTATGCAGGGTTACGTGGTTGAAAGGAAGGCTGGGTGGGACACCCATGGACTTCCAGTAGAAATAGAGGTGCAAAAAAAACTGGATCTAATGTCCAACGAGGCAATTGAAAAATACGGGATCAGGAAATTCAATGAGGCGTGCAAAGAGAGCGTCTGGACCTACGAACAGGCATGGCGAGAGATGACCGAGAGGATGGGGTTCTGGGTAGACATGGATGACCCCTACGTCACACTAGAGGACGATTACATAGAATCAGCATGGTGGTCTCTTAAACAAATGCACGACAAAGGACTATTGTTCCGGGGACACAAGGTTTTGCCGTATTGCCCTCAGACTGGAACATCTTACTCCAGCCATGAGGTAGCCCTTGGATACAAGGAAGTCTCTGAACCGTCTGTCTTTGTAAAATTCAAACTCATCGACGATAATGCATCCATCCTTGCATGGACTACTACACCATGGACCCTCCCCGGAAATGTAGGACTTGCTGTCGGGCCAGATGTGGATTACGTCAGAGTCAGGGTGCTCAAACCCCCCTCTGGTAAGTGGGAAGGACGCGGTTTTGCGGAAGTCGGAGAGGAACTAATTCTGGCCAAGGAACTGATGAGCCACGTTCTAAGGCATCAGGTCGAGATTATTTCCGAAATGAAAGGTCACGACCTAAGGGGGGCAAAATATGAGCCATTGTTCCCAGGGGCAATTAACGGCAAAGGCGCTCCCTCAGCTTGGACAGTTGTGACAGCGGATTTCGTCACGACAACAGATGGCACTGGTATAGTCCATACCGCGGTTATGTATGGGGAAGATGATTACAATTTGGGGATGGCTTGTGGCTTTCCTGCTCAGCACACCGTTGGAATGGATGGTTGTTTCATATCTGGAACACACCCAGATCTTGACGGTAGGTACGTCAAGGAATGCGACGACACAATAATCAATTTCCTCCACGAGTGTTCCGCGCTATACAGAGAGCAGGAGTATACTCACGATTACCCACATTGTTGGCGAACCGATCATCCTCTGTTGTACTATGCCATGGACAGTTGGTTCGTTCGCATGACCGCTGTACGGGATACTATTCTGAAATACAATGACTCTGTTGAGTGGGCCCCACCTTCCACTGGAACCGGAAGAATGGGCGAGTGGCTTTCCAACCTAAAAGATTGGGCTATCAGCCGAGAAAGGTACTGGGGCACCCCTCTTCCGGTCTGGATATGTCAAGAGTGCGGCTTGGAACACTGCATAGGCAGTCGGAAGGAAATGGAATCTATGCTGACAGATGACTCGGGAATGCCCGCTGAGCTTCACAGGCCATTCGTGGATGATGTAAAACTTAACTGCCCGAGTAGCGGATGTAGCGGCGTGATGCTAAGAGAAAAATACGTCATGGATTGTTGGTTCGACTCCGGCTGCGCTTCATTTGCTCAATGGCATTATCCGTTCGAAAACAATGAAAAATTCGAGGAATCATTCCCAGTCGACTACATCTGTGAGGCAGTTGATCAAACAAGAGGATGGTTCTACTCTCTACTCGCAGTAGGGGCCACTGTATTTGAGAAGCCAACTTACAGGAGTTGCCTTTCTTTGGGGCATATCCTTGACAAGGATGGCAAGAAAATGAGCAAATCTCGAGGCAATGTTGTGAATCCTTGGGACCATTTCAATCTGGAAGGAGCTGATGCAATCAGGTGGTACATGACCACACAGAGTTCACCTTGGCAACCCACTAATTTCGATCCCAGCGGAGTGCGTGATTCCTACGCAAGAATGTTCCTGACACTCTGGAATGTGTACAGATTCCATGCAGACTATGCGGAGTTAGACTCGTTCGGGAAAAGTAACATCTCAAAACCCCCAGACATACAGAACAGACCCTCACTTGATAGGTGGATTCTATCTCAGGCAAGTGCCACTTCAAGCACTGTTAACTCCCTCTTCAAAGCATGGGATTTTCACAAAGCGGGCAGAGAGATCGAGCGATTTGTAGTCGATGATTTGTCAAATTGGTACGTACGAAGGTCGAGAAGAAGACTCTGGGACGAATCTGAAAGTGAGGACAAAGCATGTTGCCACCACACTTTGAGAGAGACTCTAATATTGGTATCTAGGTTAATTGCCCCCATTTCTCCGTTCATGTCGGATAAAATTCACCGAGATCTGACAGGGACATCTGTACACCATGCCGATTGGCCTTCAGGGTCTGAACTTATCGCCCCATCACTGCCGGTCCGTGATCTTACAATAGAAGCCAAAATGAATTTGGTTCGGAGTTTAGCTGAGACGGGACGGAGAATAAGGGTGGAATCAGCTAGGCGACAGAGACTCCCGTGTAGGAAGGGTTGGATAATTTCAGACGTAGATCTAGGTGAACTTTCGGAAATACTCTCTGAGGAATTGAATGTCATCTCTCTGGAAAAAGAAACGGACTTGGAAAGATTTCAAAAAATAGAGATCAGACCTAACAGGAGAAATCTCGGGAAAAAATGTACGAATGACCTTCCAGCCGTACTCTCGGAATTATCAGAAGTTGAACCGGATCATTTTCTAATTGAAATACAAGCTGGCATCGCCTACCTATCAGGTTACAAGATTACCCCAGATGACGTGGAGGTAAGAAGGGTCGAGAAAGACGGTTATGCGGCTATGACAATTGAAGTCGACGAGAAAGACGTCACTCTCGTATTGGACATGTCAATGGATCCCGACCTCATGTCAAAAGGGCTCGCAAGGGACATCATCAGACGTGTTCAGGCAAAGAGGAAGGAACTCAATCTGAGGATAGAAGCAGAAATTTCCCTCGAAATCGCTCTATCACCGGGTAGCCCTGCTCTTGCAGAAGAGGATTGGTTTCACATCTTATCAGAAACTAGGACGAGTAATGGAGTGATCTCCGAGGACCCAACAAGCACAGACTCAAATTTCGAATTGGATGGAATTATGATCGGATACTCCGTGGTTCCGTCCGAGCATTGAATGATAGGACCACTCTCGGACCGCTCATGGAGCGAGTCTTGAACGGAATTAAGGTGCTCGATTTATCGAGGGTTTTAGCAGGCCCATATGCGGCACAAAACCTTGCTGATTTGGGCGCGGATGTATTGAAAATTGAAGCGCCATGGGGGGATGATACTAGAAAATGGGGCCCACCATTCACCAATGACTTCACCGGTGGAAGAGTGGCAGCTTACTTTTTGTCCTGCAATCGAGGTAAACAAATCATCAGGATGAACTTCAAAGAAGAGAGGGACAAGTTGAACAGCCTGATAAAGCAATCCGACGTCATAATTGAGAACTTCCGACCAGGCACATTCAGGCGTTTTGCCGACGAGATTTCAGAGAATCAAATTTTGTGTTCCATATCCGGATTTGGAGCAACCGGACCTAGGAATTCGGAGCCCGGATATGATTTGTCGATTCAGGCAAGATCTGGGATTATGTCGATAACTGGCGAACCGAACAGACCTCCAGTGAAAGTTGGAGTCGCTTGGATAGACGTGATCACCGGTTTACAGGCTACCACGGCAATCATGGCAGCCCTTTTCCACAGAGAAAGAACAGGCCTCGGACAAAGAATAGATATCAGCCTGTGGGACTGTGCCATCGCCGCTCTGGTGAACCAAGCTCAAAACCAACTCACCACAAAAAAAGACCCGCTCCCAATGGCCAGTGCCCACCCAAACCTTGTCCCGTACAGGGCGTTTCAGGCATCGGATGGTTGGTTCGTTCTTGCTGTTGGCAGTGACGATCAGTGGAAAAGGACATCAGATATATTGGGGTTGGAAATGAATGAGGAATGGTCAAAAAACGAAGGTAGAATCCTTCACAGGGCAAAAATTGAGACAATTTTAGCTGATATATTCATCCAAAACAATCGCAGCCATTGGGAGGAAATACTTCTTGGAATTCCTTGTGCTCCTGTCAATACTGTCGGAGAAGCACTTGAGGATGCGCAGTCTTTGGCAAGAGGCGCGATATGGAACATCAACGGGACCGACACTCTCGCCAACCCTCTCAGATGGATGTCATTGACCCCCGCGACCCCAAATATTCAGCCTGAGACAGAATTTTGCCTCTGATACTCAACTAGTAAAATTCCTATCCATGCAAAACTTCAGAACGCCTTTGATAGGAAGTATAAATATCCAAATATTGATGAAACATACAAATTGCGTGGTGAAATCATGTCCAACCATCGTGCTGTAGACTTGTTTTCAGAATGGGCTGAGAAGGGAAGGGATGTTGGGATGGAGAAAGGACATTCAAAAAGTGTCAAAAAAATGATTTCACTAGCCAAGGATAGGATTTCTGGCCATTTCTCAGCCATAGACGTTGGATGCGGGAACGGATGGGCTGTGAGGGAGTTACAGAGTGTATCTGGTTGCCTCTCAGCCTCAGGTGTAGACGGTTCCGATACCATGATATCCAAGGCTAAATTGATCCACCCACAGGGTGACTACTTTCATGGGATGCTACCGAAATGGATCCCTGAAAAACCGGTAGATCTCGTAATGAGTATGGAATTCATGTACTACTTGAAGAATCCACTCGATTTTCTTTCTTCAATCCATGATGCTTGGTTGAAGAAAGGAGGTTGGCTAGTCTTTGGAGTGGATCATTACAGGGAGAATCCCCCCAGTCTAGGTTGGCCGGACTCATTGAAGTTAGAGTTGGCCACGCTGTCCGAAAGTCAATGGGAAAGCGGAATGGTGCGAGCCGGCTTTGTGGAGGTTCAGACCCTGAGATTCGGGAAAGAGGATGATTGGGAAGGCACTCTTGTGGTACTGGGCAAAAAGAGATAATCACTTGATCTTGAACTCAGAATCTAGCAACTTGAATTTATCTTCAACGTCTTCAGAAATCTGGAATAGAGAATTATCTTTTGTGTAGATCAACAGCTTCGATGCATCCTCATTTATTTGATAGGCGCATATCGATTTGAGCCTTATCCGAGTCGTTCCTATCTCCGTTACCACTTTGATCCAGTCAGCCATGATTATTCGCCGATTGAAATCAAATTTAACATCTCTGATGTTAAGTAATACTCACTTACGACCACGAGGTCTTCTGTTCCGATTCTTACCTGATTTTGATTTTGGCCTTCTGACGTTCTTTTGCCCCTGCATCGCCTCTGAATTCCTCCTCCTTCGTGTACGTTTTTTCGGATATCTAGCATTTCCTCTGGTTTTCACTCGTCTATTTTCCTTCCTTTTGACTCCAGACTCTATTATTTGGAAAGCATCATCAAGAGATTCGGGTTTGGCCTCTTTTATTTCTTGGTTTATTCCAACACTTCTTTGAATTTTTTTGTAAAATCTGACTTGGGATTTCTGAACGAATGAAATCACGATTCCTTTCGAGCCAGCCCTGGCGGTCCTTCCACTTCTGTGCTTGTATGCCTTGCCATTTTCTGGTGGATCGAAGTGCAATACACAATTTATGCCCTCTATGTCAATCCCCCTGGATGCAACATCCGTTGCAATCAGTGTAGTTGCGCCTTGTGAGCCGAACCTCCTCATCGACCTGTCCCTTTGTTTTTGATTCATTCCACCGTGCAACGTAGTTACCGAAGAACCCATTCCAATCAACTGATCCCCAAGTCTGTCCACTCCCGCGCGAGTCTTGCAGAAAACTATCACAGACCCGCAGGTCTGAGATATGTGGTTCGCAAGTATTGATTTGTCGTGGGCTCCAACTTTCCAGAAATAATGCGCCATAGTATCCATCCGAACTTCCTCGGGGCCCACTTCGATTCTTACTGGGTTCACTTGGTATTTGTCTACTAATCCCTTGACATCATCATCTAAGGTCGCACTGAACAATACCGTCTGACGATCTCCATTGCACATGTCGAGAATCTCGCAAACTGGGTCCATGAAACCCATGTCGGCCATTCTGTCGGCCTCATCAATGACAACGATATCGACATCATTTAGATTCAATGCCTTCTTCTGTGTCAGGTCGATAAGGCGTCCCGGACATGCAACTACAATTTCAATTCCTCTCCGCAACTTCCCAATTTGACCTTTGTACGGGCTTCCGCCGTATATTGTCATCACGCGATGCCCCTGGACTCCAGCTAGAGGAGCAAGGACAACACGTATTTGTTCGGCCAACTCTCGTGTTGGTGTAAGTATCAATGAAGTCGGCCGTTTCGGCTTACTTTTTTTCGTATTAGACAACAGTGGCAAGCCGAACGCGAGAGTTTTTCCTGAACCCGTGGGAGCCCTACAACAAACATCTCTCCCAAGCAAAATGTCTGGTATCGACTCCTTCTGTACCTCGAAAGGCTCCACAATGCCAACATTCTTCAGAGCACTGACCAATTTAGGCTCGACTCCTATATCTGAAAATCGAACCAACCTATTCCTCAGCAAGTTCAAATCGCTCATCTTATTTAGTCTGAAGTGGAGAAATGAAACAAAAAGGCTCGGTTTGCAATCATTCAGGCTAGAGACATGTGGATATAATACGCTCCACTGGCTATGATCCCAATCGTGACAAATTTATTCACAAAATCTGTTTTTAGTGAATTTAGCCAGATTTTCCCTAATCTCGCTCCAAGCACTGCCGATATGACCAATACCAATGCAAAAGACCAGTTTTCGACGAAGATATTTGGCCTGTAAAATAAATACACAGGCAATCTAGAGAGGTCAACACATAACGCGAGGATGCTTGCTGTCGCGGCATAGGACATCTTGTCAGGCAAACGACGGGCGAGGAACATAGCCCTCAGCGCACCCTGGTGACCAGACAATCCGCCCATAAAACCAGAACCAAAACCTCCGAACCTGTCATTGGCCTCGGGTATCCGATAACCGGTCCACTTTTCTGAGATGCCAAGAATGGGCAGTACGACTAGAAAAATTCCAATGATGGCCAAGAGCGGATCTTGTGGCACATATCCCTGTAAGCCTGCACCAATAATAGCTCCGAGAATCAGCCAAACTCCGTATCTTTTGATCGCTGGGTATTCAATACTGTCCCTCATCGAGATGCATTTTGCACCATTGTGGGCCGCATGGACCAGTGCCACCACAGCAATTGCTTCATGTGGAGGCATCAGCAGAAGCACAATGGGCGTAATCATTGTCGAGAGGCCGAATCCCGCTGGAACTGTGAGCGCAGCCGCAATAAATGATGAAAAAGCAACAAGGATTAGGACTTCCACAATGGTGCTAATGCAAGCCCAGACTTGTCACTTTTTCCCTACCTGGTCAGTTGCCCCCGTACTTCACAGGCAGGAGAGTTTCGACCGCAAAGAGGGGGTCTGGATCGCTTGAATCATGGTAGGCAATGACAGCACCGCCATCTGGGAGTATTCCCATTGAAGCGAAATCAAATCTGATGTCATTGCCGGCGCCACTCGTGGAGTCTAGATCACCTAGGCCAAGATTAGTCCAAATATCAGGAATCATCGACTCTGAATAGTCTCTTACGTGCCATGAGATGTCCACATCAGGTCCTGTGCTGGACTGATACCTAACATTCAGTACAAACAGATCGTGAACGCCACTGGAGTGAAACTCCCATTCTTCCAATTCTGTTGCTGCAGATGACAGGTCATATGTTTGATTCTTCCAAATCAGACCTCCATCAACAGTGGTCATGTGGGTCAAAACCGGACCGTCTGCAGTTACACAATGAAGGGTGCCACTCGAATCAAATGAGCAATACTGTGAGGGCAGCGTAGTTCCGTGCATCGTGACGCCTGTCCACCAATTCAATGATGTATCGAGATATGCATCGCTGCCATCCAAGAAATAATTGGGGAAATAGAGACCTCCAGACGGAACAGGAAAAGCCCTCATCTCCTTGTGTGGTTTTGTAAAATCCCACTCAACTCCGAGTGAGCCGGGAGCCAACTCTACCTCGATGGTCTGTAGACTAGAGTCCCTGTCGGGAAATGAGAAATAATCGTAATTCAATCCGTCGGTTGATATTTGACCTCCTACATTCTGAACTTGGTGCCAGAAGTTGGATATCACGAGACTTGCATACGGACCGTTTCCATAAATTCCGCCATTTATCGGACCAATAACCTCGACCTGCCATGATCTGTCGTAGAAAGGTTCTGGAGTCCGGTTAAAACACCACTTCCACTCTTCATCCTGGGAGTCGTAGAAGAACGCGTAAAACTGATCAGCCCCGGATGTCGAAGGATAAGGGAACCACCCCATCGCAATCAAATCACCGTTGGTGGCTTGGACGATGCTTCCCTCTCCGAGGCCCTCTTGGCCGGGGACCGTGGGCTTTGGTTCCAGACATCCGATTTGGGAAAACACGGAAGGGACGTACTCCTGCCAGGTTCGCCCCCTGTCTTCGGACCATGTTGGATATTCACCTCCGAAATTTAGGATCCATCCTTCTTTGGTGGTTGCCAGATAATGCTCACAACAATTCCCTCCTTCTTCATTTCCAAATACTGCCCAATTTGACTCACCAGAAGTGTGGTTTTCAAAACCCAAGCCCAGTGAGAAATTCCTGACATCATCTAATCCTTCGAGTGGTAATTGTATCAAGTCTCGATCCCAATCTGATACAGGCCCATCCGTGTCAACTTCTCCCCCAATGCACCCAGAGAATAGGATTGCAGACAACAATACAGCCGCATAGCGCTTGGTCATCGAATGTCCCTAACCACGGTCTCATATGGAAATTTGCATCCTGTTGGGCCATCATATACCGTTCGATGGGTGCAAATAGTTTTTTTTGGCAAAAATGAGTATCTAAAGAATCAATCACCTGTTATTTGCCAATGTGTCCCATTATCGTCATCCTGCAAGCTGACTCCCATTTTTTCGATGACATCACGGATTCTGTCCGCTTCAGTCCAGTTTTTTTCCGATCGGGCAACTCGACGTTGTTCTATTAAATCGTCAACCTCCTTCTCGATGTTGGATCTTTTCTTCGCCCTGTCGTCCATCATGAGAGAGATCTCTTTTTCAGACGGGATAATTCCAAGAACTTCTCCGGCGTACTTGGCTAGCCAGCCAATGCAGGCATCAGTCAGCCCCCGATTCTGCTCTCTCAACGACTGGCCCATCAATTTCACAACGACTTGCGTCTCAGCAATAGCGACTCTGGTGTTCAGGTCATCGTTCATACCAGAGACAAATGCTTCCTCAGAAATCAATAACTTCTCGTATTTTTCCCAGGAGGTTCCATCGGTCATTCCGCCGGCGTTTAAAATGCAATTCAATAACTTTCGATAGTTCAGTTCGGCATCCTTCAGCAGCACTT
Organism: Euryarchaeota archaeon UBA552; assembly: GCA_002499585.1. Taxonomy (GTDB): domain Archaea; phylum Thermoplasmatota; class Poseidoniia; order Poseidoniales; family Thalassarchaeaceae; genus MGIIb-N1. The sequence continues at coordinate 214,402 of DAMH01000027.1, read as the reverse complement.
CATTGAAATCTATCGGCTGTCTATACGGCGCGTTGATCAAAGAGTACCTTAGAACAATCTCTCCAACTGCATCGATAGCATCGGTTATAGTCCAGAAATTCCCCAATGATTTGGACATCTTCTCGCCGTCAACGTTGATCATGCCGTTGTGCATCCAATGACTAGCAAAGGGGGCGATTCCAAAACAGCATTCTGATTGAAATATCTCTGCTTCATGGTGGGGGAACATCAGATCAGACCCTCCTCCATGGATATCAACTCGCTCTCCAAAGTGCTCGTATACCATCGCAGAGCATTCAATATGCCAACCAGGTCGACCTCTTCCCCAGGGACTTTCCCATGAAGGACCGTCCGATTTTTCAAATTTCCACAGAGCGAAATCTCGATGATCTCGCTTTCCGATGCCGGTATCATCTACTCTTCCGCCAGCACCCGACTTCACCATTTCAAGAGTCTGACCTGTCAAATATCCATATTTTTCAGGAGCAGTCTCAATTTCGAAGTACACCCCGTCATCTCCTTGGTAAGCATGTCCTTTCTCTACCAAGGTGGTTATCATGCTGATGATCCCATCGATACTCTCTGTAACGCGCGGGTATGCATCTGCATCCAGAACATTGAGGCGTTTCATCGACTTTCGGTAACCTGTGATGTATCTATTTGATATCACGGTGTAATCGACACCCTCTTTTTCAGCAGCCTCGATTATCGTATCAGACACATCAGTGAAATTTGTAACGTACTTCACTGGGACATTTTGACTCCTCAACCATCTTACCAGTATATCGAATGCTATTGCTTGCCTAGCATGGCCTATGTGGCTGTCTGAGTACGGTGTAATGCCGCAGGCATAAATTGTGAGGGCATCGCCTTGATATTCCACTCTACGCTTTGAGCGTGAACCCGTGTCGTACAGTCTTAGGGCCATGATAACCGCCCCATCGTTATCGGTCATGAACCTCTCGCTGCCCGGACCAGCGCAGAATACATCTGGAACTGACTTATTCTTTCTGGGTGCCACTGCAAACCTTGGAAAAATCGTCTATCTGTTTTCTCCACTGCCTCGATTAGACCGTCATGGACAGCCCGTCCAACGACTGTTAATTCCCCCGGATCATATACTCCTTGATGATGAGTCGAGTTTACAGATACTGTCTTTCCAAACTCACGGTGAATGAGTGTCCCAGGAATCAACTCAACTTCATGTTCTGAAGTGCCCCCATTCCATGAACCATGAGACTCATGTCCAGGAGTCTTGGGCAAGTGCTGGTGCATTTTCCCTCCCAATGCAACACACATCATTTGCATTCCTCTGCAGATCCCAAGTGTCGGCAAGTCCCATTCCAGCGCAGCTCGGATCAATGCCAGCTCCCGTCTATCTTGTTGAGGGTAGGTGTCTAAAGTATCTGGATCAAGTTCCTCACCGTAATTCATCGGGTGAATATCAGGCCCTCCGGAAATAACCAATCCGTCCAGTGCGGCCAATACGGCAGGCACCTCGTCCTCGGGAGGCAATATTACGGGCACTCCGCCTGATTCTATTATAGCAATTGAATACGCAGCGGGTATGACAGTTGCATTCATGTCCCAGGGTCCCCACTTGGTAATTCTGGTGGGGGCTGTAATCCCTATTACCGGTCGGACCATGGGCGGCCCTGAGCATCCCGTGGGATTAATTGATCCCCAATTCAGACATTCTTTTCCTGGAAGCCTCGACCAATGCCTCGATCAATTCCTTCTGGCCCAAGGCCTCCGGGTGCCATTGTACAGAAATCAGAAAGTCAGCTTCTTCATCCTCCATTCCTTCAATCAAACCATCAGCAGATTTAGCGCTCACAATCAAACTCCCGGGGTCTGACACACCCTGATGGTGCGCAGAATTGACGGATGTCGGAGAGTCAATAATGGATGATAACAAAGAGCCCTGAATTACCTCGACTTGATGGTCTGACCACTCTCCGCCCCAAGCCCCGTGCTCCTCGAAAGGACTGGTGCTTGGCAAGTGTTGAATCAAAGATCCTCCGTGCACTATCGCCATCAATTGGTGACCCCGGCAAATCCCCAGAATAGGCATGTTCTGTTTTTTAGCACTCATTATGAGATTTATCTCCCACAGGTCCTGAGAGACTCTGGTGTCTTTTGTGAGAGACTCAGGGGCCTCACCGTAATTTGATGGGTCGATGTCCCTCCCCCCCGCTATTATTAAGCCGTCAATTGCGGTCATGCATGAATCTGGATCAACTCCCTCGGGTAGAATCAATGGTATGCCACCGCAATCATCTACTATTTTGGTGTAGTTCCAGGGAAGCATCACGACATCGCGATCATTCGATTCGTAATCCCTCTTGTTCACCGAGGATGTTATCCCTATCCTCGGAATCATGAACCTACCCCTCTCTCATAAGCCGGGCATGTCTGAATGACTTCACACCGGCGTACACGAAGGTCACACCGACAAGAACCAGAAGAATATGTGATACAAGACCCAATGTCGACATATCCGAAAAGGCCCTAATCAAGCGGTAACCCCCAGCGACGGCCATCAGCGTCGCCACAAGTAGTGCAGCGTGCATGTAATGACGGTTGTTCTTGGGATTGACTTTCGACAAGGCCCCCGTTAGGAGGAGTGGGGCTCCCATAAAAGCTGGAATTAGTGCTGTCATTGACGGGGGGTCTGCTGATTGAACTAAGTATGCGAAAATACCCCATACAGCCAACCCCGAACCGTAAACCATCGATAAATTTGGTATTGTCATTCCCCACTGTCTAAATCCTTCTTCCATAGTCCCACGCCACGGGCGCCAATTTATCAGGGTCTCTGTTAATTGTTAGGTCATCTTCTCGGCAGAGATTCTCTACGGTTCCCGGGCATGTGGGGGTATGATGCCACCATTCTTGGTTCAAAACCTGAAGGATTTTTTTCAACTTCGCCTTCAATGATTTTTTCCCACAGTATCTCTGCAAGGTCTTTGACATCCATTTCGCATCCAATAGCATCCAAACCATCCTTGACCATGACGGAACAGAACGGACAACCTATCGCAACGGTATCGGCACCAGTTTCAGAGAGTTCCTTGGCTCTGATGACATTTACTCTTTTGTCTGCATCTTCCTCCATCCACATTTGAGCGCCTCCTGCCCCGCAACAAAATGAGTCATTGCCATGTCGTTCAGGCTCAACATCCACGCCTCCGATCACAGAGCGTGGAGCATCGACTTCACCCCCTATCCTACCAAGATAACAAGGGTCGTGGAAAGTCACACTGTCTTCCCTTTCCTCGATGATGGGTAGTCTCCCCTCCTCCTGCAACTTTGCCAATATTTGCGAGTGATGCAGAACTTCTAATTTGTCGGCACCGTAATCCGGGTATTCCTTTCCGAGAGTGTGGAAGCAGTGGGGGCATGAGGCTACAATCCTCTTGACCCCAAGCTCTTGGAATGTCGCCACATTAGATTCGGCTAACATCTGGAAAAGATACTCATTACCCGCTCTTCTGGCTGGGTCTCCTGAACAACCCTCTTGCATACCGAGAATCCCTACGTCAAGTCCAGCCTCCTTGAGCAAGGATATAGTCGCACGAGCAACCCTTTGGTTCCTCTCATCGAAACTCGCTGCGCAACCCACGAAGTAGATGTATTCTGCAGGCTGACCAATCTTAATATCAAGGCCCTCTGCCCAATTTCCCCTTTCATGGGCACCAAAGCCATAGGGGTTCGAACCAGATTCCAAATTGCTCATCGCAACATTTAGTTGGTCGGGATAGTCCATTGTCTCCATCATAGCGTTTCGCCTCAAATCAGTGAGTTTTGGGACATGCTCGATGTACAATGGACAGGCATCGACACAAGCATGACAGGTGGTGCAGGCCCAAACAGCGTCCGCGGTCAACCTCTGCATCATTGTCTCGTCCGGAGCCTCTCCTGCCAGCAAAATAGGGGCATGCTCATTTGCATAAGACCTGACGTCATGGACGATCTGCATAGGGTTGAGTGGTTTACCAGACTCGTACGCAGGACATACATCTTGGCAGCGGGCACAAGATGTACATGCCCACCCATCGATGAGCTGGCGCCATGTGTACTGATCATAGCTCGATACTCCGAATGTGTCGATGTCTAAATCTTCCAAAGGTACAGCCAAACCCATTTCATTTACCGATAATGGCCTCATTTTTGCCATAGGTGTCCTATCAAAAAATAGTACATTGGGTAGCGCCATAACAAGGTGCATATGCTTCGATAGCGGTATCAATATCAGAAAGCTGCATATTGCAACCATGTGGAGCCAGTATGAGATTATGACATGTAATTCGGACAAACCCATCAAGGATACCGCATATCCTAATGGCTCCCAGAATCGAGATGGATTTTCTGAGGATTCAATAATGAATGAGGTCGTTGTAATGGTGAATATTAGAAATAGTATAAAATTCCCTTCTAACTGTGATTTGCCTTTCAATTTTTCAGGTGTGAATATCACGCGTCTAATCAGAGCAGCGACGCATCCAATCAAAGCAGAGGTGTACCCCAACTCAACCATTCCGTTCCAGGGCCCAACCACCAAATCGGGCAACAAGACTCCTGAGAACCAATTTGCCGTTGCAAGATCAAACATATCACTCGAAAGCATCAGGAAACCCCAGAACATCAAAACATGAAGTCCTCCGGCAACCTTGTCCTCCAGAACTCTCTTTTGGCCCAACCAACCAGTCATGACCTCGATTATTCTACTCAGCCATGCATCAGTTCTCGGGTCTGAACCCCCAACCAGAACCAGTCTTATTGCCTTCTGAACTTGGTATGAGAAGAACCCAAGGGATACAACTCCCAATGACAACAACAGGATCCATCCCGGGACTCCAAAATAGTACATTAACAATGGATGTTCCACCAACAACACACCCGCGGGGACAAGCCCCGCTGACCTTGTGAGGTGGGTATGGGCCCTTGAACCATGCTGTTCCGCACGAAGCCACTATTTCCATTGGCGTGTCCGGATGCATATGGTTCAGGCTTATGCGCCGGGCAAGGCCATAATCTTCGGTGAGCATGCCGTTGTTTATGGACATCCAGCCGTAGCGGTAGCGATCAACACAGGAGTGAAAGTGACTGCTACTCTGAATTCCAAGTGGACTGTGGACGACAGACAACTAAACTCGTCCCAACATCCCCACATAAAATGGCTGACAGAAAACAGCTCATTGAATCAACCAGTAAGGTTCAGAATTACAAGTGACCTACATCCAGCAGCAGGACAAGGTTCCTCTGCCGCACTCTCAGTCGCATCCCAGATCGCAATCGCAAAGCTGTCAGGGCTAGCCACCGATCCAGTAGAAGTTTCCAAAATGGCCCACATGGCGGAAGCAGCCGCTCAATCGGGCCGTGCGAGCCCCACGGATACAGCCACCAGTTCGCTGGGGGGATGTGTGGTGGTCGCGAGAGAATTGCCCAAACTGGCAACAAAGGTTTTCGATACACATCTGGAAACCCCTGAAGGAAAGCGAAGTTGGACTATCGGTAAGATGCAAGTTGGGGAAACTGATGAGGGGACGCCGCACCTTGTTCTAGGTTACACCGGCAATCCATCCCACACTGGGAAAATGGTAGCGATGGTAGCTGACAGAATCACGAGTGACCCGTTGGCCAGGGAGAATTTGGATTCAATTGGCGAGATTACATCTATGGGCCTTCTGGCAATAAAATCAAGCGCTTGGGATGTTGTTGGGATGGCGATGGATGCATGCCACCAGAAATTAAGGGCATTGGGACTTAGTACCCCCATGTTGGAGGAATTAATCACTGCAGTTAGACCGCATTCACTCGGAAGCAAGTTGACGGGTGCTGGTGGTGGTGGTTGCATGATGGCGCTCACCAATGAACCAGAGAGAGTCGCCCAAACAATTGAGATGCATGGGGGGAAGGCAAACGTGACTCCGATCATATCCCCCGGAGCTGTGATTTTGGGTTTGTGATTAGATTGCACTCACTTATATACGATACGTAATTACGTAGCGATATGAAGAGTGATGAAGAGAGGTTGACTGTTGTCAATGTAGTAGCATCCACAAGAGTCGCAGAAGAACTAGACCTGCCCGACATAGCGATCCAATTGAACTGTGAGTATGAGCCAGAACAATTCCCCGGGGTCGTATACAGGGTCGTAGATCCAAAACTAGCGATCTTGATGTTCAGATCAGGACGTGCAGTCTGCACCGGAGGAAAGAACGAGGAGAACATCCATGAAGGCATAACCAGAATGATCGGCGATCTAAGGGCAGCCGGTATCGACACGTGGGACATCAACGACGTCAAGATAGAAGTTCAGAACATGGTTGCAACCTATGCACTCCACTACCCCGAGGATTACGACGGTACAGCAAGAATGGATGACATCAATACGCGCGTAATAGATCTCGATAACGGCGAAATTAGGCCGGCTACTGATGAGGAGGTCGAGGCTGAAGATTCTAGAATTAGGGGTATCAAACAAGGAGAGCCTCTCGCAACGATGCCAAGGAAACTGAACCTCAACAACCTCACTTTCCACCTGCCTTTCGACAAAGTCGAATATGAGCCAGAGCAGTTTCCAGGGCTGATTTACAGATTGGATTTCCCGAGAGTTGTGTGCCTCATTTTCGGAAGTGGGAAGATGGTCATAACCGGTGCGAGGCGGAAGGATGAGATTCTTGAGGCCGTACAATTCATCCAAGATGAGTTAGCAGACCTCCTCTGAGGCTGAGAACACACCCGCGCCAAGAATCAGAGGCAAGCATGACTCCAAATCTCCTGCGCAGTTTGAGTACCCCCCTCCTCGTGGTCACACTCCTCTTGATGCCTATTCAGATTCAAGGAGACGTGGCACAGGAGTTTGATAAAGAACCAACAAAATCCAACACACACGGATCTACAACTATCGATACTCCTACATGGAAGTTGAATGACAGGTGGGTGTACGATGGAGAGCTTGATGTTTATGACTTCATAGTCGCGAGCGGGGTCTCTACCAACGTCAACACATTGACCGGCACGTTGGATGTCCAAGTAGACAGTATAATCGAGACACAGGTAGGGGACATCCAGACCATGGCATACTCAGTCATAGGCACTGGTGACTACAGAGCGGATAATGTACAACTGGAAGGGCAACCCGGGGACGTAGTGGTGGAACTAGCTACTACTTCGATCATCAGAGTTAGTGATATGTCTGTGATATCTCAAACTGCGACAATTGACATTGAATTCGACCCAGATTTTGGTTGGATTTGCTTTTTCATTTCCTGTGACATCGCGTCCATAACCGCGTCAAATGTATACTGGCCGCCGCTGGAGCGTCATGATTTTCCATTGTCTGTCGGCGACACATGGGTCAACAACTATACAGTAAACACCACATATTCTGGAAACTCTAACTACGTCACAATTCCGCAGTCTACGAGTCAACAGGTTGAAACAACTTCTGCTGTGGTTCAAGCAGGGTACCCGGGGGTTACTCAAACTGGTTGCTCAGTGAGTTACAATGTCACTACAACTGATGTTAACGGCAGCGTGGTGGGGTATGGTTGGCACTGTGATTCAGTGAAAAATGATGTAGTAACACTCAACGAAGTGACCTTAGGTTTGATGGCCGAACACGAAATAAGATACACTGACCTAGTGGCAAGAACGTTTGAGATTGACGTCCACCCGGAATTTCCACTTGCCCCGTACAATTTCGAATCACCAGTCTGGGTCAACGTCACCGACAACAACGGAAACCCTGCCTCGGGCCAGTCGATAATTGTCAGGTTTGATGCCACTGGATCAGTCCATAATATCACCACAGAATTGAACGGATCGGCATACATGGTGTTGGATTATGGTTCATCCGAAGACCACTCTTTGGTCGAAGGAGAATATGGTTCGCATGGCATCACAGCCAGGATTTCTAACACAGACAACATTGGCATATCTACAATCACTCTAGACCCAGATATTTACGAAGTGGATCTGGAACTGAGCTCAACTTCGATCTCACTGGAACGTAACAGGGACGGGCACTCAGAGGTCATTTCCACCCCCTTCGATGCAATTCCCGGAGACATCATCACTTTCAGGGTGCCACTAGTCAATAACGGCCTTAGAGATTCACCTGAGGGTTCGATTATCGCGATGTATGGTAATGAAGTAATCGACTCGAAGGCCTTCCCAAGTCTTTCATCACTTGAGACCAACGTGTCTCATTTCCAATGGCTAGTACCAGATACAATCGGTAATGAACTCGTATCATTTTCCATCCAGACAAATGCTGACGATGGAAACACCGCTAATGACGTCACTGAGGTGTTTGTATACGTCGGAAGAATGCCATCTTCTTCCCTGATCGCTCCGCTAAGTGCCACCACCCTGACTGACGTTCCGATCGACGCGAGTTCCTCTTTTGATCCAGATGGAGGGGAGATCACATGCCGAATAGAGGCCGAGATGCCCGATGGAAATTTCCAAACAATGGAAGGGTGTTACAACACCCAGAATTGGTCTGACGATGGCAGATTTGAAATCAGGTTGATCCTGACTGATGACGAAGGAGATATAGTACAAGAGAACACCTATGTGGACATCTTGAACCAACCCCCGGAGATCTCAATATCCCCTCTCGAAAACGGGATCGTAATCGGAGAACAAGTTACCCTGACACTTGAATCATACGGTGACGTAGACTCAATCACAAGCACAAACCCAGTGAGCATTTTGTGGGGTGAGGACTGTCTGGAGGGGAGGATCGGCACCTCCTGCACGTTCACTCCGCAAAGCGAGGGCGCCGTATCAGCGTCCGTTACTGCCACAGATGACGATGGGGCGGTTACATCTGCCAATACTACAATCCAGGTTCTTAACGCGCCTCCAGTGATAGAGCACATTCATGTTTGGTTAGGGCCCAATCGAATTTCTGAGGATTTCAGGGGCCTATACACTGTGAATGAGGGAGATACCCTGAGATTCACAGCAAAAGTTGAGGATAGTCCAAATGATATGCTCACGATAACTGGCATCTGGAGGCCTGATGCTGATTCGATCCAAGGCACAATCGTGCCTGACTCAGGTCCAGAATTCGAGGTAGAATACGTTTACAACACCTCTGGATTCCATCTTCTGGCGTTTGAGGCGTTCGATGACAATGGAGACTCAACAGGCATTGTAACAGTGCCGGTGGAGGTAATAAACACGCCTCCGACCATTGATCCGATATCCCCTCCACTTCCAGCATTTGAGGACTCAATCATCTCGATCACAGTCTCGGTCAGAGATACGCCATATGATTTAGAAAACATCCAAATTTGCTGGGATCTTGACCTTGCGAAGGACTCGTCAGGATCAGGCGTCTTAAATGACGATTGTGACTTTGAAGGTGCCGCATTCGATTTTGCGTGGGGCGAGTCAACACTGGCGCCAAATAGTATCAGAGTGCACGCAACCGATGACGACGGTTCCATGGTCGCTGTGGAAATACCTCTGACTGTAAAAAATAAGGCACCAGTGGCGTACGGATCAGTTTCAGACCCCCAGCCCACAGAAGGGGACCAAGTCATATTTACAGCTGAAGGGTCCGAAGATACACCGTCAGACACCCCGTTCCTCAGTTATGCCTGGGATTTGGATATCACCTCCGACTCCGATGGAGATGGTAATCCAGCCAACGATCGGGACATGGTCGGTTACTCCATTCAAACCAGCTTTAGCGGAGATGGCAAACGGATCGTGAGACTAATGGTAAATGACGGCACACAAGTGTCCACCTGGGACATTGAAGTAAAGGTAAATCCAGCCCCTCAGCCTGTCGGAGTGATAATAGCGTCTGGAATAGCCTTGATCTCTATTCTTGTTTTAATCATAAAAATTACACTCGGAAAAAGGAAAGTGAGCGGGTATGAAATATCTGGAAAAAGACAAAGTTCTGGAAAGAAGAATACAACTCTGACGCCAAAAGAGCCCGAAATCATCCAAAGAGAATACGTTAATGATGACCCTATACGTGAATCTATGGAGGAACTCGCGGAGAAATTGTATGGATCGAATGACACATCCTCATCACGCAAGAAAGGTGATGAAATAGAGGAATTGTCAAGATCCCTTAGGGAAGAACTGAATGATTAGGACCACTCCCGGAGGGTGTGAAGTGGTTGCACCGCGTCTTCGGTTTGCCGTCTATGGAAACGGATGGTACCAGCCATGGAGGTGGTGACAAACTTTCCACAAAGATAGGCGGGCAATCTTTCCATCAGATGGATGCTGCCGTTTGGTCAGAACGCACCAGGAGATCAAAAACAGAGTATACAGGTTCAATTCTTTACATTCGGCCAAATGACAGGTTAGGCATTGACATAAACAAGCTAGAGGACTTTTTGAGGTCTGGTAGCACAATGATAGTCGATCTACATGCCTTGTTACACCTTGACACACAAAGGCGAGCACTCAGAAAAAGGATAGGCGATGTGGCGTCCAACATGGGGAAACCCGCCTTTAGGATTGATGCCGAGGGGTGTTTGCTCGTCGTTCCCGGCAGGGGAGTGAAGGTAGATCAAAAACATCATGTTTTGGGAACAGCGATTTGGATGGAGCAAGCGGAAAGAGAGTCGTCACCAGTCTAATTCATGTTTCCAATCCAGTTTACTCGCACAACCAGATAGCACATTGTCTTCAACTTGTACTAATTTAGAGGTAAAGACGTCTCCTGTTTGGTCTGGAGTAGTTATCGACACAGCCCTCATTATGACCAATTTGGCCTTACTCTGTTCTGGGAGTTCTCGGACATCAACGACCTTTGCATGGATGGTTGCTACACTGGTTGACAATAAATCGCCAAACTCGGTGTCAATTAATTTTCCAGATACTAGGTCCCATTCACTGATTTCACTGGCCACGGGTTTCGCTGCAATTTCTACGTCATTCGCATTTTGGATGTTAGCTTCGAGGGAGTGTATTGATACTCTGGCCCCTTCTTCAATGCCCATCACATTCGATAAAGTGTCTCGTGCACGTCCATGCCTGTCGGATGACAAGCTCATGCAGATCAATGGCGGAGTGTTGGAAAGAACACCTATCGAAGACATGGGGGCTAGGTTCCTAACGCCTTCAGCACTAACAGTACCCACAAGAAAGACAGGACTTGGACCAACATGCCTTGCAAGTAAACCACGCCGTTCAACATGCGATAAATGGTCTAATTCTAATGATTTGAACCCTTTTGCGACAGATATTGAGCCATGGGGGATGGGTTCCGACTCTTCTTTAACCAACCAATCATCCAGCTTCCCAGATTCCAATTCGGATAAAGAAAATGCAGTAAATTCACGGTATGACTTCCAATTTTCTACCTCATGGGATTCAGCACCTCGGGAGATCTTTCGCTCTATGGATTTGTCGGCGTAATTGACACACTTCCGAAGGAAATCGAGGATGACCTCTCTTTTCTCATGCGGTTCCAAGTATTACCCTCCTCATTGTTCCAAATTAGTTTTGACTCCCATCTGTTCGGCAAGCCTCTGGACGTGACCACCTGCTCTGACATTGTATTTTGCAATGGATATGACCCCATCTTTCTCTATTACAAATGTTGATCTGACGGTGCCCATGTATGTCTTTCCATAGTTCGTTTTCTCTTGCCAGACTCCGTAGGAATTTTGTACAGCTAAATCATCATCTACGATTAAATCGTATGGAAGATCATTGTTTTGCATAAATTTTTGATGAGATTTTGAAGAGTCTTTGGAAACTCCGATTACCTTGTATCCTGCATCGCGGAAGTCTCCAAATGCGTCTCTGAAATCACAAGCCTCTTTCGTGCAGCCTGGGGTACTGTCCTTGGGATAGAAAAAAAGTATCAACCCCTGCCCTTCTCCGAGTATAGATTGCAGGGATATATCGTCGTTATTTTGTGTCTTTGCAGAAAATGGGGGGGCTTGCATTCCTTCTTGGAGCATGGGCTACCGTCACAACCCCGCCACATGAAGGCTCGTACGGCCCCTTACGACCCTAGGTTCATCTCCTTCCCCCCACACAGCAGGGCATGGAGGTGCCCTTCGAGCTCGATTCAATGCTGGAGGGAGAACACGGTCCTGCAAAGCAGAAAGCTGCAAGGCTGGTGACAGATTTAGGATTCATCGCAGGTGCAAAAAACTTCACAAGGGCGGTGAACGCACATGTTTCCGGAGTTTCAGTTATCACTGGAGGGATTGGCTTACGCCGCTTTTTGGCCGACCTTGCATCAGATCCTGAAGCGAGGGTGGCTATTCCCACATCATTGAATTCCGCGGGCTGCGATTCATCGCAGATAGAAAAAATGGGAATTGACTTTCCTGACTTTTTGAAATTGCAGGCCGAGATTGTCACCTCATACTGGAATATGGGTATTGACGCCACACTTTCATGTACTCCGTATGACAGCCCGTTAGAAACTCCCGAGGGGATAGGATGTTGGGCTGAGTCAAACGCGGTTTGTTACGCCAACACCTACACAAAACTGGCTACTAACAGGGAGTCTGGCCTCTCTGCACTCGCAACTGCGTTGACAGGGTGGGCCCCTCTCTGGGGACTTCACCTTAGTGCCAATCGGGTTCCCAACATGCACGTGAGGATAGAATGTGATTTGAACAACTCAACTGATTTCTCTATTTTGGGTGATTGGATCGGTGGTCAATTGAAATCGCAATGGGACATGCCTTATGGCCCAATGCCAGTGATATCAGGGCTCCCCAGCGAACTGTCCTTTGAGATGAGAAAGGCACTAACAGCAGCAGCGGCAAATTTCGGATGTCCCATGTTATGGGTTGAAGGCACAACCAGGATCCCAAATGAGGTGAACTATCAAGGGGAATTGTCATTCACTTCACTGGACCTAGAAGAGAGTTATCAAAGACTTGGGCCAAAAGGCACCGTTGACCTCGTAGTAATCGGCTGCCCGCAAGCCAGTATCGGGGAGATACGGTCTGTTGTCGCTGAAGTCAGGGGCAGGATGGAGCTAGGACTGAGAATACCGGAGAACAGACTGTGGATTTTCACATCTCGAACCATACACGATACACTCAGCACAGATGGGACTTTGGATATTCTAGAAGAAGCAGGGGCTCTGGTTCTCAAAGATACCTGCCCGGAGGTGACACCATACAACAGGAAATTGTACAATCACATATTGACAAACTCAATGAAGGCCGAGCACTACCTTACCAGTGGTTTGAACTCGATGCCTACAAGCGTTGCAAACATATCAGTATGCGTGGCGCATGCCTTCGACCCAAAGTTGTCAGAGGGCCCTAGGCCAGTGCTAACCAAGTCTGGCCATGTCTTGCCTCCTCCGACCGAGAGGCCGAAGAATTCAGCCATTGTGATGTCCGGCACCGGACTTCCGAGTCAAAACTCATACGATGTAACTGCAAGGGCAATTTCAACTGATGTACCCATAACCTATCTTGGGTATGTGGATCCTTCAACCGGCGAAGTGACGGAACCTGGACACCCCTTGGAAGGTCAGACTATCGGAGGAAAAATCGTCGTGTATCCAAAAGGTTCCGGATCCACAGTCGCTCCATATGTCTTGATGGGATTGTGCTATCAGGGAGTAGGGCCAGTGGGCATACTCAACAGGGATGTTTGTCCATTATCACTGCCAGCGGCATCAATACAGGCCATTCCGTATGGACACGGCTTTGACATCGACCCAACCTTGCAAATAAACACAGGCGATCTTGTCAGAATGAGACTCAATGACGGGGTCGTGCGTGTCGAAATAATAGAAAGAAAATCAGAGTGACAAGGCCGGTGTGAAAATGGATACATCAGATTTAACACCCTGCCGCCCCCAAGATTTCGGCAAATTTGAGATGACTCATAGAGATGGTTGTGCAAGGCTCGGAAAACTTCACACTAAACATGGAATATTGAGGACTCCGACGCTACTCCCCGTCGTAAATCCGAACATTCTGACTGTGAAACCAAGGCGTATGTTGGAGGATTTCGGTTATCAGGCCCTCATAACTAATTCGTATGTCATATGGAAACACGACGACCTAAGAAAAAGAGCGATGGAAGAAGGCGTCCATAGCCTCCTTGATTTTCCAGGGGTCATAATGACTGACTCAGGGACATTCCAGTCCTATGTGTACGGAGATGTTGAGGTAAAGGTCGATGAAATCGTGAGATTCCAACGAGAGATCGGTGTGGACATTGGTACCATGCTCGATGTCTTTGGCAGGCCAGATATGTCAAGAGAAGAAATATCGTCCGCAGTTCAACTGACAGCGGACCGGGCAGAAGACTCTCTCAGAGAGGCAGGGGGAGAAATACTTCTGAACGGGCCCATCCAAGGTGGCTTACACGAAGACCTCAGAGCACAGTCTGCTAACATGATGTCTAACACGACACACTTGGGGAGGGGATTCTCTGTGCATCCAATTGGCGGAATAGTCCCTCTGATGGAATCCCAGAGGTACTCCGATCTATTTACAATTATACTCGCCTCATCATCAGAACTGCCATCAAGCCGTCCCATGCACATTTTTGGATGCGGCCATCCCATGTTGTTCCCAATGTGCATAGCACTCGGCGCGGACTTGTTCGACTCTGCCGCATATGCACTGTTTGCCAAAGACGGGCGGATTCTTTCAGAAGAGGGGACTCACAGGATCGATACACTCGTTGAGTGGCCGACGCATTCCCGACAGATCTCAAACCTCACACCCAACGATGTTAGGGAAATGGAAAAATCTGATAGGACAGCCTTGTTGGCAAAACATAACCTCGAGGTTACTCAGAGAGAGCTAGCCAGATGCAGAGAAGCAGTGAGGAATGGATCAATATGGGTCCTCGCTGAAAGGAGGAGTCATTCATCCCCTTACCTCAGAGCTGCATTTGAGAAGGTATCGGAATCGATGAAACTAGAAGACAGCAGCCCAATTTCTTCAAGAATAAATACCATTGTCATGGCAACTAACCCCGTAAGGCCATCCTCGGAACCATTCAGTTCTGATATATACAACAGGCCCCACATACGGCATGCGCGCTTGTTGATGGAACAAAGATGGAGGATGCCAGGATCTTGGTCCGATGGTTCTTCGGGCCCTCCCAAAGAAATTGCCATTCTCCAAGGTGGCAACCCTCCCTGGAGGATCTCACACGGCCAAGTTGTACAGAATATTCTGAGTCTTGAACCAAGGACAATTATTTTTGTTGATACCCCTATGGGTCTACTTCCTTATTCACTTGAGGACCTCTCTCCCTGGTGCAGGGTCGAGGGCGGTGAAGATATCGAATTCATGAAATCCGAGGAAAAAACCATACTTCGAAGTTTGAAGAAAATAGGCCTTCAAGGCATAAATGTCAGTTATTATGGGCCATCCAACACTGACTACGAAAAAAATCAAAGAATCAGGTCATGGATAGAGCGCTGTTCATTGGTGGACAAGCTTTCAATACTCTGTGGGGTTAATCCACTAGATGGTTGTGTGTTGACAGAAGGGACCGACACAAGGCACTCAAACACTGGTAGGCCTGTGAATGTGTTTAAGGACGGCAAACATCTTTTTTCTCCCAGGCTAAATGACGGAGGTATATCTCTTGCGTTGGAGGGCGCCAAAGCACTCCATTCACTTAGATCAAAGCATGTTGGAAAATCAAAGAAAAGCCAGTCTCAACGCAATAATACTGACCATCCGGGGGTGCCGAGCGTCACCCTCCACTCTGATGCTGTGCCCTTCGTGGGTGCTGGAAGGAACGTCATGCACGGTTTTATTGAACATGCTGACAGTTGGCTGACAGTCGGGCAGCCGTGTATCGTAATGGACCTAGAGGGTAACTTTGTTGCACATGGCACATCAAATTCAACATCGGAAGAGATGGCAGTTTTGAAAAAAGGTGTTGCTGTGAGAATAAGGGAAGGAATTCTTGAAAAAAAGTAGCTACATATGGGGGATTGATTGATAGATCTAACGACGAATAGGCTAGAAATCAAAGAGGTGATGCCATAACCAAACCAGTGATAGAGATCCATAATCTTCGCAAGATGTACGGGCCACATGTCGCTCTAGATGGAATCAACCTCAAGCTGGGAACCGGGGGTGTAGGAATCCTTGGCCCAAATGGATCAGGTAAATCGACGTTATTCAAGTGTATACTCGGGCTGATCAGAATCACTGAAGGCGGAGGGAGTGTTCTGGGAAGGAATATTGTGACAATGGGTCCTGAAATCCGTTCAAAAATAGGCTATATGGCTGAATACGACTGTCTCGATCCCGGCCTGACAGCGGTCGATCAGGTTAGGTATGCTGGCGAATTGCTTGGAATGCGCCCCGATCATGCGACGCAAAGGTCACATGAGGTCCTGCAGTATGTCGGATTGGAAGACCAAAGATATCGGAAAATAGAGACGTTCTCAACAGGAATGAGGCAGGCGACAAAATTGGCCTGCTCCATTGTTCACGATCCAGAAATACTCTTCTGCGACGAACCAACTAATGGTCTGGACGCATCAGCGAGACAGTTCATGTTGGATACGCTGAAGAGGACCATCTCCGAAGGAGGTGGGACCGTTATCATGACCAGTCATGTAATGGAAGACATACAGGGGGTCTGCGAAAATGTGGTCATGCTCTCTGAAGGGAAGGTGGTCATTCAGGGGAGGATAGAGGAATTAGCAAACCAAATCACCAGAGAAATCGAGATATCTGTTTGGGGCGGAGCAACAAAACTGGAGGAATGGCTTCTGATGAACGGACACAGGGTTCGGAGGATGGGGAGAATCATGAGGGTAGAGCACAAGGGCGATGAGACAATCCACGCAATTCTACAGGGGGCGTCATCAACAGGGGCTCAAGTCCGAGTGCTGAAGGAATACGAGCCTGATCTTGAGGATATATTCCTGTTGATAATGCAACGATTGGGTCAAAGTGCAAAGGCCTCTTCTGATCTGGAGGGAGTCTGACTGATGACTGAAGTCGATGGCGATATGCCCCTCGGAGAGACGAGGATCGAAGCAGCATACGGATCAGGTGACGGGGACAATACCTCTACTGCCACAGTAGCTTCAGCCCCAAAAGGCCAGATATTCGAACAAATTTACCGTCCATGGAATGGAACCCTTGGTCCGAGATGGGTGCGGAACTACGCCATATACCGACATCACGTCTACGGAATAGTCACTGGATCGGGCCACAGACGATATCATCCGTTTGTCAGGTTGACATTACTTGTGGTAATACTTGGTTCAATGACACCGATTCTAATGTTACTGCTTTCTTCTATGTTCAGCGGGGACGCAAGCGGATTCTTGAACAGGATGTGGGGTGTCAACAGATACAATCTGTGGGGCAACATCCTCGGTTACTTTCCACGAAATCTTTGCATGTGGCCGCTACTAACAGCACTCGTTGTGGGCGGACTCGTTTCCGACGACAGAAAGAATGGTACGAGTGCGATATACTTCTCCAGACCTATTTCGAGGTTGGACTACGCCTCCATGAAATGGCTCAGTGCTGCTTCAGTCTTGGGGGCGGTAATCCTGTTGACCTACATAATGTACTACTCGGCTGCTGTCGTATTCAAGGGAGAAGGATGGTCGTATATAGCTGACACAATCCCCATCTTTATGGGGGGTTTGACTGCAGGGATACTCCTAGTTTTCACCTACACTTCTATTGGAATCGCACTTTCAAGCATAAGCACTAGCAGGTTCACCGCATCAGTCTCCTTTCTAGGCCTCGTGCTAGGATCGAAAATCGTCGCATGGCTGATCGAGATCCAGTTTGAGACAACCTACATTTACCTCTTGAGCCCCTACGACTGCCTTGCACACGTGGGTCAATGGCTTGTGGGCCTGCCCCCCAACTATAATCACCCCTTGGCCGTTTCAGCTGTATCATTGATTCTGATGAATTTGGCATCTCTAGCTGTATTCGCCAGCAGAGTAGCATCCTTGGAGGTGACTAGAGAGTGAGCGCTCCTCCAGCAGTAACCTTGGACCATGTATCCAAATGGTATGGACAAGTAATAGGAATTAACGATGTATCATTGGCAATAGACGGAGGCGTTACTGGAATCCTTGGAATGAATGGCGCAGGAAAATCAACACTTTTCAAACTCCTGATGGGTAGGTTGAGGCCAAATAGGGGTGCAGTCAGGTTGTTCGGAACAAATCCATGGGATTCAACATCCCCCTATCGCAGGGTAGGATATGTCAGCGAATCAGAAAAAATGTATGATTGGATGACCTCGATGGATTTTGTTTCAACGCTGGCTAGGTTACATGGCATGACGCGTTATGAAGCAGAGAAAAAGGCTGAAAGGGCATTAAGTTTCGTTGATTTGGACAATGTAGCCAACAAAGAAATCGGCAAATATAGCAAAGGAATGAGGCAACGTGTGAAGATAGCAGCTGCTCTTGTCCATAATCCGGACCTGCTTGTTCTGGATGAGCCACTACATGGTTGCGATCCGCTGGCCCGCACGAGCATAATGAACGTAATCCGAGAAATGGGCTCAATGGGAAAAACGGTTCTTGTCTCAAGTCATATCTTGGAGGAGATAGAGAGAATTACCGAACAGATAGTGATTCTGCATTCAGGCAGACTGGTCGCTCTCGGAAACCTACACGCCATCAGAGCAATGCTGGATAAGCATCCTCACCGGATCCTGATAAGGTGTGAGAACTCGAGAGCATTGGCAGCAAGTTTCATCGACAAAGAACCTGTCTACGGGGTTAGGTTCATCGATACAGAGAGCCTAGAAATAATGACAAAAGACCTCTCTCAAGCCCATGAGATTTTGCCCTCTTTGATAATCAAATCTGGAATTCCAATTCATTCGATTGAGAATCCTGATGACAATCTCGAATCTCTACTAGGTTATCTGGTTGGTGACTCTAAATGACCTTCGGCGATCCCGAGGACTCTGAGGGAAGGCGATTATCAACGACTGTGTGGACAGCCATAGACAGGAAGGCCGGAGCTGTCATTGAGTTAACAATCAAGCAACTCAGAAATAAAACGTCTACATGGACGGTATTTGGAATCTCATTTTTGTTACTGACGCTATTGTCTGCATTTTACATAGACTCTGTTCGACAGGGTTTTGAGTCGATAGACAACGACGGCGACTCTGTTGACAACGACGGCGATGGCTATCCACTGGGGCAAGAGAAAAAGTATGGCTCAAGTGATTTTGATAGAGAAGAGTATCCTGGATCAGGATTGTTCATCCCATCAGGAGAAATATACTATTCAGGGCCCAGAACCCACACCGGGAATCATACATGGGACGTCGAGGGCCCCTCGATTTTCACTCTTAATTGGGACAATATTGATTCTTCTTTCCCTGATTCAGGTCAGCAATGTCCAGACCAAATTGACGATGAAATGATCAACACCCCTTATGGTTGGGGTCCATTTTCATGCACTATAGAGGACGGCCTAAAATATGTTCAATTTCTCAGATTTGAGGGCGAGGGAACCCTATCGGTCGCAGATGGGTGGCTTGCGACGTACGGAATCACCACTGAAAAATTTGATGTTCCTCCCGAACCCTCACAAAATTATGTCGATGAAGACGGAATAGATTGGGACCCCGACAACCCATCAAGCAGTCAAGGTTTTGACGACGATGGAGACTGTACACAGAGTGAATATAATGAGAGTTCGTACGGAGAGAATGACGACTCAAATAGAAATGGGATTCCCTGTGATGTTCAATGGGTCAGAGGGGCAGATGGGTCAGTGTTACAGATACGCCCAGATTATTTGGTGGACGAAGACCCTGTCGACTCTGAGTTGATGGGCGAATCTTCCCATAGGTCATTTATTATCATCACCGGAAAAATCGCGTTTTCCATGATCATAGGAATATTCCTTCCCCTGTTCTTGGCCCTTGGGCTGATCCGGGACGAGAGTGAGAACGGGACTTTGCATTACTTATTGTCTAAACCAATACACAGAGGAGAATTCATTGTTTACAGATTGGCAGGTTACTTGATTTTCGCCGGAGGGTTCGTTCTCGCAATGTCCCTCATGATGGCGGTTCTCACCTCAACATTGGGTCCTGATGGTAACCGTTTCAGTGATGTGAACATGTGGTTTGGCATAGGTGTTGTAACTGTCTTATCCCTAGCTGCATATGGTTCTATATTCAACGCAATGGGCCTCATTTCGCCGAGATATGGGGTTTATTTCGCGCTTATTTTTGGAGTGTATGAGTTCGCTATGGCAGTTATGACTCTGTTCGGCGCGGAGCTTGTCCCCATATTTTCAGTTTCACACTGGGCTCTCCAGATGATAGATGCGATCGTCTTGGTAGTATGGTCTGATACCATCATGCTCTCACAAATGGCGACTGCTTTCAATTTGGACACAGGCTTAGCGTTTTTCTGGAGCCCTCCAAAACATACCTTGGGAACAGGATCACCAGCATTAGCAATAGGCCTCAGCCTTGCGGTTTTGATTTCCTTTATTCTGCTTCCGATATTGATTGGACAGTCAATCTTCAAACGGAGGGAGATAGATTGACTAGAGTCATGAGGAGATTTGAGGGGGATCTTTCCTCACTCTGGAGGTTTGATATTCTTCCACCAATCAAGAGACTATCGTGGTGGTGGTGGTGGTTTATCATCATCCTTCCAGATCCCGTGCATCCAGAGAGGTCCCGTCAGCTGATGGTTTTATGGTCGACAAAGGAGACTCGCTCTGTAAGGGTAAATGACCATTGGTGGCTACCTGGATCTAGAATGTCAATCGATGATTATCGTGGCCATGTTCTGCCAGGAATGGTCTGTGCGTGGTGGTACGATGGCGAGGATATGTTTGAACCAGCTAGAATGACTGAGTGCAGGATCGCAGCGTTGGATGACAAACACCCTCTATGGCCGGGGGAAGGAAAGGGTTCAGGGGGCGGAGCAGTCGTACCGATACTCGAAAGTGACCTCTCATTCGGCATGTCCTCAGATATGAGCAAAATGTGGCTATCTTTCAGCAAAGACAGCAAATCTGATCCTAGAATGCCGAATTCGTTCTATGCTGAAATGACTCCATGGTGGCATAGACCAAGTACAGCAACATACGCAAATAATGTATATGCTCTGAACATGGGATATGATATTCTAAGGATTCACAGCATGAAGGCTAGAGTAAATATCGACGGCCATGAGGTGCTAGGGAGCGCCTACTTTCAGAAGGTCACCGTCCAAGCGCCCAGCGTGCCTTGGTTTTGGGGCTTTCTTCACTTTGACGATGGTACCTACCTTGATTGGTTTTTACCCCACATATCTGGATCTATGACAAAAAAGGACTCAAGGCCGTGGTCGAAAAGGGACACTATCAGATGGCCCAGCAACGCAAGAGGTCTGTTGCACGATCGCCGGAGAGACACCACAGAAATGTTGGAAACTGGGTCGATAAAATTGATCAAACCTGCTGAAAATAACGCATTAAGGGATTCAGATGGATATAAGCTTCCTAGGTTCATCATCAATTTGAAGAATAATAACACGAGGGTTAGTTTGCAAGTAAGGGCTACATCCAGAGCGCATTGGTCCTTCGATCAACCTACACGTGGAGGCTTAACCAGCCATCTTACCTACAATGAATATCCGTTGGAAGTAGAAGAGCTGGAAATCATCGACAGCCAAGAAATCAGACGATTGAGAGATTATGAGTGGATAAGGGGAAATGCGGAACATGCTTGGGGAATCCTAAATTGAAGGTAATGCCCAGGTTACAACATGTCAGAACGCGGACTGACCCCGATCAAGCCAATTAGGCAAAAAATTCCAACCATGACTGATGAGGAGGAAATCCTCTGGATAGGGAGCCCTACGTCCAGAAGTATGTATGGGAGATACATATTGTCCCTGTCCATATTGGGAGTCTATCTGATATTCTGGTGGGCGAACGTGATTGATCGACCGTCTGGAGAAGGGCAGTTGGCATTTATACTCAAATCAGTACATCTCGCCGCGGACCTATCAGGTGTTTTCGGCCTTTTCCTATCTTTAACAATAGTCGCAAAAACAATCCACTTCCACAATGGGCCGACCTCCGGTAAATGGACAATACTCTGGATAATGTTAGCTGCCTCTTTACCCATGATTTGGACGGGCCTGACATTTGGCTTGGACGTTGCAGGGATATTCAATTCTGAAGAAACCACTCTCCCAGAATTCACTCCAGGGTATTATTTCCTCTTGGCCTTCATAATGTCTGGGGTGATCTTCGCCCTTTCCATATTCTACCAGAGATCATTCACGTATGCTATTACTGACAAACGAATACACCTTATCAAACAATTCTTGTATGTGGATGCATCAAGTCAAAGTATAAACTACGATCGGATAGAGAATCTGATAGTTGATACCACTATCATGAGTAGGCTCCTAAGATATGGTTCAATCCAGATCTTGACCGCTTCCGGATTGAATATCGGTTCAGACTCAACGAGCATAAGCGCAGGAGTAACCGGTGACGCTATCCCAAGCGAAACAAAGTCCGGCATTGGAAGTGTAACCTCTAAACTAGGCCTCCTTATTTCCTTCAAGAGGAATCGTCCTAAAGCAATCAACACCCCAGAAACTTGCATTTATGGAATTCACTCTCCGGAGAGGATTCACCTCCTGATCAATCATGCCTCCGATAAATTCAGAGAGATGCAATCCGAATAAAAATAAGTCTGCCTCAAAACATATCGTTGATAACCAAAAGCACCTAGGTTTGTGCAAGGCGGACACCATCATGACAGACGACATAGTCACTTCAGCAGCTCAACAAATAACCCAGGGCGATTACATGGGGGCAATGACCATCTTCGAGGAACACGTGAAAAATTCTCCAGATGATCCATCAGGCTATCATGGGTGGGCTGAGGCTGCACTCTTTGAAATCCAGGAAAATGGGAATCTGGATGAAAAAGGAAATGACAGGATAAACGAAGGACAGGTCCAGTCCTATCTGCGACGGGCCTGCTCACTCGCTCCAGAGAATGCCGACTACAGGGCTGCTTACGCGAATGCCTTGATCGAATTTGATAGAATTCCAATGGCAGTGAGGGAACTCAGAAAACTAGTAGATTTAGGTTCAAAATCCGAAGAAATTGACATTTCATTTCATCTCTACGAGGCTGCGAGGTTGCTTATCGAATCCATAGATGTAAAAACAAACTTCGACAGAAGCGCCCCTATTGCGAGGCAATTCATCCGAGATGCAGTTGAATTCTCACTTCTCGGTCTGGGGTTCCAGTCTGCTAGCGAGGCGATGGAATATCTAATCGAGGATTGAGCGCGTCGGCTGACACACCAGCCGATAGCTTTCTGTTAGCCGTCGGATACCACGGCGAGCCATTCAAAGGATCCCAATCACAGCCTGATGAGGTCACTGTCCAAGGAGAGTTGAATTCTGCCATCAAAGAACTAGGCTGGCAAGAACATTGCACCTCAAGAATTTCATCCAGGACAGACTCCGGTGTCAGTTCAAGAATGAACTTAGTTGACATATCATGTGATGCAAGTTTGATGGATAGTCTCAATGAAGAAATGATCACAAGGGCCATTGGCGATAGGATTTCATCTGAAATGTGCATCTGGGGAGCAATAAGGCGTCAAAGCCACATTCCCGTAAGGATGGCAAGATCACGAACGTACCTCTACAGATTAGATATGGTAAAGGGCTGGAATCCTGACTATGACGCCGAGGCTCTCAATCAAGCTACCCAAGTTTTCCTCGGGCATCATAACTTCTCAGCCTTTTCTAGGCCTGACCCAGAGCGGTCACCCTTCAGAACCATAGATGATTGTAGGCTGTGGAGGCGCGATGACGGATCCGTAATCGGTCTCATAATCGAAGCGGAGTCCTTTTTGTGGAATCAAGTCAGGAGAATAGCATCTGCCATTGTAAAAATAAGTAACAATGAGACTACTATCGAACAGTTAGCCAGCGCACTGGAGGAGCCTTCCGGCTCTCCAGATTTCGGTAGGGCTCCGGCCGATGCTTTGATTTTATGGAACATCCATCACGAGGATGCCCCCAAAAAATGGTATTCTACTCTGCCAAAAACGCATCTTCCACCTCCTCCACCACCCTCAAAACCGAGGCTTGTAGAGCGTTGGAGAAATTCTGCATTAGCAGAAATCAGGATGATGCTTGAAACAGACTGGACACACAGGCTTATCGAATGATCAGATGTATCATGTCTCCGTCGTTTACTGGCAAAAGTTCCCTTAAGAATGAAGTGGCGATAATTTCGGCAGTTTCAGTATGACGGGTCAAATCGGGAATCAGTATCGCGCACCTCTGCCAGTTTTGACCATCTTTCGATATAGAGGCTAGGAACGCCGTCGCACCTCCGAATGATCGACCCTCCCTCTCAAATCCATTTACCCTCAATGGTTCTACCTCTTGGGATCCATCCGATGCGCCTGGAACGGCTATGTTCCTGAGCTCCGTGTATGATTCAAGGTCTGCCCCGGTCAACTCTATGTTCAAAGTGCCCGGCCATGCAGTCGCACCCAGAATCTCTTTGAATTGTTCTTGATAATGGGCCTGGGACATAAAGATCTGTGCCCTACCTAGCCCACTGGCCACCGTGCCCGCCAGTTTCATACTAACACATGGAACCTAATGACAATTAAGTTCCCGTATTTCTCCAAAACGGAAAAGATATCCAAAAATGAAAATTAAATTGTGACACTGTCTATTTTTCGATATACTCTTTTCATGGCAATTTTTCTACCTCAAATTGGGAATAGCCATGTACCACCGTCGATTGAAATAGGCCATGGCAGCGGATCTCACATGGATGAGGGAGAGGCACAATCAACTGGTAGAACAAGGATTGGCATGGCAACCACCCACATTGGAGTCAGCTAACAAACCCATATGCGAGATTGACGGCAAGAAAATGATAATGTTGTCCGCTAACAATTATCTGAACTTAACTACACATCCAAAAGTCGTGCAGGCGACGATAGATGCCACAAAAAAATACGGGGCAGGGTCAGGTTCGGTTAGGGCAATCGCCGGCACCCTTGATATTCATTTGGAAGCCGAGAAAACCGCAGCAGAGTTCAAGGGAGTGGAAGCCGCATTGATCTATTCTGCAGGATATACTGCCAACGTGGGATTAATCCCAACACTTGTAAGAGGGTCTGAGGACTTGATAATTTCCGATGAGTTGAATCACGGGTCCATAATCGACGGTGTCCGACTCACAAAGGCTCAGAGAGCGGTCTACCCGCACAATGATATGGAGGGGTTGGAAAGGGCACTGAAAAACGGCGAAAAAGCTTCCCGGAAACTAATCATCACCGATGGTGTGTTCAGCATGGATGGTGACATAGCACCCCTCGATGAAATTGTAAAATTGGCCGAAGAACATCATGCTATGGTTATGGTTGACGATTGTCATGGAGAGGGCGTACTAGGTGGAGGCAAAGGCATCGTTGCTCACTTCAATTTACAGGGAAAGGTAACGGTCGAGGGAGGATCATACTCCAAAGCGCTAGGGGTCCAGGGCGGAATTATCGCCGGCTCAGAAGACCTCAGAAACCACGCCCTCAACCACAGTAGATCTTGGTTGTTATCAGGGAGCCAAACTCCCGGCGTAGCCGCTGCACAGAAGGCCTCTATCGAAGTCTTGAGGGATGAGCCTGAACACGTGGAGAAATTATGGGAAAACACGGAGTACTTCAGGCGTGAAATGAATTCTTTGGGTTTTGATACAGGCGTCTCTACTACTCCAATCATCCCAATAATGTGCGGAGACAGCAGAACCGCACAAAACCTCTCGAAAGAACTCAGAAGGAGGGGAATTATGGCCGGCGCCATTGTTTTTCCAATGGTCGCAAGAGACAAGGCCAGAGTGAGGACTCAGATATCTGCTGGCCTCACAAAGGACGACCTAGATGAGGTTCTGCATAAATTCGAAGAGGTGGGGAGAGAGTTGGGGCTCATTTGAATCGCATGAAATTAGAATTTCATGCGGAGACATTATGACCGGGCAACATTAGGAGTCAAACTATGGGACAAGACGATGCCCCTATTTTTGAAATTCGGGAAGGAAACATAGACTCCGGGTTGAGGGGAATACCTGTCGGAACCTGTCAAACTTCCTTTGTGGACCCAACAGAGGGTGTTCACTATGTAGGTTATCCAGTGGAGGATTTGGCAAACTTGGAAGAAGAAGACGTCATCTACCTCCTGTTCAACAAGAGACTCCCAACCGAAGAGGAAAGTTTGGATTTCAGAAAAGAGTTAGCACACCGGGCTGAAGAAATGCCGACCGGCGCATTGCGAGTTTTGGAATCTCTTACACCCGGTTCCGGCCATCCAATGGATTGGCTTTCAACAGGTATTCTTGCTCTTGGGATATCTGACACCACAGGCGATTTGAGGACTGACTCGATGAATCTAGTTGCTCGCATGCCCGAGCTTATGGCGAGAATCTTTCACCTCAGAGGAGGTAAAAAATTGGAAACAAGGGACTCTCGCCCCCAACTTGGACTGGTTGAAAACTTCACTCACATGCTGGGGATAAGCGGGGACCAAGCAGAGAGGATGAATAGGGTACTAAGGTTCTTTTTCATCCTACACATGGATCATGGGGGAGGAAACCTTTCAACTTTTTCCGGCAAGGCAGTGGCCTCAGGACGAGCGTCCATATACGCAGCAATATCCTCTGCAATGAGCGCATTATCGGGGCCTCTACACGGCAGAGCGAATCAATCTTGCCTTGAATTTGTAAAGCGAATCGGGACCGATGACCCTGCTGATATCGAGTCATTTGTGCGAAGAGAGCTAAGTGCCAGGAGACCAATATACGGTTTCGGACATGGTGTACTCAGAGCAGAAGACCCTCGTGCCAGGCTATTGATCGAGCTAGGCGATGAGGTATGCCCCGACGATCCAGATTTTAGAACAGTAAAGGCCCTCAGAGAAGTCGTCCCCCCCATTCTGTCCGAAATACCTAAAATTTCCAATCCATATCCTAATGTAGACATAGCAAGCGGAGCCCTCCTACAATCAGTTGGTTTTAGGAAACCAGACTATTACACCACATTCTTCGGTTGGTCCCGAGTTGCGGGTATTACCGCCCAAATATTGGATGAGAGGAATTCCAGAGACGGAAGAGGAATCCCCATATACCGGCCGAAATATTTGGCAAAAAATCAACCGATTAGGCGTCTGGAATCATAAGGTTTCAGGATCTTTACCCGCTCCTCTGTGCCCAATCAGTCTCGGCATTTCCCACGGCATCGTCCCAGACGAGGTCAATCCAAGAAGTTCGTCTTTTCCAGAGCTCCAACCCCATTTCTTTTTGCTGGTTAGAACTATCTTGGCCCTCTCTGAGTCCGAGATCTCATGCCACGGTTGCCGCTCATTCTCAACAAATGGCATGGTCCCTGGTCTCAAGCACCTCTCGGATCCATCTGAATACACCAATCCCTTCTGCATAGTATCGGAGATGCAAGATAGTCCTGCTTTCAACAATCTGGGTTCGATTTCAATCGGGGAGGGCCAAACGTAAACAGGGTGGCCCCGTCGTATGTGGTTGAATTTCTGTAGTGATTTTCCTTGCAAACCCATGGTTGCACCGATCGGCAGAAATCTCGTCCATCCATGCAAGTAGTCCAACGCCAATGGGAGCATCGGAGCCCCCAACTTTCTCTGTTTGTCCAACAACCTAGGAACTGAGGTCGAAATGAATGAAGGCAAGGCAGCAGCTCTTTGAGTAGTCCAACCTCCCCACTGTCTCAATTTAGGCATTAATCTTGCATGACGATAATTTTCTGAGAATCGATTCGCCACAGGGGTAATGTATGGGTCGAATGAATAGAAAACCGTAGAATTGGAAGGGACTTCAATTTGCTTGATCATGTCTCTAACACTCTGGAACAGCTCTGACATGTGATTGTACATTTCCTTCCCCCTCAACCAACCGCCTCCCGCTCCAGAAGATGGATGAGGAGCTTTCAACTCCAAACATACAAAACGTGCCTCATTCACCCATTTCGTAACAAAATCATCCTTTGACAATAAATCTGAAAAAAGGTCCACGTGTTCTTTCATATCATCGTAATTTGTTGTTTCAGGATAACTTCCATCTTGGGTTCGAGCGTCGTGGTGAATGATAACCTCTCCGTCAAGACTCAATCTGAGGTCCATCTCAACCCCGTCGGAATTTTCAATTCCGTAGGAAAGAGCATCGATGGAATTCTCTTTCGGCTTCACCCAGCCAGTTGTGTCCACGCTCCGGGGAAATGGCTTGAGGTCATGAAATAGCCCGTCACTATCTCCCTTTGCAGTGAAAATACTCATACCATTTGTTGATTGTTGGAAGTCAAGGGAGACACATGGGTGAAGACGCGTTAGAAGGAAAAAAGACTTCAATGAAAATCAAGGGATACGCTTTTTATGACTGGGGAAAATCTGCTTTCGAGACCAGTGTAACGGTCGCTATCCTTCCTTTCTGGTACACATTTTTGTTCTTGGAAGCTAATGGTCTGACTACCACTGTCTTGTCAAAATCAATCTCGGGCGATGCCATTTTTTCCTTCTCAGTATCCGGAGCGGCATTACTTGTCGCGATTGTGAGCCCCTCACTTGGAGTGATAGCAGATAGGCGAGCCATCAAAATGTGGTGGTTGAAGATATTGACTTATGTCGGCGCTGGAGCCACTTTCCTCCTATGTGCAACACCGTTCCTACCTTTAGACTTGAAGTGGGTGTGGCTCATGGTGATGTTCATTCTGGCTAACATAGGGTTGAATGGGGCAGGTGTGTTCTACAACGCACTTCTACCCCACATGGGTTCGGATGACGAGATGGACATGATATCCAACCTTGCATTCGCCTACGGTTACTTGGGAGGAGGGATTCTACTTCTGGTTCACATAGGCATGCTTGTAATTTTCGATTATGCAGAATGGGTAATTAATTTCGCGTTGGCCAGTTCCGGAGTCTGGTGGTATGCCTTTGCTCTATTGACATTCAAACATGTCCCGGAGCCAGCAATAGAAAATGAGATGGATTCTCTTGGAATCTTGGAGTCCACCAAATTAGCTTTGAGGGAAATCAAAAAGACGTTATCTGAGGTTTCTAAATTCAAAACATTGTTTATTTACATGCTTGCTTACTTCTTCTTTATAGACGGTATAAACACAGTCACAGCATTAGGTGGCGTTTTCGGAACCGTTGTTCTTGGTATCACTCCAATCAGCCTCATGGTCACTATCCTGTTAATACAATTTGTAGCTGCACCATCTGCAATTGCATTCACCAAGTTATCCGAACGCATTGGTACGAAGAGAGCATTAACAATCTCTTTAGTTGGATGGGTTATGCTTTGTTTCGGAGCCCTAGCCTTCGCACCCCTGCAAATGGACTCGCATGAAGAGTACCAGATACAATTCGATTGGGATGAATCTAGTGAAGTTTACATCGTCAAGGTCGATAGTGACACTTCGGAAATTGCTCAGAAATTAAACTACGAAGACCATGAATTTAATGAACAAAGCTGGGCAGATGAATGGGCCCATTTGCTCCCTCTAAAGGTTGATGATCGAAGTGATACCAAGAGGTGGCTATATTTCGAACAAGATATGTCTGGAGATGACACAGACGTTCCGTACGAGAGGTCTTTGGTAGGAGTTGAGAGCACGGAAATACTGGATTTCTTGGAATCTTTATCTGAATCTAGGTTTAGTGCGAGCGTTAACGGAGGCCCAATCAATGCTGAGGAGAACGTTGGTATCGACCACCCCACCAACTTAGGGGATGGAGTATTGGATGTGATCCCTGAGACAGCCCGAGATTACGTCTGGGAGCCCCTGGATATCAAGGTCTCATGGCAGTTCCTAATCTTGGGTCTGGCCATGGGCACCCTCCTTGGAGGATCTCAAGGATTAGCAAGGAGCCTGTTCGGTCAGATGGTGCCCGAGACAAGGAGTGCAGAGTTCTTCGGGTTCTTTGGATTCTTCGGGAAAGTAGCAGCCCTCATCGGACCACTTCTATATGGTTTTATGACAGTCATGTTCGATTCTCGAGTTGGTATCCTTGCAGTCTCAATGCTGATTTTGACTGGTGCATTGATGATGAGATTGGTTGATGTCGAAAAGGGAAGAGAGGACGCTATGATGGAAGATATGGGGAACAGGAGCTAGTTAACTTCTCTGCTGCCCGATACGCGCTCTATTTGAATTGCTAATTCCATTAAGATCACTACCGGACCACCGACAAGGAACATCGAAAGAGGGTCAGGAGGAGAAAGGAATGCGCCTGCGACCAGAGCTGCAAACCATAATATGGACCTGCTCCCGGTGATTGTTTCCGGAGATATCAGTCCAGATCTAATCAGGACAAAAACCGCCAACGGCACTTGGAAACCAACAGCTGATGCCGTCAAGAGACCCAGTATGAACCCAAGCCAAGACCCAACCTGCCATGTTGCATTGAGTCCAGCAGCTGTAGAGTCTTGCACTAGGTATTCCATCAAGAATGGAATCAGGACGTAGTTTGCGTAACATATGCCCATTACCCCAAGTGCCACTGAGGCCAAAGAAATCAAAATCAATCTGGATGGGCTTTGATTTTCGTGTAGAGTTCTTGTTGAATGTGATATAATTCTAGCCCCGTTTAGACTTAGATCGGCGATCATAGCCAGCAAGGTAGCACCCAGCGCCATGTTAACAGAAATCTTCAATTTCAGGATGATGAGCTCCAATGGTTGAATGATTATTATTTCGACATTATCGGGTCTCCAATCTCCGTTTCCAGAGGCCCATACAATCATTCGCTCTGTGATTGGGTATGAAATTATGAATCCAAATGTGAAAACCAAAGCCAAAACCCTGATTCTGCCTTTAATATGACTTACAACGCCCCTGAGGCCTGCCCTAGAAGTAAATCCAGACGCAAAAACACTCTGTTGGCTTTTCATCCTCATCTCCTCGTGACTATTGTCAACAAGTCTCCATCTTTCAATCTGTGATCGAGGCCTACACGCTGCCAGTCAAATTTGGCACTGGGGCCTTTGACTCTAGCATACCTAAATTTTCGCACAAAATCTCTGTGCAACTTTACACATATTTCCCTCACTCTTGAATCATCCTTTACGATCAGTGGCTCCTCGAGATCGGCCTCCTGCCCCTGTGGTTTCAGGTATATGGACATGAACCCAAGATTATCGTAGATGAAGTCCTTCATATCCTCAATACCCTCTCCGGTTTTTGCAGACACCTTCAGCACCGGCCAACCACTTGGAACCATCTTCTCTGCCCTTTCTATGTCTGCTTCCGTAGCCAAATCAACCTTGTTTATCACGACAACCGATCTTGAATACACCCTGTTTCCTGCCAATGTATCCACAATATGATCATCCGTCGCGTTTGACCTAAGTACCACATTAGCAGAAACAATTCCGAACGAACGGATAATATCCTGTACGTCTTTTTCAGTAAGATTGGATTGATCTAGGGTTGACCTGACAACAATCCCGCCCCTGTCAGTTCTTCTGATGAATACTTGCGGCTTCGGCTGATTCAATCTCATCCCAGATCTCCAAAGTTCTTGATCCAGGATGTCAAAATGAGACTCTTGGAATGGGTCCAATACATAGAGCACCATATCTGATCCTCTGATAACATTGAGAATCTCCCTGCCTCTGCCCTTACCCTCACTAGCGCCTTTGATCAGACCTGGCAGGTCAAGGATCTGTATCTTGGCACCCTTGTGCTCCATCAAACCCGGTATGCAGGTGAGTGTGGTGAATGCAAATGCACCCGCCTCTGACTCTGCTCCTGTAAGTTGAGAAATTAGACTTGATTTTCCAACAGAAGGAAACCCCACAAGAGCTACGCTGGCATCACCTGATTTCTTAACTTCAAATCCTGGGGAACTGCCACCTGATTTGGCCTGAGCCTTTTCCTTTTTTTCTTTTAGTGATGCTATCTTTGCCTTTAGTTTGCCTATATGACCTTGAGTGGCTTTGTTGTATTTAGTCTTGGAAATTTCTTCCTCGAGGGATTGAATTTGTTCCTCGATGGTGGCCATGACGATGATGCATGGTCAGGGTCCGGGTTATTCAAGCCAGCCCATGTACTGCTCACCATACAACCAAACGAGTATGCCTTCTCGTTCTGGCATGGCAAAGGTCATCATGAGGTTGATAGAACCCAATGCCTTAGATTCACTCCTTTCAATGAAACCACTTGACATGTTCATGAAGATGGAACGTCAAGAATTAAGATCGATGCGACCTGTAGTTGTGGAAACAATCCACAGGCCATTTTCAGTGGACCTAGAGGGCGATCTACTCGATGCATGGGATTCTTCTCAAAGTGAAAATGAGAAATCGGTGTTTGATATACAACCGGAAAACGTACGAATATCCACCATCTATTCATTGTGCCTGTGGTCTTGCGTTGCTGAGTGGACCTGCTGGGATGCAAGGGCGTATTTGTATTTCGAGCCATATGTATCCACGGAAATGGATGTGCATGATATATTAGATCACGATTTCTGGCGTGATTTTGCAACCGAGGTATCTAGGTTCAGCAGGGCTGAATATATAGACTCAGTAACGCAAGATTGGATCGCGAGGAGGGACGCTCTCGGTGCACCCTCAGAAAGTAGTCAAGACCCATACCTAATGTCCACAATGTCCGCACACAGGTCCAGTTCCTCCGATCTATTCTCGATATCCGAAATCATAAGGAGGGATGGAGATCATATGATCCTGTTGGGAATAGATCAGACACCGCTGCATGAGTGGAATTTAAACGGAGTTCCCCTATCTAAATTCAAAAGGTGATGAAATGAGGAATAGTTCAAAAGATGGGATTTGTGTGGTATTAGGCAGATTTCAGCCAGTCCACAAAGGACACGCCTTCTTGATTTCTGAGGCTAACGTCTGGAGGTTAAAAAACCAGAAAGAATCCAAACTGGTAATCGCAGTTGGATCTACGAATAAACCTCAAAATCTTTTGAATCCATGGACTTTTGAAGAAAGGAAGGTGATGTTGGAGGCCTCTATCTCGGAACTTGAAATTGATGCTGAAATCATTGGCATACCCGACATAGATGACCCGCCTAACTGGGTCAAGCACGCAAACAAATTCCATGGAGAAAATGGTGTTTTGTTCACCAGCGATGGACCCACAGGGGATATCTACTCTGATGCGGGATGGGATGTCATAGTCATTAGGCCGAAGAATAGAGATAAGTTAGTGGGATGGAGAGTAAGAGAGACAATGAGGATGATGTCGACTATACAGGACACTGACGCAGTAAAATCTGTGCTGGGAGAATCCATTCAAAAATCAGTAATCATGAGTCTCATCGAAACAGGTGCCCTCAGGAGACTGGCATTTATGGGGGAAGGCGGGGAGCCTGTGGGCTAACCCACATTGTAGACACATGAACCTGCACATCTGTCTTCTACAAAGCCGTTGAAAAGATACTCAAATGCCATTTGGTGAGCCGCTTCAACACCTGCAACCCAGTTATGCGCAGGGTGAGGCTCTTGGCCCAGCAGATTCACCTCAGGGGCGTGACTGAAACCACCGTCGAAATAAACACCTAAATTCCCTGTGGTATTCTCACCGCCATCTGCTACGGGGAGCCCATATGGAAGAATAGCTGAACTTGCAAGAATCGAGGCCCCTGCATTCCTAAGTGCTCTGCTGGTGGATATGTTTGAGATCTGTAGATCTCCTATCGATCCGATATATAGCATTTCAAAAGGATCTACTCGATCCTCCCAGCCATTGGATAGTGTGGTCCAAGTGTTGGTATCTGTTGCATCCCAAAGTGATTGGACAAGTGAGATTACCACTGCCCTATCCAACTGGGATGTGTATCCAATAGAACTCTCCATCAGATCGTCAAACTGGTCATACTGTGTGCATCTTTCTATTTGATGCGAAAACCCTGCACCTCCGACCCAAAGAGCACCTCGAGTTACATCGGGGGAAAGCCCTAGCAGGGACGGACCTCGGTTTCCGCCAAGGGAGTAGCCGGTGTAGTAAACCTCCGAAGTATTGACGAGAAGACGGCCAGTCTCGTCTTTCATGGATGGGATGTCAGCACAAATTCCCTTGAATGTCTTGATCATCACGACATGATTGACCATTGCCTGTTGCAGCCTGTCTGATTGGTGCGTGAAGTAATAACCGTTCATGATGCCCATGGATATTCCATCCCTGTCATCTGAACTCCATCCGTAGAAGTCGGTGGCAATCAGAGCTGTTTCGTAAATCTCGCCCCATTCCCTGAGACCGCCGCTGACGTGACCTTCCCCTGTACCAAGGAATCCGTGACCAAAAACCGTCAGAGGACCTGGGTTGGAAGAATTGTACAATGACATGGGGATAATCAACGTAAAGGGAACTTCTCTGTTTTCGACAAAAACAGGATTGTAATCCGAGTCCCTTGATAGGAGGGTTGGGGCCCTATCATCAATGAGGTACTGTGGAGCTGTGAAAGTCCCTTTCACTCTACGGTAAGTCATGCCATCTTCGCGGTAGTTGTCCTCAGTAGTTACCACGGTACATCCTATGCCTTCGCCTATCCTCTCGAGGGCGTCATCTCTCATTGAAAGTACGGGCCCGATGACGGATTCCACTGAAGATGTATGGAACGACCAAAGGGCCTGAATTGTATTCCGATCGACCCCCATTTGACTTTCGGCGACCTGAATGTATGTGGTATATTCCAACCTTCTGTCTTCGACATCTGCTGCATCAGTTATTGTGTTCCCGATCAGTGATCGCATAGCCGCAGAAGGTTCGATTAAGTCACCTTGTTGGTCCGATAGTCCCCGTATCACAACTATGTATTTGGTGTCGTGCTCAAGTGCGGATGCAGTTCTCAGATGGACTATAGTCTGCTCACCATCCTGAGCCCTTGCATCCAGTTCGACCCAGTGAGCCACTGCGTGATTGTCATCAGCGTTCCAGATGATCGTAGCATGATCGGGCTGCATTGACGTCCCAATGTCGTATTGGTAGGCCACGCCATCTAGGTTTGGTACTGTGTCAAAAGTTGTCATGATTTGTGTCGAGGTACTCATCCCGTCTATCTGGTTTATCCTAGGTATTTCCACTGGATTTGTTGATCCTGAGGAAGGGATTGAACCGGTCGGGTAGTGAACTCTCAACCCGGTCCTTGTGGTTTCATCTTCTACCAAGAAGGCATCAGATGGAAACGGTAGTAGGCAGTGGTGGGGATTGAGGTTGTCGCACCCGGGGGCGTACGGGACATCGATGATTTCTACCACTGGGTCTTCATCAACAGTGACTTCATTGTCAGTTTCCTGAATGTCGTCACTGCTCTCAACATCGTCTTGGCCGATGCATCCGGCCACCGGCAATAAGAGAAATAGAAGGGCAATTGAAACAGCGCTGGTTCGTATCATCATCCCGCCTACGACGATAGCCGCCTATTTAGTTGGGTGTCCAATAATCGCCCTTTCAACAACCTTGGCCCGCGAGGTCGACTTCTTGTAAGTGTGAAATAAGTGATGAAAGCCTAGTTGGATTGACATTCATATCTCCGACGCCTATTCTTGAGGAACTGTACGCGTGGACTAAGACGAGGCCATCGTCGCATTCAGTGTGAACAACCAAGTCATCCTTGAATCTGAAGACAAAACTCGTCTCAACTGCATGAATGGTAGTCTCATTTGCGTGCAGTATGTCCATCCTATCTCTCGATGATACCCATTCTATGATGGATTCCATCGCCTCTTCCTGGGTCCCGGAAAAAACAACAGCGTCTTCCTCATCACTTCGGTGGTACCACATCCCAAAACCTGAACAGTTCTGGGAATTAACGCCGCATTCATCAGGGAGGGAGTCAGAGTAGTTAGGGGCCGGAGATGATAAATCAACGGCCATAATGACCATCAGCCAGACAAATAAAATCAATAAAGTGAAATTTCGAAGTTTGTGAATTGTGGCGCTCATTGTTTCACTCCGATACTATAACCTTGGCCGGCTTCAGTACCCTGTCGTGAATCATATATCCTCTTTCGACGACTTCCACAATCACGCCTGCAGCCCCTCCATCCGGAGACGGCACGGTCGCGATTGCTTCCATTCTACTTGGATCGAAAATAACTCCATCAGCTTCAATGGGTTTGATGCCCACTGATGCCAAACTCTGACGCAATCCCTCGGCAGCCATCTTAATGCCCTCAATAGCAATTTCAGCAGATTCATCTGCAGATTCTATTGCAAGATCCAGACTTCGAAGTATGTCAATCATTTTTGAACCGAGGTTTGTGGAGGCATATCTAATCAACTCGGATTTTTCTTTGAGCGATCTTGATCTGATGTTGGCTATTTCGGCCATTGCATATTGTAGTTCTCGTGAGAGAGAATCGACCGATTTCGTTTCATCATCTGACTCCTCTTCTGCCTTTTGCCCCTCTGTTTCTTCATCTCCATCCATTACTTCGCCTCCATTTAATCCCAAGAAATAGCCTAGTCTATGTAGAAGTACTCCCCTTTTGTCTTCTGCTCCCTGTCTTTCCTGCTACCAGCTTTGTTTATTCTAGGTCTGTATGACTCATGATCTCTCCGAAATGTAACATCCACTTGTTTCAGAAACTGATTCATGCCCGGCCTGAGGCCCATAGGTCCATGAGCATGTCCATTCTCACCTCCACGCCCT
The DNA here is from genome assembly GCA_002499585.1 of Euryarchaeota archaeon UBA552. GTDB lineage: Archaea > Thermoplasmatota > Poseidoniia > Poseidoniales > Thalassarchaeaceae > MGIIb-N1. The sequence continues at coordinate 177,734 of DAMH01000027.1, read as the reverse complement.
TCAAACACAAGCAGTGAGTCGCTCACTATGTCGATGAAGTATATGTCGTGATCTATTACCATGGCGGCCTTTTCTTTGGAAACCATGGTTCTTCTGATAGCCTTTGCAGCCTCCATCCTCGCGTTTACATCCAAGTGTGCACTAGGCTCATCAAGCAAATAGAGGTCTGCCTCCTTCCCCAGACAGATGGCAATGCTGACTGCCTGAAGCTCACCACCTGAGAGGCGACTGGCTTCTAACTCAACTAACTGGTCAATTTGAAGTGGCCTTATCACCTGAGTATTGAACTCCCCGCTCCTCCATCCGATGCCAATCTCAGAGTCCAGCAATTGAGCCACATTTCCGTTGAAATCGGTGCTGACGTGTTGTGGCTTGTATGACACCTTGGCATCCATGGTGCACCATCCTTGATCTGGTTCGATTTCGCCTGCAATCATCCTTACCATTGTGGTCTTTCCGGTCGCATTGGGCCCAACTACACCTACTACTTCTGCACTTCGAACGCCACCCTCGCCTGTTTTGAGTGTGAAATCTCCCATTTTCTTTGTCATGCCCCCCCACTTCAAGATTGTGTCACCAACTTCTTCTCCTCTAACCCTACCTCTGAGGAATGTAATCGGTTTATCCCGGATTCTCACGTTCTCTTCAGTCAGGAAACCTTCCAGGTATGCATTGATTGCAGTTCTGGTTGTCCTTGGAGGGGTGAAAATTCCGTATGCCGCCCTTTGACCATACACCACATGTACTAGATCACACAGTACGTCCAAAATGGCTAGATCATGTTCGATAACTATGATCCTCTTACCCTCCTGAACCAATTCCTGTATGATCCTGACCACACGCATTCTTTCATGGATATCTAAGTATGAAGAGGGTTCATCGAAGAAATAAACATCTGCCTCCTTGAGTATTGTCGCACAGATGGCGATTCTCTGAAGCTCTCCTCCAGAAAGGCTAGATAGTTTTCGATCTAATATATGCCCGATAGAGGTTTTCTCCGAATATTTTGACAGTAGCCCCCTGTCATCGACCCTGTCAAGTAACCCCTTTACTTCGCCGTCCCAAAGTTTCGGTAACTTGTCCACGTACTGTGGCTTGACTGCGATTCGAACTCCTGATTGAGATACAAGGTCGAGGTAATCTCGGAGCTCACCACGTGGAAACGACTCGAGAACGGTTTTCCAGTCGACATTCTCGGAATGCCACTCCCCTAGATTCGGTCTTATCGAACCAGACAGCAGATTAATTGCAGTGGATTTTCCCATTCCGTTGGGCCCTAGAATCCCTACGACTTGCTGTTCTCTGGGGGCCGGTAAGCGAAATAATCTGAATGAGTTCTCACCGTAGCTGTGTGTCAAATCAGTGTCTAATTCAGATGGTAAATTAATGATCTTGACAGCACCTCCCGGACATCTCTTCGCCCTATTTACACAAACTGGGCAGGCTGATTCTAGAATTCGGCACTTAGAACCCTCAAACTGAATGCATTCCCGTCCACAACTCCCTGCGTATTTCATCAAATAGTCGAAAGCTGGAGTGTTGGGTTTGCAACGGTCCTCGAGCAAAACTGCAACCCTGATAGCATCACCCTGGACTAATGGCGTATCATCGACGCTTTGAGGCCTTCGCGCCGATCAATCAGACAGGCAAGAAACGGTAGCGAAAGTAAACCCATGCGGCTAATCCAATCTTTTCTGGTTTGGAAAGTTGAACCCTCTCAGTAAAAACATCACCTTCATTTTTTGCGATTTTCCTCAATATTGAGTCATAGAATGCCATCATCGCAGCCGGAGAGTACCTCATCTGTTTATCCAACCTCCCTAGCAAGCTCTTTGCCGACCTGCCGTAATTTTTTGCTCGCCTGGTATAATTTTTACAGAAGGGCTCCCAACCAGGATGGTCACCTAAACTCTCACCAGCAAGAACGTCTTTTTCAGTAATTCCATATCGGATGAGATCATCAAGAGGCAAGTATATTCTGCCCCGCTTCGAATCTTCTAGAACATCCCTCAGGATGTTTATGAGTTGCATGTAAACACCCCATGCCTCAGCCTCGTCTTTTGCTTCAGGTGAGTCGTATCCGTATATTTCTATGCATACAAGGCCCACTGTGGAAGCGACCTTGTAGCAGTATTCATACAAATCTTCGAAGGTTTGAAACCTATTTCTGTGTAAGTCGTCTTCCATTCCGCTTATCATGTCGTCGAGCAGTGATCTCGGAATTCTAAACTTCTCGACTGTGTCCTTCAATGCAATGAAAATAGGATCAGTCGATGTCACAGTTGTGTATGCTGTAGAAAGCTTCTTTCGGTAATAGAATAACTGTGACATTTTCTGGTCGTAAGCACCTCTTTCGAGAACAGGTTCACCCATTATTCTCTCTATTTCAGACCTGTAATCCACAGACTCAAAACTATCCTCAGAGCCCCCGGGAAAAAGATCAGTGTAGTCACCATCAGCAATATCGTCTGCCCTCCGGCAAAAGGCGTAATATGCGCAAATAGATCGACGAACCTCGCTGGGTAAATATTTGAACGAGTGATAGAAATTTGCGGCCTCTATCCTGGTAAGCTCCTCACAATAATCGTAAGAGGCCTCTATCATACGAGCCGGTAACTCCCCTTCCTTCCAAATAGATGCGTCTATGTGACCGAATGGGCTTTCTAGATTCCCCCTATTCCCCACAACACCCATGAACTTGGCTCCTTCTCTGATAGTTTCTAGGGCAGTTATCGAGATGGCGCGGGCGGCATCGCGGGTCAGAGACACCTTTGATCTGATACTATCTATGGGCGGTGTTTTCACATCGTTTTCACTCGACATGGTGCTTTCAGAGGCCGTATCAACACGACGGACGGATTCCGTCTTTGCCTCGTCTTTCATCGAGGCGTGCTGAGACAATGTACGTTTGAAGTTCTGTGTCAGTTGCGTAAGATTCACTCATTCTCAGCAAGCACGCCTCTTTTCGGCTTGCATCAACAACTTCTCGTAGATCTCAAATCTGACAGCGATTCTGGACTTTAACAAAATGCTTCCAATTTCTCTACGTTTTATCTTGGCACCCATCCCGGATAGAACATTTCTGTTCCTCATTATCCTTATTGTCCTCCAACCAATTATGATGGGCAACATACATGAAAGACGCAATCCCTTATGTCTTCTAGGTATCAATGAAACGTAGGAATGCGCTGCGGACAGATATTTTAGTGATAGATCGAGGTATTCATCGTAAAGCGGTCTGAATGCATTCATAGAACTTTCATCCAACAGATCTACGGGGGTCAGACCAATCGAGGCCAATCTTTCGGAAGGTATGTAACATCTACCAATGTGGAGATCAGATGGTATGTCTCGGAGGATGTTTATCATCTGCAGCCCTTTTCCAAAATCCACTCCAAATCTCTCGAAATCACCTTTGGAAGACATATCAGGAATCAATCGCTTCAGGGAAATTTCAGTCCAGAATTCGCCCACTGAACCCGCGACCTTGTATGTATAATCATCCAGATCTTCATCCGAGGTCAGCGACCTAATCTCTGTGGTCTTAGTTCCAAATCTTTCCACATCCAACCTCTGTCCACTTATGATGGTGTTCAAGCATCTTAGCATTATATTCCTGTCATTTTGTTCGATCCCAGCGAATGCTCTTACAGCTTTGCTCGCAGAGCGCAATAATTCCTCCTCATGCGGATCGTCTTGGAGATCTGCTACGTTGCCCAGATAAACTTCTTCTGACCCATCATTCAACACGCCCTCATACTTGTTCAACTCACTCAGAAGTTGGGACGGCTCCTCTCCAGTATCTGCGATTGTATCTGCTACCCTCGCAAGAAGATACAGCAAACCAACTTGGTCCCTGATTTGGTTGGGCAATACACCCAGTGAAAGATAGAAAGATCTTGATGTATTTCTGAGTAGTCGATCAATCTCGCCGTTGACGACCACTCCCAAGACGACCCCTCCATCTTCGGGGAGTCCTGAGGGTATGTTGATCTCTTCGGCAGTTTGCTCATTTGGCGGCCAATCCAGCATCAACTAGGGCCTTCTTCAAGACATCTCCAATGACCGATGGGTCGTTTGCGACATAAATTCCCGCCTCCTCAAAAGCCTTGATCTTCTCTTCTGCCGTTCCCTTTCCGCCGCTTATTATTGCCCCGGCGTGCCCCATCCTCTTCCCTGGCGGGGCGGTAGAGCCTGCTACGAACCCCACAACCGGCTTAGTTCCATTTTTCCTTATCCACAGAGCCGCTTCCTCTTCAGCAGATCCGCCTATTTCACCAATCAACACAATCGCTTCAGTCTGTGGATCCTGCTCGAAGGCTTCAAGACAATCTATGAAACCAGTGCCTTGGATCGGATCTCCTCCAATTCCTATGCACGTAGATTGCCCTTCGCCAATACCAGTTGTCTGCGCAACAGCTTCGTACGTTAGCGTACCAGATTTGGACACAATGCCGATTCGTCCTTTTCTATGTATTTGCCCTGGCATTATCCCGATTTTAGAACCACCAATTTCACCGGGAGTAATTATTCCCGGACAATTGGGGCCTATGAGTCGTACAAGTGGATACCTTTCCAGTTCAGAGGTTACATCCAACATGTCCAGTATGGGAATGCCTTCAGTTATACAGACTATCAAACCCTCCCCTCGTATATTATGAAACGCGGCAGCGGCTTCCTTGATCGCCGCGCCGGCGAAGGGTGGTGGGACATACAGAACGCTGACCTCAGCGTCAGTTTGAATGATGGCCTCCTCAACTCTGTTGAAAACTGGGACATCCCTACCGTTCAATGAAACAGTTGTACCCCCTTTCCCGGGTGTGACGCCTCCTACAATGTTGCTGCCATACTCAGCCATCTTCGTCCCATGGAAACCTCCCTGCTTCCCGGTGATACCCTGAATCAGGATTCTTGCCTCCTCGCCGACCCAGACTGACATTACTGAGCCTCCTTAACGAGATTGACGATTCTTTTGGCCCCGTCGGAAAGTGAGGTTGCGGTGTGTATGTTCAGGCCGCTCCCGGATAGGATCGCCTTTCCATCTTCGACATTGGTCCCTGCCAGACGAACCACCAATGGGCGCGTCAGGCCCAGTTTGTTGACCGCAGATATTATTCCCCTTGCAATGATGTCGCATCTCATAATTCCTCCGAATATATTCACCAGTATGCCCTTGACGTTGGGGTCCTCCAAGATTATGCTGAAAGCAGTAGTGACTTGGTCCTCGTCAGCCCCTCCGCCAACATCAAGGAAATTAGCAGGCTCTCCGCCATAGAGTTTTATGACGTCCATAGTCGCCATTGCTAGACCAGCACCGTTCACCATACAACCGATGTCCCCGTCCAGTTTGACATAGGACAAACCAGTCTGGTTTGCTCTTATTTCTACTTCCTCCTCTTCGTCAAGGTCCCTCATTTCTTCCCACTCTGGGTGCCGGAAAGATGCGTTATCGTCAAGAGATATCTTGGCATCTAAGGCGATCATATCACCGCCCCCTGTCTTTACGAGTGGATTGATCTCTATCATGCCACAATCCGATTCGATGAACATCTTACTCAGTCTGAGGATCATCTTGGAGAACTCTGACAGGGATTTGCCCGTCAATTCCAGATTCCCCCCAAGTGAGAGGGACTGTTCTTCTGAAAATCCATTTTTTCCTCGGCTGTAGATGCGATGAATAGATTCTGGATTCCTCTCGGCAACCTCCTCGATATCCATTCCACCTTCAACAGATGCCATGACAAGCAGTGAATTCGACCCCCTGTCTACGAGCATAGCTAGATAGTACTCGTGATCTATGTCGCACCCGGATTCTACATACAAGTTCCGTACCAACTTTCCACTGTCACCGGTTTGTTTGGTGACCAGGACATTTCCTAGTATGCCGCTCGAATATTGCTCTACTTCTTCCAAGGATGTCGCAATTTTAACTCCTCCATTCATTACCAACTCTCCCGTCTTTGGATGGTAAAGAACTCCTTTCCCCCGGCCCCCAGCGTGGATCTGACTCTTGACTGCTACTGTTCCTTTTCCTAAGTCCTCATATGCTTTGATGGCATCATTGACATTTTTGCAATGGACGCCATCTAGCACAGGAACACCGGCGTCCCTAAACATTTTTTTTGCTTGATACTCGTGTATATTCATGTCTCCCAACCTCGCGGCGTATCGACGATCCTTGAACGGTTCGCTTCGCGGATCTTTTGGGGACAATGCTAATTCCTAGATATGACAGCGTGGACTGTGGACGTCATCATACTCGCAGGAGGTTTCGGTACCCGCTTGAGACCCTGGACTGAGTCATTACCCAAACCGCTGATTCCATTACTCGATATGACTTTGATCGAACACAGCCTCAAGATCCTCCCCAGGAATCTCATCGACCGAGTAATAATCGCTGCGGGTTATGGGTCTAGCCAGATGAGGGAATATTTCGAAAACTATGAAATGGGCATGGAGGTAATGGTTGTTGATGAACAAGAGCCATTGGGGACAGGTGGAGCCATTTCTAATTGCAAAGAGCATGTACGAGGCCCACGTACTTTAGTGATGAATGGTGACCTGATAACTACCGTTGATGTGGAGGGTATGTTGCGCCAACACATAAGTAACAATGAATTGGCTTCGATATCATTGTGGCCGGTCGAGGACCCGACTCGTTACGGAGTGGCTGATTATAACCGAGATAACCAATCTATCTTGAGATTCCAAGAGAAACCCAGCCTTGAAGAAGCGTATTCAAATCTTATCAATGCCGGATGCTATATTCTCGAAGAGAGTGTGCTCACTTCTCTCAAAAGAAAACCTCATTCAATTGAAAGGGAGGTCTTTCCGAAAATAGCGAAGATGGGCAGGATGGGGGGCTTCCAGTACTCTGGAAGATTCATAGATGCCGGGACGAAATCAAGTTATTTGGAAGCAATGTCGGCTGCTATCGATGACAGATCATTCTCAACAGGAGGGGTCGTTGGATCCACTTGGTATGGAGACACCAGTCTCGCAAAGGACGGTATAGTGAGGAGTGCTGTAGCAGCTGGATGCAATCTGGGGCAGGGAGTCACCATTGAGAATTCGGCAATCCTAGAAGGCGCAAAAATCGGAGATGGGGCAACTGTGAAAAATTGTCTGATAGGTGAAAATGCGGTTATAATGGAACAATCGCATTTAGAAAACGAGATTGTGGGATTCAATCAACACATGTGATGTCAAATCAAGCGACATCAACAAAAGGCATACTCCAGACCGGGGTGCATGGACGAGCCGCTGATTGTTGTAAATTGTAAAACCTATGCGACCGCATCCGGGCAAGCGGCTGAGACACTGGCGACTATGATGCAGGACGTCGAAACAGATGCTAGAATGGTACTTGCAGTTTCTGCGTTAGATCTAGGTGCGGTATCAAGGGCTGCTCCAGAACTGGAACTTTGGGTCCAACATCTAGATCCTGTAAGCCGCGGCTCAAACACCGGTCGCGTTGAACCACTCACTGCGATTGAGAGGGGCGCAAAGGGAACTCTGACTAATCATGCTGAGAGAAAAGTCCCGCTTGGTGATATCGACCAGCTACTGGCCATGATACCAGCGAATTTTGAGGTTTGTGCATGTGCTGCAGACACAAAAGAGGCCAAAGCATTAGCACACCTTTCACCATCAATGATAGCAGTCGAACCCCCTGAATTGATTGGCGGAGACATATCCGTAACCACAGCCGATCCATCTATCGTTAGAGATTCAGTCAATGCCGTGAGTCAAATAGACGACAATGTGAGGGTCCTTTGCGGCGCTGGGATCAAAAATGGTCAGGACGTTCTGGCGGCGCTTGACCTTGGGGCCTCAGGAGTGCTGCTGGCCTCTGGAGTTACAAAATCGCCAGATATCCAATCTGTTCTAAGTGAATTAGTGTCATACATATAATCGAAATAAATGGCAATCAAATTATTAGTGACACCGACCAGCCAATTGTATGGCACAACCAAGGACAATACAAAACTCGATGCTGATGGGTCTCTGCATAGGAGCCTTCGGCGGAGGGCTATATGCGTACATGATGCTAACCGGATTTGGAGATGTGGTAACTCAGGAGACGGATCTTCAAATGATCAAGTACAAATCTATCTCACTTGGCGTAGCTGCATCAGGGGGTTTTGTCCTAGGACTCTACCTCTTTCTCAGCGTCACGGCAAAAATTGGCCGTTTTGTCAGAGGAGGTACAGATCAACCCGAAGTTCCATCACAAACAATTGTTGTCCAAACAGGCACTGCAACCACACAAGAGCCTGAACTTCCCACCAGCGTATCCAGCGTAGACGACCTGCTAAATTCTTGATTATTTCCGAATGCGTCAAATACAGTAAGCAAGCCGGAGGGACCCATGAAGCGTGGATCCCGGGCTTGGAAGAAGGCCGGCAATCAACGTTGGAAGTGGAGAAAAAAGAAGCTCCGTAGAAGGAAAGCCGCCCGTAAAGCGGCACGTCAGTGAAGGGAAACATGGGCAACCAATCCTGCCAATATCCTGTAGAGAACTGGTTTCGATATTTGGTGGACGTGCCGAGATTTGAACTCGGGGCCTCTTCCATGCCAAGGAAGCGCGCTTCCAAGCTGCGCCACACGCCCTATGGAAGGCCGTATTGGTAAGTCGATTTAAGGAGCGTGGGTGCATGAGCCCCACGTGAGTGAACCGCCCGAGGGGGTCCCCCTGCCGATTTGGAAGGCGTTATTGGAAAACTTGGACACCGAGATAGCCCCTTTTCTACCATACCTCAAAAAAAGATTGACGATAATCTACGAAGACCCTCAAAAAGGACGTTTAGGGCTAACCCGTTTTGAGATCGATCATAATGAAATCGAACGAAGACGAAGATACAAGATCGGCCCTGGGGAAATAGAGATACTGTTGCATCCAGATCTTATCCAGGATACTCCCCTCAGAGACCACACCCTAGCCCACGAACTCCTGCATGCCTCGGGAATCACTACACACAGTGCCACTCACAAGGAAATTGTTGACAAGATTGCGCCTGCACCAAGATTGAAGGACTCCATTGTCTTACAGCAAATGCGCCAGAAGGTCTTGGAATCACTTCCAGAGAGAACTTGGATTTGCGGAAACTGCGGACATGCGTGGGAAAGGAGACGCGTGACCAAGCCGACCAGATGTCCCAAATGCGCCAGGCCATTCAACAAAAACGATACATAATTTCACCAGCCTCTTGCTTCGCCCGTACGAGGGTCAATCCCGAGTAACCATGAATATGTTTTCAGCACGCCTCATGAGTGTAGTGGATTCCGGAAATCGAGGACAATATACGACCTAAAAACATGAATTTAGCATTCCACGTTTCTTTCGGCCTCCGCGACCGTCGCCCTTACCGCAATCGCGGTGTCGGGGGTCACGGAAATACTAGTTATGCCGCAGTCAATGAGGAAGGGGGGAAAATCATCTGGGAAATCTGAGGGCGCTTGACCGCAAATTCCAATCTCAAGACCCCGTAGATTGAACTTATTCACGATGTCTCTGATGAGGAACTTCACAGCCGGAGAACGTGCGTCTATGGGGTTTTGATAACCCTCGAGATCATCCCTTGAGACAGCATAAACCGTTTGAACTAGGTCATTGGAACCTATAGATCCCCCAGAAAGGTCCATCGCATCAATAAAACGGTCTGCCTCAATGACGTTCGATGGCAATTCCACCATAACGAACAGATCAGTACCAGACGATGGCCCTAGGCCATGGCCCTCAAGCAGATCCTTGACCATCCTCCCTTCCTCTGGCGTCCTGCAAAACGGAACCATTAGTTGTAGATTGTCGAGTCCATAATCCTCCTTGACCGATTTCATGGCGTCTAATTCCATTTGGAATGCCGGCTCAAATTTCTCGTCCAAGTACCTCGATGCACCCCTCCAAGCAATCATAGGATTTTCTTCGACAGGTTCGAATATGGAGCCACCTAAAAGTTCTCTATATTCGTTAGATTTGAAGTCAGAGAGCCTCACTAGAACTGGTCTTGGATAGAATGCTGCACAAATCAATCCAACGCCCTCTCTGAGCTTGTCGATGAAAAGACCCCGCTTATCCTGATAGGCCCAGGCTCTTTTTTCCACGGTCTCCACCAATGATTTTATGTCTGCGATTTCCAGGTCCTGAATGCTGGATTGGTACCTCCTCAAACCATCAGATAAATTTCCTGAATCTAAGTATTCCTTCATGTCCTCATGGTGAACAAATGCAAGGGGATGTATCCCTAGCCCGGATGAAAGAATGAATTCTATCCTTGCCAGACCAACACCGTCCACAGGTAATCGCGAATCTATGAGGGACTTTGTCGGAAAGCCCACATTTAGTTTGATCTTCGTTTTCAGTTTCAGATCCTCGTCGAAGTCCACCTCTTCAACTTCAAAAGGAACCTTCCCTGAATAGACGTACCCTGTATCCCCTTCCACACAACTGCCAGTCACAACACTCAGATTCGGGATATCCAGCGCCCCAGAGCATCCAACAATGGCTGGTATCCCGAACTCCCTTGCGATAATTGCTGCATGGGAAGTTCTACCTCCCTTCCTAGTTATGATTAGGGATGCCTGCTTCATCAAAGGTTCCCAATCAGGTGTGGTCATTTCGGTTACCAGGACGTCACCTTGCTGAAACACAGTTAACTCAGGAGATATCTCTTCCTGTGATAAACCGGTATTGATCAGGTCTTGAAGGTCTTTTCTGCCTTGCATTACCTCCGAGTATGTTCTGTAAAGTCTTACAACTCCCGACCCCACTCTTTTACCAACAGCCTGTCCCTCTGCGATAACACGTCCTTCCTTCTTCAGCCGAGAAGCGAGCTTTTCGTCTATTTTGTACAGAGTCATTTTTGCGTCACTCGCCTTGGAATGGATAGTCTCAGGTCTTGCTTGGACAATGAAAATATCGCCACTTATACCGTCTTTGGCCCATTCTATATCCATCGGTCGTCCGAAGTAATCTTCTATCACTAGCCCCATTTTTGCAAGATTCGTAATTTCCGTGCTGTCCAACGACCACTTCTTCCTATCGTCAATCGAAACAGGGACGGTTTGCACCTCGTTTGAGACCTCTTCGTTGTAGACCATCATTTGCTCTTTGGAGCCAAGAGTTCTGTACACAATTGGATATTTGCCCATTTTGAGACCCTTCTTCCACACGGTGAATGTGTCAGGCGAGACAATACCCTGAACTACAAGCTCGCCAAGTCCGTACGATGAGCCTATGTGGACCACGCCATCGTGCCCAGAATCTGGATCTATAGTGAACATCACTCCTGAACACGCCTTGTCTGACCTAGCCATTTTCATAACAACCACGCCGATCGAACTATCCAGCGGGTGCATTTTGTTTTCAAGGTGATATCCGACCGAACGCTCTGTAAACATGCTAGCCACGCATCTCCTCCATTTTTCTACTATCTCCGACTCCCCGCTCACATTTAGGTAAGACTCGTATTGTCCTGCGAACGAAGCCTCAGAAGAATCTTCGGTGGTGGCGGAGGACCTGACTGCAACGTCTACCCCTGGATAATACATTTCACACAATTTGCTGTAATCCAATCCAATAGCACGCTTCACGGAGTCTGGTACTGGTGTTTCACGAACCAGGGATCTCGCTAGCGACGCCCTGCCGTTCAATCCAATTGGATCCGATATATCCACGTCTTTCAAGCAAATTTCGAGGGCAGAAGCCAAATTGGTGCATGATATGGCCTTTTTCCGGAGATCACCGATTCCCTCTGGGTTACCCACGTTATCCCATGTTGATTCAGGAATTGCGGCTTGAATGAAATCCGTGTAAGCTTGAGTGGTGAGTATGAAACCGTTGGGAACCCTTACACCCAAGTTTGTGAGTTTTTGGTACATTTCTCCCAGAGATGCACCTTTACCACCTACCAGATATGTTTCTCCCATCGCTGTGTTTTCGAACCATTTCGTCAGCCCAGCAGTTTGCATGTGTAATTAACCGACTTGCTGTGTAATAATTGTGAGTTTTTTCCCGATGTATCATCCTCTTTTGAAATGTCCATGGATTCAAGACCAATGAATCAATTATGAGGCTCAATATTCAGTTTCGTGAATAGAAATAATTGAAGATTTTTAGGTACATCATTCATAAAAATACAACATTATATTATTCTTCTCGGGTGGCAGTAGTTTAGGTATCGTTGTGATGGAGTGGTCGTCATTAAAGCACGCCGTGGTTTGGTTCAGAGGAATTTTGAGGCTTCACGACAACCCTCCTTTTTTCAATGCGGCAAATAGGCATGAATTACAGACTATCCTCCCGATATACATTATAGACGAAGCCGATTATCCAAACGGCTTTTCCAATATGGGTGACAAAAGGCGAAAATTTCTGTATGATTCACTTATCGATCTCGACCAATCATTGAGGGATGAATACGGACAAGGCCTTACGGTATTTCAGGGAAATCCATCCAATTTATTGAGGATGATTTTTCAAAATCTTGGACCCGGCCCGAATTACTTGTTCACAGACTATATGTCAGAGCCATGGAAAAGGGAAGAACTTGACAATATAGAGGTTCAAATTAATGAAATTGGAGCCGAAATGATCTCTTTCCCTGCCGTAAACACAATTCTGGATATCGAAGAGACTGTAATGTCAGAGATCTACAAGAATCCCAAATCAATGAAAGACATACAGAATATCCTAACACACCGTTTAGAAAATGGTCCGGAAGGAATCATCGTTGGCGACCCGCTTCCTGCACCCAAATCAATCAGTTATGATTCATCGGCCATTCAAAAGTTAAACTCTGAAACAAAAATATCTGATCAAATAGTCCCACTAGCCGAACTCAAACGAAGGTCTAACTTACTGGGCCCCAGTAGTTATTTTCCAGGAGGGGAAACTGAGGCCCTCAGAAGACTCAAGAATAAAGTCTCCGAAAGGAGAGATTTTGTGAATTCATTTAGCAAGCCAAAGACACTCAGCACTAACGAGGCGGGCCTGCCTTCTGAACCCTCTACGACTGGTCTCTCGCCATACCTGAGTACAGGTTGCTTATCCCCTAGGACACTGTGGAAAGAGGTAACAGCTGCGAATCTCGGTTCAAAGCACACAAAACCACCAACATCCCTTCACGGCCAACTAATGTTCAGAGAGATGTTCCATCTGCTTTCAAGGTCAGTCAATAATTGGGACGATGACAAGGGAAATTCCAACTGCAAACCCATAGAATGGGGTCAAAGTGACCCTGAGGCCCTTTATGCATGGGAATCAGGTATGACCGGATTCCCCCTCATAGACGCCATGATGCGGCAATTGAGCACAACCGGCTGGATGCATCACCTAGGGCGACATGCGGTTTCTTGTTTTCTGACCCGTGGACAGCTTTGGCAGAATTGGAAACACGGCAGAGATGTTTTTGAAAGAAAACTTTTGGATTCTGATTGGGCAGTGAATAATGGTAATTGGCTATGGTTGGCAGGGGTTGCTCCATTCTCAATGCCGTATTATCGAGTATACAACCCCTGTCCAGATGGAAAGTCAAGCCTGAATGTAGACGCTGCAAATCCTGAATTTATCAGGCACTGGGTACCAGAATTGAGTTCATTCCCATCTAAGTACATTTTTGAGCCTCACTTGGCGCCAATAGATGTTCAAGAATCATCAAAATGCATAATAGGATTAGATTATCCTCTGCCGATTGTCGATAGGAAAGAATCCAGGAGGGTTAATATTGACTCGTTTAAGAAAAATTTGGCAAGGATCGCTGGCAGGAACTAGCCCGTCAGCCTCTCTTCAATCCGATGTAAAAATGGTCCCAGCACAATAGCCAGACTGTCTATTTCGCCAGCCTCCTTGCGCATTGTTCAAGAGTTTCGGTCTCCTTCATTAGACTTCGAATATACGCTGGGACAGGTTTGGGGGAGGCTTCCAAATCTCGAAGATCACCGATCCATTCGAGTTCTGAAGTTCCTTTCGGCGAGTCTTCTCCAAACTCATGCACACTCCACACGGAACACCCAGACTCATCTTCACTCTGTACCTGTTTGAACCAAGGGAGGGGGTTGCTTTCTACAATCAGGTCATGACGCTGCACGAATCTCACAATACAATCGTCCTTTACGTAATTCCAGCCAGCGCTGTCCAACCAAGACATTGCGATATCATCCTCTGCGCCGTTTTGAAACCAAATCAGTGATGGCTGTCGGGTATTGGCGACCAGAAGCCTCCTCACCACATCCCTCGATCTTTCAGGTGCTAAAAATAGAACAACGATCTCAAGATCGGACCTGTCCTCCATGTCAGGTCTTATCGGAAATCCACCTACGCTCCCTCCTGCGTCCCTGATGTGAACTGGTATTGGATTCCATCCCCTCTCAGATAGATCGTGCACCGCCGTGTGTGCAGGTCTTTCACTGTTCAGGCCAGAACCCAGAATGTGAACGAAACTCGCAGATTTCACGTATTCTTCAACTTGGCCAGAGTCCACACAGTGCATGTTATAGTAAATTTCACCCAGTCTGGTTATATTTACGTCTGTATGCGATTTAAACCAGGAAAATTGTGCTTTGGATACTGAGATGCAAAACATGGGTTAAAACTCAAACCTTCGTAATAATCAGCATGCCCATAAAGTTACACAGGTCGACAGACAGAGGCTATGCTAACCACGGATGGCTAGACACACGGCACTCTTTCTCCTTTGCTAGTTGGTATAATCCAGAGCACATGGGCATCGGACCTCTCAGAGTGCTCAATCAAGATGTCATCGCAGGAGGCTCTGGCTTCCCATCTCATGGACACAAGGACATGGAAATAATTTCCATAGTACTGGATGGGGCGCTGGAACACAGGGATAGCGAGGGGAACCAAGCAGTCATCAGCCCGGGAGAAATACAACGAATGAGCGCTGGAAATGGGGTAACTCACAGTGAGACTAATCATTACCAGGATCGGCCGACGGAATTCCTGCAAATTTGGATAGTGCCCGAGAAAACAGGGATTGAACCGTCTTACCAGCAAATGGCTATTGACACCACCAACATCGCCAGTGATCAGACTTTGTCAGTTTTGGCAAGTCCAAATGGGGCATTGGGAGGGGTGTCAATTCATCAAGACGCAACCATATATGGAGGCGATATCGACGCAAAAACGGAAATAAAACACAAAATAGAGGGATTTAGATTAGGGTATTTTCACCTTCCGAAGGGAGGAGCCGTGGTCAATGGAATGAGTTTGAGTGAGGGGGATGGCCTTTATCTAAACGGCCCAGAAGAACTGGACATCACTTTTACGAGTGATAGTTATGTCTTATTGTTCGATCTTGGGAACGATGTCGTCTAGACCCCTCAAAAGGAAGTAAATCGATAAACTACGGGATATTTTCAAACGATTCACTGATTTGGAATTACTACTAGCTGGTGTTTGAATACTCCCAGATTACCATTAAATTGTATTCACAGGTACGTGCTAGGACATAGAATTAGCGTTTCAATTCAGACATGTTTAGCAGTCTTGAATAACCGCAAAGCACTGGTTCTCCTACATGCTACAGGAGCCGATGGGAGTTGGCCAATTCGTCACCATCGCGAGAGGGGTTTTGGTCTCCGAGAGAGCCCTGACTCAAGTCTCCATCTTGGGGGAGCTAACAAAACTCACAATGGCAAGGTCTGGACATAGTTATTTCACACTTACAGATTCAGGCGGATCTATAGATTGTGTCTACTTTCGCGGGAATGCTGAATTCATTGCACAGGATATCAGAGAAGGAACGAAAGTCATAGTCCATGGAAGCATCGATGTTTATGTGAACACAGGCCGGATGCAATTCAAGGCTACTAAAGTGGAGCCACTCAGAGGGATAGGGGATCTTGAAAGGATACGCAGGGAGTTAATACAAAAATGGAGAATGGATGGAACATTGGATAGGCCGAGGAAGAAATTGCCGATGATACCCAAGCGATTACACATAATTACCGGTGCCAAGAGTGCGGCACTCTCTGACATGGAGAGGATAATTCACGATAGGTGGCCCAATTTTAATTACAAAGTTATCCCTGTGCTTGTCCAAGGTAACAGTGCTCCCAGACAGATCATTGATGCTATCAAAGCATCACAAGACTCTGCTGATCTAATCATCGTGGGCAGGGGAGGAGGATCTCCTGAGGATTTGTGGGCTTTCAACTTAGAATCTGTCTGTCAAGCCATAATTGATAGCAAGCCCCCCGTTGTGAGCGCAATAGGCCATGAATCAGACCTCTTAGTCAGCGACATGGTCGCTGACCTCAGGGCATCAACTCCCTCAAACGCCATTGAAAGGGTGGTCCCGATCAGAGAGGAGCTCACATCGCAGATATCTCAAGCAAAGGATAGATTGGATTTCGCCATGGATCGATTTTTTCAATCGGAGTATCAAAAAATCTCTCAAATAAGAATGCGGCTGAGTTCTGCCCCCTTAAGAGGGTTATCGAAAGCGAAATTGAGGCAAGCCAAGCTCCAGAGCAGAATCACATCTGCGATGGAGAAATATATTCTGCTGGAAAAAAGCAAAATGGAAGCACATGGATCCCTTCTGGCCTCCATTAGTCCTGTGAAAGTTTTGGAAAGAGGATATTCCATGGCCTTGGACCCGGAAGGAAGGATAATAACTAGTAAATCGGATGTGAATTCTGGGGATTATCTAACAGTAGTCGTACAAGACGGACAAATAGAAACGAAGGTGAGATGATGAAATACACAGAGGCAATGAAAAGAATTGAAGATATAGTATCAGAACTCGAATCAGGGGGCTTAAGCCTTAATGAGACACTCAAGATGTTTGAAGAGGGGTCTGACCTCTTGAAAAGATGCCGAGAAGAAATCGAACAAGCAGAGAAGAAAATAGACGATCTCCGTTTGAGCGATGAAGAGGATGCATAGTTCGGGGCAAGGGAATTCGCTTCGAAATCGACTCCTTGTTTTGACAGTATGATGCTTCCCAAGAGAAAAAGGAGGAAAATCAGGGGCAAGAATCAATAGTAATTCAACGCCATAAATTAGCGTTTCTGAGATGCCTATTATCGGTTGAACCTTAGACGTGGGACCAGCATTGGCGTCTTATCTACGTATTTTTGATACTCTGGGTCATCTCCCCATTTTTCATTCCCACGCTTGTCAAGAATCGGAACTCCGCTCACCTTGGTCAATAATAGATATACAAATACGGGGGATATCCAAGCTGCTAATTCCGTTCCTTCTAAGCTACCTGTTCCCATGACCGCTATGCCAGTCCACAAAACGATCTCGCCTAGATAATTCGGGTGGCGACTTAGCGACCACAACCCCTCATCTATCCATTTCCCCCTGTTATCCGGTTCAGTCTTGAAACGGCTTTTCTGGGCGTCTGCAATAACCTCGATAGCAAAACCTGCAACCCATAGACTGACGCCAATTGCATCGAAAATATTCATCGGAGCGGAATCAACAGCTTGACTGTTGATGACTATCACGACTATCATGGTCAAAAATACCCACATCGCTTGTAATGTCCACGGAACGAGGAATCGGATCGCGGAGGTCTTCAAATGGTCGAAACGCCCATCTTTCCCAGAATTGTGTATCCGCAAAAATAGGAAACCTGAGAGGCGTATGGTCCAAACAACCACGAGTAAACTAATCACTACCTCCCTGGTGCTGACGCCATGATTTTGAGAACCCGCCCAAAGGCTAAACACCACCAGTGCTAGGTATGTAACTCCACCCAACAAGTCGTAAAATCTCTCTGTTTGCAACAGTGACGCCGGAATCCATGCAAGCCACTGAATCCCGAGGGCAATCAAAGCACACCAAGCCACAGAACTTACGCCATAAATTTGCACTGATCTGGATTCAACGGCGTTTGTTGTGAGAGTGGTGACGAGTAAAACCACTACCAATACAACCCCAGTTAGGGCATAATCACTCCTTTCAGTCGCCATGGTACATATTGTCACTGGAATGATTTCATTCATAACACCATGTTCTCCCGCAACCAAACCACAATACGACACATGGAGAGTAACATCTCCAGCTGCGTAGAAATAACACGTTCAGGAGTGATCATGAAGTCCTAAATGCGGTAAAAACAATTCAATTGCAGACAGGTATAGAACACGTCTAAATACCAAAATTATGAACACCGATCATGCCATGTAATTGCTGTGATTGCAATCCTTGCGGCCAATCGTGTTCATGTGACTCGTGCTGCTGATTGACACCTTCCTAACAGATTTCACAATCGCCTTGGACTGAATGAATTTCTCTACTGAGGAAATACAGGCGTTTATTCCAATTTAGGCCATCCTAAACTATATTGGACTGCGGGCGTCATTCCACAACAGGCCCCTAACCCGAACCTAGGTGTTTTCCTCATGAATCTCAACGAAGATCAAAAAATGCTTCAGGAACTTTCAAGAATTTTTGCAGATGAAGAGTTGATACCAAATGCCGAGGAATGGGATAGAGAAGGGACGTTTCCCTCCGAGGCGATAGGAAAAGCTAGGGAACTTGGCTTGCTTAATTGCACCATACCCGAGCAGTACGGAGGCATGGGTCTTAGTTTTCTGGACGAGGTCGTGATCAATGAGGAACTGGGCCGTGGAGATCCGGGTTTTGCGACTATAACCGGTGTAACGATGCTTGCCTGCCATCCGGTGATTTACTCAGGTACCGAAGAGCAAAAACAAGAATATCTGGGGCGCGTTTGCGATGGCCAGATCTCGGCGTATTGTGTCACTGAGCCTGGAGCGGGTTCGGATGTTAAGGCAATACAGACATCTGCTAAGCGGGAGGGGGATAGTTACAGAATATCGGGTTCTAAAATGTGGATCGGTGGCGCCGGTTATGCCGATTGGTTTTACGTCCTGGCAAAAACCGGGGACGGCAAATCTCGCGATGACTTAAGCGGGTTCATAGTCGAAGCAGACGCCCCTGGTGTAAGGATAGGAAAAAAGGAAGAGAAGATGGGCCAGAGGTGCTCGGATACAAGGGCAGTCAGTTTTGATGATGTCTTGGTACCATCGTCGAGCCTCTTGGGGGGCAAGGAGGGAGATGGCTGGATGCAGGCGATGATTGCCTTTGATCGATCAAGACCAATGTTGGCTTCGCACGCAGTGGGTAATGCCAGAGGCGCAATGGAAGAAGCATGGGCTTATGCGACCAAGCGAGAAGCCTTCTCAAAACCCATAATTGAGCATCAGGCCATATCTTTCATGCTTGCTGATATGGCTACAAAAATAGAAGCGGGAAGACTGTTAACACACAATTCGGCAATGAAACTCGATGATGGTGAAAGGGCCACTCTTGAGTCGGCCCACGCCAAAAGGTATGCCGCTGATATCGGCATGGAGGTGACAACCGATGCAGTTCAGATCTTTGGAGGATATGGTTATTCCGAAGAATTCCCAGCCGCAAGGAGAATGAGGGGCGCTAAAATTTACCAGATTTTTGGTGGAACCAGTCAAATTCAGCGCATGATAATTACAAGAGAAATTCGCAAGATTAGGGGGGAGTAAAATTGTATTATTTCTTCCCAGGTATGATCGTTGGCATAGTTTTATTCCAGAGTGCTTTGGTGGCGCCTACATTGTTCAGGGAACTTGAGATATCGGAATTCGGCGTGGTAATCAGAGCTTTATGGCCCAAATTCTTCCTATGCATAACTCTCTTAGGGATTATAACAATAATTACGTTGTACCTTACTGGGCAGGAAAATAATATTCACTACATCATCGGCCTTTTGACCATTATCCTCGCAGGGATATGCTACTTGATAATCCCTGCAACCAATAGGGCATCTGATGAGGGTAACAAGAAATTATTTGATAGCCTCCATCGAATCAGTGTGTCATTCACGCTGATGATCCTCTTATCCAACATCGCATTTCTCGCAATTTGATCGTCACTCTAAGAATACCTCAATCGCTACTAAAGGGAGCATAAAGATCATCAGTGCTGTGCCCAAAAGCCACCCTAGAGCCACACCTCTCAAACCAAACCTCATGCTGGTTAGTAAGAATAACCAGTGAAATAGGTACAGGTAGAGCCCGACAATTATTTTGGAATCTAAGAAAATCGCTATGGCCATAATACCTGGTGGCGACAAAGTTCCAACAACGACCTGGGATTTTGAAAACTTCGCATCTTTTGAGGTAAGCCCCTCCAATGCCCTGCCGACCATGTTTGTCGCGCAAGGTGAATGCTACATTATCATTTTTTATCGGAAAAATGTTGTTTGATGGGACTTAACCAGAATTTGATAGATCTCCCTCTATAACAGTGAATGTAATTATGAAATTTTTAATTTAATGTATTTTCCTCGTTTTTTCTGCATTTAGGCCTCCCTAAATTTATGAATCAAATCCCTCACCAATACGATATGAGATCCTCGTCCGACACCCTGCTTAATCGGACTGGGGTGATATCGGCGATAATCCTCATTTCTTGTTTGTGTTATGAGTTCATTTGGCATGAGGGGGAGGAGGTTAGTTTCAGTGTGGATGAGGAAAGTATGATGAACGATATCGATCAAATCACCTCATTCGGTCCGAGGGTTTCGGGCTCGGAAAGTGAAAATTTAGCCTCGCAGTATATCAGCCAGCGATTCACTGAAATCGGTTTAGTGAACGTAGAGGTGATTGAATATGATTTCTTAAGCTCATGGTTTGTAGATGCCGAGCCGGACGAGCACCAGATATTGATGCATGCACAGTTGGAACAAGGTGCACAAAATATACCGGGATTACCTGATGGGACGGCAGGTACTGCTAGGATTGCCGTGGATGAAACTGGCGACTTAAATCACATGGAGGCCTTCACTTATCTTGGTTATTCAGGATCCAATCATAAACATGACAACATGCTGACTTTCCTAGGAAACGGATCAGAACAGACCTTTGCGGACGCAGGGGACTTAACGGATCTTGCAGTAATGATAGAGTTAGACGGATCCAGGAGCCTCGCGGATATCTACAGAGATTCCATTGATGGCAATGCTGGTGTAGTCATGGTCTACACCGTAGGGGTTGAAAACCCTCCATTCAAGTCAGTTACAGTCATTGAAGAGGGGAATACCGTACCATTTCCAGAAGCCTACGGAGGACAATACTCTGACCTTTTGATACCTTACATATACATCTCTGAGGCTGTTGCTAATACTTTTCACGACTATATTGAGCAGGCATCTTCAGACCCTCTTCTGCATGCTTCTCTGGATGGATTTTGGGAGGGGAATAACGTTGGTACAAGGAAACTCAAAATCGTAAAGGGAGAAGTTCAAGGGTCAGCTGATGGAGAAATACTGGTCGGAGCACATCATGATTCCGTTTACACCAGCCCTGGTGCTGTTGACAATGCCGTTGGAGTATCCCATTTGATTGAAGTCGCTAGTCACATGGTCGACATGAAACCGGAGTCAACAGTCACATTCATCACTTGGGGCGGAGAAGAATTAGGTATGCTCGGCAGTCAAAAATTCCTTCAAGAAAACTCAGGATACACTGACGAAATAGATCTCTACATAAACCTTGATTCGACAAATTTAGACCCTTCAATTGGCCTCGGAACCCTGGGGATTGAGACCTCAGAACAGGATCTACTTGAATTAATTGAGAGAGTCAGAAAATCAACACTAGGAGACACAAAGTGGTCTGAATACACTGCTGGAGTCTCTCTTAACGATCATAGTGTTAACAGTGATCATAGATCTTTCAACAAACACGATATCGATACCATCGCATTTTTTGGATGGGAATATGGTGAGTATCACAGAAACAGTGATGTCCCATCAATCGTGAACAGGGAAGGTCTAGGATTGACTGTGGAGATAGCCCTCCATGTTATTTTAGATCGGGGAGGATATCAAATAAACAGTGAACCTTTGTTACAAGTACCCGGATTTGAGGGCGAGTCTGAGTCATGGGTTTTCCCATTCATCATCGCTCTTCTTGCTGGCCTTGCAACAGGAATTGGCGGATTGATTGTCTTCATTATGAGGGAAATAACTCCTGAGTTCATGGCTTTTTTACTTGCCATGGCTGCTGGTGTGATGTTGCTCGTCTCTGTCGCAGATCTTTGGTTCAAACAGGCATTGGAATTCGGCTTCATGTCAATAACTGGTTTCTTTGTAATCGGAATGGCAACTGTATATGCTGTTAGCCTGTACAATTCTAGAGACGAGGAAAATCAAGAACTTTCCCGTGAAAAGAAATTATACAAATCAGGGATACTCACCGCAATTGCACTGGCGATTCATAACTTTCCAGAGGGTCTTGCCATCGGCGTAGCGGTCCTTGAATCTGCACAATATGGGCTTGTCCTCATGGCCGCTATAGCACTGCATAATATACCTGAGGGAATAGCAGTTGCAGCTCCTATAAAGGCTGGAGGGGGAGGCCGTTTGAAAGCCACCTTGATTGCCATGGGAACCGGTATGACCGAGCCTTTGGGCGCAATATTTGCCCTATTGGTCTTGGGGCCGATATTGAGCCCATTTATCGTTGGTTCATCTCTCGCGTTCGTAGGGGGCATAATGACCGTTGTCGCATACAAAGAGCTGATTCCTCAAGCATGGGCCCAGGAAAGACCGAGACACATGATTGTCGGTGCGATATTTGGCGCTGCTGTAATGCAGGTTAGTCTGATCCTCCTTGGATGAAATTTTAGGGAATGTTCAGACTATTGAGTGATGGCCGGATATTGTCAGACACTTCTCGTTCGTTCCTCTGAGATATGGTCCTTCCAGTATTCAATCTGGGTCTCGATGACTTTCATGTCGTAGCAATCTCTGCAAACTCTCACTTTACTTGTGTCGACCGATTGGTGATCTTGGGGGATATCGCATACCATCCCTCTCACATGAGAGCTGACATCGGTCAAAATTCCACAAACATCGCAAATACCGGTCTGCATGCTTTGCTGTCAAACCACACAAAATATAACCTATTGTAAAATAAACCACCTAGTTATTCACATTATAAAAAACAAATATCACACGATGGATTAACAAATGCTGGCCCAATTTGACAAACATGCGGCAGCACAATAATATCGTTCCAAAATCAGGGGTTCAGGAGGAATTGGCCCCGGAAAGGATAGTTGGCGGCCTTCCAACAATGTACTGTTTTGAAACGTGCCCATTTTGTTTCAAAGTTAAGGCCATCTTGGGGTCCATGGGCATTGAATACTCGAAAGTCGAAGTTGACCCTACTTTCAAAACCCAATTAAAGTGGTCTGATTGGAGAAAAGTCCCTGTTTTCGTTGATTCTGACGGGACACAGGTCACCGACTCAAACTACATAGTGCATTATATTGATCAAAAAAACTCGAATTCATTCCCGAGGATGGGCGAAGACCCCGATCAGGATAAGTGGATGGAATTCTCGAATGCCGTTCTAGGAAAATCTATTGTTGCAGTGATATACACGACATACAAAACATCAGTTCAGGCTTTGGACTACGTTACCAAGGTCGACAACTTTTCACTTCCAGCCAGAATAATCAATAAATGGTTAGGAGCAGTAATTATGTGGCGTGTAGGCAAAGTAAGGGCGAACATGTTCGAACTCCCCCCTGAAGAGAATTTAAAATTCCAATTGGATAAAATGTCGAAGGCTATTACAGGGGACTACTTTGGAGAAAAGGAACCCAATGGAGCGGATTACGCTAATTTCGGGATTCTTCGGTCCATGGATGGACTCCACGGCTTTGAGATCGTATCAGACCATCCAGTCGTCGGCCCTTGGTACAGAAGAATGCGTGTCCACTCTGGAATATGATGATTTTAGGCTCAAAGCATCAACCTTAATCCCTCTCAAACCTGTCATGAACAAATCAAATACAAAAATGACAAATGAGGCTAACCAAAGGTAGTTCCGCTCCTTCCCCTAAGTTCGATTTAGAGGCATATTGTTCCATCTTTGCAGAGATGGATTCAAACGAAGGACGCCATCGTGTGTCGGGCGATTGGTGTAGTCTGGATATCATGCTGGCCTTCTAAGCCGGTGACACGGGTTCGAATCCTGTATCGCCCACCATTGTTTTACAACAACCTTGAGGAAAGCACACCTTAAGTAAAAACTGACGATTAGATCCAAACAACGTCGAGGAAATATGAAATGAATGAAAACTTAGAAAATGCAATTGCAGCGATCTACGGCATTCCATTCATTTGGATCGGTATCAAGCATTTTATAGATCCTGATTGGTTTGAGCCAATTGTTCCTGAGATTTTGGGACACGCCAGATTTTGGGTCTACGCTAGCGGGGCATTTGAGGTTCTGCTTGGGATGATGATTATCATTCCACGTTTTAGAAGTAGTGCAGCCATAGGGATGGCCATCATGTTGATTTTGCTTTACTGGGCGAATCTGAATATGTGGGTTAATGATATACAAATCGGAGGAACGACACTCACAACTCGTGGACACATCTTGAGAGGCCTAATACAAGCTGCGTTAATCACAGCCGCTCTATGGATTGGGGGCTGGATACCGAGTGAGAGGCATTAGCCCCTTACTCCACGACATTCATCAAATACTTCTTACTCTCAGAAATGGGACGTCTATGTTGAGATCGCTGCTGATTGTGACTCCTGTCTTGTTGGTGCTCACCATTCTCTATCTCCGACGAAGGTATCCTGAGCCACATTTAGACTGGTCAGAGATAGACCTCCAATCAACTACCTTTCCACCTGAATTCTTGTGGGGCGTCGCGACAGCTGCACATCAAGTTGAAGGCAACCTTCGTAACAATTGGTCGTCATTCGAGGAGTCCGAGGGTCTTGAAAAGAGCGGGATTGCGTGTGACCACTGGAATCTATGGCGAGAGGACTATGATTTACTCACGGAGCTCGGCGTGACATCGTACCGACTCTCGATAGAATGGAGTCGATTGGAGCCCAGCCCGGGCAGATGGGATCCAGCGGCATTCCAAGTCTATTCAGAGATGATTGATGATTTGATTCGGCGGGAGATACGACCTGTCGTGACACTGCACCATTTTTCTCACCCTGAATGGTGGGAAAAAAAGGGCGGTTTCTCTAAAAAAGAGAACATACTTGATTTCCGTTTATATTGCGAGCGCGTTTTCGACACCCTTTCTGATCGTGTGGACGTCTGGTGTACAATAAACGAACCAGTGGTCTTCTCATCCATGGGTTACACTCTTGGTAAGTTTCCTCCAGGGTCAAGATCTATTGGCAAGACAATTACAGTCATGAGGAACTTAATGCATGCCCACGCAGAGGTATATTATTCTCTTAAATCTAGGAATCCTGATGTACGCATTGGCATGGCAAAAAATATCACCCATTTCGACCCTCTTCGTCGTTGGAGCCCGATAGATTGGGCAGCAGCACGTGCCCTTGACTGGCTTTGGAATGGCAGTTGGCAGAGGGGTATTCATACGGGTAGGATGCTGGGCGCGACTATCCCCAATTTGAAAAACTCACTAGATTTCATCGGCCTAAACTACTACACTCATTTCCTAACGGGTCTTTTCATACCCACTGCTGGCGAGCTGAAGTTCGCTAAAAGGGAAAATGAGACATTGACAGAGTTTGGCTACCCTCAATATGCAGAGGGCCTAAGTAGAGCAATCAGACATGCAGCGGCATACTCCGTTCCGATTGAAATAACTGAGAACGGAGTGGCCGACGCATCCGATTCGCTACGCCCCCAACATCTTGCGAGGCATCTCTGGATAGTCTCAGATGCTATTAGGCAAGGGTATGACATAAGATCTTATCATCATTGGACGCTGATGGATAATTTCGAATGGGCCGAGGGTTATCAAATGAAATTTGGACTTTACGAGGTCGACCGCAGCAATCAAGTCAGAATAATGAGGCCGAGCGGTAGTCTATACAGGGAGATTATACAATCAAATGTGAAAAGATAATCATACCCCCGATTCACAAGATCTTCCTATGATTTCGGATACGGCGATCGTCCCATGGGGCGTGGAAGCGCTTTCGAAGACCTTTCCCGCACCCGTGACTGGAAACACCATGCTGCTTGAGGGCAGCAATGGCCAAGCACATGCAATCGCCATGGAGATGGTTTGTAGCGAGATATCATCCGGTAGGCCGGTTCACTGGATCGATGGGGGTATGTTACTGGATCCATCTAAAATAATCCCTATTTTGACTAGGAAAAGCGGATCTTCAAACGATCTCCGTCTGCTACAGGGATGTAGAGCATTCACTGCACACCAGATGTTGGATCTAGTCAGAAGAGCTCAGAATGATGTGAATTCCATGGATAACCATCGTAACATCCGGTTGGTGCTTATAACTGAATTAATCCGTATGTTTGCAGACACGCAGGTTAGGAGGTCGGAAGGCCAAGCTATGTTGGGAGAGTGCCTCAGTCTCATCAATGCGTTATCGCGATGCAAAAACATCTTGATACTCATGACGATGACCTCAGGAGGAAAATCTGCAATTTATGGGGGCCTTTCTAACAAAATGAGAAAATATGCCGATGAGAGGGTGTCTGTTTTTTCATATAACGGGACAGACGTCGTGGCTACGCATCATAACCTGGAGATCTCATGCAGCCCAATTCAAAATCTTCAGCACTGCATTACCCTGAATGACTTTCACCCCGTCATCCATTCATCCAACCTCGTCTGCACCCGGCCACCATTCGACAACAAATCCTCAGAAATTCCAAATGGAGATAATATGGAAAGCGTAGCACGACGGGCCAGTGCCTCATAGTAAACCACATCCCCCCTTGTTTTTCCTTCCAGATTGGAAATAGAAATCACCTCGGACTTTAGCCTTACTCTTTCAGTAGGTATTCCCTTTTTTGAGTCCATCACGACAAAATGAATCTTCCTTCCAGGAGGGTTATCCTGGCCCAGCATCTCCCCTCTCATCAACGCCGAGACAGTGAGATTGATTACTTTGTATTCTCTTATCGTCTTCTTCACTCTCCTTGATACTATTAATTCAGAAAGTGGGACAACTCCTCTCTTCATCTCACTCAGACTCCTCAAATATGTGCGAATTGAGTTTTTTAGTACCCTGTCTTGAGGGTCCGATCTCACATGCTCTAAGATCTCCTTCTGAATCTTACTCACCCATCTGCAGGTAGAGTGTTGGCGAATTTCAATCCCCCTTATCTTCCAACCTTTTCTCCCATGTGCGAAGTACTTGGTCAGAGATGGAGTGCCGGTGTTTCTGCTCGGGATGAAGGCAATCCAATTGTATAGGTCTTCCATCTCTATGGGTATGCCGCTCTTGCTTTCTATCATCAGCATTAGATTACTTATCGACTCTTGCTGGGCTTGTTTGCTTCTCCCCCAGTCATCTACCAACCACATGGAGTCGACTATTGCATGCAAGCATGTCCAACCTTCCCGTTCTGCAAGATCCTTAGCACTGAGAAGAATTTCTCTTGACCATGCACATATGGCCTCATGGCATTCTATTCGTCCGAACCTGGCATTCTTGTAACCTGTATACCCGAAACACGTTACTAGAAGCCATTTCAGCACATTTTGCCTCCTGTCCCACCTGTCACCTTTCCTTTCGACTAGTGACTTGAGTTCCATCCTCCTGACAATTATTGGTGATACGACCCTACCTAGGAAGCCACGAAATCTTCCACAGGTATGCCCTCCAATCTCTGGGATCTTCAACCCCCTTTCCCTGTCAAAAGTCAACCGTTCACCGGCTGTAACCTCTGCATCACGGGGGTCCAGCGGAAATATGTCTCTGGCAGTCACTGCTTCCAAGGGGTCGCAGCAAATACAGTTCATTGTCTCAGGGCTTATGTTCCTGGTTGCTATGATGCTTGGGAATAAACTGGTAAAATCCAGCTCAAAAACATCCCTGTGAACCCCTGGTATCGGATCAAGATACAAACCCCCTCTGTCTGCAACCATTAGATCAATACCATTTTTTACGTCTTCAGCCCGATTTTTCTTCCACGGAACCAAGACTCCATCTTCCATAGACTGTTTAATCTGTATTGCTGAAATCGCAGATCCTGGCGATAACCTAGAAAGATCCTGTAGAGGTATCCCCGACATCCTTGAAACTTCGATAAGACCTTCTATTCCTCCTTCCTTGGCGATGAAAGAGTGGCCAAAGTCGACATGACTTCTGCCTTCAATAGCGTGGTACGCCTCTGATCTCAGTAATTGTCCATAACTCCAATTGGTGATTATACCCCTTCTTCTCAAAACCTTACCATCATTTCTACCAAATTCAAGGTTTACTCTTCCATCGGAAGCTAGAGACATAAGTGCTGGAAAATCTATGCTGTCTCCCTTTTCGGTAATCAGCACATCCGGGTCCAAATGGTTTATTTCTTTCTTTATTTCATATATGAAATCAATTTCGCTCTTACTGTCGTCCATGTTCAGACGCACAGTTTTTTTTCGATCTGAATCTCCAAACCCCATATCTCTGATCTCTACCCATTTAATATCGCCAAGTGACGTCCTTTTGCCGAAAGAGTCTGTACAATTAACATTCAGAAAGGCCCTCTTCAGAGGAGGCATCCCCTTACCATCCTCGTCCTCGGAGAGCAATGAATCGATCCTGCCCCCGCGCAATCTAACTTTACTGAACGGCCTTACACCCATCTCATGTAGAAATCTCTGTGCAGGTCTCGAATCCACTGAAAAAATCTCGAAATCTCGCCATGAACCCATCTCCATTATAGATTCAGCCATCTTCATCACAGAACCCGATCTACTTACAGTTACGGCCAAGACCTCTGTGTGGTTAGGTGAGTCGTGCCTAATCCTGTGCTCCTCCCTTTTCGTAACGATCCCTCCATGCAAATATCTGTATTCTGGCCCCGCAAGTACATCTTCCAGATGTTTTAGTTTCTCATTATCGGAGAAGACATGTATGGTCGGAGACCAATCGAATAAGTGACGCTTAACAGAACCATCTTCTTCTTTCAACCACACAACCATTTGATGAGAGCTGTGGTCAGGGTAGACATCCATTATCCATCCATCAGCCATTCTCTGAAAGCTCCCTTTCGACTTTGGTCAACCTTGTATCCAACTCAATCAAAGCTGCCAACAGGGCAGGCTCAAATTCGTCTGACACAGGAACCATTCCACACGCCGAAGACCTGCTTCTGATAGACATCAATAGTCGGTCAAAACTAATCCTGTCACTGAGCCTCAGTGTGCGTCTGAATCCGGACCATGTGGCGATGCGACGTTCAATACGATCCCTCCATGTCGATACTGTCCTTCCCATGGATTTTTGGTTTAAGACAAAAAGGTATCAAATAATTACTGTGAGGCTATGTGTGAATGTGAAAGTAAACCGGTTCTCACGAGGGTCTTCCTGAGTCAGATCAGTGAACGAAGGTTAATCTCAGTATGCCATTGAGAGGATATTATGGTAATACGTGCCTGTGGATCATGCTTTAGCATTGAGGTATATCCATACATGGGTTTTGAAACTGGTAGACAGTATCAATGTAAGGCCTGCGGCACTATATCGGCATTGGTTGTTGAGTTTGATAGCGAAGAAGCTCACCGTGCATTCTTGGAGGCATCAGGTTGAGGGGAACGAACTCGAGGTGGGAGTACCGGAGAATAGTTGCATTGATCCGGGGAAGAGTAGACAAGTCTTCTTGCAATACAAGAGATATAATCACTTACATGCGCAAGGAGTTCGGACACGAGACAAAACCGTATGAGTTGGAAAAGGCACTGGTCAGGTGCGAGAGAATACACAGGGTAGGAAGCGTAGATTTGGACGGCGAGGAGGTAACTGTATGGATATCGGAATGGGATCCAGAATTCAAGGACAATGTGTTGCTAGGATGATGTTTTACCGCCAGGCAAAGTGAGAGCATATATCCAAAATCGATGAAATAATGTCACATTTTATCCAAAATTGTAATCTGTAGTTGTTGACATTGTCTGTAGGAGCCCCCCACCTTCAAAAATCAACTCCTCTATTTTGCGCTAACTTAAAATCAAACCCGTTTCTGTCTTGGATCCGGGAGGGGCCCGGTTTGAGCAATTACCCAATGCTGATCGCTAGGGTTGTGGGCCCCTCTCGCACTTTCTAGTAGCAGGCAGTCGTCAGGGTTTTGGCTTGCGTCTCTGTGGGTGGACCATGAGGGCGGTTGTACTGGCTGTTACACTTGTCTTGATCTCCCCCTCACTGACCGGATGTTTGGGCAAGGATTCTGACGAAGGCCCCTCCAAAGAGCCCTTTTACCCGTCCTTGGAAGAGAGGCATGAGTTAGAATGGGATCAATCTGGGACCTTTAGTAGAGTAATGGAACCAGGGCCTTTCTATCCATTGGATGTTCAGGAGGCCACCATTGAGGTAGACACATCTGAAGTATGGGAGACTGGACCTAGCTCAGCAGAGGTCCACCTGTCATACTGGCTTCCTAGCAATACACAAGAGGGAACTAAGGTTCCAGTCATTGCTGTGATTTCACCATACTTCTCGTATGGCCTACAAGGGGCGGAGTCAACACCCACTGACGTGGTTGGTGCAGGAAGGGGGGAATTCATCTTCGAAAATTTTGTTCCACATGGTTATGCGTATGCTCAAGTTGCAGTCTTTGGAACAGAGGAGAGTAGTGGCTGTTTCGACTACAGAGGCGATGGTGAGGGCCTAGGGATACATTCGGCTGTTGAGTGGTTGGGTTCACAGGAATGGAGCAACGGGAACGTCGGTCTGTACGGTAAATCATACGAAGGGGCAACTCAATGGGAGGCCGCGGCATTGGGGAGCGAACACCTCAAAACAATAGTACCGGTTTCGGGAACGACCGCCTTGCACCCCCTTCTTTACAAGAACGGAAGTGCGGAAGCTAGGTCACAGGTGATGCACATGAATTACTTCTCAAGTACCGTGGATTACAACTTCGACGATCTAGATAATATATGCCCTGACATCGTCGAAGGCCTTTTTGCTGGTCCTGTGACATATTTGACGGGAGAATTAGATCCATACATGGAGAATTATTATGACGAAAGAAGCCATATCGACAAGGCATTCGAGAACTGGAATGGGAGTATATACTGGGTTCATGGCATGCAGGATTGGAATGTGGATCCGCACCAGGTATTTGGAGGCCCTCCGGACGTGAATTGGTACTCAACGTACAGGGATGCGGGTTTTGAGGTGAAAGGGATGTTCGGCCAATGGGGCCATGATTATCCGGATCAATGGGAAAAACATCACAACAGCCAATCCGGATATGGCCTAGAGGCTCTGAGCAACATGACAAGATGGGATTGGGCACAGGATCTTTTTGAGTGGTTCGAGTACTACCTCAAGGGTGTTGGGCCAAAACCTGATTTGAATGCTCAGATCCAAAGGAGCGACGGACAATGGAGGGTAGAAGAAGTCTGGCCACCTGGGGATTCAGTGGAATACCACATAGAATTGGATAGCTGTTCAAACAATGGAGCATTCATAGGCGGTAGTTCTGTCATTGGAGGAGGAATACCCGGTATCGGAGGAAATCCCTCTATAACCGTAGAATGCCCGGATGTCGGCCAAGATCGTGATATGCACATTTCTGGCCTTGTTACCCTTCAACTCTCTGCTGTACCGAGTTTCGACGGGGGCCAAGTTTTTGTTGAAATGCAAAATCTAGCAACTGGCACTAGAATCGGGCATGCTACAATGGATGTCAGGTACCACGCCGGTGGATCAAATCCTCAAACCGTGACACCAGGTCAAGAGGTAATTATGATGATGGAGTTTCAGGCCATCGACGCACTGATACCAGCTGGGGATGGAATCAGACTGATCATGACTGATACAGGGGAGGACTACCTGGCTCCTGCATGTGGCCATGCTTGCATAATGCACGTTTTACCCACCTTATCCGATCTTAGATTGCCTTTGTTGGATGACCGCAATGCCACCCCATTGATCGTGCCTAAGGATGTTTGAACAGCCTATTCAATTAGTTAGCTATTCTTCCGCGCGACTTTGACCAATGCGACTATTTCCTTACGCGCACTCTCACTGTCAGTGACTTCATTTTCGAAAGCAACACGAATGGGCCTCGGGCCCTCGCCCGTCATAGCCGACATCTCAAATCCATATCTGTCGATTCCGGTCATGGTCGCGCCAACTGTATCTTTGGCTTTGCTAAACTCCGTGCAGATTATGATCATAGCATCTTCATGGTCTTCATTCATATGCTCGATTATACCCTCGGCCACCTCGATCAGTGGGTCAGGTTCAGAGGTGCTCCAATCAGGCTCGTCTACCCATGACATCCTGCCAAATCCTCCGATGTAGCGGATTTCTGTGATAGCGAGCTTGTAAAATGAAAAATCGTCGAAATCTACGTAAAATGATGCATTAGGGTGCCTCTTGAGGAAAGCATCCCTCATTGCAGGATCTTCGCCGTTGACTTTCTCACATCTGCCAAGCAACGTAACCCTGCCCAGTGCGAGGGGGTTTCCTTCCCCTGTTTCCGAAATCATCAGAGACGCCTTAGAGTTTGCTTCAAGGTTCTTTGTGTGTTCAGCTAGCTTGCTGATTAAAAAGACCGGGGAGCCATTGTGAATGGCATAGGTCACAAAGGACCCGTAAGGAACGCCGCTCGACCTCTCTGATATAGTGCACAGCGTTGCTGTTGACATCTTTTCCGCGATGGTTCTGGCCTGTTCAGCATGGGTGCTGGTTGGTATGCTGGGATCATACAGGAGCTCTTGGTTCGATGTTCGAGATCCTTTTGGAACTCCGTGTCTGGGATTTCCATCGGAATCCTCTTTTCCTGCCACAGAAAACCCTCAAACTTCTACGTCTTTCATTATAGTCAATGTGGACTCTATCCAATCCTCGACATAGTCGTAATAATCAGTGTCACAATCAATCCTATCGTTGACTCTTGTACCGCCCTTCTGTTCCATGATCTTGTCCCACTCTTTGCCTGATTCGCAGAATAGTTCGAAAGCAGTGTCCCCGAGGGCCAGGACTGCGAAGTTGACACCACTCATCGAACCGTCATCTGAACCTTCTACCGCGTCATACAGATCTTGGGCATTGTCGGGCTGCTCGCCCTCGCCCCACGTGCTGACGCTGATGATGAGCCTGCCACACGATGAGAGCTCATCGACCTCGACGTCTTCCATGTTGATGACTTTCGCTTCTAAACCATGAGCCTTGGCCATGTCACTTATGTCATCTGCTAGGTCTTCTGCATTTCCTGTCTCAGTCCCGAAAATTACTGTTAGTTCCTTCGTCATCATCTTCACCTTCAATCTTGAATTTCATCCTTCACTATTACCCTCAGGTAACCGCCCTCTTCGTGGTTAGTTATGATATCACAGCTCACCCTAAAAACCGTTGCAATATTTTCTTCCGTGAGTACCTCTGGAGGAGACCCGTCTGCGATTATCCGACCTTCGTGGAGAAGTACTATCCTTGTTGCAAACCGTGCTGCAATGTTGATGTCGTGTATAGCTATGATTGCTGATTTTCTAAATGTTCCATCATAAACAATACTCGAGATGCTCTTCATGGTAGAAATCTGATTCTGGAGATCCAGGTCGCTGGTAGGCTCATCAAGTAGAAACAGCAGGGGATCTTGGGCCACAGCCTTGGCAATAACAACCCTCTGCCTTTCACCTCCCGAGAGCTTGTCAAATCTACGAAACGCAAATTTCTCAAGACCGAGGTAGCTCAACGTATCGCTTACCTTCTTTCGATCCTCATCAGATATTAGCCAAGATATGTAGGGCCTCC
Source organism: Euryarchaeota archaeon UBA552 (assembly GCA_002499585.1). Classification (GTDB taxonomy): domain Archaea; phylum Thermoplasmatota; class Poseidoniia; order Poseidoniales; family Thalassarchaeaceae; genus MGIIb-N1. The sequence continues at coordinate 144,012 of DAMH01000027.1, read as the reverse complement.
TCCCCAGCATGACAACGTCAAACACGTCGAGGGGGAAACTCGTCCTAACGGATTGAGGGACATATGATGTCGCTCTGCTCAAGTCCATCAAGTCCATTGCAGATACCTCATTCCCGTTTATTCTGATAGTTCCTTCATCAGGGAGCAGTATTCTGTTTATGCATTTTAGGAAAGTGGATTTTCCGGCACCATTCACACCAAGAACAGCGACCAGCTCCCCCCCGCCCAGTTTTAGGCTTATATCCTCTAGAACGATATTCTCTCCCCAGCTAAATTTCAGTCCTTGGATGTCCAGTAAATCATTCAAGTTGAGAACCCCCTGTTTTGCAGCAAAAGGTACATGAAAAAGGGGCCGCCTATTATGGCCAGCATGATCCCAACAGGAATAATCACAGGAGCAATAACGATTCTCCCTATCGTATCTGCAGCAAGCACAAGAAGAGATCCGAATACTGCCGAGCACGGTATCAACGTTCGGTAATCATTGCCTACGACAAGTCTACTCATGTGGGGCGCTGCAAGCCCAACGAACCCAATCAAGCCTGTGAACGAGATTATAATTGACGTCATGAAGGCGGATAAAATCAAGATTCTTTTACGGGTGCTTGCAGGATCCACGCCCGTAGATATAGCGAACCCATCACCGCCCATTGAGAGTGTGTTGAGATCCCATGCCCATTTCATAGCAGATGGCATCATGATAATCACTATGAGAGATATTGCGATGGCTTGAGTCTGTGAAACACGTGCCAGACTTCCAAAAGACCAGTGAGTTAGCTGGGAGAGTTGAGCATCCGTTGCGAAGTAAGTCATTGTGGATACGATTGCTCCTGCGATGAAGGTGATCGCTATGCCAACGAGGATGTATGATTCAGCTGAGACTGACCTGTAGTTCCCGAGTTGTATGATGATAAATACCACAACCAGTGAAAAAAAGAATGCGTTTGCTACAATCACTGTTTCTGCCCCAGATAAGGGGGGAGAAGCTCCCATCATATCGAAAATAAATTGAACTAACGAATCCATAGTCTCCCCAATCGAAAATCCAATTATAATTCCAAGCGCGGCACCTAATGCTGCACCTGAGGCCACTCCAAGTGTCAATGGGGATACCAATGGATTGCCGAGACTACCTTGCATAAGGGCGCCTGCAATCGCCAAAGCGGCCCCTCCTGTTATCGCCATGAGAACCCGCGGGAACCGCAATTCCCAGATAATGACAGACTGAATTTCGGTGGCATCCTCAAGTCCCAAGACTATCATGATGGTTGATTCCAGGGAAAGAGTAACGGAAGATCCCAAACCCAGGGCGACCACTGCTAGGAGTAATGTGAATAGGAATGTAAGGGCTATTACGGATATTTGCTTCTTTGATCCTTCAACATGTTTCTGGGAAATTGGGTCCATCACAGTTAACCGTCCGATGAATAACAAACAAATTTACCTATCTTTTCGACACCGTGGTACTTCTCGAAGAAATCATCGATGTATGACTGTGTATCAACATCAGCAAATAGGTCAGGATGTAGTATCTTGGCCAGTTCCGGAAGTCCATGTATCATCATAGGTCCTGCGAATTCCCCAGCCATGATTACCATACGGTCCTGTTCGACAGCTTGCATGTTGTCAAAACCCGGACGAGATTCGACGAATTCCATGTGAGTTTCGCATTGATCTTCTGGATCGTAGGAGTTGAAACCAATGTCAAATACTATGCCGTCAAACATCAATACGTCGGGATTCGCGTCAAGTATTGCCTCCATGTCAACATGGGTCGTATGTCCTGGAAGATGCGAAAAGACATTTATCCCTCCGGCCTTTTCGATCATATCTGTCCATTGAGATGTGCCAGTGAGAACGACCGGATCTCTTGTCAGGGATGCATGATGTTCCATTACTATTCTGGGCCTTTCAGCAAGCTCAATAGAAGATGTCCTGTCTTGGACCATTTCTTCAATCGAGTCAAACTCGTCGAATAGTTCTTGAGCTTCATCGTTCTTTCCGAAAATCTCAGCGAGGACCCCAATCTCCCTTCTCAGCGAGTCATATTTGTAGAAGTCTAAAGCCATGACCGTGATGCCTACAGGTTCCAATTTCGCTCTGATGGCGTCTGTGTCTACCATCCCATTCGTGGCGAAGACTATGTACACTTGGGGTTGAGTATCCAGAAGGGCCTCAAAGTCAATTTCCGAGTGCGCGGACTGTTGAATCATTGCCTTTTGAGACAACTCAGGCCATAGGGCCTCATCATAGAAATCACCAGACACACCGACGATCACATCAGTGTTGATGTCCAGCATCCTCATTACACTGGCCGCATATGTATTTGTAATTGCTACCCTATCCGGCTCTTTGTCAAAATTATGTGTAACCTCGTTGGAATCTGTGACTGCAATCACGGCCTGAATCTGGTCTGATTCGCCGGAGTCAACGATCTGCCAAGCGCCAAAGGCGCATATCAGGATGACAATGGTCTGAAAGCCTGCTAATCCTTTTTTGTTATTCATTTGTCGGGCACCTCATCTCGCCATTTCATGAGAATTAAAGCTGCTATGAGCGTGAATATTACGAATCCTATCATCCCCCAGCTGGTTCTTTCAGGTTCAATGTCAACAATTATGAAAATTGAGTCTGAGTATTCGGAGGTGGATCCTCTGGAATCTATGTGGGCTTGAACCCTGATTCGATATTGGCCTGATTCTTCCTCTGAGAAAATCATAGTGTTGTCCGGCCCCCTGTATAGAACCTCAGTAACTCCATCTTTTTCCGCCGTTACTTGGAACCAACTTATTTCCTCCATCAAACGGGAATCAACCTCAGTTTGACATTGGATGTTTACGCCACATTGACTCTCCAAAACTGTTTCTTCTTGTGCCGTCATTACAGACCACTCGACTAGGATACCTCCCGAAACATCACTAGTGTGTGTGATCGTTTCCTCAGGCAATGTGAATTCCGGTGGCTGTAGGATGAATAATACTTCGATGTCAATCCCCTCTCCTTGCACCACTTCTCCGTTGGGCATTGTTGCTGATATTTCATAGGCATAAGCGCCGTCTTCCCTGTCATGGGTCCTAAAGTTGGTTTCTTCCCCAGTGTAAATAAGATCCCCATTTTCATACAAATCATAACTTGAGGCTCCTTGATAGTCCGCCCATTGTATCACATAACTGTCAGTGTGGAACAATTTGTTAGTCTCAGTTAGGAAGCTGGGTGCCGTGGGCACATCGAAGGATGTCAAATCATATATCACGCTGTCTGAGTGTGAACCCGGAATTCTGTCTATGATCCTGACATAGTTCCTGACAGTTGAGTTGTACCATAACTCCCATGATACGACCCCGTCGGAGTCATCTGTGATTGAGATGTATGTCGTAGTGAATAAACCGGCAGGAGTTGTTATTTCCACACCTTCTGTTATTTGTACTGTGTTTAGAGTGTCATCGTAACCATTCGGATGTCCTGGCACCCCGATTATATTGGTGCGGTTGAAATGCAGTGAATCTGGGTGGCTGCCCGAGAGTAAATTCGCTGTTAGGCCGTTGTACGAGAATCGCCAACCTAGGTGGCCTTGCTGATAGTACGATGAACTCTCGGGAGCATCGGACCAAAATGTCTTGACATTCAGGAGGTTTTCTGAATCTACCCATCTAAATGCCTTTTCTCCTTCACCATATGCCTCATCTGTTACTCTTAGAACGTAGGTATCAAGATCTTCACCGAATGCATCTTCAACGATTTCAGTCCCGATTGCAGTGTATGTCTTGTTTTGATGGTACTCAGGCGTGGAAATTATATGGTAACTCCAACTCATCCCCGAGGACCAGAGATCGGAAGCAGATTGGGGTGGTAGAACAACAACTTGTAGGCTCCGGTCTCCTAGAATTGAACCGTTGGAATTGAATGATTCAAGTTGGAAGACGTGCGTACCTGGTTCCGTTGGCTCGAAAAGGAAACTTTCTCTGTTCCCTTTGTAGACGAGATCCCCGTTCATGTAGAGTGATGTGAAATCAGTGTGCAAGCCAGTTTCCCATGCGATGTCAACAGGTTCCATGGCAGTCGTCGTTATTTGTGTGGTAAATTCTGCAGGCACAGGCATCCTTGGCTCAAGTGTCGAAGTAAGGTTGAACCAACCTTCGCCAGCGCTGACTTCAACCGAGACAGGGTCTGTAATTTCAATGCCCCATTGTTGGGCAACAAGAGTTTCAATTACTCCAATCTCTAAATTCTGAAGGAGAAAGAAACCATCATCATTCGTGACCGTGCTCGTGCTACCGATGGACACCATCGCCCCGGTAACCGGAGCGCCCATGGGATTCAGCAAGTATCCGTACTTGCTGTTGTGGCCAGGTCGGAACTCGAAGTCATTGGGCCACGGGTTGGATGATGACCCTGGTTCCATCCTGAAGTGTACGTGTTGGTGCGGGCCACCATCTGTTCCATGATCTACCCGGATATTGTAGTAAGCCCCGATGTCGTAAGGCCCGAGCTCACTGACGACTCCATGGAGAGTGAGACTCTCTCCCGTCTCCAGTATCTCGACGGTCGCGTCGGATTCTCCGCTTACAGGCATTCCTTGCTCATCGAGTAGCTTGAAAGTCGCCCAATTCTTCCCTTCATACCAGTCTATTGAAGTATCAGAGTCAACAAGAACTTTCCGATAGACAACTGTGTGACCGTCATTCATAAAATAAGCCCTTGCGGTGTGTATGCCAGAGGGTACGGCTCCATAGTCGTAGGTTCCCTCTGAAGACCAAATGGACTGCATTGAGTTGAACTTGATCGATGTCAAATTCGCTGGAAATCCGTCATTTGTGTAGACATTGCCTGAGAATGAGTAATTCTCCGTTTCATTTTCCTCAGAATTGACGGCCGGAAAAAGGACGACGGCCATCAACAAAATTGCTATGGAAGCGCTCTTCAGTTTCATGTATACCATACCTCGTCTCGTCTATGATGGACGATAATGGGAGGTGAATCATAAGGGTGTTGTTGACGGGAGGGGCCAGGTTTGATGCATTACCTGTAACTGATCGCTAGGGGTGTGTGGTTTTGCCCCTCCCGCCAACTAATTTTGTTCTAATCAGACTAGTTGTCCGATATCGCTGTCCTCGATACCGAAAGCATCCCAAACAGGTGTTAGATACTCCCGTAGGTGTGCTTCATAATCGAGTGTGGTGTCGCCATCATTCTTCAAATCGAAGATGTTGTTGATCTGTTGTGCGCCATAGTTGTCGTAGTAGCCCGGCATTCCGCTTCCTGGGAATACGGAGGCGAAACCGTTGCAGATTTCCTCGGTGGTTCCCGCGGCGTATACCATGTGTACTACAGTGTTGTAGCACATGTAGTCGCCTTGTCCTTGGTACTGTGTCCAGGTAAAGGCGTCACATGTGGCTGCGGCACTTGCTCCTATGTATGCCATACCATGTGTTTTGTTGTTGTAACAGGCATCGGTGTGGTCCGCTACGTACGCTTCGATGACACGGAAGAATGCATGTCCTTCTGCTTGGTGCTTGTCGTAGTCCCCGTTGTCCTCGTCAAGGTCCACTGTCATCTTGGATGCGTACCTAACTGATGCTTGGGAGTACACGATTACGACGTTCTTGAGTACCTCGTCTCTTGCGTCAACAAGTGAATCCATGTCCTCATTCTGCATGGCAGTTAGTCCGTCGTTCATTGCTTGTAGTGTGGCTACGTTAGCCAAGGCAGTGCCGCTAGCGTCCTCTGTTCCGAAGTTGCCAGCTCTCTTGTCCGCTGTGGCATATGGTCCGCATCCGTCGAAGTCCGCGTCGGAGTCGTCAGGACCGTGATAGAAGGCCCACCCTTCGTCCCAGGCGTGCTGTGCGTCGTCTGGTCCCCAGTTACCCGCTTCAGCCTTTATGATTGCTGCGTTGAGCTCGTGGATGGCGTATGCCGTCATAACACCGTTCTGAATACCCTTCTCTACTGCCTGATCTCTTACAGTGTCAGACTCACCTGCGAAGGGCCCTGTGCCATCGATGGCAGCGGAGACGAATTGGTCCCATGATCCATCTTGACCGTAGTAGGCGTCATAAGCGTGGTTTTTGCCTGAGGCTGAAGCAAAGCCCATCAGTGTTCTGTATGAGCCGTCAGACTTCTCGGCGTATTCACCATTCTCGTAGATGTCCTTAACGCCATCCCAGTCATAGCCACCAGAGAGGTCTTTGATGTCGCAGACGTCTCCCATTAGCATGCGGTGGTTATCAACGTTGGAGGCGTAGGTGTAACCACCGTCTTCTCCATCGAGATCCACATCGCTGCCGTCATCTCCGCCGAGGCATCCAGCCACAGCGGAGGCAATCATCAATATCGTCATCACAAGGCTCTTTGCTCTCAAATTCATTTTAGGCCAACCTAAACCGGACGCAGAGAATATGATTTATGAATATTTAGGTTAGCCTAAAAACAGTCATATATAGGCAACAATTGAAAATTTGAGCAGCAAACTCAGAGGTTCGTGTATTCCTTGTACTAGAGCAAATATGTGCGGTAGGGGGACCACAAAGGAAAAACAGCTGCCTAATTTGTCAATGATTTGTAATATAATTCTTATTCGTCGGGCATTGTGACCGAATTATGGGAACTACCCAGGCGCATGTAAATATAGAGAACAACTTCCAATTTCTACTTTTCATCAGACTCTGGAAATCAAAGGGCAAATTCGCATTGTCAAACATAGAGGAATTCGTCAAATTGACCGAAAATCGTATGATAGACATCCCTAAAATCCCGGGCAGAGATCTAAAGGACGAGATCCTACAAATGAAAGAGTACCTATCCCTCCTGATCGATAGATTCTCGGAATAGGGTCCCTCTTCTCAAATTACATATCCGGACAAGGAAATTTCCGCTATCTGTGGAAAAAATGCTATCTCCATCCGGAGACTTATTTCCTGTTCAATTTCGGAATTCACC
>DAMH01000027.1:132864-136688 GCA_002499585.1 Euryarchaeota archaeon UBA552 | reverse complement strand
TGTATAAAAAAAATTCTTTAGTTTGTAAAAATAAGTATAATAAGCCGTATTTATTGTGTTACAACAATGGAAACTAAATCTAAACTTGAATACATATGGCTGGATGGATACGAACCCACTCAGAGCATGAGAAGTAAGACCATGATAAGAAAAAATTTCGGGGGAACTGTGGATGAGTGCCCTATGTGGTCTTTCGATGGCTCCTCTACTCGACAGGCGGAGGGCGGCGACTCTGATTGTCTGCTGAAACCTGTCTTTATTTGCCCAGATCCAGACAGATTAAATGGGTACTTGGTCATGTGTGAAGTACTAAACTCAGATGGAACTCCACATAATTCTAACGGAAGAGCGACAATTGAAGAAGATGATGATGATTTCTGGTTTGGATATGAACAGGAATATTTCCTGTGGGACCCAGAGACAAATCTCCCACTAGGATTTCCAAGGGATCAAACACCACAGGGCCAATTTTATTGTTCTGTCGGAGGGAAGAATACATTCGGACGGGACATTATTGAAGCGCATCTCGACATGTGTTTAGATGCTGGACTAAACGTAGAGGGAATAAACGCAGAGGTTGCAGTTGGACAGTGGGAGTATCAGATATTCGCGAAAGGGGCAAAGGAAGCCGGTGATCAAATATGGGTTTCCAGATACCTCGCAGAAAGGAATGCAGAAAAATACGGATTAGCCATTGAGTGGCATCCGAAGCCGTTGGGCGCTACAGACTGGAACGGATCTGGCATGCACGTCAATTTTAGCGACGGTCAGATGCGCGAGGTGGGAGGCGAGGCTTTGATGAATCGGATTTGCGAGGCATTCGGAGCCAATATCAAAGAGCACATTGACGTTTATGGTGCCCACAATGAAGAAAGATTGACGGGATTACACGAAACACAATCCATACACGAATTCTCATACGGAGTCTCGGATCGCGGCGCATCAATAAGGATCCCCATCGGGACAATCGAGGACGGTTGGAAAGGACGTCTGGAAGACAGAAGGCCCTCTTCCAACGGGGATCCATACAAAATCGGCGCAGTAGTGATTTCAACCACAAAGTCATCATACGAATAAGCTCTGACCGCACACAACCGGTCCAGAGGTTCGATAAGGCTCAGGATCACGTCATGACATTGTCTTTGCGAATGAACGACATCGGGAAAGTCACTCCAAAAGACGACCTTTGACTGAGATTTCCTCGTACGAATCAACGGCGTTTTGCAATTTTTCATTCAAGTCCCGGACCTTTGATTTTGACACTTTCTGCTTTCCATCCGAGAGATGGATAGTGTAGTTTACCTTCTCAGAAGTTCGTGTATCAGAGAAGTCACTCCTTTGGTGGGCCCCTCGGCTTTCTTCTCGGGCGATCGCAGAGCGAATCGTGGCCTCAGCGCTGTCAATGGAGCCCAACAGGTCGATGGCCAGTGCCAGATCGGAGAAACCCTCCGCACTTGGTCGAACATCCACGTCTTCTGAGGCATGTTTCACTTTCATGAGCTCCTTGAGCGCGTATTCTAACCCCTCTCCAGATCTTACCACCCCGCAGTAATTCCACATGATATCTCTGACCGCTCTCTGGAGGGGCCTTGCCAGCTGTTCCCCGGGCGTTGTCAAATTGTCAAGTTCAATTATCGCATCTTTGATGACCTGCCTGTTCCTCATCTGCATATCCAAATCGAGAGAAAATTTAGCAGCCTCTGCTCCAGCTATTTTGCCAAAGACCAGAATTTCCGCAAGTGAATTGCCCCCTAGTCGGTTGGCCCCGTGGACTCCGGATGTACATTCCCCTGCGGCATACAGTCCTCGGACGCCCGTTGAATGCGTGTCGGGATCTACAACTACACCGCCCATGCTGTAGTGAGCGGTTGGTGCAACCTCCATCGGGCTCTTGGAGATGTCGAGCATCTGTGATTCCATGAATTGCCTGTACATTCTGGGAAGCTTCTCCAGAATCACTTCCTTGTCCACGTGGCTTATGTCTAGGTACACTCCGTTGTTTGGTGACCCCCGTCCTTCTTGGATCTCTGTGTAATTGGCCAGTGCGACCCTGTCTCTCGTCGATAGCTCCATTCTTTCACTGTCGTAATCCTGCATGTACCTCTTACCTTCCGAGTTCGTCAACCGGCCCCCTTCCCCCCTGACAGCCTCGGTAACGAGAGTACCGGCTAGTGTCTCTGGGTGAACCATTCCGGTGGGATGGAATTGGACCATCTCCATGTCCGCCAGTTTGCAACCGGCTTGAAGAGCCAACCGCATTGCATCGCCGGTATTTTCGTCTCTTCGCGAGGAACTACGCCTCCATATCCTGGTGTGGCCTCCTGCAGCGAGGACCACTGAGTCCGTAAGGAAAACAGTCCTGCCTCCTGAATTAATATCGAAACCAACTGCCCCGAAGCACTGTTTTTGTCCGTTTTGAGTATTAACGAGTAGTTTTGACACATAGGTCATGTCAATTATTGGTATATTCAATTCCTCTACCTTGGAAACGAGTGTGTTCAATATCGCACGACCAGTGTAATCCCCGGCATAGCAAGTCCTTCTGTGGGTATGGGCGCCGAAGTACCTTTGATCCAGCTCCCCGTCGATTGTTTTGGCAAATGGCGTCCCCCAGTCTACTAGTTCTTGCACTCTGTTGGGGGCATCTTTTACCAAGATCTCAACCGTTCTTGGATCCCCTATGTGGTAACCCTCCTCATATGTATCCACGAAATGTTGTATCCAGTCGTCTTCTGGATCCACTGTACCAAGTGCAGCATTGATGCCCCCTGCGGCCAATGTGGTATGAGCGTCATTTCGTATTCTCTTTCCGATAACAAGAACCTCGCAACCGGCATGATGTGCAGCAATCGCAGCACGTAGTCCGGCCCCACCAGAGCCAATTACCAGTACATTGCATATTTTGGTTCTGTATTCACTATTCATTTGATCACCTAATTGGTCTAGGGGGCGATTTTTGAGAAAAAAAAACCTCCTCGTCCACTGCCCTTCTACGTTTAGGTTAACCCTAAATCCCTCATATCAACATGACGGATTTACTTCGAGCACTCACCATTTTTGCGGAAGCATGGGTCTGTTTTTGAGTAAGTTCTTTGAACATCCCATTCCAATTTGGGTTTGAAACACGTATGCCCAAGGTAAAGAAGCCAAAGAGTGGATGGTTCATCCCCAAAAAACGAAAGGTCAGGAGGGGCCCCAGGGTAAAACCATCCGAGAAGGGATTGCCACCGTGCCCCTCATGTGGAGAGTGGTCTATGCAGAAAGATGAGATCAGAAACGAGATATTCTGCGGGGTTTGTGGAACAACATCATGATCCGGCAGTTCCAATATGTCTACCCACCTCCCCGGGGCGTCGCAGTGATGAGGACACCGACCGGGCTAATTGGGCTCCGAGTGATGGGCGCTCTGAGCGACGGAGTGGTATCATGAGGTGGACTGGGCCGGACGGAAAGGTACATGTCGCAGCTCCTCCGGCGGTGGTTTCTCCACTCGATGGGAACCTGATAATATCGGCAGTGGCAGACCCCTGGCGAATATACGGGCGCATGATGATGACTGTAATCCCAGCTTTCCTATTGTTGTATTTGGCCCTCCTTCTCACGATTGGGATTCTTCAATGGGATCCGATTTTGATCATCGCAGGAGGCACCCTTAGCATCCCACCAGTTTTGTTTATTTTGAAACTAACCAGGCCCCCGGTCTTTCAACTCTGGAGGGCGACACCCAACCCTGCCGGTACAACTCTGCATAATCGCCCTCAAATGCCTGCTCTTACAACTCCCATCCCTACGAATATGAGTAGGCATTTGGCGATGGATAGCAC
>DAMH01000027.1:59058-132478 GCA_002499585.1 Euryarchaeota archaeon UBA552 | reverse complement strand
GTGCTATCATTGATCATGGCAGGCACAAACAACTCCCTGCTGTCATTTGTTATCTTCGGTCTAATGTCGGTCCCTCTGTGGCTCGTCGGATTCTCAGTGCCGGTACTGGCTTGGTGGTCTCTGGCGGGTCGTAGGCTTAAATTACATATCAAGAGGGTTGAGGCTGAGGCGTGGTTAATTGCAGGGATGATGAGCGCCTTCCCTGCGTTTTTACTCAATTCTCTTCTATTGCCAGAGCTCATACCGCCTGGGTGGGATTCCTTCAGCCATGATCTTGCCACAGTTGCAATTGGCGCTCCCGTTATTGAAGAATTGAGTAAAGCAAGCGCCATTTTGATTTTTTCAACCTCTCTCAAAGGTCGTAGTAATGGGTTTATGATAGGCTTCAGTGTTGGCCTCGGTTTTGGCCTGATAGAGAACCTACAGTACATAGCCGTTGCATTGTTTGGAGGACCGGTCGACTTGGCAACTACGACGCTGGTTAGAGGTGTCGGATCGATACCCGCGCACGCACTTTGGACGGCGATCGTGGGCTCAGCAATAGGAGGCTATTTCGGCAGCAAGGAAATGGACACTAGAACATCGCGGAAGATAGCAGATGTCCAGATCCATTTGATTGACAAGATTGAGGGCCTCGGTTTCGATCTCGACGGTGATGGGTTGCTTGAAGGATATAGGGGGGATGTAAGTGCCATATCAAATTGGAATTCTGACGGCCACTGGACAATCAAAGGAACAAAACAGGAGGTCATCGATCCCAAACAGGACGAAAACGATGGACGTAGAAGTATCATGATATCGCTAGTGGCAGCGATGATAGGCCACTCAATTTGGAACGCTCTTTCCTTGAGCAGTATCGCCATTTCGAGTTTTCTCTCTCTGGGAGATGTGGCGACAATCATGTTTGTTTTATCGGTTGTATGCACAATGGTGACGGCGGTGATTGTGATCACTTTGAAAGAAATCAAGAATCATTCCGGCGCCAATTCAGGGAAGGTAATTTCAAAATAAACTTAAATCTTTATTCACATTTGTTTAGCCGCTTGTATCAATGCAGGCCACTGACGATATGATTGTCCTTGGATTGATCGGCGGCCTTTTTTTGACGTGTATCGTGACAAGGGCTTTGGACTTTGGTGGCCTCCTCGCCGCTATTCTAATTGGATCAATCATTGGTTTCTACGGCCATTGGACTTGGCTGATCCTGCTTCTTTTCTTTTTGATATCGGCCTCAGTGGCAACCCGATGGAAATATGACATCAAGAAAGAATCTGGATTTGCCGAGGATAATGAGGGGTCAAGGGGCTGGCGTAATGTTCTGGCGAACGGAGGAGCACCAGCAATTGCTGCGATTCTACACCACACCATGGGAGAGCCCGGTTGGGGCGCCATATCTTTTTCTTGCAGCGTAGCCGTTGCGCTCTCTGACACATTAGCTTCGGAAATAGGTGTGCTGGACGGCCGCACTAGAAGCATAGTATCACTACGAGTGGTTCCAACCGGATCGAATGGAGGAATGTCGCCAACTGGAATGCTGGGTTCAGCGCTGGGGTCCTCGTTGATTGCCGTCACAGCAATCGGACTGATGCCGAGCATTCTTCCTTCTGATAAAATTGCATATATTTTGATTATTTCAGCCATCGGTTGGTTGGGGTGCCAAGTTGATTCTGTTCTCGGAGAAACATTGGAAAATACTGGATATTTGGGAAAACACTCTGTGAATTTCCTCGCTACCTCTTTTGGCGCCGTGGCAGGATTCGTTAGCTATCAGTTGTTATTGTGACGTCCAGAGTGCAAGAATTCAACTGCTCAATGTATCACCAAACGCCATGAAGATGCGGAGGGCGGCTGCCATGACCCTTGTCGCATTACTGATTGGCATGCTGCCATTTTCAGCCTCTGCCGAAGATACTGAGGGGCCCGGAGTAGAATGGATCCTGCCCCAAGAGCATAGGTTGTTTCTGAGTGGGGTTCCATCTGACGCTACCATCGATAGGGACTGGCCCATGGTTACTGGCATCCCTGAGGGAGATATCGAATTTGATAAAACATCATCTCTCATCCCAACTAACCTGTTCGATATCTCCTCAGCTCCCCTGTCTGGTCCGGTAGGGGTGACAGGAAATGTCACCGTGGAATTATTTGCTAGTTTATCCACTCAGTCCGACTCATGCAGGCTTTCTAACATAATGCCGGGCACCCCCTTGAGTTCCACCACTACTTTCTATGTTACTCTAACAATGGGGTCTTACGTGATAATGGATCAGGAGCCAACACAAACCATAGTTATGGATGAGTCCTATGTCGCACCCCACCTTTTCAGTGTCACCTCGCAGAATGTGAATACCAGTCTTGGGACCGGCGACATAATCAGTCTAGAAGTTTCAGTTGTTCATGAGTGCGTCCAGACAGGCCACTTGTATTGGGGCACATTTGATGCCCACTCAGGAATAATAATCCAGGGAGATGTGTTATCCCCTGCACTGGAGCATACAGTCGATCCAAACAGAATTGTAAGGATAGAGTTTGACCCTTCATCCCCGTGGGGCGAATCTGATTATTCAACTCAGACCGTGGACGTGGTCGGTCCATACGAAGATTGGGCGGACATGGTTCATTCATTCTATGACGAGGAAAGTCGAATAGATCATTTTGAAGACCCTCATGGATCCGCCGTTGGGGACTCAAACGCGACGTTGAGGACTTGGAGCCTGTCGGAACCTATCGAACCCGGCCGTTACATGATAGACATATGCGTTCAGCTGTCGGACAGACCATATTCAGATAGTTGTGAGGCATACGCGGTCCTAAAATTCAGTGTTAATCCTGATTCAGAGCCTCTTTTGACTTCAAGCGTAGCATCTTTTTTGATTCCAATTGTAATGATTGGAGGAATTTTGGGGACACTTAGGTTCTCACTTCTCCCCACTCCGGTATACGGGGTGTTGTTGCTCCTAGCGCTTGCCTCCTCAATTCCAGCGCACTCACTTGGACCGATCGATCCAGATCCAATTAGGAACGAGGACCACCCACCCTCATTCACACTGCTGCAGCATTCCGGAGGCTCAATGTCCCTGGATGATGCCCTTTCAGGACGTGATGCGCTCGTAATCGGGCTATTTGTCCCCGGTTCTCCAAATGCTGTCACTCAATACAACGATTTCAAACTGGCCTCCAGCCTTGCCGACAATGACATCGCCTTCATACAGATTGCGACTTCTCCAGACCTGCTTGCTATCGATGTGGATTCTCACTCCATGCTCGTAAATGATTCCTGGCCCATTCTTCTTGACACGTCAACTCAATCAGCTGGCAAAAGCCTCCCTAGCGGTCCAAGTGATGCTGTAATTGTTCTAGACAACAATGGTTTCGTAACAAATTGGGCGCCAAGAACTATGCCAAGCACCGAAATAATCGACTCATCTTCTGCTGTCGAAAAAAGTTTGATTACAAATCTGCTTAATATGGCAGGCATTGCCTTTTCATTGACTCTGTTACCTATTGTCTTGGTCGCCCTGCCAAGAAGAAAAGAGGTTAGAGATCCTATCGAAGGTGAATTCCCCGGCACTGGTGTGGCGATATCATGGTTGCTTTCCAGCATCACCTTCGGCTTGTGGTTCGCACCGCTGTGTATCATGTCGGCCCTTTTGGGTCAGTCTGCATGGCTTCCAACATCTATCGTGATGGGAATAGCTGTCGTAATTTCGGGTCTTCGCGTGTCCACTAAAGGTCGAATCGGAATTTTTGATGAAATATCCGAACGGATCTACGGAAAACTCCCAGACAACTTAGAACCTTGGACCTCTAAGCAGGAGGTTTCCGATGACTTGCATCTCGGTCTCTGGATTGGTATCATTTTCATGATATCTGAACCCACCATGGTAGTGCAAGGGGTGCTGGCCCCATCCAATGCCTTTCTCGTCGGCTCTTTGGCATCCATTTTCACCTTCTTGTTGTTCTCAGTTATCGGTGGATCGATGGTAGTTTTCATCAAACTAATAGTGGCGGTCCTGGGGGATATTGGGAGAATATTGGGCCCAATGTCTGTCAGGATCAGAACACGTGTTTGGGGCACAGGCCTCACTGCAATGGGCATCTGGTGGACGATTAGGGAATTGTTCTTGATCATAAACACAGCAATGTGATGAACCGTGAGCATCATAAGGGTCGTGCTACACGCTCCTACTACCCAATGGGGGTATAGTATAACCTGGTAGTACTGTGGGCTCCAGTTGCACGGGGATGACGACGCGTGGGTTTCCTGATGGACATGATGACCAACTGGAGCACCGACCCGTCGCGACCCGAGAGCGCGCATCCACCGGGTGCGTGCTGAGCGGAAGAAACCCGCTAGTCTGGGTTCAAATCCCAGTGCCCCCACCAACCATTCATTTCCGTCATTTCGCCAAATCGATGCGGGACTTCATATCCCTGAACCCCCGCCGTCAGCCACATGGCGGGCTTCTCAGACAGGGCCAAGGCCATCAAACCGACCGGTATCAGGAGGATGTTCGACCTTGCAGGCGACGATGCAATTCAATTTGGCCTCGGAGAGCCTGATTTCCAACCACCCAAGATCGCTATTGAGGCATTTCACAAGGCAATGCTGGAAGGGAGGAATAAGTACACATCAACCGGGGGCTTGCCTGATCTTAGAAAAAAGATAGCAGAGACGTGGCATCACATTGAACCAGAGTTGGACGAAACCAGTGTCTGCATGACCATGAGCGGAACCAACGCGCTATTGGACATATTTTTGGCAATCGTGAATCCGGGTGATGAGGTCCTAATCCCGGAACCCTACTTCCCCCTGTACCCCCCAGACGTAACAATATGCGGAGGAACGCCGGTGACATATCCATGTAAGTTCGAGAACGAGTTTGTCCCGCAGGTCAATGATCTAGAAAACCTAGTCAACGAAAAGACAGTTGCAATATTGTACAATTTCCCAAGCAACCCGACCGGTGCGACAGTCGATAAAAAACAAAGGGATGACCTGATATCATTCGCCAAACGTCATGACCTTTGGATCGTCACAGACGAAGTTTATGATAAGATAGTGTACGGCGATGACCATGTTTCTTTCCTCGGAGCAGGGTATGACCAAGTCATTATGCTGAATTCATTTTCAAAGACATTCGCCATGACTGGTTGGCGAATCGGCTATGTGCTCTCTCCGAACAAACATGCCATGGAGCAGGTAACCAAAATGCAATATTACGTCACTGCTTGTTCGAACGATGCAATGCAATATGCGGTTCTCGAGGCGATGAACAACGCATCAGACTATCCAAACACAATGAGGGACGAGTTCCAATCCCGCAGAGATATAATTTCACGTAGACTAAACAACATGGATGGCGTTTCTTGTCACGTTCCGAAAGGCGCTTTCTATGTCTTCCCCAAGATAGAAGTGAAGGGATTAACAAGCGAAGAGTTAGCAATAGAAATGTTGTCTGAGGGTGTACTGTGCAGCCCCGGTTCGGCATTCGGCAAATCAGGGGAGGGGCATCTCAGATTCGCTTACACCATCCCTACGTCAGAGATAGAGAGGGGTATGGACCGCGTGGAGAAAGTGATCACCAGACTCAGGAATTCTGATCTTCAAACGTGAGGGGCGCTTGTTCACCCTCAGTCAACATACCATCCCTCATATTCCCAACCAACTTATTTGGATCCATCCACTCTGGTATCTCATATCCTCCAGCCAACACGGAAATTGTGGTAAATGTCGCAACTGGAAGCACACCCATTGCGACTATCAAATCAATTAACGGAGTTCCAGCTTCATCCTGCTCCACCGGTAGTATTTCCTCCAGGATCAAGATATCGAATTCTATGGTCTGATCTCCCAAGTCGATCCCCATTGCACCTAGCAAGAATCCGAGGATCGTCCTCGCTACAAACCAATACACAATCACGGGCAGCACCCATGATAGTTGCGCTGTTCTTCCGAGGAATCGCCGCATGTAAGTAGCTGGAACAACAAGTTTCTGAGAATACGCAACCTGGATTCTCATACCAATCCACAGGGACACAAGATAGACCAAGCTGACAAGCTCAAGTGTGGCATCGCCCCTGACGATTCCTTCGGGGAGATATTCGATGGCCATAATCGGGAGAGCGATTAAGACGGCCTGTATCGGTATAGCGAGAGTCTGAAGGCCCCCGTGGACGAATATAAGGTCAAATCGGTCCCTTTGTCTGGAAGTAACTGTTGCGAGTAGTCCATAGGGGCTGGAGGATAGGCTTGTCGAAGCCCTGTCTATCTTTCTTGGGTCCCTGCTGCGGCCCCACAACCCCAGGAATGCCAGCCATCCGCCCCTCATGGCAATGGCGGAGGGCATCCAACCGCTCATCACGATTGCCAAAATCAACGATATCATTCCATAGAAAATGCCGGTTGAGCAAATCCAGGGGATGAGATCCCATCTGAACAGTAAGTAGGGGCTCCCGTCAGTCCAGCCGGTTTCAACAAACCTCGTAAGCCCGAATATGACAATTGGAACAAATGAAATTTGCCCCAGGACGACTAACATCAAGAACACCCTGTGGCGGCTGTTCTGCGTCAGCATAGAGCCGGCTGGATTGTTCAAGACGGATAAGGTCTTCATCTCTTTAGCCGCTCAGGGGCCTGCTTAGGGGGGATTATCTCTCCCACCACGTCCAGTCATAATGTGAGAACCTCTATTTGTGGCATGATCAGCGGGTTGGGCCATGTCTGGTCGCTCGGCCGTGTTGCCCCTGCTCCTCGCAGCGTTGATATTGCCCGTTCAAGGAGTTGCATTGAGTGATTCAGGCGGAGATGTAAAATCACACGTTTCAGCTAGGGCTGTGACTGATTTCGAAGTCACGACAATAGAATTTTCCTCTGCATCTAGCTCTTTACCAATCTGGCAACAACCTGATGGGGAACTCGCTGAATACATCGTAAGAGACGAAACCCTCACCATAACTGTGAGAATCACTCAACTCGGAATAGGAGCGCAGGGGCAATATGCGGATTACTACGTCAATGTAACCCACCCAGTTGGCATATCATTAGCAGAATTCTCAGCCAATGTTACCCTCACAGGAGGAGAGGCCAAACAAGAGTCGTTCACCTATGTCCCGAATTATTCTCACAGTGTCCTTTCCCCGGAAGGGGCCTTGAGTGGGGGCTTGTTGGTATCTGTAGAAATAGATTCTGGAGTCGGTATTGATGAAGATCCATCCAATGACGTACTATCGCGAGAAATTCCCGTGGCCGTGATTGACGACCCTCTGGATGAAGGGTGGTGCTCAGATGTCGATGGAGACGGTGTTATCAACTGCCCCAATCCCCCCAATTTGGGTTTGATATGGCTAACTGCTGGTTACGATTCTGACGGAACACTTTCCACTGACCCGGATGACGCAGGCCATTGGAGGCTAGACTACTCAAATACCACATCAGCCGTCGGGGACTCACATTGGAGGATATCGGGAAATAGCCAGCTAGATTACGCCAGTGGCAGGATTGACAGGCTGCATCTAGGTTTCAGGGCCGCCGATACCGCATGCAGTGATACAGGACACGGACTTGGTGCCGGCAGTTTGGATACACAAATCAGTACGGTGCATGATGCTTTCATGTGCGGCGCTGTTGTGCGCGGTTACCAATTTTATTCCATGCAGTTAGTCACCAACGCGAGAGGCGCGATGGGGCAGGGAGACTCAGTCACACTCCAAGCAGTCTCAGGCCTTGATGTCAAAGAATTAAATTTCACAAACATGACATTGCCTTCCAATGACTCGTGGGAACAGGTAATTTGGGACATGTCAGATGTGCATGCTCAGCAAGAATACCGACTTTCATACCTCTTTAGAAGCGATGGCACGAGTGCCACCCCGGGGATAGAGATTGACGGTTTCCTCCTCTTCGCTATCCAAAAGATCCCCGAATACACCATTTCCGTGGACTGCGCTGGAGATTACAAAGAGGGGATAGAAGCTCATCCCGTCATCCCAGTTGGGGACCCTATCGAATTAGCTTGCGGCATAACAAACAACGGATACGTCGACATAACTCTAAGGATCTACAGCGAAGTCACCAACTCCTCTTGGCCTGATTTAATCAGAATCGATACTCCAGGTACAAACGACAAAGACTCTTTCATTGTCACTAAAATCATAAAAGCTCAAACAACAATGCCCGCGTGGTTTAATCTGTCCATTCCCGCATCTGTAACTGTCGAGTCACTAGAATGGCACATACACATCAATGACGGCTTGACTAACGCTTCAAAGCTTGAACTCGGGGAGCCAATAGTGCAATACGTCGATGTTCAACCATCATATTCCGGTTTCATAGACCTAGATTTCAATCCCTCTGGCGGCAATCCGCATCTTCAATTGTATCCAGGGGATTCAGGCAGTGTTCCTCTCACATTCAGCAACACCGGCAATCAAATTGGGAGTTGGAACCTCGGAGGCGTCTACCTTGACGAACCCAACTGGGACCCATCAACTCTTATCAGATGGTCCAATGAAACAGGAGCCACAATCGAAACGATATTCACCTCTATCGGAGACGAAATCGATCTAATACCTCATGTCTCAGTTCCCGAGGATGCCATCCCCGGAATATATGACCTCAGGCTTGATGTCAACGGAAAGGCACCCAATAATTTCCCTGCTGACAGAGTTCTGCGGATTGAGGTGCTCAATAAGTTCGAGTTAGAGATAATCCCCGAGTTCAGAGAGCGGACGATTCCGGCGGACAACGCGTCCCGCATAGTGGAACTAGTAATAATCAACAATGGCAACTCAGAGGAGGCATACGATCTCTTTGTGACCGCCGACCCATCCTTAAGGGCCAGACTCAGCACGCCCTCGACACTTGGGATCGACCCCTTCGGAGGGGATACGTCCGTACTCCTTTTGTTACCCATGCCCTATGGCGTGGATAATGAAACATACTTGCTGAGGGTTACTGCACGAAGTCAGTCAAACCCCTTGTATGAAGTGCAGACAACCATGACCCTGACAGTGCCCTCAACACAGCTTGTGGAAGTAGCCGAACTGGATATGTCGGACGAGGTCTACAGGGGGGGCGATGAACCGAGAACTCTGAGGTGGGAGGTCTGGAACCGAGGAAATCAGATGGACCGTTACAGACTATCATTTGATCATCTTACCGATGTCACTGTGGAGAGCGGGGAAGATGGCGACCTGACTCCTTGGATACCTGCTGGCTCTTCATACAACGTCACTGTCTCATACAGCTTTGATTCGGACACCTTTGGCGAGAGAGTAGTCTCGATGGTGGCCAAATCGGACCTTGCGGCACAGAGGAATGTAGTTGTGGAGGATTCCGGTTCAGCTGTTTTTGATGTTGGCTCCGTAGGATGGCTCCAAATATTCCCAGAACAAGCTATGACCACCATATCCGAAGAGGGATCTTACGACTTATTCTTCTCGATACGGAACCTTCACCCCTCGTACGAACAGTTGGTACGTGCCGACATCGACAGGCAGTCTGACCTATTCTTCAACGTCTTCGACGCCCGAGTTGATACCAGTGACAGAGACTTCGTTCTGGGCTCAGATGAGACTCGACTAGTCAAAGTCACCCTCGTAATCGACGAAGACAACCTTCGAAATCTTGAGGATAACTCCATGCTATTTGCGCTGACGCTGCTTGTTGACACTGACATTGACAAAACCAGTAGCAGCACCCCTCTAACAATGCTAAAATCCAATCCCGTGGATGAAGGTCCCAACGTAGAGGAGATTGGCCTTACTCTGGGGAACTATCTTCTCATCGCTGTTGGTGTGATAGGGGCACTGGCCATTCTATTCACGGCTGTAAGGATCGTGCGCGGAGCTGGCGGCCCTATGGAGGAGTACACAAATTTTGAACCACTTGGCCTCCCTCCAGATTTGCCCATCCATGATCACATAGCTAACTCAGCGCTAGGCGGGGCACAAGAAATATTCAGCCAGCCAACAAACCTTCCATCTGAACCCGAGGACCAGGAATGAACCTCACCAACGAGTGGCAGCCCTTATGACGTCAAGTCGTGTCGGTAGCACATACGAGGCATTGCCATGACAAATGGACAGCAACCAATATTCATTCTCAAAGAGGGTACGACGAGAACAAGCGGTAGAACAGCGCAAAGTAACAACATCGCCGCTGCCAAAGCTGTTGCTGAAGCAGTCCGCTCCACGCTTGGCCCCAAGGGTATGGACAAAATGCTTGTTGACAGCATGGGTGACGTCGTAATCACAAATGACGGTGCTACAATACTCAAAGAGATGGACATTGAGCACCCCGCTGCTAAAATGATAATTGAAATCGCAAAGACACAAGAACAACATTGCTTCGATGGAACGACCACCGCTGTTGTTCTGGCTGGAGAGCTGTTGAAGCGGTCAGAGGATCTTATCGAGCAAAACGTTCACCCTACGGTAATATGCGAGGGGTTCCGCCTTGCATCTGACAAGGCAATAGAGCTAATAGAGGACCACTCCATCGAAGTAGACAAAAAAACTCTGACTGAGGTCGCCAAAACAGCCCTTACTGGCAAAAGTGCAGGTGCTGTCAAGGAGTTCCTATCAGATATTTGCGTCAAGGCGGTATTGGCCGTCGCACAGGAAGATAGTGATGGCATACTCGTCGACCTGGATGATGTTAAGGTGGAGAAAAAGCAAGGCGGATCGATCAAAGACAGCTCTCTCGTCAACGGCATAATTCTCGACAAGGAAAGAGTTCACTCAGGCATGCCTAGGTCCGTCGAAGGAGCTAAAATAGCACTCGTCAACTCTGCCATCGAGGTCAAAAAGACCGAGGTCGATGCTAAAATACAGATCACGGATCCTAGTATGCTCTCCCAGTTTCTAGATGAAGAGGAGTCATACATCAAAGGTTTGGTAGAAACCATCTCATCGTCAGGCGCAAATGTAGTGGTCTGCCAGAAAGGGATAGACGACCTCGCACAACACCACATGGCAAAAGCCGGCATATTCGCAATAAGGAGAGCCAAAAAGAGTGACATGGAGGGCCTCTCAAAAGCCACAGGTGGAAGAATAGTCACCACCCTAGAAGATCTATCCAAGGACGACCTAGGAGAAGCGGCCAAGGTAGATGAAAGGAAGATAGGGGATTCAGACATGGTTTTCATAACTGGCTGCAATCAGGCAAAAGCCGTATCCGTACTCCTCCGAGGAGGCACAGAACATGTAGTTGATGAAATACGGCGGGCGTTCGACGATGCCATAGGGGTGGTTTCCGTAGCCCATGAGGATGGAACAGTCCTGACCGGAGGCGGATCCGTACTCGCTGCGCTAAGCAGGGACCTGCGATCTTTCGCAGAGGGCGTCGGTGGACGTGAACAAATGGCCATAGAGGCCTTTGCTGGAGCTATGGAGGTGATCCCACGGACACTGGCAGAGAATGCTGGACTGGACCCGGTAAATACAATCATAGCCCTGAGAAAGGCCCACTCCGAGGGGAAATCGAGGTATGGTGTCAATGTCTATGATGGAGGAGTGGTAGACATGGGGGCTGGGGACGTTTACGAACCCACCAGGGTAGTAGAACAGGCAATACAGTCTGCCAGCGAGACCGCTGTTATGATACTCAGGATTGATGACGTCATTTCCAGCAAGGGAGGAGCCCCAGAAATGGGCGGCGAGTTTGATGGAATGGACATGTAACTCCCCCTCCATGATCGACTACCAAACACAGTGGAAAAATCCTGAAGCCCAAATTCCTGAAACCGTGAAACTTCTCAAAATCCAATGTAGAGCATGATTTGGAATGTTCCCTCGAGACCGTAGAATCACCGCAACAGACGCTTTTCGATTACCCTAGGATCCACATGTTCAATAATCGCCATATGTTCCCTCATATTACAACCGCAAGGTATGGTGATTACAATGTCCTCCGAACTTCCCTTGCTGATACTTTACGGATCCCAGTCCGGCAACGCTGAGGACCTCTGCACCAAAGCCGCCAAAGAAGCCAAATCACACGGCCTTGAACCGATCGTAAAAGGGATGGACGAAATAAAAATTTCCGACCTATCTAGTTACAACAGGGTCCTAATTTACTGCAGCACATGGGGTGAGGGGGAGATGCCTGACAATGCAGAGGATCTTTGGCAGCAAGCCCAAGGCGATTCCCTCCCCTCCTTGACCACCTGCCATTTTGCAGTATGTTCCCTAGGGGATTCGTCATACGATCTTTTCTGTCAATCTGGAAAAGACTGGGACCAATGGTTCGAAAAACAAGGAGCAAATAGGCTGGTCACTAGGGTTGATTGTGACGTAGATTATGATAAGCCTGCAGCACTATTTACTTCAGAAGCACTTTCCCACCTATCCGTAGTAGACTCGTCGGGAGCCTACGACCCAAGCAAAATAGGAGAAGTCCGATCTGTCCCAGAGACCCCTGATGAAAAAGCGATCGAAACGGATCAAAATAAGGATAAAATTGCCGTTGGAGGCGGCCTTGAGGATTTACTCGGAACCGGAGACAGAACACTGAACATATTCTTTGGTTCTCAATCGGGGAATTCCGAACAACTAGCATCCAATTTCGCAAAGAGAGCTGAAAATTATGGATTGAAAGGAATCGTTCATGACATGGACGGCTTTGACATCAATGCCATGGCGTCGATGAAAAGAGTCGCCATCATCTGCTCGACATGGGGCGAAGGAGAGATGCCAGACAATGCAGAGGCCCTTTGGTTGGCCGCCTCCTCGGGAAGCGCCCCAAAAATGGACGGCGTTTCCTTCTCGGTACTCGCTCTCGGAGACACCTCATACGAGTTGTTTTGCCAATCAGGAAAAGATTGGGACAACAAGTTGGAAGAGTTAGGTGCAAGGCGCGTGGCAGCCCGCGTAGACTGCGATGTGGACTATGAGGCCGTAGCATCGGAATGGGCCTCTGAAGCCCTAACCATGCTCTCGGCAGTCGATGACTCAGGAAACTTGCACGAAGAGCTCATTGATTCCATACGCGACATGGCTGATGGCGGTGCAGTGGTAGCCGATGGTGAAGACGGCTTCAGCATCCCAGACTTGCACGGCGAAGAAGTCGAAATTCAACTGGGAGTGTTCAGGTACGACCCTCATGAGAAAACGAGTGGACTCGACACTTGGTTATGCTCGCTCCCAGGCCACATGACCTTGCTCGAGGCCCTCAGGTCCATCCAAAGGACACATGACGGCAGTTTGTGTTTCACAGACGGAGCTCCACATGACCCCAACACCGCCATATCCGTCAATGGACGCATAACTCTCCCCGGCATCACCCGGATAGAGCAACTCTCCAACGGGCGCCCCGGTTCGATTGTTATGAAAATTGAGCCACTTCCCGGTTACGACGTTGTAAGGGACTTATGCGTGGATTTCAGTGCGCTTACAAAGAAAAGACAAGAAGCATCAGTCTGGCATGTGTCTAAGACAAGGGAGGCCCTGAGGACTGATCAGGGGACCCTTATCGGGCCAATGAGTGCTGTCGAAGCCACGAAGCTACATGCCATGTCAAACAGATTCGGATCCCAGATATTGCATTCCTGCTCAGACTCTGTAGCCTATGCTAACTCCTACCTCGGTCCGTCGGTATGTCTAGACCTTTGGATCAAGAAGTCCGATTCCAGAACCTCTGACAAGAAGATCAAACAAATCGACAAAATCCTGAGCGGACCAGATGCGATACTGGCTGAAACCGACTTAGCTCCGATGGCCAGACAACCCCTTGCCGGCAGAGGCGTTCAAAATGCCCTTTCGGAAGCCAGAACCAGTGCATTGGAATCAAATGGGTACAACGGTCGTCATGGGAAACATGTGTGGTGGTATGCATGGACTCTCAAAAGCAGCGGAAGAGTAAATGATACGGTACTCTACAGGCAAGTTCTAGGTCCCCTTGGACTACTCTCGAACCTGACCTCCGGCGTCACAGCAAGAATGCTGACCGGTTTCACAAGAACCGGTGGTAAGATGGTCAACGACATCCTCGGACTGGTAGTACCTCCAGCTGGAATTGGTAAGATGCCCAAACAATTCAACAAGAGAGTGGACAAGCACTATGAAGTAGTATCTATCTTTAACACCCTTGATCGCAGATTCTGAGGAGAAATTGGAATGCCGGTTCGGTACGCATACCACCCCGGAAATGTTGCCCACAGCAGCGCTCCAGAGGTGGATGAGACGATGCGTGCAGCCTGCAGATCCCTAGATGTAGACTTGATAGACATGCCTGGTGCAACCAGCTGCGGTGCAGGTATATTGGGCCAGGCGAACAGGCGTTTGCAGATAACACTCAATGCAAGGACCATGTCCATGGCAGAGGATCTGGGGCTGGATATCATCACCCCGTGTGCCACGACTGCAGCCACCTTGCATGAGGACTTGGAAATGATGAAATCTGACCCGAGCCTAATGGGGGAAGTCAACAAGACACTGCAAAAAACTACTGGAAGATCCCTCGAAGGGTCAATAAAAATTAGACATTTCTTGCATGTCATAGTCGAAGATCTAGGGCTGGATAATTTCCTGAAGAAGGTGAAGAACCCAATATCATCCAGACTAGGACCTTATTATGGCCCGAACCTCCAGCAGGAAGGGCTTGTAGGCGGCGATGATATTTTTGATCCATGGTACATGGAATCGATAATAGAGTCTTCAGGAGGTACGCCGATCAGATATACCTCCAGGACATCATCAGCAGGAACACCGGGGATATTCTCAGAGGAAAATACCGTTCTGAGGCAATCCGCAACGATACTCTCCGATGCCAAATCAATGGGTGCTCAGATGATAATAAGCGCTTGCACGCTGTCCCACGGGGTTCTGGACATCTATCAAGGAAAGGCGTCCAGGTCAACAGGTCTAAACACCAACATTCCTGTAATCCACTTTTGCGAATACATAGCCTTCTTGACAGGCAACTTCCCAACGAGGCTTGCGATGCTCAAGACACGAGTAGCAGTAATCGGCGACTGAAGTACCTGAGGCTCAAAAGTCATCCAACCCAGACTGGCCCCAGGGTCTGAAAGTCTTGGCATCAAGCCCTCCAGCTGATTCAGGAACTCGGGGAGATGCCCCCTCATTTGAGGTGTCTGAAATGGAAAATTTATGTTTGTACCTCTCCCTTTCTTCCTGAATAAATGAAGACGCATCGATCAAACCCTGTTCACTTGAAACCGAGAACGAATCTAGAACGCTATAGTCAATTGGACCAACTAACAAGCTTCTGCGCACCGAATGGATTGATCTTAACATCGCCTCTTCCCTTCTCTGGGAAGAGTTCGCAGCACCCTCGTCCCGAGTTCCTTCAGCTATGAGAACAATTACGTCTCCCTGCCTCCTCCTGCCAGTTCGACCCCTTCTTTGAATGGTCCTTATCTCACTTCCCACGGGCTCATAGAAGACCACGAGGTCGGCAGATGGTATGTCTAGTCCTTCTTCGCCGACAGAGGTGGCAACCAGAACGTTCGCATCCCCTTTCCTAAAGAGGTCTATCGTTTCGATTTGCTGGGAGGAGGTAAGGCCCACGCCGTTCTTTTTGGCCTGACCCACAAATTTTAGCGCCTTCACATCATCAATGTTCTCGATCGCTTTGTGAATAGACGATACTGTGTCTCTGAATGTGGCAAAAATGATGATTTTTGATTTTGGATTCCTCCTTAACCTCTCTACCACAAGCCTTCTTACCGTACCTATCTTGCTATGAATCTCGGTCAATCCGTCCAGCTGGCTCATTAGGGTAGAAACTCTGTGATCTTTGAGAAAATCCCGGCCTGATTTCTTTGTTCTGGATTCGCCCATGGCCTTTCTGGATAAGAATTCCCGCGCTGCACCCACTCCTTGGGATAGTAGATGATTAATGAGGTGGTTGAGCGTCATTGCTAGTGCTAATCTGGAGACTGATGCATATGCAGAACCATCCCCCCTTCTGATAGCTCCTTTTGCTCTGTCCATCGCACCAGAAAGGCCAGCATAGCCTATCCTGCCTTCATGTACATATCTTCCAAGCCTTCTTTCCACGTCCACGAGGCTCTCTTGCCATTCATTGAAAGGATGAGCTAATTTCTTCAAGTCAACGGGGACGTCAACTCTGATTTCAAGGATATCTAATTCAGAGAGGTATTTCTTCACGCTGGAGTCCGAGGAAGACCTCATGTGAATTCTATTGATGGCCAACCTTTTGCAAAGGTCTTGGACATGCCGTTTTGAGTAACCGGGACTGGCTGTCATAGCCAAGATGCGGGAGTCACTACAATCGACGTAAAGGTCAGCTGACTGCCCCATGGCATGATTGCCGACTGAGTGATGGGCCTCATCCAATACAAGCATGGAGAGGTCACTAGGATCCAACAGGCCGTTTTGAACGTCGTTCCGAAAGACCTGAGGGGTTGCAACCACAAGATCCGAAGATTGCCATACGCCTTTCCTTCGTTTAGCGGGTTGGGATCCAGTCAGAGTATTGACCCTGATGTCTTCTGAAAACCAATTTTTGAACGTCTTGTAGTGTTGATCAACCAACCCCACTGTAGGTGCCAATAGCACTGCAAATCCGCTTTCCTGGTGAATCTTTTCAGCCACAACCATGGCAGAGACGACTGTTTTGCCTGCTGCCGTCGGATAAATCAATAGAGTCGATGCTTCAAGGGTCTCCGCTACTCCTTCCAGCTGATACGCACGTGCCTCGATGACATCTTTGCGAAGTAAGGGGTGGATCACGTGGGGGATCATCGCAGGGAGTTCCTTTCGCGCGCGGTTCTAAAGCATTACAATGGAACGAAGAGCTGTTTGGAATGAGTCACTGCATCCGATTCTTTCATAAATGAATGGCAGGTCGCAGGGCCGCTCGTAACGAGGAGTACCAGACATAACAGGGCTCTGCAAATGCACCCCGAGGTCCGCGTCGCCCAATCTGGCGACGAGGTCCGATGTCACGGTCCTCTCCTTTCGCTACGCGCCCGGCGACCGTCGCATCAGCGACCTAAACCGGTAAAAAACACGGAGACCATAACATGGCAGACAAACACCGACCTCGAAGGGGAAGCATGGGCTTTAGCCCGCGCAAGCGTGCTAACCGCCCCTATGGTACTGTCACTGCTTGGCCAGACACCAATGCCCAAGGAATACGAGTCCAGGGTTTCGCCGGTTGGAAAGCAGGAATGACTCACGTTCTGGTAAAAAACACGAACCCAACGTCCACCAGCGCAGGTCAGGAGGTTCGAAAAGCAGTAACAGTTGTCGAGACACCCCCTATGAGAATTCTGGGAGTCAGAGGTTACTCGATGGATCCCTATGGGCTCAGGACTGCTGGAGAGGTTTGGTGCGAGCCAGACGATTTGCCCCCAGGAATCGTACCTAGACTCGCCAACGCAACTCGCGGAGAAAGAGACGCCTCAGAAGGAAGGAAGCCTGCAAAGAGGGGAGGTAGAATACCATCACGATCTACGGGATTCAACCAAACAGCCTACGACGCCCTAACCTCCGCAGATTTGATCGAGGTAAGAATCATTGCGGCCACTCAACCTAATTTGGTATCTGGATCCCCCAGCAAAACTTCCGAGATAATGGAATTGAATCTTGTCGGTGGGACGCCTGTCGAGAAACTTGAGTGGGCGAAGGAACGGCTCGGGGCAGAGATTACAATTGAAGACGTTTGGGAAGATGGGCAGGAAATTGACGTGATCGGAATCACAAAAGGCAAGGGTTTCCAAGGTTCAGTTAAGAGATGGGGTGTTAAACTCCTAAGTCACAAGAATAGTAAGAAAAGACGGCAAGCCGGAAACCTTGGTGACTTCGGTACGGGCTATGTCAGGTCGACCGTACCCCAGGCCGGGCAGATGGGTTACCATCAGAGGACCGAATTGAATAAAAGACTACTACGAATATC
Source organism: Euryarchaeota archaeon UBA552 (assembly GCA_002499585.1). Classification (GTDB taxonomy): domain Archaea; phylum Thermoplasmatota; class Poseidoniia; order Poseidoniales; family Thalassarchaeaceae; genus MGIIb-N1. The sequence goes on along the minus strand of DAMH01000027.1, from coordinate 114,594 downwards.
AACCCCGCTAACCAACGAAATAACTCCTGCTGGAGGATTCCTCAACTACGGAGAGGTGAAGAATGCCTACGTTCTTGTTCAAGGCAGTCTACCCGGTCCGGCCAAGAGGTTACTCAGGCTAAGAGATCCTATCAGGCCTCGAAAGAACAGCCATCCAATAGATCTGACTTACGTCAGCACCGCATCAAAGCAGGGAGTGTGATAACATGGAAGCGGTAACATATTCTCTGAAAAACACAATCTCGCAGACAGAGGTCGACGCGGGACTTCAGTCCGAATCTTATGCCGTATCAGTAGGAAAAGGGTCCAAAATGGAACTTCCTTCAGCGTTTTCCTCCGAAATAAGAGAAGACATCGTCAGAGATGCAGTTCATTCCTCACGAGCTAATCGGAGACAACCATACGGTCACAGAAATCACGGGGGCAAGAGGGCTCCTCAAGCCGGGATGAAACATTCAGTCGAATGGTGGGGCAAAGGCCGCGGCGTATCACGGATTATGAGAAAGACCGGTCAAAGAACGGCTGCTCAAAACCCACACACGAGAGGCGGACGAAGGGCGCATGGTCCAATGGTAGAGAAAGATTGGGCAATGAAAATGAACTCTAAGCAGAAAAGGATCGCAAGAGATTCTGCGATTGCAGCAAGCTCTAACCCGGAATTTGTCGCACTGAGAGGGCACAAGTTCGACAGCGCTCTACGATTCCCAGTGGTTCTGGATTCTTATGTCGAAGAAAAAGATGGGGCCAGCGAGACACATGACCTCGAGTCGATCCCAATCTCACACGCCACGAGAAAATTCGTAGCCATAATGGACGGAATTGGTATCGGCGCGGATCTTTACCGGGCCAAGAACGGAAGATCCATACGAGCAGGGAAGGGAAAAATGAGGGGCAGGAAGAGAAGGACGCCCAAATCCGTACTCCTCGTGGTTTCAGATATGGGATCACTTGCAAAGGCTGCTAGGAATGTACCAGGAGTAGATGTTGTGTCTGCAAAGGATCTTTCTGCTGAGCACTTAGCACCGGGCGGTGATTTGGGAAGGCTCACTGTGTGGACAACCAAGGCTATCGAGGAGATTAGGTGAAAGAAATGAAAGACCCCTATTCCATAATCCAGATGCCATGGATCACAGAGAAGACACTCGACGCACGTAGAGTATCTGACGGAGATGATAGAAGGCAACAAAACAGCAACAGGTTGGAGTTCATCGTCAGAAGAGAATCCACGAAACCACAAATCAAGGCTGCAGTAGAGTCATTATTGGATGTTAAAGTGGCAAAAGTAAACACGAAAATCACAAGAACTGGCAAACACGCGAGTGTGAGGCTAGCAGAAGGATACGATGCAGAAGAAGCTGCGTTGAAGTTGGGAGCGTTCTGATCTGGGTGATTGACATGGGTAAGAGGACTCGCTCGCAACGTCGTGGATCAAGCCCCAAGAACAGAGTAGCCAGCCACAGATTCCCAGCAGCGAACTCCCTTCCCAGGGTATCAGAGCAAATGGCCGAGGTAATCGACCTTGTTCACAGCCCAGCACACACTGCTCCTCTCGCTAAGGTACGATTCGAAGATGGAACACTGGGCCACATGGGCGCACCCGACGGTATCAGCATTGGCCAAAAGATTGCCTTTTCCTCAAAAGTCACACTCAGACCCGGCAATGTTACCATGCTGGATAAAATTCCAGAGGGCACTCCAGTATGCAATGTTGAAGCAAGACCCGGGGACGGGGGTAAATTCGCGCGATCCGGAGGAAACTCAGCCTTCGTTGACACTAGAATGGGCAACAAGGTTCGGGTAAGACTCCCAAGTGGCAGATTGAAAGACTTGCCAGCATCTTGCAGAGCAACAATTGGCGTTCTGGCCGGACATGGCCGCACCGAGAAACCAATCATGAAAGCTGGGGCGGCGCATAAAAGGGCCAAAGCACGAGGTAAATTGTACCCAACTGTCAGCGGAGTGGCGATGAATCCTGTTGATCACCCCCATGGCGGCGGCAACCATCAGGCCGTTCACGGACCCAACTCTGTTCCTCGTACAGCACCTCCAGGCCAGAAGGTAGGACACATCGCACCCAGCCGAACCGGGCGAGGAAGGGTAAGGAAGGAGTGAGGTATTATCATGGCACGATCAAAGAAAGTTTTCCGGTCCCCCAAACTTGCTAGGCGCCAAGCTAGGAAGAGAAGATCAACCGTCGCCGAAAGACGCAAAAAAGAATTTCTGTGGAGGGGCTATTCCATGGACCAACTGAGAGAAATGCCCCTTTATCCCCCGGATGACGACCCAGACTCACTGAGTATAGTGGCCTTGTTACCCTCAAGGGCCAGACGCTCTTACGCCCGCGGCCTCTCCGAGGATTGTGAGAAGCTGTTGGACAAGTTTGACAAGACAACCGGCTTTATCCGTACTCACTGTCGTGGAATGTACATAGTCCCATCAATGGTCGGCAGGACAGTCGGAGTACACGACGGAAGGCAATTCGTAAAGGTTGACATACAGCCAGAAATGATAGGTCATGCAATGGGGGAATATGCCCCGACAAGAAAATCTGTGAAACACACAGGCCCGGGTGTGGGAGCTACCCGTTCATCCAAGCACGTAGCGTTGAAGTGAGGTGAGATATATGAGCAGAAAACAAGGACAACCACAAAGCGGTTACACCCAACTGCTCGAGGGCTCATACCTAACCACCGCGAGATCGGTGAATGTAGACGTCCATCACAAACACTGTTATCAAATCGCCAAATTCATACGAGGTAAAACGACTGTTCAGGCCATTGAACACCTAGAAAAAGTGACAAAGAAACAAGCAGCAATCCCCTACACGAGAAGGTCTAGGAAGGGAAAGGGCGGCAACACAATGGCCGGACACAGGAAAGGGAAAATGGGGCCAGGAGCATACCCATACAAGGCATCAAAGGAATTCATACGCCTCATAAACAGCGCAATGGACAATGCCAGACAACGCTATGATACCATTGACCCTGAAGAGATGGTAATCACCCATATCGCTGCACATCGTGGTCAAATATCACGCGGCTTTAGACCAAGAGCACGTGGCCGTGCGACTCCAAAAAACCACTATCAAGTAAACCTCGAGATATTTCTCGAGCATTTCGGAGAGACCGAAGAGGAAGATGAATTCTGAGGGATTATTATGGCCAAACAGAACACAATCCGTAAAACAATCCATCGCAATGTCGAGAGGGAACTAGTGCGGGAATACTTACTCAGGGAAACAGAGAGAGCAGGCTACGGAGGACTCAAGTTCAACAGGACGCCGGAGGGAACTGAGGTAACTATACAGGCTGAGATGGTCGGAAGAGTCTACGGAAGAAGGGGCAAAACAATTCGTGAGTTGAATGAGCGTTTGAGGAACGATTTCGATTTGTTCCAACCACAGTTGCAGGTTGAAGAAATAGAGGAACCAAGACTCAACCCTCAAATTATGGCGAGCAGGCTTGCAAGCTCTCTTGAGCGTGGGTGGTTCTTCAGAAGGGCAGGCCATGGCACAGTTCAAAACATAATGGATGCCGGTGCAAGAGGGTGCCTCGTGATATTGAGTGGTAAAATTACGGGAGCGAGACACCGAGTTCAGAAATTCCAGAAAGGCCACATCAAGTATTGTGGGCAGACAGCACTAGATGTCATGGAAAGTGGATTTGCCACTGCTGTAAAGAAACTGGGAACGGTTGGATGCACAGTGAGGATTATGCGCCCCGGAACTCGGCTTCCGCATGAAATCATCATCAGAGAAAGAGCAGAGGCAGGGTTGCCACCAGTTGTCGAGGATGTGGCATGGAACACAGAAGATTCGTCGGATGTGGACAAAAAACAAGGGGAGGAGGAGTGATATGAGCCACCTATCCATGCACGAAATAGACAAGATGTCACTCGAGCAAATGCTGCGCAGACTCGAAGAGCTCAGAGAGGAGTTACTCCAACTACGTGCCCAACAAGCCTTGGGAGGCTCCTCATCCAACCCTGGCGAATTTAAGCAAACTCGAAGAAGCATAGCAAGGTTGTTGACAAGCATCAACAAAGAGAGGAAGGAGTAGAGCCCAGATGGCAGGGATTTGCAATTTATGTGGTCTACCAGAGGAATTATGCATATGTCAGGAGATAGCAAAAGAGCAACAAACAGCAGTCATATCAACAGCAAGAAGGAGGTACGGTAAGATGGTCACAATAGTAGACGGAATAGATGACGCGGCCATCGACATAAACCACCTTGCTAAGACCCTGAAATCTGCGTGCGCAAGCGGCGGAACGGTCAAGGGCCGAACCATCGAGCTCCAAGGAGAGCACAAAAAAAGAGCTGCCAAAGTTTTGGAACAGAATGGCTACAGAGTGGAGGTGCGCTGATGAGCCCATTAAATCAACCGTGGCTCGCACGGACAATCACCGTAGTGGGCTCCACAGACCGCGGCCTGATTGGGCTAGAAGGAATGATAGTTGATGAAACTAAACGTACCTTGAGAGTCAGATCCCCCAAAGGAGTTCACGTAATCGCCAAAAACATCATTTCCTTCAAACTCGATGGAGACGATTTCATAATCGAAGGATCCAAAGTCACCCAAAGACCAGAAGATAGGGTGGCTCGAAGAAACAGGAGGAAACGCTGATGGGAAATATTAGAGATATCGGAATCGACGTTAGCACTCCTGCGGGGGAATGGGATGGAAATGAGAACTGCCCTTTCTATGGGACCCTGAGGGTCAGAGGACAGATAATAGAAGGAAAAATAGTTTCTGCCGAGGGTATGACAGGGTCAGTGGTTCTCGAACGAGAAACCACACGTTACATGCCAAAGTATGAGCGATATCAAAAGAGGACCCACAGATACTCTGCTCATCTTCCCTCGTGCATCGGCGGGGTTGCAGTCGGAGACAAAGTCCGCATCATGGAATGCAAACCGCTGTCCAAGACAATCAAATTCTGCGTGATAGAAAAGGGGGTATCTGAATGAAAGGAATATCTAGTTCAGTCACCGACGCGCTTCCAACACAGGCCAGAATGGACTGTGCGGACAACACCGGGGCCAAAATCGTACAACTGATGAACGTTCTCAGGAAAGGAGGCGTTGCAAGGAGACTTCCTGCTGCCGGGGTAGGGGACCTAATCAGAGTCACCGTCCGCCGTGGCACACCAGAAACCCGGCGGCAGATATTCACAGCAGTAATCATAAGGCAAAAGAGACCCTTCAGGAGGGTCGACGGCACATGGGTTTCCTTTGAGGACAACGCATGCGTGATAACCAACGAAAAAGGGGAGTTACGTGGTTCCGATATCAAAGGGCCGGTCAGCAGGGAAGCTGCAGAAAGGTGGCCAAGGATAGCAGCAACGGCCAAACAGATAGTATGAGGAGGTGGAGATATGTCAAGCAAACAACCAGGCAAACAGAGAAAGGCACAACACAACGCACCTCTTCACATTAAGAGAAAGAGGATAAGATCAAGACTCAGGACAGAGGATCCTGATCTTGCCGGTGTGAGGACAGTAACAGTTCGAGTCGGAGATGAAGTCGAGGTTCTCAGAGGGGATTTCGGCAGCCCGAACTCCGCAAAGCCTGACTCCCGCGGCAAAAGACTCGGACAGGCAAGAGGAAAAAGTGGAATCAGGGCAAAAATAGTTCAGGTCAACACTGGGTCGGGCACAGTACACGTAGACGGGGTCTCAATCACAACAGCAGACGGGAAAGAAGAGCCACTTCCAATTCATGCCTCCAACATAGTCGTAGTTTCACTTGATGACACCGATCCCCTACGAATCAGCAGGATTCTTGAGCGAGCAAAAGGAGGGATTTCAGAATGAGCAGCAGCCACATGAAGAGACTCACAATGCCCAGAACATGGCCGTTACCGAGGAAAACGGATGTTTGGGTGCAGAAGCCAGACCCCTCTGGACACCCTCTTGAAATGTGTATGCCGATCGGGATAATACTCCGGGACGTATTGTCGCTCTCCAGAAGTCAAAGGGAATCCAAGAGGATACTTTCAACGAGAAGCGTTATGGTGGACGGAAGAGTTGTGGTGAAACATTCCCGTGCGGTTGGACTCATGGATGTCTTAACTGTCGGTGATGAACACTACAGATGTGTACTGGACACCAATGGGAAATTGAGATACAGATCGATCACAAAAAAGGCAGCTACGACTAAATTGTGCAGGATAATCAAGAAAACCACGATCAAGGGCGGTTTGACACAGTACACCCTCCATGACGGTCGTACCGTGAAGATGGAAGAAGCAAATGTTTACTCGACCGGCGACACGCTGGTAATTTCCATACCCGACCAGCAGGTCAAAGAACATCTCAGTTTCGAAGTAGGCTCTACGGCCTATCTAACCGGCGGATCACACGTGGGTGAGACATCCGAGATAAAGAACATAGACATCAAGAGATCGTCTAAGCCAAACGAGGTTTTGCTGGACGGCTTTGGGACTATAGCAGCATACGCATTTGTGATACCCGACAAAAAGAGCCTGCCACTGGAGGTGTCTTCATGAGTGCAGAATCAAACCCAATGCTAAAGCCAAGGATCACAAAGGTCACGGTGAACATCGGCGTCGGAGAGGGTGGCAACAGACTCCTTCTGGCTGAAAAGGTCCTAGAATCCCTGACAAAACAAAAACCTGTTCGGACCTTATCAAGGAAAACCAACAGAGACTTGGGAACAAGAATAGGTGCCCCCATCGGGTGTAAGGTGACTATCAGAGACTCAGAGAAAGTACATGAATTCCTGAAGAATGCCCTGTGGGTCAGAGAGAATACCATCCAAGAATGGTCATTCGATGATTCAGGGAACTTATCCTTTGGCATAGCAGATTACACTGACTTCCCGGAGATGAAGTACGACCCTGACATTGGTATCTTTGGTCTCGATGTCAATGTGGTGCTTGAGAGGCCAGGACACAGAGTCCAGCGAAGAAGAAAAGCTTCCAGCAGGCTCCCTGTGCAACACAGAGTCTCAAGGGAAGAATGCAAATCATGGGTCAAGGACACGTTTGGCATAACAATACTGGAGGAGTGAAAAATGGCACGTGAACATGGGGAAGAAATAGGGCGAACCATCGGATGTAGGCGCTGTGGAAGGAAAAGAGGCATGATTCGGAGACATGGTCTTCGTCTTTGCCGACAATGCTTTCGCGACATGGCCCCAGAAATAGGATTCAAGAAATTTAATTGAGGTGATATGATGCAATTTGACCCATTATCTGATGCCTTTGTGCGAATATTCAATGCGGAACAAGCGGGCCACTACGAGGTATCGATCCATCCAGCCAGCAAACTTTTGGAAAGCATGCTTTCAATCATGCAGTCTTCAGGATATGTTGGGGAATTTGAAAGAGTGGCTGACGGTAGAGGGGACTCTTTCCGAGTCGAGCTCGTAGGAGCCATAAACCGATGCGGTGTTATCAAACCAAGACACTCAGTAAAGAGGGCTGATTTCGACAAGTGGGAATCAAGATACTTGCCAGCAAGGGACTTCGGCTTGCTAATCGTTTCGACTAATCAAGGAGTTATGAATCACCACGATGCGAAGAAAGAGCGTGTCGGCGGCCGACTGCTCGCGTATATTTTCTGAATGAAGGAGGATTAATCATGCCATTACTAGATAGTATCACACACAACATACCCCTTCCCGAGGGCGTCAGCGCCTCCAAAGACGGGGACATCCTGGTTGTGAGCAAAGGAGATTCGAAAATCACGAGGGAGTTTAGGCATTCGAGAATTTCTGTAAGCACTTCCGATATCGAGGTAAAGGTCTTCTGCGACCTTCCTAGAAGAAAGCACAAGGCTGTCGCTGGTACCTGGGCAGCACACATTAAGAACATGATAAGGGGCATAGATTCAGGATTCACCTACAAACTCAAGGCAGTTTATTCACACTTTCCTATGACACTAAAGGTCGACGGCAACACCATGACAATTACAAATCTGTTTGGAGAAAAGGTCCCCAGAAAGGCACCACTGCCTTGGAGCCCATCAGATGTGAAAGTAACTGTGGAGAACAAAACAGACGTAATCGTATCGGGTTCAGACAGGGAGAAAGTAGGCCAGACAGCCGCTAACATCGAGAGGGCATGCAAAATAAAAAAGAGAGACAGGAGAGTCTTTCAAGACGGCATATACATTGTTTCTAAAGGCGGAGAGTGAATAATATGGACTACAAATCAATGACGGTTTCTGAATTGAAAGACCTACTTCGCGACAGAGGTTTGAAGCTCGGTGGTAAGAAAGCTGAGTTGATCGAAAGGCTCTCTCAAAGTGATGGTGATGCCCCTGTGAAGGAAGGAGAAATGGAAGAACTCGACAAACAGGACGATCTTGTTACCGAGGAGTTCGACATGCAAGACTCAGACGAGTTTGATGAAGATTTCTTCGAGGATGACTGGGACGACGAAGAAGAACACAAATCCAGACAAAAACCCATCCTCGATGATCTAACGAAACAAGATCTGGCCCTCAGAAAATCACAAAGGTCCTCCATGCCGAAATTCAGACGCCAGGAATGGTATCGATACTACCGACTAGCAAGGACTGGTTGGAGAAAGCCCAAGGGATACCAATCTAAACAGAGGCTCAACATGAAATACAGAACACCCATGGTAAGAGTCGGCCACAGGAAAGTAGCCTCTGTCAGAGGACTTCACCCATCAGGGTTTGAAGAGATCTTGGTCAACACTCCTGATCAACTAGATAATTTAGATCCAGAAAAGCAGGCGGTAAGAATCGGCGCAGGGGTTGGTAATCGGAAAAGGACCGTTATCCACAACAGAGCAGACCAACTCGGTCTTAGGGTTCTCAACAGGCGAAGAATACAGAGGAAAGGTGACCTAAGATGATCATCTCGAATCAAAAGCGCCTCGCTGCCGACATACTATCCCGCAGAGAGGGTAGAACTGTAGGCATACACAGAATTTGGGTAAATCCAGACTATCTGGACGATGTCACAAATGCCGTCCAGAAAGACGACGTCAGACAATTGATTGATGATGGGATCATCAAAGCGAAGCCTCTAGTCGGCAACAGCAGGAGCAGAGCAAGAAAGGCCGAATCTCAGAAGGCAAAGGGCAGAAGGAAGGGACATGGATCCAGAAAGGGCACCTCCAATGCCAGGAATCCTAAGAAACACAGGTGGATGAAAACAATCCGCGCTCAGCGAAGAACTCTGAAGGAAATGAGGTCTGACGATATAATCACGGCCTCACAATATCGTCATTTCTACAGGAAAGCAAAAGGCGGCTCATATCGTTCTGTGGCCCACCTCAAGAGCAACATACAACTCGAAGGTATCGAAATCGGGGGTGAAGCATAATGCCATCAGGGAAGAACCAGAGACTCCGGTACAAAAGGCGTGAAAAAGGGCTGACTGACTACCGCAGGAGACTCAGGATGCTGAAGGGCGGTAAACCTCGTGCCGTTGTCCGTGTCAGCAACACACAAACGACCTGTCAACTCGTGGAATACTCCACATACGGAGACAAAGTAATAGTCGAGATGAAATCCTCCGCTCTAACAAAGAAATACGGATGGCCAATTGAGGCTTCCAACAAATCAGTCCCAGCCAGCTACCTTACCGGGTATGCAGTTGGGAAGAAAGCACTCGCAGCCGGCATCCAAAATGCAGTGCTAGACCTCGGTCTTGCTGCCTCGACAACCGGCAATAGGGTCTACTCTGCATTGAAAGGGATGGTCGATGCTGGCCTTGACATCCCACATGGAATAGATGTAATACCGACAGAGGAAAGGATAACAGGCCAACATATAAACGAGGAAATGAAATCTTTTGTAGAGGCCACAAAGGCGAATATTCAGGAGGAACACGCATGACTGACGACACAGAAACCCCTGAACATCAGGAGGAAATCCCAACATTGGCATCTGGCCTTGCAATTGCTTTTGGATATGCAGATGCCCCAGAAACTGAATCTGGAACAAGGCGGCGAGGGGGGCCAGATCGATTCGCAGAACTCAGGCAATGGGAACCCAAGACAAGGTTAGGAAGGATGGTCATGAATGGTGAGATACTCTCATACAATCAGGCTGTTTCTTCTGGACTGCCCATAAGAGAGGTTGAGATAATCGATGCACTCATACCCAACTTGGAAGAGGACGTTCTTGCCGTAAATATGATCCAAAGGATGACCGACTCCGGCAGGAGAGTAAGATTCAATGTACTTTGCGTCGTAGGTAACCAAGATGGCTATGTAGGGCTATCAATATGCAAAGGAAAAGAAGTGGCGAGCACCATCCAAAAGGCGATCACAAAAGCGAAGATGAGCTTGATTCCAGTTATGCGAGGCAACGGATCTTGGGAATCAGGACAGGGCCCTGGCCGCAGCGTGCCAATAAAAGTAACAGGTAGATCGGGCTCAACCCGAGTAACACTGATGCCTGCACCTGCCGGAAAAGGCCTCGTCATCGGAGACACAGGAAGACGTGTCCTAAGCAAAGCAGGAATTGAAGATGTCTGGTCCACAACTGCGGGCCAGACTAGAACGACAATTAATTTCGCACAAGCGACATTCAATGCACTCAAACAACTCAATATGACCAGAATCGGCCAACAGGATAGACAAAGACTTCACATCACCCAAGGGGAGGAATCGGTTTGACATACCTAGTTATTCGAGTCCGCAGCGACCGTGGCGTCGAGCGATCTATCCGCGAGACTATGTCGATGCTGAATCTGACAAAGGTCAATCATGCCACAATCATACCCGAGAGGGACACATACAAGGGGATGTTGCACAAGGCAAAAGACTTCATTACATGGGGGCAAATCGATGCTCCAGCCATAGCAGATCTGATTCGGAACAGGGGTCGAATGTCAGGCGACAAGTCCGTCGATGACGATGTAATATCAGCATGCAGTGAGTACGACTCAGTCGACTCATTCGCAAAGGCTCTCGCCGCAGGGGAAGCTACCATGAAGTCCGTCGAGGGACTCAAACCGGTTCTCAGGCTGCACCCCCCACGCGGGTCTAAAGGCTGGGGTGGAATCAAAAGGCCCTACACAACTGGCGGCGCTCTCGGATTCAGAGGCTCGGAAATTGGTGAACTAGTTTCAAGGATGGTATGAGGTGTTTCTATGGTATCGCGAACGAATAAATTCAGAGGCAGATCACGATATCACGGACGAGGTAAAAAGGCAGGAAGAGGAGCTGGAAAAAGAGGAGGCAGAGGAAATGCTGGGTTGAACAAGCATCGCCTCATGACACGTCTGAAGTACATGCCAAAACACTGGGGCATGCACGGCTTTAATCGGGATCCTAGCCTCAGAACCGTCCACAACAGCATCAACGTCTCCCAATTGGATCAGATAGCTAAAGACAATGATAAAATCAACCTAACTTCGATGGGATACGATAAGCTGCTTGGTTCGGGTAGAATTACCAAACCGGTCCATGTGGTCGTTGATTTCGCATCTGCGAAAGCTGTTGAGAAGATTGAATCAGCTGGCGGTTCTCTGAGCCTTGGATCCGACCAAGACGAATGGGAAGAAGAATAAGGGAATGGGTGACTAAAATGGAGGGTAGGAAACCGAATCTGATAGCCCTGCTCATCGTAGCGTCAATTTACTGGGGGTCTCTGGTGTGGTGGCAGAGAGATCGTTTGTTTGGAGATGACGCCGCAGATCAAACATGGGCCCTTACCCTTCTCGCTGTTTCTTTCCCGTATGTCGGTTTTGTCATCTGGGGAGTCACAAACGACTTGCCTGAGGCACTATCCGATTCAGCATTAGGGAGGTGGCTCAAACCATCTGTATGGCTGATATCCGTCACTAGCATGGTCGTCTGGGGATGGTTGGATCAACAAGCAGTCGGTTTTTTGCTTGTGGGGGTAGCTCTTCTAGGACTTGCAGCCGGGCTTGCGCTCTCCTGCCTGATGTACACTGGACCCGAGTCAAGCAGGCTTTACGCACTGAAGAGAATGGTCGATGTCTACCCTTCAATCGTGAAACCAGAAGGTCATGTCAGATTTAACCAGAAACTCTGGACCACCGTTCTAGTCCTGATAATATACTTCATGATGACAAACGTCATGATTTGGGGACTATCAGACTCGACATTGGATGTGTTCTCCTCGTTCAGGGCAATCATGGCCGGAGCATCAGGTTCCATAATGCACCTCGGCATAGGGCCAATCGTTACGGCGTCAATCATAATGCAGCTGTTCTCAGGTGCCAAAATAATACAGCTGGACCTTCAAGACTCAGCAGATAAACAGCTCTATCAAGGAATACAGAAAATCCTTGTTTTGCTGATGATTCCAATAGAATCCATTCCACAAGTCTACGGATTCTTGGACCCACATGAGAGTTTAATACTCGATTTCGGTGTTGGTTGGGCCAACACCATTATTGTAGTTCAGCTATTTATTGGCTCTTACCTGGTGTTTCTGCTGGACGAATTGGTTTCAAAATGGGGAATTGGCAGCGGGATTTCCCTCTTCATCGCAGCAGGAGTGGCCCAATCCACGTTCGTCGGAACACTCTCCCCATTGCCAACGGTGAGCGGTGCCCCCCTGTCCTTCGAGAATCCACCCGCAGGCACTCTCCCAATGATATTTTACACATTACGGAGTGCAACAAACTCGCAACTGGTATCCCAGAATGGCTTCGAACAGATTCTACTGAATCACTCGAATCCCATTGCTGCTCTGGTATCTTCCATCATAGTCTTCCTTGTCGTGGCATACGCAGAGTCATCAAAGTTGGAGTTACCACTTGCTCACGGTAAAGTCCGAGGACATCGTGGTCAGTACCCTATCAGGCTGGTCTACGCCAGCAACATTCCTGTGATATTGATGGCTGCACTATTGGCAAACGTCAACATGTTCACCTTATTATTTTGGAGTCACCCTGTTTTGTCGACCGTCCCGATACTTGGCAGGAACGGATGGGGCTCCAAGGCCCACTGGTTTGGAAGCTATGAACCAGGTGCAACAACCCCCTCAGACGGCTTTGCCTGGTACAGTTCAATGGTGAATGGCGTTGGTGATTGGCTTATTCCCCTATTGAATCAAACAGGAGACGCATACGGCCACAGCCTTGGACAAGTTATGGTTCACGTATTGACCTATGTCACATTCATGACACTCGGGAGTATGGTGTTTGCCAAATTCTGGATCGAAACCACCAACATGGGCCCCAAAGATGTAGCCAAACAAATCGAAAGGACAGGAATGCAGATACCGGGATTCAGGAACAACCCTCAAGTCGTCGAGAGGATACTTGAAAGGTACATTCCACCTGTTACCCTCTTCTCAGGAGCCTTCGTCGGACTCTTAGCAGCCGGTGCTGATCTACTGGGAACGGTGGGCAACGCCACTGGTACGGGCCTGCTGCTCGCTGTGGGAATCATCTTGCGTACATACGAGCAGATTCAGAAAGAGCAAGCCATGGAGATGCATCCTGTATTACGTGAGTTCTTTGGAGCATCATGAAGCTAGACCCTGCGTGGGGGCTCATAGAAAGTCTATATCGACGCGTCATGTTGATATATGGACCGCAAGTCGGAGGCGCGCTGCGTCTGACGGGCGTTGGAGACGGAACCCCTCGGGGTCGTGAAGTCATCATTCACGTCAGATGTTGCCGAGGAAGTGCGGTCCCGAACCGAGTTCGGGACTTAGATTGGTGATCCACGACGAAAATCCTCCTGATTTCAGGAGGTGTGCAAGGGTGCAGATATAATATTCTCACCGCTAAGCACTTTAAGATTCAATAGTCAAACGACAACTCAAAACTCCAGCAAGGATCGTGATTGAGCTCACGCGAAATCCGGTTGATCCTGCCGGAGGCTACCGCTATTGGAGTCCGATTAAGACATGCGAGTCGAGAGCTTTCGGAGCTCGGCATACTGCTCAGTAACACGTGGGTAACCTGCCCTATGCTGGGGGATAACCTCGGGAAACTGAGAACAATACCCCATAGTCCACTACGCCTGGAACGGTGAGTGGATAAAAGCCCCGGCGGCATAGGATGGGCCTGCGGCGTATCAGGTAGTAGGGGGTGTAAAGTACCCTCTAGCCTTCGACGCGTACGGGTTGTGAGAGCAATAGCCCGGAGATGGATTCTGAGACACGAATCCAGGTCCTACGGGACGCAGCAGTCGCGAAACCTTGACAATGCGGGAAACCGTGATCAGGGGACTCCAAGTGCCAGGAGTAAGATCCTGTGCTTTTCTTTTCTCTTCAAAGGATTTGGAATAAGAGGTGGGTAAGGACGGTGCCAGCCGCCGCGGTAATACCGGCGCCTCGAGTGGTAGTCGATTTTATTGGGCCTAAAACGTCCGTCGCCTGTCTGGTGCATTCGTGGGTAAATCAACCCGCTCAACGGGTTGAATTCTGCGAGCACGGCCAGACTAGGGACCGGGAGAGGTGTGGGGTACGCTCGGGGTAGGGGTAAAATCCTGTCATCCCGAGCGGACCACCTGTTGCGAAGGCGCCACACTAGAACGGATCCGACGGTCAGGGACGAAGCCTAGGGGCACGAACCGGATTAGATACCCGGGTAGTCCTAGGTGTAAACGCTGTGGACTTGGTGTTGGGAACTCCCAGAGGGCTCTCAGTGCCGTAGCGAAGGTGATAAGTCCACTGCCTGGGGAGTACGGTCGCAAGGCTGAAACTTAAAGGAATTGGCGGGGGAACACCGCAACCTGAGGATTGTGCGGTTTAATTGGATTCAACGCCGGAAAACTCACCAGTGCCGACGGACAAATGAAAGCCAGGTTAACGACTTTGCTGGATTGTTCGAGAGGTAGTGCATGGCCGCCGTCAGTTCGTACCGTAAGGCGTTCTGTTAAGTCAGATAACGAACGAGACCCTCATCCCTATTTGCCAAGGTCTCTCCGGAGATCAAGGGACTATAGGGAGACCGCTGGCGCGAAGTCAGAGGAAGGCGAGGGCAACGGTAGGTCAGTATGCTCCGAATGCACTGGGCTACACGCGCAATACAAAGGACGGGACAATGGGCTGCTGCTCCGAGAGGAAAGATGGCTATCCCGAAACCCGTTCGTAGTTCGGATCGAGGGCTGTAACTCGCCCTCGTGAAGCTGGATTAGGTAGTAATCGCGTCTCAAAAAGGCGCGGTGAATACGCCCCTGTTCCTTGCACACACCGCCCGTCAAACCATCTTAGTTGGGGGTGGGTGAGGCTGCCTTTTAGTGGGGTATTCGAGCCTGCTTTCGACAAGGAGGGTTAAGTCGTAACAAGGTATCTGTAGGGGAACCTGCAGATGGATCACCTCCTACGTAACTCTGGAAACCGGGATTGGCGGGGCGGCTTGTCCGCCCCGCCGCCCAACCCAAACTGGAAAAACATACCCATTCTCGTCCACTAAATCGGATAAATTCTAACATCTGGACGAATCTCTATATATGGTACCAGTTCTAAAAAGACCGATGCAACGACATATCGCTGTAACAATGATGCTGTTAATGATGACTGCGGCCCTTGCGGGTTGTACCGGATCTGACGTCACACAAGACGATGTAGATCAGGCCGATGCGGACGGATACGCCCGAGGACTAGAGGCTGGGACTCCAGTGAGCACCTTGGATGAGATTATCGCGCGCGGCTCCATGAACTGCGGTGTAAAAACCGAGCAATGGGGCATGGGCTACAGGGCCGATGACAACTCCGAATACCAAGGCCTTGACATAGAATACTGCAAAGCAGTGGCTGCCGCTATCGGCTTGGACCCAAGCGAAGACATAAACTATGTCTACGCAAGCGGCTCTGAGAGATTCAACCTACTCAGAGACGGCGAGATAGACGTTCTAATCAGGACGACAACTTGGACGACCTCCAGGGACGCAGACTTGAATGCAGACTTCGCCGGAGTCAACTTCTTCGACGGCCAGTCGATCCTGGTCAAGGGCGAATCCATTTCGAAGGCTGACGCAGGCAACTCAATCAACGGCCTATCAGGGGCAGTAATCTGTGTAGCAACCGGAACAACTACCGAGGGCAACGTACAGGATTACATCACTACATGGAGTGGCACGGGACCTGCTCCGACTACCTACGTTGCTGACGATGCAACGGCTGCCCGAGCAGCCTTCACAGGCGATGAATGCGATGCCTACACAGGCGACGGTTCCGCCATGGCAGCGTACAAGTGGCAGTTGGAGAACGGTGGAATCGAAAACGTAGACGCCTCTTCATGGGATCTGTGGATTGCTCCAGAACTCCTTTCGAAAGAGCCTCTGGCGGCCGCTGTCAGAGACATGGACACCCAATGGAAAGAAGTCGTACAGTGGGTATGGTTCGCAATGGTAACCGCTGAAGAAATGGGCATCCACTCAGGGAACTATGACTCCGCTGACATGAGCGACCCAGCTGTCAACAGACTGCTGAACAGTCGTCTCGGTCTGGGAACCGACGACAACCCACTCGTCGACACTTGGTTCCAAAATGTTCTTTCAGCAGTAGGAAACTATGGTGAAGCATATGATAACTCATTCTGTGATGGCGACTATGACGGCCACAGCGGTTCGAGCGCCATGACAAATTGTGTCCTGCCTCGTGAGGGCACGCAGAACGCCCTTGTATCCGAGGGCGGCCTGCAGTATGCTCCAGCAATGCGCTGAGAACTAGCACCCAGGATTAGACAAAACGCAAAATCCCGGGGGGGCGTTTGCCTCCCCGGGCCCTAATAAATTATCGAGAGGCATGTAAGTGGTAACTAACAATCCAAAAAGAATCCTCTTCACGAAAGAGGACCTTCCAAAATATGCACTAATAATAATCGGGTCCTATTTATTTTACTTATACCTAGACAAATTCTTCACTCTGTCTGCTGACATAATCGGGGAAATAGGGGTCAGCGTCGTAACTCCGCTGGGAATTCAAATAAACAACTCATATTACCCACTTGATTTCACTTTCAAAGTGGTCGGCGGCATCTTCTTGTTGTTGTTCATTCTCGCGACTAACGAACACAGAAACCTGCTTTCTTCCCCCTCTGACTGGAGAGGCTATCCCACGATTATAGTCGGCCTTATCGGTTTCCTCTTCTTGTTATTGATTGTAGAGGCAGTTGAAATCACACCTAGTATCCAGAAATGGCTGTTTTTGTTTGGAGTCATAACTTCGTGTACGATACTGATTTTTGACGATTGCCAAGAGATCATCGAGACCATCGTAGCCATTTCAAAATCACCGTTAGACTGCATCAGCATAATCAGGCAGAATTGGAAAGGATACATCGCTACTCTCGTCGTTGTCTCGATTTACCTGACCACGCTGCTGATTCCTATTTTCCTACCTGCATTTTCCTACTCATTCTATGAGCTAATATCGAGAACTATTCTATTCGCTTGTTTGCTCACATTATTCATGGGACTTTACTCATCATGGGACCTATCACTGGAGAGGTCCAAGCCATCAACCCAGGATAAAAAATTCTCAGCCACGATTTTCATGTTTGCCGCTCCGTTCATACTATTCCTGGTGCTCAGGGTAATGTACCTGATCAAAACTGATCAAAATTGGGCCCTGTCATATGATTTTATGGAGGATATAGGAGGCTTCCCGCTCAATAATTGGCCTTGGCAAATCAATCCAACAGAAGATAGTCGTTGGACATTTTACAGGGCGGGTATAATCAACTCAGTAAGGGCAACGCTCGTTGCAATAGTCCTCTGCACTCTGTTGGGAATATTTGTCGGAGTCACAAGGCTATCCAACAACAAGCTTGCATCCGGCCTAGCCACGGGCTATGTGGAATTTTTCAGAAACATCCCCCTAGCAATACTACTCTTCTTCGTCGCTGTACAACTTAGAGAGGCACTACCTGCTTTTGGGGATGAGTTCTTCGTACTCGATTTGTTTTACATTAGCAAACAAGGACACTGGATACCCGGCATCGATACAGTGAACACAGTCATATCATTGTGTATACTGATGAGTGCGAGGATCTATACTTGGTACGCCGATAGAGACGGTGTTGACGATTCCAATGAGGGGGTAATACGCCGTATATCCTTCTGGGGGCTCGCGATACTAGTAAGTGCTGCCGTCTTCTTTACAGGTGATTTCAGCGTCCCAGAGTTGGTTAAACCAAATGAGACGAGCACAGGAATGTGGTATATTGAGGGTGGAACAGGTTTCAAAATTACCAGCCCATTCGTCGCCCTCGTTTTGTCATTAACCCTATTCACAGCCTCGATAGTTGCCGAGATCGTCCGAGGGAGCATCCAATCCCTGCCAAGGGGGCAAGTTGAGGCAGCGATCTCCCTTGGCCTTAGCCCATTCCAACGTCTGAGACTCGTAATCCTTCCACAAGCTCTTAGGAGTATGGTGCCCTTATTGAACAGTCAATACATGAATGTATGGAAGAATTCCAGTCTGGCCATCATAGTGGCCTATAGCGATATATTCTACATCACTCTTGTCATGATGAACAATGTCGGCAAATTAATCCCTCTGTTCATATTATTGCTTGTGATTTATCAGATCGGCAGTTTGACGATTTCCGTCATCATGAATATCTACAACGCGAGAGTCACGAAGGTGAAAATATGATGAGCTCAGAACGAAATACTCCGAGCTTCATTCAAAGGGTCAACCAATGGGAACAATTTGTCTCAGGCAAACCCCTGAAGAGAATCTCAAAACACGAGGTTCTGAATAAAACAACCTCGATCGCATGCCTGTCACTTTCTATCCTTGCAGGAATAGTTGCAGTGAATGATGAGATTGTCATTTACGGTGGGATAGCGCCCACTGGCTTGTTGTTCTCTATCGCAGCAGGATTTGCCATGTTTTTGTTATCCTGGTGCATCTTGATTTCAGTACTCAAAGGCACAATTTTCAAATCAACTTTCAATGCCTTACTCGGAATAATCGCAGCTTCGTCTATCATGTTCCTTTGCCATTGGCTTCTGGAGTTCATCCTTATCGAGGCGAGGTGGGGAGTTGTCTGGGCGAGTCGAGTTCAATTGTTCGCTGGACATGAGATGAACTTCTTCATGGCAGTCGAAGGACAAACTAATCAGATGTGGAGATTATGGTCTTCGTTGTTCGTGCTGACCTCGACCATATGCATTGCATATGGCACATCGGGAATCAGTGCTAGGCGCTTCGGGTTGTATTACACCACCCTGACATTAATTTTGATATCTTTCGCATGGTACCCGGAGAATCAAAATTACGAACCTTTCTGGCCAATCGTCAAAATCTGTGGATGTTCAGTGTTGGGACTTGTTGCATTCATGGTATCAAGGTGGTATTGTGAGAGATCTGAAGAGTTTCAGATAAACAAACTGAAGAAATTGACTGCAATCCTCGGTATTTTCACGTTCTTCTTTTCCCTATTCGTTATGAATCCGCCAGACAGTGTTGTGGAGCGTGGTCTGATGGAAGAGGGCATAGAACCAGCCCTTTGGGGCGGTTTGTTCGTTAATTTGGTACTTGCGACGGCCGGAGGTGTTCTGGGGCTGGGCATCGGAGTCGTATTGGCCTTCGGAAGACAGAGCAACCTACCTATATTCAAATGGCCATCAACCATGCTTATTGAGATCGTCAGAGCAGGTCCCATGGTGGCTTGGCTGTATTTTGCGAAATATCTACTTGAAGATGTCATAGTTCCCTTCTCAGACGCAGATTCGATTATGCGCACTCTCTTCATGTTCGCATTCTTTGGAGGATGTTACACAGCGGAGATTCTTAGGGGCGGCATACAGTCCATCAACAGCGGCCAAATAGAGGCTGCTACAGCCTTGGGAATGAACCCCAATCAAATAAAAACAACCGTGATCCTACCAAATGCTGTGAGAACCACCCTCCCTTCCTTGGTCAGCTTACTCATCGGGCTCTGGAAGGATACGACGTTGATTTTCATAATAGGGATCTTCGATTTCTTCAAAATAGCCAAAGACCTTCCAACCACAGACTTAGAGTTTGCACTTGATATCATGGAACCCCTCTATTTGGCAGCGTTTGTATTCTGGATCATTGCGTTTTACCTTTCTCGAATATCCTTGGGCATAGAGAAAAACCTAGGTCTAAAATCAACAACTGGAGGAGAGATGACATGAGTGAAGAAGTGATAATTGATACGAAGGGTGTAAAGGTGAATTTCGGGGATTTCTGGGCCCTGAAGGGAATAGACATAACTGTGAAGAAAGGAGAGATAATCGTCATACTTGGGCCTTCAGGGTCCGGAAAATCGACTTTTATTAGGACCCTGAATCGCCTTCAACCTCACAGTGGAGGAACGATTGTCGTAGATGGCATAACAGTCGATGAGGAAACCAGCGTCGCCGATTTGAAACACATAAGATCTGAGGTTGGTTTCGTGTTCCAACAATTCGAACTTTTCCCACATCTGACCATCATGGAAAACATTACGTTGGCGCCAATGAAAGTCAATCGTATGAGTAAAAGAGATGCGGAGCGTAAAGCTATGGAACTTCTGGAGCGGGTCGGCATACCTGAGCAAGCTTACAAATATCCGAGCGGCCTTTCCGGTGGACAACAACAGAGGGTTGCTATTGCCAGGGCACTTGCTATGGACCCCAAGATTATGCTATTTGACGAACCAACTAGCGCACTCGATCCAGAGATGATCAAAGAGGTCCTAGATGTGATGAAGGATCTGGCAGGCAGGGACATCACAATGATTGTTGTCACCCATGAGATGGGTTTTGCAAAAGAGGTAGGTGACAGATGTATCCTGTTTGATGAGGGACACCTCATTGAAGAGGCCCCTCCTGCAGAATTTTTCACAAACCCAAAACATGAGAGGACGAAGTTGTTTTTGAATCAAATACTTTGAATGTGAATTGATTTGAATTCAAACTCGTAGATTTGAGACCCTTTTGTATATCTCTTCATCGAACGTAATCAATCTCAATTTTGGTCCGTTATTGTCCACCGTTATTCTGGCACCTCTTGTGAAGTGAATCTCATCCCACCCGTCTGCTACAACATAACCCCTATGCATGTCGCTCGTCAAAACGGTTGGTCGATTCGTCCAGGCCCAGTGGGAACCGTTGTTCTCTCGCATGTTTAGGGGCAGGTCTCTAGAAAGGGCGAGGTAGTGATCGTCAATCTCCGATTTGGAGAATTTCTTATCTTCTATGTCGATAGCGTGTCTGAACCAGGCGCCCTGCCCGAGGAATGTTGAAAATAGCATACCTGATGAGGATTGCTGGATGTCAATACCATTCCCAACACCATTACCGCGTCTTTCCAGACGGTATTTTGAGGGTTGATACTGATGGGTATTTGCAACAAGTAGATCATTTAATGCGGGGTCTGACCGTATAACATTACCAGAAGTGGTCAAAATTTCTGCTTGTAGCCTAGGCAATGTGTTGACAATACAACGTCCGCTCAGAACCTTCTTGAGGTCGGATGGGAACCTGGTTGGGTCACTGCCCATGAAAAATCCGTATGATCCCTCTCCTGAGCCGTTCATTGGATGACTGTTGACTCCCATCACCAATGCCTTGTCGTCTACCGAATGTGCTATGGAGGTCAAGGTACCATCGCCCCCGAGTACAATTACTATATCCGGGCCGAGGAAGTCGTTTCTGCATACTTCTTCTCTTGCGACGGTTGTATACACAAACTTAGATTCCTTCTTGGCAGACTCCAGCGCGTTCGTAACGACATTTAGAGCGCCGTCATGCACCTTCTCGTGGTTTTTTTTGAATACTACCAGAAGTCGGTTCATGCCAATCCCGACTCTGGCGAAATGACTGCATGATATCAAACGAACGCCCATTCAGAACACTCTTGATCGAATCCCTGTTGGATGTAACATGCGCGCGGTGTTGTTGACTGGAATAGTCCTCGCTTCACTCGTTTGCGGATGTCTTACTAATCAACAAGAATGCGAGATTGAGTGTTGGAAACTAGATTCTGAGGGTTTGAATGACATTCTATCTAATCCCGGGGCTTTGGACGTCCTAACTCTCTCAGAAGACAACGATCGATTGAGAATCACAACTCTCACAGAGGTGTACTCCAGTACAGATGGCCAGCAGGGTTCCATTAGGTGGAACGTAGCTAAAGACGATGTCCTCGAGAGATCTCAGATCAGTATGGCAATCAGCATGCAGGGGACGCAACTGGACACCAGCGAGGTCGTCGCTGGAAATAAAACGAACATCAGGGTTGGGTCTGCATGGTTTCAGGGGAGAGACGCATCCCCGGAATATGTAGACCCGTTCGTCCTGCTCGCCCTGCAGTCGAATGCAGACCCGCTCGGCACCTATCCTCCGTTTGGTTTCGATCCATCGGTTTTCTCGGGGATGGACTGGACAATCACGGCTGATCCGACCTCTACTCAACAAATCGCAACATCTGAAAATGAGGAAATTTCAGTTATCTTGGAGCTATCAGGTGATCCACCAGCAATCATAGGAGTCCAAATGTATGACTTGGAAGTTAGCAGTTCGTTCCGACTGGACATAGAATTGGGAGAGGGTGTCGCCATTGAAGTGAGAGATGACATTCCTAGGATTCCAACATCGATTGTCTTTCCACCCCAGCCCTATTTGATTGGAAATGTGACGGAATGGACGACTGTAGTGCCGCCAGGATTTATTCTGGAAGTTCGACCAGATGAGATAGAAATTATCGGACTTATCACCAATAACGAGACGCTAGTCCCGGGAGTTTCCTTCCTTCTGAGCGAGGGTCCGATGAACATAACAGATGACCGAGGCTCATGGTGGGACATGGAGTGGTACGACTCCAATGGGGATGGCCTCCTATCATCAGGGGACCGTGTCACACTCAGGACGGATGCTGAAGGCACCATCGGTGCAGGGATTTGGGACTTGTGGGCAGAGGCATGGGCTGGAACTGTCTTCCAGTGAAAGATCTAAGGCTTGTTTAGCCAAAATAGCAATGTAACACTTGCTGTACGGACCAAGTGTGCAGCAACCTCGCCATCCATTGTTCAGACTCATGTCGCAACTGAGGTCCCATCGGGGAAGAATTATTCTGGCATCAGTCTGCTCAGTGATGAACAAATTTTGGGATCTTGCGCCCCCTGTTCTAATTGGAATGGCTGTCGATGTCGTCGCTCTCAGAGAGGAATCGTTCCTCGGA
This sequence comes from Euryarchaeota archaeon UBA552, assembly GCA_002499585.1. GTDB lineage: Archaea > Thermoplasmatota > Poseidoniia > Poseidoniales > Thalassarchaeaceae > MGIIb-N1. The sequence goes on along the minus strand of DAMH01000027.1, from coordinate 91,515 downwards.
GACTTAGGTTGGGCCAATCCTCGCGAACAGTTCTACATCCTAGTCAGCCTTACTGTTGTAGTTTGGATATTAGAGTCGCTTTTCGAATACTTCTACGCAGTTCTTTGGCGTAACCTAGCCCAAGCGGCTCAACATGAACTGAGAATGTCGGCTTACACACACATACAGGATTTGGAGATGCGATGGTTCTCCCAACAAACCACCGGCGGCCTAATGGCTATCATGAATGATGATGTTAATCAACTTGAAAGGTTCCTGGACCAGGGTGCAACTGATCTCCTCCAAGTAGCGACCACTGTGATAGTAGTGGGCGCAATAATGTTTATGATAGCACCAGAAGTTGCTATCTTGGCTGTTATTCCAGTTCCGATAATTGTCATAGGGTCATTCATATTCCAGAGGAGGATAGGTGAGAAATATACCCGGGTCAGAGAGGAAGTCGCGGATCTAAATTCGCTGCTTAACAATAACCTTAGCGGAATTACAACAATAAAATCCTTCACGGCAGAGGAACGGGAGGTAGCCAGAGTGAAGGAGGCTTCTGTAACGTATCTTGAAGCCAATAAGTCCGCGATTAGGCTATCTGCATCCTTTGTCCCATTGATCCGGATGGCGATATTGTTCGCATTCACTGCAAATATGCTAGTCGGGGGTTGGATGGCTCTGGACGGAAAACTGTCTATCGGGGCATACAGCGTGATCGTCTTCATCACCCAAAGACTCCTGTGGCCCCTCACTCGTCTTGGCCAAACTTTCGACCTGTATCAGCGAGCTATGGCGTCCACCACCCGGGTTCTGGATTTGCTGGATACGGATATAGGAATCGTAGAAGGTGACCGAACAATTGATTCGGTTAAAGGAGATATTGAATTTCGTGACGTGGCTTTCGCCTACCCCTCGCGTGAACCGGTCTACACCGGCCTTACTCTGAAAATCAAGTCGGGTGAGACGCTGGGAATAGTCGGCTCCACAGGCGCTGGAAAAACCACATTGATGAACCTCTTAATGAGGCTCAATGATCCGCTCTCAGGGAAGGTTATGCTTGACGGAATCGACGTCAGTGAACTCAAGCTGGACTGTCTCAGAGGATCCATTGCTTTGGTCTCTCAGAATACAACACTGTTTCCGGGATCAGTGAAAGACAACATCTTGTACGGTAGGCCGGACGCGACGGATGAGGAGGTTATGAACTCGGCTGAAGTTGCCGAGGCAATGGATTTTATTCATAATCTCCCTGATGGGTGGGACACAGAGGTAGGAGAGGATGGTCATAGGTTGTCAGGTGGACAGAGACAGAGACTAGCCATAGCTAGGGCGGTCCTAAAAGACGCTCCCATATTGGTATTGGACGAGGCGACGAGCAATGTGGATAACGAAACTGAGGCTGCACTACAGAGGTCCATTGAGAAACTATCACTCAATCGAACAACGATAATCATAGCGCACCGTTTGTCAACCGTCAGAAACGCGACTCGAATCGCAGTCTTGGATGCAGGAGAAATCTCAGAGATGGGCTCACATTCAGAATTGGTAAAATCCTCAGGTTTGTACAGCCGCCTGTGGAAAGTCCAAACAGGGGCGGCTTGAAGGCCTTGTTAGATGTCTCGGAGGTTAGAAAATATGGGATCGGGATCATCCTCGAAACCACACATTGGACCATTGCAAGAAAGGTTGGGCATCACTCTCGACTACATGCGGGATGGACGGTGTGTGGTAAAGGCCACAATAGAAGTTTTTCACTTGAATAAGGGGGGAGTAGCCCATGGCGGCTTACACGCAACACTTCTTGACACTGCTATGGGCGGTGCCGTGGTTTCATGCCTCGACGAGGAAGAATGGTGCGCGACAGTGCAATTGGACTTGTCCTACCTGAATGCAGCTCATCTGGGGAGTGAGTTGACATGTCAAGCTGAGGTAATGAGAAGAGGGCGAACAATAGCCCATGTCAAGGGTGAAATTCTTGATCAGAACTTGGATATCGTCGCTATGGCCAGGGGGACTTGGGCCATATGGCCTGGTAGGCCCGACCATCTAAAGATGAGATAATTAGGGCAAGAATTCATGAGTAGTGCCTTCTGTAAAGCAACATGGCCCGCACGGACTCCATCATGATCGGCCTCATGGCCATTGCCCAGTTGATGTTGTGGCAATACTTGGAGGACCAGGCCATAGATGTGGCTGGCAACATATTCGGAGTGACCGGGGGGGCCACTGCAGTTCTTGCTATCTACTTCCTAACTTCCGTTGGCAAGTACCAGAAGGAATTCGACAGCTCCTACTCCAAGCTGGAGAAGACTAGACTCGAAAATGATAGTCAGGGCAAGCTCACAAGAGTTGATGACCGAACAACTGTCAGGAAGGCGGGCTGGTGGTCTGTACCCATAATGCTCCTCGCGATCGGCGGAGTAGAAGTAATCAGGAAAATTATTTTTTGAGGTGATCACTCCTTGTCGAGGGCATCGGAAATCATTGATCAGGTGACTGAGAATCCCGCGTTTGATGGATTGGGCGGGTATTACATTTTTTTCCGCAGGGTGATGATACCATTACTCTTGATGGGTATTTGCCTTTCATCATATTCCCTCATGACTACTTGGTTCGAACACGGAATTTCGATTGTGGCCTCAGCCCTCCTTACGGGTCTAAGCGTTGGTCCAATACTCACGTTAGAGAAGATGTATGGATTGTGGATAAAACGCCAGTGAAACAATCGACAGCACTATCTGTCGATCCTTGCTGGAGGTAACATGGTTGGAATTATAGACTTCATATTCGGGCTGTTGGATGCCACGGGCATAGAATTGATGTTCGGTGCATCTGCGATAATCGGAGGAGTGCTATTCCTGTTGTGGCTCGTGTTAGTCGTGGTCCTTGGGGGTATAGGCGACATTGCCGAAGGAGTATTCGGTGTCGACATAGATGCCATGGGCGCCGATGCTTCATTCAAGGCCTTGACGTTCCAAGGAGTTATGGCGTTCATGATGTTCTTCGGTTTGACTGGGATAATAGTGATGCAGTCCGGGGGGCCGGAGGTATTGGCCATAATCGTCGGCGGACTCTCGGGGGGCGCGTCCATGGTTGCCACGGGAAAAGTATTCCAATTTTTCATCGCACTTCAAGCAGAGGGCACCATTGAGATCGATGACGCGGTCGGACAAAGTGGAACGGTCTACCTCAGGATACCTGAAGGAGGGACGGGCCAGGTATCAGTCAGTATCAAGGGATCACTCAGGCAATATGACGCTAAGTCGGTTGATGGTACAATGATTCCCAATGAGGAAACAGTGAGGGTAAGGGCAGTTGTGGGGACTCTGTTGATGGTCGAACCCGTAGTTTATGCCCCCGAGGAAGAATGAAGTTCCACCATCAAACCACGCAATGCCGGCAGAGGCTTCATATCCATCCCCGCCTAGGGTACATCATGTCCCTTCGTGGCCGCGTAGCCCTGTTCACGATACTGAACGCCCTCATGCTGGTTCCAATCGCTTCTGCCCAAGATGATGATTCTAGTCCAGCCGCTGCAGTCGGAGTCCTGATGTTCGTAAGCATCCTTCTCCTAGTTGCGGTCGTTATCTTCTTCGCTCAGAGGTACAAGCGGTGCCCTCCCGATAAAATCATGGTGATCTACGGTAGGACCGCCGGGTCCGAGGCATCGAAGGTTATCCATGGGGGTGCGACCCTTGTCTGGCCGTTAATACAGGACTACAGTTACATCTCCTTGACGCCTATGACGATCAACATCGACATGCGAAACGCTCTTTCACAACAGAACATCAGGATCAACGTCCCAAGCACGTTCACAATAGGTGTATCCACTGACCCAAGGATCATGAGCTCAGCAGCAGAAAGGTTGCTTGAACTGAACCTGGACCAGGTTGAGGAAATGGCAAAAGAAATCATTTTTGGCCAACTAAGGCTAACTGTCGCCACGCTCACGATCGAACAGATCAACCAAGACCGTGATGCATTCCTTGACCTAATCCGGACTAATGTCGATGCCGAGCTGAACAAAGTCGGTCTTTACCTCATCAACGTCAACATTGTTGATATCACTGATGAGTCAAACTACATCGAGAGCATTGGTAAGAAAGCTGCATCTGAGGCGGTAGAGAGAGCCCGCGTAGACGTAGCGAATGCTGAGAGGGATGGGGCCGTAGGTTCTGCAGAGGCTGACAGGGCGAGAGAGATTCAGGTTGCAGAGAACCAAGCTCAGGCCGAAAAGGGAAAGAAGGCGGCAGAAGCAGACCAACGTGTATACGTAAATGAGCAGGAAGCCATAGCCGTTGAAGGTGAAAACTCATCCCAAGCCCAAATAGCAAAGGTCAATGCTGATCTCGCCGAAGCAGAGGCCATCGCCAAACAAAGGGCAGAAATCGCAAAGGCACAGGCAGAGGCTGAAATCCAGAAGTCAAGGTACGTCGAAGAGGAGGAAAGGCTCCGTGCAAGCGATATTGTAAGAGAGAATATCCAGAAGCAGCAGATAGAGATAGCAGCAGAGGCTGAAGCCGAGAGGCAACGTAGAATCGCTTCTGGTCAAGCTGACGCCGTCCTAATGCAGTATGAGGCGGAAGCAGCCGGTGTCCAGAAGGTCCTAGAGGCAAAGGCGACCGGGTATGCAAATCTCGTTAAGAGCGCAGGCGGCGACGCAAAAGCCGCAGCAACACTGTTAATGGTGGAGAAAATAGAAGCAATGGTTTCTGCCCAGGTAGAGGCAATAAAGAACTTGAAGATCGACAGCATTACTGTCTGGGATGGCGGTGGAAGCCAAGATGGCTCTGCCACCTCGGACTTCATCAGCAGCCTCGTCAAGAGCCTGCCGCCATTGCATGACGTTGCCAAGAACGCAGGTGTGGACCTTCCGCAGTACCTCGGCACGATGACTGCAGAAGAAGACCAGTGAGAGAAATGGTGAGTCGTTGACTCGACTATCCCTGTTTCTCCCAATTGCACTGCTAACCTCCTTGGCTCTAATCTTAGATTTTGTACTAGACAGGGCTGGACCCTTCTCGTTGGGAGCAGGAACCATCGGTCTTTTGCTCGGAATATCCTACTCCTCGAAGATCAAAAGGGATCAAGAGCAGATCACGAAAAGTTGTATCAACATTCTTCTTCCAATAGCCATCGTATTATTGGGATTTGGCCTAGATATAGAGCGGATTTCCAATGACGAGGTCGGTCTTGTCGGGTTAATTGCGATATTGACCTCGATTTTCACGGCATTTGCGTCTACGTTCATGATTTCAAAAATCTTGGGCATCGAAAAACCCCAAGCCTTTGCACTTGGGGCGGGTGGCGCGATTTGCGGTACGAGTGCAGTGCTCGCCGTCGCGCCCACACTGAACCTTTCCAACAAACAAACAGGTGCTATAGTCGCCGTTGTTAATTTCCTTGGTCTCTTGACTTTCCTTTCAATCCCGCTTCTTTCTCGCGGGCTGAGTATGGACATCGATGCTGCAGGAATATGGGCTGGGGCAACTGTTCATGCAGTTCCCCAGGCTGTGGCGGCAGGCGAGGCATTGGGGAGTGAGGCCATGAGTCTGGCATCTGGAACCAAACTTACCAGAGTAATTGGTCTTTTGATTGTGGTACCTGCAGCTACTTTGTTCTCGAAGGGAACATCAACCAAACCCGGGAAATTAGGTTTAGGTGTCCCAAACATACCGCTTTTCCTCCCCGGTTTTATGCTTGCATCAATGGTTGCAACGTTCATACTTCCGTCCGAACTATCAAACAACCTTGAGATGATTGGCGGCATAATCATGGTGCCCGTCTTAGTCTTGATCGGAGTAGGCATAAGACCCAATGAACTCATTAATTTGTCCCGCAGTGTTCTATTAGCAGGGCTTTTTTCGACACTATTCGTCATGGTATCCACATACACAGCCCTCGCTATCCTCATGTAGCCGATACACATGCGGACTGACATGGCTGATGAAGTTGTGATCGTAGGCGGGAAGAGGACGCCTTTTTGTGAGTGGTCTGGTGGTAAGAGGGGCGATGGCAAACCAGGTGGTCTGCTGTCATCCGTGTCAGCCGAGGAATTGGGAACATCGGTCATTGAAGGGGCACTGAAACACACATCCACTGATCCCAAGACGGTAGACCATGTTGTCATGGGACATGCACTTCAAACATCAGGACAGGCCATCTTTGGGGCAAGACACGCAGGGCTCAGAGCAGGAATACCACAAGAAACACCCATGCTCACTTTGAATCGCCTCTGCGGCAGTGGGGCCCAGAGTGTGGTAACGGCAGCGCAAATGATATTGTTGGGAGAGGCCGAAGTTGTTGTCGCAGGTGGAATGGAAAACCTGAGCCAGGCGCCGATGGTTCTGCGGGGAACGCGTGCGAAACATAGACTCGGAAGACCTCCAAAGCAAGGTGAAAACCTCGACAGGGATATGGAAGATTACTTGTTTACCAACCTTCTTGATAGTGTATCGAATAGTTTCATGGCACAAACTAGCGATGAGCTTTGTAGAAGGATGGAGGTCTCCAGGGCCAATGCGGATGCGTTTGCGGCACTAAGCCATCAAAGAACAGAAAGAAGCATATCCTCGGGATTGTGGAAAGAGGAAATTGTACCAATCGAGGCCCCCCAAGGCATGGTAGGGCATGAAGACGAGGATCACGTGGTGCCAGGAACAACCATACAATCCCTCTCGGAGTTGAGAACTCACTTCGGACCTGACTCACTAGTAACCGCTGGAAACGCCTCGGGAATCGTTGATGGGGCGGCTGCGGTTGTAGTCAAGTCTGCTGACAGAGCCCGTGATGACGGAGATGAGCCATTGGCTAGGATAGTATCATGGGGCATTGTAGGGCTTGAGCCGGCGATAATGGCTTATGGTCCTGTACCCTCGTCCAGAAAGGCATTAAACAAGGCAGGGCTAACTATCGATGACATTTCTAGGTGGGAGATCAACGAGGCCTTTGCTGGCCAATCAGTGGCTTGTATCAAGGACCTCGGGATCAACGAGGATATAGTCAATGTCAATGGCGGGGCAGTAGGCCTAGGCCATCCACTTGCCGCTACTGGAACGAGGCTTCTCCTCACTCTGGGTCTTGAACTAAAACGGTCTGGGGGAGGCTACGGGGTTGCGACAGCCTGCATCGGAGGCGGGCAAGGAATAGCCGTTGTGATCGAGTCAATGTAGCCAAAACACAAATATCATCCTCGTCACTACAGTAGTCTATGGATCATGCATCCCCCTTCCGCAGTTTCGCTAAAACCATCACCTGGCGATTGATCGCGACCACTGATACATTCCTTCTCACCTTTTTCGCTGCGAATTATTTCGGTGAAGACCTAGGGATGACCTTTTCAGATGCAACGAGTTTGGCTGCAACGGTTGCTAGTCTAGAAGTGGTTACAAAGATCGTACTCTATTATTTCCATGAGCGTGGTTGGGCTAAATTGGACTGGGGGCTAGAAGCAGACCCAAAATCATCCTAGCCAATGATTGATCCTACAATGGCAGCACCTGCCAGCCATGCACCAAGAGAAGATCCTAGGTTCCCAAAAGCAGTTACGAGCAAAATCCTGCCCACTCTGTTTTTCCAGAGCCCCCTGATGTCATCAACCACGAGGAACTCAGACGCATCAAGACCTGTCGGCCTTTGCATCTTGTATTGCGTGTAGCCCGCAAACCAGCCTGCGGCGAGTGCGGGATTCAATGACGTGAAAGGGGAAGCAATTGCACCAACAAACACAGATAGAGGATGCCCACCTGCTAAGGCAACGCCCAAGCCAGCAAGACCTGCATTTGCTATCATCCAGTATCCAATGGTGTCTCCGATGCCCTCTAGATCTCCTTCATACCACATCCAAGCTACTATTCCTACAAGGACCAAGGGTATCAGTCCGACTGTGATTTTCGGCCAGCGGGGGGCTTTTGGCAAGGTATCCAAATCGGTTATGAGGGCTTCTGAGTCGATTGAGGACGAAATGTTCCACGCTCGTTCGATGCCAGCGAGATGACCGGCCCCGACAACGGCCAAAACCCGGCCTCTTTCAGATAACAATCTAATTTTATTCGCCATGTACTGATCTCTTTCATCTATGAGTACTGAACCTGCCTTTGGAGCAACGTCCCTAGCTTCCTCCAGTACCTTCGTTAACATATCAGAATCCTCCAGAAGTGCTTCAATGTCCTCAGGCTCTTCTGCCTCATCATCCCATAGTAATGCGTTCAATACTCTAAATTTCTCAAAGAAACCCATATTCTTCCACGCTCTCTTCAAGGTGGTCACGATATCCCGGTCAATCAATTCAACAGGAATTTCATTCTCGATGGCTAGATCGATAGCCCGGAGTAATTCAGCCCCGGGGCTTTCTCCGTGCTCAATGCCCATGCGTCTTTGCTGACTTGCCAAGGCGGATTGCAGAAGTATCATCCCGGATCTACCGTCCTTTATGATTGACAACAGATCTTCATCATCTAAAGCTGAGGGGTTTTGGAGAGAGTTCAATCGTGACTCACAAAGTTCCACTGCAATTACATCTGGATCGAAATCCTCTATTTGTTCTTGAACAAGATCTATTGAAGATCTGCTGATATGTGCGGTACCAACGACTCTTATTTTCTTAGTCAAATCAATAATTGGAATACTCATTTGATAACCACATCCTTTGAACAATGCAACATCGAAGTTAGGAGATCATTGTGTTCTTTGACGTCATGGACCCTGAGAACATCGATACCCATCATAAACGCGGTTGCTGCCACTCCTAGGGTACCTTCCAATCTTTCTGAGGGCATCTCCCGCCCCAGTAGGTCGGCAAACATTCTCTTTCTGCTGACTCCCCATAGGATTCTTACATCATCCCTAGGGATCAGATCCTTACCAATCCTCAACAACTGAAGATTATGATCAAGCGTCTTACCGAAACCTATGCCCGGATCGATCAGTATTTTGGATGGTTCGACACCATTGGATTCCAGGTCTGCAACCCTAGACGCGAGATAATCTCCGACCTCGGTTACTACGTTGCCGTATACCGGATAATTTTGCATGGTCCCCGGGTCCCCCTTTTTGTGCATCACACACAACCAGACGTTTGTCGAAGCGACCAAACTCATCATTTGGGGGTTTTCTGCGCCCGACACGTCATTTATCATTTTACAACCGATAGCGACAGCTTTCCTAGCCACATCAGGTTTCATGGTATCTATCGAAATGAAAGCGTCCGGCCGAGCCTTCAGGATGCCTTCGATAACTGGCAATACTCTCTGAGCCTCAGATTCCGAATCAACAGGCTCAGCCCCCGGTCGCGTCGATTCGCCACCGATGTCAATTATGGACGCACCCTCGTCTAACATCCTCAGCCCATTCGTTACCGCCTCATCGATTGTGGATGACCTGGATTTGGGAAAAAATGAGTCTGGCGTGACATTTACTACGCCCATCAAGGCTGGTAACGCCCCTCCTCCGGCGAACGCCTCATCCCCCAAAGTACGCACCCATTGGCCCCGGAAACGACGTTGGCTTTATGATGTGATGGAATGCGATGCTCTCCAAGATGGAAGAGGGCAATGCCGGTCAGCCCGGAGAAAGTACGCTTCCGCCAGAGACCGTTGAGCTTATGCAATCTATTGTTTTGAGGCATAATCCATCAGACTCTCACCACATGAGGAGCCTGATGACAAATGCAGGTTTGCTATCCGGTGCATACGCAATGGCGGCTGGATTGGTGTGGTGGATTACCGTGGCCAAGGGCGGCTCACAATTAGGGGATTCTGACATACCCGACTCATTATTGGGTTTGGATTTCAGCACGGCAAGCATTGTAGTCCCAATTTTGGTACTCCTTTCAACTGCCGTATTTGTATTCGGCAGTTACAGAGGGACTCCAGGTGCCCTACTGTTTGGAGGTGGTACAGCATTGCTTGTGGCGTACCTCACAATCGAGCCAATGGGCCTTCTGGTTGTCGGTTCAATTGATGAGGTGACAACCGCCTTGGCAGCAACGGCGAGGCTGGCAGTACTTTCCCTCCTGACATATCTGGCTGTTATGAGCGGTATAAGTGCCATTCTGCTCTCATGGGTCCTTGGTCAGCACCACTATCTCCCATTCGATGTTTTTGAGGTTGTCAAGGGGTACAAGGAGGGAGAGGATGATGTGTCATCACCTATCCCGTAGCACGTGGATAACACAGGGCTGCCTCACTTGGATGTCATAAGACTCGGACATAGAATAGATCGAGACAAGAGGATTACCTCTCATCTGGGGCTGACTGCAAGAGCTCTCGGAGCCGATAGTATAGTTGTTTTCGGTGATGAGGACCCTGGACTTATCCAATCTCTTGATGACGTTGTTGAAAGGTTCGGAGGCTCGTTCAGCGCGAGTTTTGGAAAAAGCCCAATCAAGTATCTGAGATCGTTTAAGTCGGGTTCTGGAAAATTCAAACCCGGAACTGTCGTTCACCTCACCATGTACGGAGAAGACTACAGGGAAACATTTCCAAAAATCAGGCGGGACAGGCCAATTGCCTTCGTCGTTGGAGGCACTAAAGTCCCAGGGGAGTTGTTTAGTATTGCAGATTACAACGTTTCTGTCGGAAATCAACCACACTCCGAGGTCGCCGCCCTCGCGATAGCGCTCAATGAGTGGCACAAATCTGTGGCTACAAAAGGGAAATTTTTCAATCCACAAATCGAGATTTTACCATCTGAAAGGGGTAAGTCAATCATCGAAAGAGAATAGGGCTGTTTGTCAATGTATAAGAATCGTATCCAGCCATCATAATCGATGTCGGAGGAGTCGGGCCATGCCGGGTTCAGTCCGGGCCGGGGCCAATCTGGGGTATCAGACCCTCCCCACTTTCCCGATGCAGCCGACAAGTTAGTGGATACCAAGTCGCTAGATCCATTCTCCGGGCCTACTGGAGTTCTGTTATTGGCAGATGGAACAAGGATGCAAGGAAGGTTGTTCGGATCCTGTGGCATAGGCCAAGGAGAAATAGTGTTCACTACGGGTATGTGTGGATATCAAGAAAGTATGACCGACCCGTCTTTCAGAGGACAAATCTTGACCTTCACATGGCCTTTGCTCGGAAATTATGGCATCCACAGAGGCATGAGCGAGTCGTCCGGATTGCACCCACGCGGCATTGTATGTCGGGAACTTATGCTGAATCCCGACCATCGTGATTCAATAGGAAGCGTACATGAGTTCCTAGCCGCACATAACGTCCCGGGAATCTGCGATATAGATACCCGATCACTTACTCGCAAAGTGAGGGAACATGGTACGATGCTGGCTATATTTGGACCCTCGGAACAAGAAGAGGAAATGTCGGTTTTATTGGACCAGATGGAACCTCCGGATAAAAACGATCTCGTGGCAGAGGTTACAATCACAAAACCCGTCGTAATCAACCCTGGCGCACTTTCCGCCTCCGGGAGCCCCCTCAGAAAGTTAGCTGTTCTGGATTGTGGAATCAAATTTAATATTCTCAGAGAGCTATGTAATAGGTTTGAGGTAATGTGGTGTCCAGCAGACATGGAATTACAGGATATCATGACTTTATGGTCTCCAGATGCGCTTTTTGCCTCAAACGGACCGGGCGACCCTGCACATCCGGGAGCGGCAAGAAAAGCAAAAGAAACACTCGCAGGAGCTGTACGCCAAGGATTACCAGTCATGGGGATATGCTTGGGACATCAGCTAATGGGCTTGGCTGCCGGTCTGAGAACCTACAAACTCAGGTACGGCCATCGCGGGGCGAATCAGCCGGTGTTGGACCTCCAGTCAAACAAAGTTCACATAACGAGTCAGAACCATGGTTTTGCGGTTGAGGATCCATCTCGGGGCATGTTGGCTCCTCACCCCTCCGGAGCCCTTTCAGACACTGGAGAGAACATATTGAACAGTGAATTTACAGTTAGATACATCAACGCGAATGACGGCACTGTCGAAGGCTTGGATCTCATTAACAGGCCATGTTTCACCATCCAATTCCATCCTGAGGCTTGCCCCGGCCCTCATGACGCCTCATTGTTGTTTGATCGTTTCTCGACCACGGTCGATGACAACATCAAATCCCACCAAGAGCTAAGGAGTAGGGCCTGATGCCAAGAAGGAACGATCTCGAAAGGATCGTAATCCTAGGGTCTGGACCTATCAGGATTGGACAAGCGGCCGAGTTCGATTTCTCTGGTTCACAGGCTTGTCGAGCTCTGCGAAATGACGGATTTGAAGTCATTTTAATCAACTCCAACCCTGCGACGATTCAGAATGACCCAGAAATGGCTGACAAGATATACATCGAACCCCTATTGCCCGAGGTCGTTGCTAGAATTTTGGAGATAGAGTCCCCTGATGCTTTGCTTGCGGGGATGGGCGGTCAAACTGCTCTAAATATTGCCACAGCACTCGCTCACGACGGCACCTTGGCCCGCTTGGGCGTCGAGTTGATAGGGTGTGACCTGGATGCCATTGATGACGCTGAAGACAGGGACCGATTCAAGAAAGTCTGCGAGGAAATTGACTTGCCGGTATGCAAAGCTATCGCATGTAGTTCGATCGATGAGGTTTTGACAGCTGCAGACAAGTTGGGCTCATTTCCACTGTTGATTCGTCCCGCTTTCACTTTGGGCGGGCTTGGAGGAGGCACTGCATTTAACACAGGTGAACTAGTTGAAATTGCCCGACAGGGAATTTTGCACTCGTCGATTGGACAGGTTTTGATTGAGGAGAGTATACTGGGTTGGCAGGAACACGAATATGAAGTGATGAGGGATGCCTCAGACAACGCGATCATCGTTTGTACAATGGAGAATCTAGATCCAATGGGAGTACATACAGGTGAGTCAGTAGTTGTCGCTCCTCAACAAACACTGTCTGACCGTGATCACCAGAATCTCCGCGATGCTGCGCTTAAACTGATCAGGAGGCTGAATATAAAGGGCGGTTGTAACGTTCAATTCGCGGTAGAGCAATCTACAGGAGAATACAGAGTTATCGAGGTGAATCCAAGAGTAAGCAGATCGTCTGCTCTTGCCTCAAAAGCGACAGGATACCCAATAGCAAGGATGGCCGCGTTGATCGCTGTGGGCTATACTCTGGATGAATTGCCAAATCCAATAACAGGTGAAGGGACAACTGCGGCGTTCGAGCCGACGCTAGACTATTGTGTTGTAAAAATCCCTAGATGGCCCTTTGACAAGTTTAGGACAGCAGACCGAACCATCGGCACTTCCATGAAATCCACTGGGGAGGTGATGGCTATTGGGCGAAGGTTCGAAGAGGCATTTTTGAAGGCATGGTCCAGTTTGGAGTATGGCCATCCTCATCCAAGACCGCTAACAATGGCCGATGCTTCTGGTGGGGAAACAATGGACCAGAGATCGTCAACACCCCTCGACGATAAGACTCTGGAAGATTGGCTCGCAGTCCCTTCAGATCGTAGGATGGGGGCGTTGTTTGAAGCCTTCAGGAGAGGTTGGGAAATTGACAGGGTCAGAGAGGTAACCGGGGGCGTGACAAGGTGGTTCCTTCACAGATTTCAATCAATGGCCCGGGTTGAGAGGGAAATAATTGATTTTGGGTTAAAAAATAATCTTAATGACCTGTCTCCGATTCAAATCAGAAACTGGAAGGGTTTCGGATTTTCAGACGCTCATATCCACGATGCAATTTCGAATTTTTCCCAAAATAATTTGTATGAAGGACAGATTGAAATAACCAAATTACGGCATAGTATGCTCATTCATCCTGTCTACAGAATGGTGGACTCGTGTGCAGCAGAATTCGCTGCGGTTACCCCTTACTATTACTCAACATATGAAGGCGGTAATACCTTCGAAGGGGTTGATAGGGTCGCAAAAAATAACAATAGCAAATCCAAGAGGATGGTCGTGATCGGATCAGGACCTATCAGAATCGGCCAAGGCATTGAATTCGATTACGGGTGCGTTCATGCAGTTGGCGCGATAAGGGACATGGGTCATGAGGCCGTAATTATTAACAACAATCCCGAAACGGTATCTACGGATTTTGACACAAGTGATAGGCTTTATTTTGATCCACTGACACTAGAATCCGTTATCGAGATACTCCTAAGAGAGAATGCAGACGGGATTTTACTCCAATTTGGCGGGCAGACAGCCATCAATCTGGCTGTCCCACTAGAAAATCAACTAAATCACTTGAAGGATATGGGTGTCAATCTAAAAATGTCAGGGACTTCTCCTGATTCAATTGACGAGGCCAGTGATAGGTATCGATTCGAGAAATTCGCAGCGAAAAACAATCTTTTGATGCCCAGGGGAGCAACCGCCATTAGCCCTGCGGAAGTCAGAGAGGCAGTTGGAGAAATTGGATTTCCAGTCCTCATCAGGCCATCGTATGTTCTTGGTGGCCGTGGGATGGAGGTCCTTACAGGAAAATCACAGCTTGAGGCATACATGCAAGAGGCATTTATTGCGCCAGAAAAACCACTGCTTGTGGATGAGTACCTCGGTAATGCGATTGAATTGGACGTTGATGCGGTGTGTGATGGAACCGACGTTCTAATTGGAGCTATCATGGAGCATCTTGAAGAGGCAGGAATTCATTCCGGGGATTCAACCTGCTTCATACCTACTCAAAATGTATCACAAGACATGCTGAAAATGGTGGAAGATTGGACAAAAACAATCGGTTTGGAACTCGGAATCATCGGCTGTTATAATATACAGTTCGCAATAAGAGGTAAGGAACTTTTCGTGCTCGAGGTAAACCCGCGTGGCTCTAGGACATTCCCATTTGTAGCCAAGTCTACAGGTATACCTCTTGCACGAATTGCAGCAAGAATAACCATGGGAGACAAGCTTTCAGATCTTCCAATTCCGGCAAGGCAGGTAGACGCTGTTGCTGTGAAGGCCCCCGTTTTCCCGTTCATCAAACTCAGGGGGCTAGATCCAGCACCAGGGCCCGAAATGAAATCTACTGGAGAGGTCATGGGCTCTCATAAGACAGCGGCGGCAGCATATCTGAAGGCTAGAATGGCAACTGAAATTCCGGTTCCCACGCATGGCGGTGTATACCTCACCGTGAAAGACGAGGACAAAGACTCAATCATGGACATGGCAAAATCACTCGACAAATTGGGATTCGTATTATACGCAACACGAGGAACTGCCGACGTCCTCAGAGAGGCTGGAAAATTGCCTGTCAACACAGCTTACAGAATCGCTGAACAGGGGTCGCCAGATGCACTTGATTTGATGAGACAAGGCAAAATTCAACTCATTATCAACACGCCCACGAGCTCAGGTGGAGCAGTTCTGGATGGAAACATGATGAGGAGGTTGGCGGTTGAGCTAAATATTCCGTTTGTCACAACATTGTCAGGTGCGAAAATGGAGGTTTTGGCTATATCTGAACTCAGGAAAGGTGTGCCAGAACCGCGAAGTTTGACAATAGGAACCGTCTAGAGCGAATCGAAGAGTAATAGGACTGATTTTTGATCCAACTCTGCCATCATTGTGGATACTTTTGGCCCCTTTGACTTGCCAACCAGCAGTGTGTATAGGGCTTCATAGCAGTCTGAGACGCGAGTTTCGCAGTTCTGAATGGCGACGGCGATTGCTGAGTTGATTGCATCATCATTCCAATCTGCGCCATTGAGCCGATCACCCAGCGCTTTTAGAAAAGATAGTTGGGAACTTGACAGGGAGTGTCTTATTTTTTCTGTAACAACATCAGTCACCTCTATCCTGAAATCAGTTGGAAAGTGATCACTTTCAATCCAATTTCTCAGCCTTTTTAATTTCAAAACAAGATCCTCTGTCGGATGTTCAGGTATATGGCCCGAGTTTCTAAGGGATTCCCATATCTGATCATCGTCTTTCCTGATCTGAGCCAATAAAGCGAGATGACGTAGGGGAACTTGGCTCCCAGAAACTCCTCCATTCCTGTTTTTCTGACTCATCCTCAGTGCGCCTAACGAAGTTTCTGCCGCTACTCTCTTCCTCCTGGGCATATCGGGTTCTATTGTTGGAGGAAATGAAGCGATCCTCTCATATTCGTCGGCGATATCAAAAAGCATTTTACCTGTGTTGAAATCAATGTGTTTTGACATCTTCGATCTTGCAATCAGGTATCTCAAAATCTCTGGTGGAACTATATTGAGGGCTTCGATTGGCCCTATTGTGTTGCCTGTAGAACTTGACATCGGGCCTCCGCCTTTGATTTGAATCCATTCATAGACCATTTTGGGTGGAGGTTCGTAACCGAGAATCTTGGAAATCGGAATGGCCGTGTCATATGAACCGCCTGATGCACCATGGTCCTTGCCGGCCGGCTCACAGGTAATGCCGTGAAGGCCCCACCTCGCTGCCCAGTCTACTCTCCACGGCATTTTCCCGTCTGCCTTTCTTATGTCTGAAACACCTTCAATTCCATTACCATCTATCCATCTTACAAATGGGCGATTGTAATCAATGATTGTGACATTGTCAAACGAGCCATCAGAGTTTAGTGGATTGTAGGGGAACCACTCTGATCCTAATTCCCTGCCTGAAATAGACTCTATTATGCCCTTTATGTCCTCTCGACGAGACATCGCTTCGTGTATCAGATCCTCCAAAACGCCAGATGAATAGACCTCATGATTCATGATTAATTGGGGTTTTACCCCGATTTCCTCTAATGCCTTGAGAAACGGGCCCAAGAAAAAATCACAATAATTGCCTAACTTCGGATCAGGCATGCCGTTTTGGTTTGGTGCAGGTACGAATGCGAGTGGATGCCCGATGTATCTCTCATATGACTGGTCAAGAAACGAGTAAACTCTTCTCAAAGGATCCATGCTGTCAACTATGAAGATATAACGTGATTCGAGTCCGAGGTCTAGACAACTTCTGTGAATCATCTCAGCAGACAGAATCTCGCGCAAGTGGCCGATATGGAAGCTACCTGATGGTGTTATACCTGAGGCGATTGTTTGTTGATTTCCCCTCGAGGCTAGTAATTTAGCCGCGTGATCAGCCCAGTGCATATGCCTACACTCTCATATCCTTGCGGCCCTAACTAACGCTCTCAGGGGGATGCCATCGATGTCATCCATCCATGTCTTGTTGACGAGCGCCAAACACAAGACGGCCTCTGCCCCAGCATTCCTGAGGCGCTGAATGGTCTTCCTCATAGTCAATCCAGAAGAAACGACATCATCTATGACGACCACTCTTTTGCCTTCAACTCCGGCAAACACCTCGGATAAGTGGCCCCCTTCCTCTTCGCTGATGCTTCGTGCAACGCTCAGTTCTAGGTCCATGCCAGCGGCAATGCAGGTTGCAAACGGAATCCCATTGATTGATATCCCTACTATTGTTTCTACCTCCGTACCGATTTCTTCTACCATGATATCCGCAAGAACTTCGGAAACAGATTCTATCCTCTCTCCTTTTACTGCAATTGATCTCCATCCGACTCTGATGTCCGCGGGGTGATCCTCCATTGGCTGTTGACTCGATGACAGCCACTGAATGGTAGTTTGGGATAATGATAGCTCATCTGCTATTTGTTGGGAATTGAGCCCCTTCGCCTTCATTGTAGTCACTGCGGAGCGTAGTTCATCGATTGACTGTGGGGGCATGATACTATCCCAACACCATGGGACAAGAATGCTTCGTCAATAATGGTGTATTTGCGTCTAGAATCGACCAGTTGATCCAAAACCGCCGGAACCCCTAGTGGTATCTCCTAATCCATCAGTACTAACCTCTGTGAACTCAACATTCGGAATCGGAGCGATGACTATTTGCGCTATCCGCTCTCCTTTTTGAATTATGTAAGAGGAACCTTCTCCAATCCAAGTCATGAGCACGAACAATTCCCCCCTGTAATCAGCATCTATTGTGCCAATGCTATGGGGTAGTATCAGCCCCCTTTTTCCAAGGGACGATCTGGCCCTTATTTGGCCCTCATATCCTTCTGGGATTGCAACTTTGAGCCCCGTCGGCACCATTGTGGAACTTCGAAATGTGACTTCTGTTTGCTCTACTGCTCTGATGTCCCATCCCGCTGCATATTCCGACCCTTTCTCTGGCAAAACGGCATCCTCATGCGTCCTAACGACCTTTACCTCGACGGCGACATCCATGTACGGCGCACCCGGATCCTGCCCATATCCTCTCCGGTGAGGTGAAAAAGGCAAGGCGCTACGACCGGCCATGACCTCATTTGATTATGAGTCCCTGCTCGACAGGGCTAGGGAACTAATTCCCAAAGACATCAGTGAGAGGGCCAGGTGGACAATGCCTGAGCCCGAAATACTGTTGGAGGGCAACCAGACAATATTACGTAACTTCTCATCGATAGTCGATTCAATGGACAGGGATGCAAACCATGTGTACCAATTTCTAATCAACGAACTTGGGACCTCAGGCACCCAAGAAAACACAAGGATCCTGCTGAAAGGCAGAGTACCTCCCAAGAGAATCAAAGAAAAGATTGTTTCCTACGTGAAGACCTTCATATTGTGCGATCAGTGTCGTGCACCCGACACGAGATTCATCAAGGAAGACAGAACGACCTTGCTTAAGTGCCAGGCCTGTGGGGCTACACGTCCCGTGCGACTCTGAAAATAGAAAACGACCTAAGGGTACTAGGGGGACTTCCCGGGAGGAGGCGCTCGGCTGCAAAGGCACCCCTTCATCTAGGCTGCCGGGCGTCATATCTTCTTTCCGAAATATCATTCTTGTATCTGGTGCCCAAGTGCTTACCATTTTCGAGAAGCCAATTAGAGAACTTTGTGGAGCCCATCGGAGGACCGTCTGAAGCCATGAGGCCCTGCATTAAACCATTTATTTCTGCCATAGTTATCACATCGTCCCTGAGGAATGCCCCAATCCCTCTACCCACTAGCCAACCCATTCGAGGCGGGATTGATATGAATATTCTTCGAACCCCTATTCCACGGGATATCAAACTGACGAACTCCCTGTATGAGAAAGTCTCAGGCCCTGCGACCTCGAGTATACTGTTTCGTTCATCTTGAGCAGCATCAATCGATATTTTCGCTACGTCGTCGATATGAATAGGCTGAACACTGTAGTCCCCGGTCCCAAATATTCCGAACACAGGCGACTTCCTGAGGATCCATGCTATGTTATTCACCAAAACATTACGCTGACCCCCGAAAAATAACGTCGGCCTGAGGATTGAATAATTTAGACCGGAGCTTATCAAGATCTGCTCTGTTTTTGCCTTTCCACTGAAGTAAGGCCAATCAGGGGCATCATTCACCTTGGACACGCTGAAGTGAACGACTTTCTCAACATTGGCCATAGCGGCTGCTTCAAACAAAATAGAACTATTTCTGGTGGCGATTTCATGGTCGTAACCGTGTTTTTCTTTCTTGTACCTAACCCAGTAAGTATTGTACAGTACCTTCGCACCTTGCATTGACTTGGCTAGATTATCAATATCTCTGAAATCGAGGGGCGCGATTTCTATTCTGTTTCCAAAAGGATTTTCACGGCCAACAGCGTTAGTCAGAGTCTTTACATTGACCCCCTTTTCTAACAATCTTTTCGTTATCCATCTCCCGGAATATCCGAGCGATCCGGTGACTACTTCAAAATCGTCGCCCATAGATCGCTATGGTGGCGTTGATTGAAAAGTTTCGTCCACATTTCTTCGTAGGCTTCAAGTTTGACCATCTTTAGAGGGGACTATGCAGCACCCCTTGATCGCCTTGACCTTCTCTTTGATGATGGCCACAATGGCCGTCTCGGGATGTATTCAAAATGAAGACACCCCGATTCAAACAGATCCAGAGACAGGCAATGAAGGAATATTCGTCACTGGTCCAGACGGGCTGCCGTCGGATAATCTCCCGTTGCAGCTAAACTTCAACCTCAGTGACGTAGGACAGGATGGAGCGGAGCCCAGCATAGGGGTTACATCATCAGGTTGTGTGTTTTTCATTGCTTTCGAGAAGGTCATGAGGTCGTGCGATTACGGCGGATCTTGGGAAGACGTGAAAGGGCCAATGTGCGCATTTCAGACCAATGATCCTTGGGGTTGGGTCGACCCCGTTACAGACCGAATATTCAACGTCCAAATGCAGGGATTGGAGACATCATGGATTTGCTGGAGCGACGATGACGGTGAAACCTGGTTAGGTAATCCACACGACTCTGGAACCACGCCAATCAATGACCACATCAAGCTGGCAACAGGTCCGTGGACTGATATCGGGTATGGTTTAGCGGGCCAATTTTCCCAGCAAATCTACGAGCAAGCAGTTTACTACTGTTACAACAAATTGGCTGGAATATTCTGCTTCACCAGCTTCGATGGCGGTGCATCGTTCGAGGCTGGTGGACAAATAATCGGGCTGGCCACGACCGACGGAGGCCTGCATGGGGCAATAACTTCCGCCCCGGACGGTACGGTCTATGTAACCCCCAGAGTCGAGACTCCAACAGTAATAGTATCCAAGGACAACGGATTTTCTTGGTTCGCAGAGACAATGGGTGAAGATGCCGGCACACCCTATCCCAGAAAAAACTCGGAGGTTGCAACGGACACTCAGTCCAATGCATACCACATATGGACAGGCTCAGACGAGGGGGTGTACATGTCTAGGAGCATAGACTCGGGTTTAACATGGGACCAAACTAGTACCCGAATCAGCCCGGTGGAGATCATCTCCTCAGTTTTCCCACAGGTTGACGCCGGGGACCCAGGGAGGATCGCAGTCACATACCTAGGGAGCGAAGACTCAGGCGAACTAGGTCAACCAGACATTGATGGCCAGGAATGGGACGGCAATGCCCACTTCGCAAACGCAAATGTCAGTTACCACCTATACGTGACAATCAGTCTCAATGCCCTTGATGAGAAACCGACTTTTCACACATACAGGGTAACCAGTGACCCTGTCCAGATCGGCAGTATCTGCCTCAACAGTGGTGATTGCCGTGATATAGGTGGGTCGAATCGTAATTTACTAGATTTCAACGACCTACACATAGATAGGGAAGGACGGATCTTCATCTCTTTTGCTGACGGCTGCACAGGATCGTGTGCCACAGGAAATAACTCCACGCCCGAAGACTCCAGATCCAGGAGGGGCGTTATGGCCTACTTGGCCAGTGGGCCGAGCCTCTTCACAGAAACCAGTCTTCTCACCGATCCTTAGTGTAATCTGTCAAGACCACATTTGTTATTTTAGGGAAGCCTAAAATTTATTTCACCCCCCTATGTGGGATAGGCATGATTCTGAAGAATGCGGCACAGTGGGCCGCCGCCAACAAAGCCATATCAATCGCTGTAATGCTCGTCCTCGGAGGTGGTGGTTTCTACCTCTTGGTCTACGAACCCGATTACGAGGAATGCGATCCTGACAAAAATTGTTTGACCATAGCATACCAAGTGCAAGAAGATTACCAGGTTTGGGACACCAACCCACAACAACTCGCCGATAAAATGAGTTCCCTAATGGGCGATGATTGGGACGTAGAGATATATCCTGTGACCGATTCCGTACCATTGATAGAGGCGATCGACAAAGGCAATGCCGATATCGGCTTCGTCGACGGCGCAGCTGGCTGGCTGGCTTGGGAGGTGTACGACCTCGGCGTCCTAGCTGCCGAGACAAAATCAGACGGTAGAACATACTACAATGCAGCAGCATGGGTCAAAGCTGATTCTGATATGGCAGCCGCTTACTTGGATGACGACCCCGACACCGACCCGTTTGAGCTGATGAGGGGCAAGAAATCATGCCACACAGGATGGCTCAAATCTGCAGGAATGCTGATACCTATGGGATACCTCATCGGTAACGGATACGCTGAAGTCAAGGGCGACCCGTCAGAAATAGATTCCTTGGAAGCTACTGTCCATGGCTTTTTCTCTCCTGATTCCAGTATACCCAGAGGCAGCACCCCCTATTCTTCGTACAAGGGAGCCATGAGATGTATGATGGATGGAACGGGCGATATAGCCCTCATCAAAGATACTGTCTATGACTCATACTGCACGGGAAGCGATGCATACGATTGGTGCCTAGATCGTGACGAGGTTGTGATGTTGGAACCATTTGGGCAAGCACCAAGTCACCCCGCGTTGTACAACCCGGATGTGAATGCCCCGAATTACCTCGATGCTGACGCTGTTGCACTTGTACAGACCGCCCTCGGGTCATTGAGCGATGACGCAGAAGGAAAGGAAATTCTCTGGGATCTTCTCTACACTGATGACATGATACCTACCACAGCTGAGGACCACTTGGGAACCTACGGAGCAGCAGTATCAAATGTCCCGGGCATCCAAGCTTACTTTGGGTGAGGGGGATATGAGGGTCAATGCAGCAGTAGCGTTACTAATCATATCTGCAGCATTCTCAGGATGTTTTGAGGAAGATGACGGCTTTCAATGGCCGGAACCTACAAGTTCAGAATGCGAATTGGAATTGGACGAGCTTGGTTGCACAACTATCATAGAGGGATCCGAGACCCCCCACCGGTCTTTGATCAACCCTCTCACTGGTAACCAGTGGATCCTCTACCTGAATGGATATGTTAAATCCTGGGACGGGCAAACTCTCGACTGGGCCGTTGACCTCAGTGAAGTGGTGAATAGATGTCACATGGAACAGGGCCTGCTTGGAATGGCCTTAGAGGCAGATTTTGAGAACACGGGGACTGTACTGATCTCGTACATCGAGGACGGTACCTGCGAGGGGCCGAACCAATCCGACCTGATCCTCGCCTCAATTAAAATCGACGAAATGGATACCTTTGATCTTGACACACTAACGGTACTATTGAGGGTTAACCAACCATACAGGAACCACAATGGAGGGCACCTAATACACGCAGGTGACAACAATTTCCTTTGGGGCATCGGAGATGGTGGCAGCTCTGACGACCCCTTGTTGAACGGGCAAAATTCGTCAAATCCACTGGGGACCATGTATTACGTTAAATTCGAAGACAACACGGTGTCGCCAGCTGTTGATACTGGAGCCGGTGATCCATATGTCCTTCATCATGGGCTGAGGAACCCATGGAGATTCGACTTAGACCCAGACGGAGGACTGTGGATAGCGGATGTCGGACAAGCCTGCTGGGAAGAGGTCAATTTGGTGAATCTTACCGTTCCGGCTAACCTCGGATGGTCCGACAGGGAGGGTTTCTATGAGTTCGCCGATGATGGAAAATGCAGACCCAGCCAACCAGAAGTTGGACCTAACTACACCGATCCTGTCGTAGTATATCCTCATGAGAATGGAAATTGCTCCATAACAGGCGGGTTCTGGATGGATTGGGGTCCCGAAATACTGCAAGAGGGTTTCCTCTATGGAGACTTCTGCACAGGTTCAATTTGGGTCCTCCGTGAACAATCTGGGGTCTGGTCCGAAGAATACATCGGCACCAGTGGGGGAATGATAGTTGGCTTTGGAAAATCCCTTTCAGATGATCTACTGGTCTTCCATTGGACAGGTCAAGTCGTCCTTATCGGATGATTGTCACTCCAAATACAACCTGATATCCTTCAATGGTTTTTTCTGAATGTTTGGCACTGAGGCGGGGTACCCTACTTTCAGGAAACCAATTATGTTCTCTTCCCCTTTCGAGATTCCAAGTTTATCATAGACATAATCTGATCTTGTTATGCCTCCGGTCGACCACTGTAACCCGACCCCTTGGTCCCACAATGATAAAGTCAGGTTGTGTATTGCGCATACAGTTGCGGCATAATCTTCCATTTCTCTGAATTTATCACCAATAGTCCTCGCGGAGGTCACCACTATCAGAATCGGTGGAGAGGTTATCTTCGCGATTGCCTTTTTCATACCTTCATCCGAGGATGATCTCCCTAATCTCAAGGATTTCAATTCTGCCAACCTCTTAACCTCTGGTAGTATCGAGGACCTCGCCTCTTGACCTAGTACGTAGAACTTCCACGGATGGGTATGCTTGTGATTCGGAGCATGCCTCGCGGCTTCAAATGCAATCTCTAGGACAGTCGCCGGTACTTCCCGCTGATCGAACTTGTAAACCGTGCGTCTTGAGATGATGTTTTTCTGTACATCACTCATGATGCCACCTGTCAAAGCTGGTCCAACTTCGCAGCCAGTATGAAATCTGACTCTGTGAGCCCATCGATCTTGTGTGTCCAGATCTGTGCCACTACCCTACCCCAACCAATCTCAAAATCTGCATGGTGCCCCTCAAGTTCGCAGATAGCTCCTGCTGAGTTAAGAAATTCAAGCGCCGTGATGAAATCTGGAAAACCCCATGTTCTTACGAGGTGATGCTGGTCCACCACGCTCCATGCAGCATCGATTTCAGGCATTAGTTTTGATATCGCATCCCCACTCATTGGCGGGACGCCACCTTGGCATGGTACGCATGTCTTCTTGTTCAGTTCTGTCATTGTAATTCACCCCCAGACGTGCGAGTCATCATGCCCATCTGCAAGTCGTTCGGCCTGCTCACTCACACTTGTTCTTCTCCGCATATCCTCTCGCTCGAAAAATAACAACTCCTCGTCGTCGATATACTGAGGCCTCATGTGGGCAATTAGCCGTATTTCAACTACCACGTCTCTCGAGAAGGATCGAAACAACCCAGCCTCATCTAGCATATCTATGGAACTCCTGCCTGTGGATATTAGCATGCCTCTGATTATGTTTGGCTGATCAGCCTTGACCGACCTTGCATCGATGACCATTTCAACCAAGTCATCCTTCCTGAGGCCGGATTTCCTTCCCATCAGAGGACCCACGTAGACGTCTCCGAATGAAGTGATGTCTGGGCGGCCATGTGATGTGTAGAACTCCTCTGCCCAGTCGGGAAGACTCGCAGATCGGGTCCCGTCTGTGGTTGGCATACCCTTCGCTCAATACCCTGCCTAATTAAGTAAAACGTAATCTTGTTGGTTTACAGCCAAGCAGTTCAAGACCATGTTAACAAGCGGCCTCCCAAGGGTAATGACATGGTAACGGCGGAATGGCGTAGAATTCCGACAGTCCTCCTTCCTCAAGAGATCATAGACAAGGCCTTTCGCCGCGCAAGCAAATTATCGGGCTTGGTGGACGACCCCGACAAATATCACAGGGTGAGAAAACAGATGAATAGAATGGTCCAATCTGCCTCCGACACAATCGCGACAACCTTGTTAGATTGGGTCGACAGGTGGCCAAGTTTGAATTCCCTGTCTGTATTTGATCAGGCATTGATAGATGCGTCGGTCGGTGCGGACGAATATCGTAGAAATTTGGGAGCCATCCAGTGGGGCGCGCAGCAAATAAGAAAAATTGGAGGCAGAATCCAGTCAGAAATGCTGAGGATCAGAGATATAGACGGCTTCCATGTAAGTAGAAGAGCCGCATACGGAAGATTCGCTTCAGTCCTCGAACAACTATCTCAAGAGCTTGAATGGCTAAACAATGCGAGAGATGTGTTGAGAGAGCTCCCA
This sequence comes from Euryarchaeota archaeon UBA552, assembly GCA_002499585.1. Lineage (GTDB taxonomy): Archaea > Thermoplasmatota > Poseidoniia > Poseidoniales > Thalassarchaeaceae > MGIIb-N1. The sequence continues at coordinate 66,086 of DAMH01000027.1, read as the reverse complement.
TCCATTGATCCTGGTGATCCATGTATTGTCGTGGCCGGTGCCCCAAATGTTGGTAAATCTGCATTGATTTCCGCACTTTCCTCCGGAGAACCAGAAGTGGCCGCGTACCCGTTCACAACGAAGAGGCTACATCTGGGGCACTTCAACCATAGGAGAAGAAAATATCAGATGGTCGACACACCGGGCCTACTCGACCGTCCAAATACGAAACGCAACCAAATTGAGATGCAGGCCATAGCGGCCCTAGAAAACATAGGAGACTTGGTATTGTTTCTCGTCGATCCCTCGGAATCCGGAGGAACGCCCCTGAGAGACCAACTCAACTTGCTTGAGGAAGTTGAGTCGCTAATGAGTGCCAAGAAGATGATTGTTCTGCACTCCAAGTCCGATTTGCCATCGAAAAGAGATATTCCAGGGGCCATAAAGGTAAGTTCAATCGAGTCAGACGGACTAGAGGATCTCAGGGCTAGAACAATCAAGATGATTGACGCTGACGCTGTGGGAGATCCTTTGGAGTTACCAGATGATTGGCCACGACAGTTTACTGGCGTAGAAGAGGAATCATTCGACTAACCAGTTATGGCCGCAAACCTTGCAGTAAATGTAGAAACCACCGAATGACCTGGGAAGGCCTTCAACCTCCACCGGGGTGTTGCAGTTGGCGCACTTTTGAGACCTCATGGCAATCACGTAAGACCCATAGTTATTCAACAAAGCGCAAATAATCACTGTTTTATGAATCGTTTCCACAGCACTTCCACGGGATAGATCATCTCGATCGCGCACAAAAGAAGCACGGCACCTACAGCGACGAAAATCAACTCGAATAGAGGTGCAATCGCTAATTCTGAACTTATCGTCACTAGCTGCTCGTCAAGGTCAGCACCCTCTCTGCCGGCCGAGACGAACCTGTATGCCCCTGGTTGTAGGTCAAACACAAAGTCCCCGGATGATTCAGGCCCCCCTGAAACGTATTCAAAATCATCTTTGTTGCATGTAGTTAAACCATCAGCGTCAGGGGGACATTTTTCTGCAAAACTTGCGTCAACAACACCAATCCAACTTTTTGATGGTTCACTCCATGCTATGTCCATCCTAACATCAAGGATCACAAAGCCTCCCGGTACGGTGAGATCAGATCCGGTCATGCCAACCAAACACCCTTCATCAGAAACCTCTGTGCATGGAACCACTGGTATCTGGGTGCGCTCCGTATCCAGACCGATCCCAAGCATGCTAATTCCGCCGATTAAAAGACAGAACACTCCGACTGCGCCGGGCAAAACAGAGAGGATACGGACTACCCGCATGGCAGTTCGCTAGACGCATACAAAAATGACGCTTGCGCTTACACAGCTGATAGGAAGGCAAGAACTAGAGCTATGGCAGGGAATAGGTATAGCATTACGGTAAACCGCTTTCTGGAAGCTTCCCTCTTGACGTTTATCTTTGCACATTCATCGGCCCTGCATATCGCCGGGTCTCTGTCAAGTGGTATCGGGGTCCAACAAACTATGCAGTGCCGGTGAGGAGTCATTGTATTTCGACCTCTATTCCCCTGACTCATCACATTCACCCAATCACTTGACGCTTATCTGCGTTCCATTGAACTTCAATCCTGCAAGCGCATTACTCATCGCTGAATGGTCTCGACCATCCACAATGTCTAGGTCAAGGTCAGATTCTCTTGCTATCTTGGCGCCTACAGGATCGACAACTGACCTTCCCCCAGCTTTGTGATCCTTTGGCTCACCAACAAGAACTCTGAGATCTTCATGGCTCATAGTCGATATTGGAGTAGCATTCGGATCCGTGCTCGGATCACTTGTGTATACATGAGAGACATTTGTTGCTATTAGACAGGACTGGGCCTTGATTCCGATTGCAATTTCAATCGCCACGCAATCGGTCGTATGGCCCGGTTCAGTCCCGCCCATCACAAGTAGTTCATGTCCTGTGTTTCGTATCGCATCCTGTACAGAGGTCGGTTCCTCTCTGGAGACGTGAACTCCAAGTGAAAGGAGCTTCTCCCTTATGATGGTGGCATTCAAACGGGTGGCTGAAATACCGACCCTGTCAAGCGAATCCCTGTCTCTGGTTGTTTTGGAAACCACATTTATGGCATTCCTCGCGACAGCCCCGCCACCTACAACGAGGACCGTCTTCGATTCTTGATCAGAACGCTTCTTCAATATCTCGGCAAGACCTTCCATCCATTTTTCAAACACGATAGAATCATCACTCAGAAGAGATCCTCCCAGCGCAATTACGCGAACATCCACGGTCTTCCCACATGGTTGATGTCTATCAACAACTCGTCTGTTTTTCCCACAGGCTTCATCAATCTCTCCCCTCAGGTTGGTGCAGGAGCGAGGGTATGACTGAGGACCCGGAACAACAATATCGAAGATTAAGACTCAAGAAGTCTCTGGAAGATCTTCGTGTTATGAAGGGGATGGGCACAGAATTAGTTTCCGTGCTGATCCCTCCCGACAAGAAGATACATGATGTCCGTCAACAACTATCTCAAGAGGCCGGACAGGCTGCGAATATCAAATCCAAGTCCACAAAGAAACATGTACAGGACGCGATCGAATCTGCTATTGCCACCTTAAACAGACATCCCTCGCCCGGTGAAAGAGGGATTGCACTGTTTGTGGGCCATGTAATCGTGGGCAACAACAAAACAAAACTTGTTTCTGTTGTACTGGACGACCCACCTGAAACACTTCAATCCTTTAGGTATAGGTGCGACTCTGTTTTTGAGATATCCCAACTTGAGGAGATGCTCATCGACAGGACATCATACGGGCTGTTTGTGATCGATAGAGGCGAAGCAGCCTACGGGATAGCCACTGGAAGGAGGATTCATTGCCAAGAGGAGCTACAAAGCAACATAATGGGAAAACACAGACAGGGCGGCCAATCTGCTCAAAGATTCGAGAGGTTGATTGAGGAGGCTGCCCACAACTTCTTCAAAAGGGCAACAGAACACGCCTGTTCCTATTGGCTCCCTAACATCGAGAACATAAGTGGAATAATTGTCGGTGGACCAGGTGGAACTAAGGATTTTGTTATGAAGAACGACTATCTTCATCACGAAATTAAGAAGCTTGTAAGAGAGCCTTATTTCGACGTTGGTTACTCCAACGAGAGTGGTCTGAGAGAGCTCGTGCAAAGAGCCGGTGGATTAATGGACAAGATTGACCTTGATGCTGAAAGGGAACTAGTAGATCGATTTCTCCGTGAGGTCATGCAAGCAAACCCCAAAGCCACCTATGGAGAAGTGCTGGTCAGGGCGGCTTTGGAGCAAGGAGCAGTAGAAACACTCCTACTCTCGGAGGGACTAAGGATGCAGAGAGTTGGTTGGGTCTGCAAGTCGTGCCGCTCTGAATGGAGCACTTCTCAACAGGTGCCCTATGAACCTCCGAAATGCCCCGATTGTGGAAATAATTCTGTAAAAGAGGATGCTTCGAAAACACTTGACATCGTCGATGATCTAAGCATTCTCGCCAGCAGGACGGCATCCAAGGTTTCCTTGGTATCATTAGACTCCGAAGAGGGTGCTACACTTGCGAACAGTTTCGGGGGAATAGCAGCAGTTTTGAGGTATCCATGGAATTGATGCTATGCGTGAACTACACATGCCCATATCCAAAGCACTTCAGCCCGTATTGAATAAATTAAATTTGACTGGAGTTGACATCAACTCGATTATCGGAAAGGCCACGGACCAGTCACAAGGAGACGTAGCAATCCCATTTCACAGGTTTTCCCGAGAACTAAAAAAATCTCCCCAAGAAATAGCCGAACATGTCGCAAACCAAATTCGACCTGAACTCGAGGGAATTGGTCAAGTTACTTCTAAATCTGGATTCGTCAACATCGTAGCAGACCCGTCATGGGTAACAAAAAGAATAACAGAACTATCCATGGGTCAAAATTGTGGTATTTCCCGTGACGCAAAGAGAAAAGTAGTAATTGACTACTCCTCACCTAACATTGCTAAAGAAATGCACGTAGGCCATCTCAGGTCGACGGTTATTGGCGATTCTCTCGTAAGGATATTGGAGTCAAAAGGTTGCAGTGTGATCAGGGAAAATCACATCGGAGACTGGGGCACCCCGTTTGGCATGTTGATTGAAAGAATGGAGAACCTAAAGACATCTGGAGTAAAACCAGAAGAGGCTTTGTCTGATTTGGGGGAATTTTATCGTCAGACCCGCGAAATTTTTGACAGTGATGATGATTTCCGGATGAGATCTAGAAACCGGGTTGTCAAACTGCAGGCGGGTGACGAAGAAACTCTTGTGATATGGCGGCAGTTAGTTCATATTTCCTTGGAGCACTTCAAGGAAGTGTACGAATTATTGGGGGTTCTATTGACGGATAAGGACATAATGGGCGAATCATATTATGATCCCCTTCTACCAAGCGTTCTTCACAGGCTGAACGAATCTGGGTTGGTTGAAATAAATGATGGTGCACAAGTAATATACCCCGGAGAATGGGTGAACAGGGAAGGAGAAAAACTACCTCTAATCGTAAAGAAGGCTGATGGAGGTTATAACTACGCCACATCAGACTTGGCCTGCATCATAGACAGAGTCGAGAGACTAGGCGCAGAGGATCTGATTTATGTCGTGGGCGCAGAACAAAAACAACATTTCGAGATGGTATTCGCCAGCGCCCGTCTCGGCGGTTTCATCGATCCGAATCACACTACTCGGCACGTTCAATTTGGCCTTGTTTTGAGTCCTGAGGGCGGGAAACTGAAGAGCAGGAGTGGCGGCGCGGTAAAGTTGCTAGACTTGCTGACCGAGGCTGTTGAAAGAGCCGAAAAATCAGTCGCTGAAAGAAACCCTAAAATCAACCCTGAGGAAAGGTCAAGAATAGCTAGGATTGTGGGAGTAGGAGCGGTAAAATATCACGACCTGAAAGCAGATCGGAATCGAGACTATGTCTTCGATTGGGATAAAATGCTGAGTTTCGAGGGGGACACCGGACCGTATTTGCAGTATGCACACGCGAGAATTAACAGCATAATCAATCGGAACAAGAAGGATGGCATTACAAATGGATCAATGATCTTCAACCTCAGGGAAGATACAGAATTAAGGCTGGCAAAAGAGATCCTAAGATTTCCTGAATCCGTAAACATAGCCGCCAGAGACCTAGCTCCTCATCGAATATGCCAGCAGTTACACAGAATAGCCCAGGCATTTGGAGCGTTCTATGAGAAATGCCCAGTACTGGTCGAGGATCCAATATTGAGATCAGAGAGAGTGTCAATATGCACAATCACCGGCACGGTACTGAAGACTGGCATGGGGCTCTTGGGAGTAGAAGCCCCAGAAAGAATGTGAGACCGGAGGGTTCGTGAACTCAATCCCTCTGGCAATGCCATGCTTAGCGTAGGTGATTTGGCGCCAGACTTCCTTCTGACCGCCCAAGATAAATCGATATTCAACACTGAAGACTACAAAAAACACAGACTACTGATCGTCTTTTACCCTGCTGCCTTCACAGGCGTATGCACAGAGGAGATGTGCTCCTTTGCCGATATGATGTCGGAACTAGAGAACGCCGGTTGTAAAGTAGTAGGCATATCTGTCGATGCACCATTTTCCAACGCCGCCTTTGCCAAGTCGAATGGTATTGAGTTCCCATTGCTGTCTGACGTTCACCGATCTGTAATTGATGCCTATGGAGTAGGTTACGAGAACTTCGTGATACAGGGTTACAAGGTGGCCACAAGATCGGTGTTCCTCGTCGAGCCCGATGGGAAAATAAGCTACGCATGGGCAGCCGATAATCCAGGTATCCAACCGGATTATTCGGATGTCATGTCACATATCTCTGGTGATTGAGCGAAGTCAATCTTCCTCTGGACGCTGCATCCCTCGTGCCCCAACAATCACTAGGTAGATTGCTACCAAATAAAGTGCAACTGCGAGGAAATCTGCGAGATCATCCGAACTTCCTTCAGCCGCTGTACCAAAGTCCGTCCAGTAGAGTACTCCCTGGTTGTCAAGAACCGCGGCGACAAACTCATCAGCATCTTCATTCGATATCTCAGAGGAAGTGTGTATCTCGAATACGGGCACTGTGTCTTCGTTGATAGTCGGGTTCATCATTCCCGGGCCTCTTAGATCCAAGTGGAAGGTCGACATGCTCTTGCCGTACATCGCAATGCCTGTTATCTCTTCAACATAAATGTCAACATTTGACTCGAAGTATACTGGCAAGGCGCCGGGGAGAACATCGACGACAGTGCCAGATCCGACCAATTTAGCCTGTATTTGATTTGCTGTTGGGTCTAATGCTACCCTGTGATGGACCATCGGTATGCCCTTGAATTCAATGTTCCCGACAACCTCGGTCTCCGCCAAAGCATAACCGACAAGGTTGACTTTTTGACTTTCATCGACATCTGGAACAATACCTCCGATTGCATCCGTCTGATCAGTGAAGTCGTTGCCCACGTGTGCGGTGAGCAGGCCAAATGTAGCATCCTCAGCCGCTGCAGATCTCCATGGCATGTCTGAGCCCATCCCATATATGTCACCAGTTTCGGCATCCACATATCCTTCGGACACCCTCATACCAGGTGTACCGCCGGTGGCTGATGTTGTCTCTTCATAGACACTGTAGTCACCAGTGGACAAACCACCGCTACCATAGTATGTAGCGTTGGTCTCAAGGCTGACCCAGCTGTTCGCGGATCCATACAGCCCGGTGAGCACAGGATCCGACCAACCGTAGAGCCAGTTAGTTATCGATTGGGTGGTTAGAGGTCCGGCTCCATACTGGAAATTTAATAGAAGCCCTACGACTTGTTCGAACATCAGATCTTTTACCCATGATCTCAGTAGCGCTGCGTCTTCGACCGAGATCCCGTACATGTTAGAGACATACATGTCATTCCACTCCATCTGCATTCCGCCGGTTGCAGGACCTGTTGCAGTCATTGGGAATGACATTCCTGATAGTTCTCCGTACATGAACATGGTAGCCACATTGGGGTC
>DAMH01000027.1:0-58683 GCA_002499585.1 Euryarchaeota archaeon UBA552 | reverse complement strand
TCGCGCCCTCACCCGCAGCGAGACCTCTATTCAATCCTACAGGGATATTTACACCGAGCAATGGATCCATTCCTCCGAAGGACATTTTCCACCATGTGTCAGAGTTGATCGTTCCTGCACCTGCCGGATTTAGAATCCTGAGCGGGAATTCTGATGTTCCCAACTGCCAGTCCCCTGGCCAGTAAGCTACATCCGCCAATGTCTCCAGACCTGGTAGGTTGTATTCTTCAATCAGCGCTAGCGGCTGGGGGGGGCTGGATGTGAGTGGTAGTAACATCAGAACGACGCCATACAGTGGTATACCCCCAAGGTCTTGTTCAGCTAGAATCCCAGCAGGATACCCCGAAGCTGCATTGGTGCCGTACAGGAAGTACTCCAAGTCGTCTTCTGGGAAATCATAGCCAGTTAGAACTTCTACCCTGTGTCCGTTGTCGGTAGCCACGTCGGGATGTATTCCTGCTCCGAATTGTTGCATCTTGAGCGCTGCTCCGGCATAGACGGCCCAGTCCATCAGGTTGGTCTCGACTGGATCAGTCGATCCATACCCTAGGAGATCAGCTCTCAGGGGCGTAATTTGTGGGCTTGGGGCACCCCATGCTGCAACCATCCAAGGACCGTAGTCGCAAGTTAGTGCCATGCAGACACCGCTTGTCGGGTCAGTTGCTGTGTGGAGTATGGATGTTGCAGAACTGGTGAAGTCTGGCGTGGAATCCATAGCGCCAAGTGCAGTTCTCTCTGCATCGCTCAGAGTGGCATTCCATGCTGCGAAGAATCCATCCATCACCATTGCATCAGACATAGCGGCTACTTGAGCCCCGTCTAAAGCGCCACCGGTCATTGCGTCGACAGCCACGTTTGTGGAGTCAACAATGCCTTGAATGTCATCGGCAGTTTCCATGCTAGGAGCCAAGTACATCATGTCGTATGTCACCATACCTCTGGTGAAACCCGCCTTGGCAAACTCCTCTCCGTACGTAATGCCAGTAGAAATGCCAGCTACTCGCTGTGTGTTCCAGAGGATATTTTGGTTAGTAATCATGGTGTCACCGGACATAGACTGGTGCTCAACCCCCATGTCATCTACCCAGACGCATTCTGAGCAGTGCTCAAAGACATCATAAGAGGAATAAGTTATGGTCCCGCCTTCTTCATCCCATTCCAGCATTTCATTGTGAACTGTCACGTTGTAGATAAACGGCCCCATCTTGGTCAGCTCTGGGCCTGCAGTCCCCCCGACTACTTCCTCGGGGTTGGTAATTGAGTATGCGAAGTAAGACCTTTGAGATGTTGATTCTACCCAACTTTCATCGCCGGTGTAATCTTCCTCATCATCGTAACTAGAATCCACTCGCTCCTGAACGGTGTCCAAGGTGGCTTGAGACACGTATGGTGCGAGTGCAAATGCATTCAATCCAATCAGAATTATTCCAACAATTAGGTAGGTCGTAGAGCGGTTGCTAGACATGTTATCGTACGTGGCTGGAGGCCTTTCCCGAATAAGTGTTTTAGTCAACACCTGCTGTTTTGGGTGTTACCGCCTCAGGACAGTCAAGATTTTAGGAATCAAAACATGGTTTTGTCGCCGGTCCCGAAATCTAATGTTATTGAGAAGATCCAAAAATACATTGCCTTGTGTCCTTCATAGGACCCGTAGCTCAGTTGGTTAGAGCGCCCGGCTCATAACCGGGTGGTCATCGGTTCAAATCCGGTCGGGTCCACCATTAACAAAACATCGTAGGCCGTGGGGATCATATTCAGACCCCAGAAAAGGGCGATATTGGATTCATGTGTTAAGAACCGCTAAATACGGCCTCTCCGGAGATGACTGAACATGTCCGGGCGCAAGTCAGCACGAGGGGCTGTCATGATACTTGTTGTGTACGTCCTAAGTACATGGGCCGGAGCAGCTGTTGTACAGGCTCAAGGCGCAGTCCCTGACATCACACTGACGTGCTCACAACCATCTCCAATTGACGTCGAGCCCGGTGCACCAAGGTCGACCATTGTAAATTGCAATCTAGAGAACCCCTCTGTTCATCAGGTCAAGGTGGAAATACGAATTCAAGCAGGGAACCTAGCGTATTCAGGACCTGCAAGCGTGACTGTCGGAAACGGGCTATCTGCCTCCTTCCAAGTCACCCTGAGAGCAGACCTTCGAGCACCAGAAGGCTCGCAGACCGTGGCTATAACCGCCGAGGTGACCCAGGCAAACGGAGTACCCGTCACCAGCTCACCCTCAACATACACAGTTTTAGCCATAATCCGTCAATTTAGCAGACTTCGCGTGGAAAGTGACGTCGCATTTATCCAACTGAGGCCAAAGGTCGACACAAATCTGGTCTTTGCCGTTTACAACGATGGGAACGCTATGGATAGATTTGCCATTGGTATAGATAACAGGGAGGAATTGAATGATGAAGGATTCCAACTGAGCATCCCCCTCGTCTCGGTAGAGATAGAATCAATGGCTCCGCCACAGAAAATATACGTTCAAATGAGGACTCCAAAAAACCAGGGCTGGACTGACAAGTACTATAATTTGAACTTCAAAGCAACTAGTGACTACTCAATCAAGACCGTCGGTGTCGCCGATTATCAAATACAGACAATGACAATATACATTCGGGGCATATACCTACCAGGATTCGAGTTAGTTGGGACAATGATGATTTCTGCATTGGCTGCCGCTGCATTGGCGGGCAGGAACGGTCGCCAATCAGCCGACGAGGATATTGTCGATGCCGATGGTAACGTTACTCCTTTGAGCTCGTCTATATTTTGAACGAGCCTTCCTCTGGAACGCACAGTCGACTGTTTCATAACCAATCGGCGAGCGTAATCCCCCATCATGGCGAGCGGCGGACTCCTTGAAAAGGCAGCACAACAACAAACTGGCGAACCTAAACTGACGTCGGGCACATCAAAATCTGATTCGGCGGATAGCAGTGGAAATGGCATTGCAAGATTGGCCACTATGATCTCCGTTGGCATGGTATTGCCCTTTTTCATCATGATGTGGTTTGGAGGAGTTTTTCTTGGCCAGAGTGCAGGCATTTTAACTGCCGCAGTCCTGTTGATCTCCTCAGTAGCGATTTGGTTCCTAATCGGCAAGCCTCGACCTTCCTCTGTTCACACAATAGCCATCGGCATGTCCTGCATACTATTGCTATCAAGTAACCTAGCAATTTCTATTTTATTAACCGGAGAAATGTCCCTAGGTGAAATAAGACACGATGCTGATTCTGACGAAGTCGTTGTGTTGGTCCGTCAAAGCGGCGGCTCCGGTAATTACGACGCGGAGGTTTCAATCACTCAGGGGTCGTATGTTTACGATGCTAGTATGACATTGTCTCTGGACAGGAGTGACTCCCAAGGCGAGTACGGATGGTTGAGGATACCAGTCGATTCGTTCTATAATGAGAACGCCCTTCCGCAGTCAGATTATTTGATGTCACTGAAAGTTGACGGAAAAACATGGACAAGGACACTCGACGCCAACGTGCTGTCGAGGACCATCACGGGCGTGGATGTGTCAGCTACACCGTCTTTCAAGACCCAAGATTGTGAGGGGTCTCAAAAAGACCAATGCCTTGCAGGGGTCGCTCTGAGTGTGACAGCCGGCTTGATAGGGTCGTCTCAGGATTTCATAGCCCCAATGCCTCTAGCAGACTACGGATTGTCAGTAACAATGCAATTAGAAGGGTCAACAGCCATACAATACCCCTCAATCGAAGTCCAACAGACCATTGCTAGCTGGCAATCAGTCGGAGGGGAGTTCGGGTCTGGAAGCGGCTTCATTGGAGACGGCGGGTCAACCATGTCTCTTGCTGGTAGCGTCGAGGCCAACGACATATCGAGGTCAATTATACTGAAGGGTGATTGGGATAATTCCGACTACGGATGCTATCAGTTGACCGTCACCGGAACCAACATGGAACCATGGTCACAGACTAGTATCGACCACACCACATATTACATGTACGAAGAAACCAACAGGCTGGAAAACGGTCAATACAGTTCGGAGAGCTGGACCGAGGTCAACTCATGTTGACCGTAATCGCCTGATCATATACCACCCGAAACCAAGTATCGCCACTCCAATCACGATCAATGCTGGCAGAACGCTTCCACTCCCTGTATCCGGTTGATCCTCGAACGTCACGTAAGGGCCACTCAAGGTACCTCCCCCCCATTTTGTCTCGTCAACAAGCTGGCTTGGAGTGATTATTTCGCAAACAAGGGAGAAGTAACCTTCATTCACTGGAGTCCATATTATTGGGAAAGTAGATTCACTGTTGGATTCCACTAGACCGCCAACATATGAGTCTCCTATTGACTGCCTCATCCCACTATCCATATCGTTGCAAACGAAGTAAACGAAGGCCGCAGCATTTCCAGAATTGATGATTGTGACATTAGCCAACCATCCGGAATTTGGATCAGCACTCAGGGATTCATAATCAATTATTTGGTCAAATTCGATGAACGGCTCGGACCATGTTACCACGTCCGAGGATCCTCTGGAAGCATCCAATGTCGTTTTGTTCCAATCGATATTGACCACTCCACCATACTCAAGGCCGCCACCACTTGGATTCCACGCGGTTCGATATGACTCAGTGCTTAGATAGGCTTCTTCGGCCCAAACAGGGGAGATGGCAAATTCCTGTGAGGTCTCTGACCAGCCAATTTCCACGGTCCTTTCAATGCCCTGACCGACCACACCTACGCCAAATTGGTCAGTTGATTGAACGCCGAGGGAGGACATGGTTGGACCCAGACCGTGAACAATATAATCAACTTCACTTGATGCGAACTCAACCTTTTGTGGCCCGACTCTACGCTCCCATCGGTCAGTTAGGCCGTCGCTCCAATCGACTTCTTCAAATGTGAATTCGGTAGAGGGTCCGAGTCGCACATCGTGATCCTCAAGGCTCCATCCAATTGTACTGTTGGCAATGGAAAGTGAAGACGAGGGAGACTGGACGATAAGTGGAGTAGAACGGTTGAATGATGTATTTGAAATGGAGGCAAAGCCATCTATTTGCCACGTACCCCCTATAATCGAACTTTCAATAATCTCCACTGTACCGTCAGAAACAATGGAAAAGCCACTGGAACCGAAGGGACGCATGTTTTTGGTTTTGAGATCAGTGGGCACGAGAATCTCGGTGGTTCCATCATCGAATTCCAGTTCTATCTCACTTATACCGACACTAGATGAGGGAAGCCCGATCACAGTTATCCACGTATCTGAATCACCGCCTGCGAACTGAATTGTTGCTCCATCATTGGTCCCATATATTGAATCAGAACCGTCCAGTAAAAACTCAAGTCCGAAGAAAGACGAGTCATTTGCAGGTATCAGGTGCACGTAAAAATCTTCAAAATAAGACCCAGCAGGGATCATGAATGATGAGGCTCTTTCGCCAGGACCATATCCAAATCCAACAATTCCTGTGGGCGGGGAAGACGCTATTATTTGTGAATCCCTGATTGTCAATGAGCCTCCCTCTTCAACTCTGATAGTGGATCCAAGGCCCATTTTCACCTCTGCACCCTCAATAGTCAACGAGCTCCCCGCTGTTACTGTAATAGATCCTGTGTGACTTCTATCCGTATCCCACGTTAAGTCCGAATTTATGTCACCCTCAGCGGCGCTGACAGCCAAGGATGAAACGAGCATTAGGGCAACAAGCATGTTAGATGTTAGGGCGCTCATGGTTGTCTGAGTGCATACAAGGACATCAACATCACCCTAGTTAGGGCATAGTTCAAGCCCATGGTCCGATCGTAAGGTACATGGACGGGGTAGTTTTCCCTTCAACGGGCCTTTATGATGTTGCATTGAACATTGCTTCGGTGATAATTCTGTTCGGCCCAGCTTACTTGGCAAATACAGGAGCGATGCTCTTCGGAAAATGGATTCCGGACCTATTTGGTGTCGGCAATCACAAAATAGACTCCGGCAAAAATTGGTATGACGGGAACAGGGCTCTGGGAGACGGCAAGTCCTGGGAGGGTCTGATAGGAGGAGCGGCAGTGTCTTCTTGTCTGACGGTGGCAGCCCACAAATTATGGGAGGGGAACACCACATCATCAAACAGGCCATTTTTAGACCCACTGGCTATTCTTAAACCTGAATCTTGGTATCATTTTGATGACTTATGGATATCCGCGGCCATCATAGGTTTCATACTTGGAATGTCTTGCATGATCGGAGATAGTGTTGGATCTTTTGTAAAGAGGAGGAAAGGCCTGAGGAGGGAGGGGGACGTATCATCCAAAGCGCCCTTGTTGGATACTCTCCCTTTCGCATTTGCAATACTCCTGTCCACACTCATACTTTTCAAGGACACAATTTACTTTGAAAGTTCGGTCAGACCATACGCGGTAGCACTTCTGGTGCTAACTCCAGCAATTCATCGAATGACCAACATTTTGGGTTATAAAATCGGATTGAAATCAGTACCCTACTGACGAATTGAGTCATATGCTCCACCTTCGTCCGAGGCACATGCAAAACGGCACTGTGCTCGTCGTCGGCTCCGGTGGAAGGGAACACGCAATTGTAATTGGGCTTGAAAGGTCAGAATCCGTTTCCAACATTCACATCACGCCGGGCAATGCGGGAACCGGGTCCATTGGAACCAATCATGACATCCAAGCCGATGATCTGGAGGGAGTCTGCGAATTAGCTAAGGCAATACAGGCCGATCTTGTGGTGATCGGACCAGAGGGTCCACTGGTTGCGGGCCTCGCTGATTTGATCAGGAGTATGGGGATTCCATGCTTCGGACCAAACGCCAGTGGCGCAAAAATAGAAGGCTCGAAACAACACGCCAATGAACTGATGAATAAATTGAGCATTCCCACAGCACAGTCGATGGTCACAAAAGATCTAGAACGGATTCAAACTGTTTTGAGTGAGACTCCGCCTCCATGGGTGCTGAAAAGGGATGGATTAGCCGCCGGGAAGGGCGTAACAGTCACATCAGATGTCCAAGTTGCCCTCGAAGCAGCAAGCAATGCAATCAATACGGACGGAAGAGTCATAATCGAAGAGTACATGCATGGAGAAGAGGCTTCTATTCTTGTCTTGATGGATGAATCAGGATATATCGTCCTGCCGCCTAGTCAAGACCACAAGAGGGTGAAGGACGGAGATTTGGGTCCTAACACTGGAGGAATGGGAGCATATGCCCCTGCCCCTGTGGTTACTGAAGACGTGATGTCCAGAACCGTCGATCAAATAATTAAACCAATGTGGCAGTACTTTAGAGGACTCAAAGAACCTTACAGAGGATGCCTTTACGTGGGTCTCATGATATCAAATGGCATCCCAAGGGTTGTAGAATTCAACGCGAGGTTCGGGGACCCTGAAACACAAGTTACCTTACCATTGGTGAACTCTGATATCGGACTTCTTTTGCTTTCGGTGTCCCAAGGTAGAGTGGGCCAGTTCGAGATTGATCTGAGTCCATTGCATGCTGCCACGGTGGTTCTTGCCTCTGAGGGGTACCCAGGGGATACCAAGATAGGACGACCGATAATTGGATTGAATGAAGGAAATGACGACGAATGGACATACATTTATCACGCGGCAACTACCAAAGAATCTGGAAAATATATTTCCTCAGGTGGTAGAGTTGTTAGCGTCACAGGAATATCTCACAGTCTGGAAGACGCTCTCCGAAAGTCGTATGAATCGATTAAAAAAATCAACTTGGAGGGTAGCCACTACAGATCAGATATCGGCCAGAGGGCCCTCCGAAAGCGTTGATATGAAGCCAAATTGAAGTGCTATTTTGGGCAATGGAACCGTCCCGCTTAAATGGAGAGGCAAGGTGGCCGCGATGCTGGACAGCCTCGGCTGTACTGGGTGAACAAAATGAAAGACGAAAACGGCAACACTGCAGCAGGCGACTTCAGGGGTACATTAGGCGGGCCAATTTTGATGGCTGCGAGCCTATTTGTGTTCTTGATAGCCGCTCAGGTATCGGGACAGAATGGATGGACGGATGAATTAAGCCTCCTCGCTCTACCTGCCACGGCCGCCATCGGTGCGGCCCTCGGGAGGATTAGCTCGGAGCACACTTCTGGTATCAAAGTGGATCGCTCTATCATCACTTCCTGTTTGATCATCCTCCCGCTGTTGGGCACCTTGATTGCACCGGTTTATCTCTGTCTCACTCTACTGGTATCTGCCTTGGGTACCCACATACTAACATCTAGAGGCAGGGTCATGGAAGCAAATCTACTAATTGGTGTTTTGATAGCACTCCTCTTTGCAATAATACACTCCGTCACTACGGCAACTCCAGATGAAGCTCCTGTAAACGCCACAAGGGCTTACCTCGGAGCAAAATTTTCCACCATGTTTTCTGTACTGGCCTTCGGTTCTATCTACGGGGTATTAATTCTGTCGAGGACACTGGACAAAAAAAGCGATGCTGGCATGCTAGCTGAATTCCCATTTGAGTTGAACAACAAATCCACTCATATCGCTGCAGGAGCCTTCATGACCTCCTTAGTGATTCCAATGATCTGGATTTCAGTTATCAATGACCCCCAAACCTACGAAGAGGGAGCCCATCTGGGTCCTATATGGGGTCTCTTTTCTGCAGCAATAGTGCTCATTGTAGCGATGTTCAAAACAGAAAGGTGGAACGTACTCGCTGGTGTATTGGCCCTCAACTGGGTTTTGTTCTCGCTCGGTCGCCTCAATGACCTTGGAGTTCAGGGATTCCCCAATGCGCTGTCCGACGATGGATCGTATTCCATGGTCCTCTGGTTCTTGATTGTGTTTTGGGCAAATGTGGGTATAATCATGATGGCCTCGAAAGGCTACATCGGGGCAATGGCCCCACTCAGAGAACATTCTGCTCTACGGAATTGGTGGAAGGCTCACAACTACACAATTCTTGTTGGGATGGCCGTGATTGTCGCATTCGTAATCCGGGTTGTTTGGAATGTTGTACCTGCAATGAACGCGCAAGTAATCGGTGAATGGGACATGTCAGGGGGTTCCGACCCATGGTACATGAAGAGGATAATAGATTACGTAGCGGTCGAGAGAGCACATTTGGTATTCGATGCGGATCGGAACTACCCAGTCGGAGGTTTGAACCCTAGGCCACCTCTATTTTCATGGTCTCTTGCAATGGGGGGAATCTTCCTCTCGTGGCTTACAGAAATGCCACTAGAAGAGGCTGTTTGGTGGTCAGTAGAGACACAACCAGCCGTCTGGGGCGCTCTAATAGTCATACCACTCGCGGGCATGGCTAGGAGGTTCCACTCGCCGCTCGCTGGAATCGCAGCATCTTGGTTAATCGCTCTCATGCCCGGCCACATCACTCACTCCACCTTCGGCCTAGCCGATCACGACTCGTTTGCGATGTTCTTCCTGACCTTCGGATTCTACTGGTGGATAAGGTCCATGATGGAAATGAAACAGCAAAGAATTTTTTCTCGCACATCATGGAATCCAGCTTACTTATTGGCTGGTGCCAGGGTCATGTGGCGGGATCAAAAGGCCTCAATGACACACGCAACAATGGCTGGATTATTCTTTGCTGTAGCTGGCTTGGCATGGAAAGGGTTTGTGTTTGCCCCAGGAATTATCTTTCTGGCGTATTCAGGCATAGTCTTTCTAAATCTCTTCCGAGGGAGAGATGCCCTACCCATCACATCAGCAATGTTACAGATGCTAACAACCTCCATCTTGATTCCTTTACCATTCTACATATGGCCGGGAATGAACCTACTCACAAACCCGAGTGGAATGGCTCCCCTCCTATACATGCTGGTTTTCACAATTGGTCTGGGTTATGTCGTCTCGGCTTCTAGAGACAAACCATGGCTACTCGTATTCACTTTGACTGCAACCCTCTCGGGAACTGTCCTGAGTATACTATATGTGTTGCAAGCTCTAGATTACTACGCTGGATGGGACATCCTCTTCACAGGCGGATTTTACTTTTCCAAGAATAAAGTGTTCTCGACCATCGGGGAAGCACAAGCACCTGATCGCGGGATACTATTCGCATCCTTCGGACCGATTGTCACAATAGCCGCGATCGGTTACGGACTTATCCTCATGTGGAGGGGCGGAAGGAAGGAAAATGCGGCTGCTTTTTCCTTGGGGACCTGGGTTGTAGTGGCCTCGTACATGTCTTGGACAGCTGGAAGATTCATCTTTAATGCGGCACCTCCGATGGCCGTTGTTGGGGGCATAGGACTAACTGCAATGTGGGCCTATGCAAACCCATCTGAATTCAACAAAATCTGGAAAAGGAGTGGAATTGGCTCACCTCGCGCACGATTCAACAGCACCTTTTCAGCAAGCAGATCCAAGCCCGGTGTCCCTGCAGCACTCATGGTCTTGCTCATAGTTTTCTCCCAACATGCCACATATGGCATCGACTCTGGGATACCTAGAGGAGATTCTTCTGCCGGGGAAGTGGACGAGGCGATTCAGGGGATAATGCCTGATGTACTGAGATACGAGGTGCTTGGCTTCTCAGTCCTGAACTCCAATCAATACAACCCCGACTCCAGGTGTACAAGCGGTTGCTGGTATCTCGGTACATTCGGACCGGGATTCAACGGCGGTGGCTGGAATATGGCCTATCAGTGGCTCTCAGAACAAGACTCAACCACACCTTTCACCGAACGTCCAGCTTTCCTATCATGGTGGGATTATGGCTTCCAAGCCTTAGCTCATGGACAGCATCCAACTGTGGCAGATAACTTCCAATCTGGTATACCTGTCTCCGGAAATATGCTCCTTAGCTCAGGTCAAGAAGACGTGATCGCGCTCATGATAATGAATGCGTTGAGAATCGGCGGAGTCTCCGACGAAGAAAACAAAGCAGCCCTAGGCTCATATCTAGAAGTTGAACAGATCAGAGAACTGGAACGTATTCACGCCATGAGTGCCGCAGATGTGGAGGATCGTTCGCTGGCATTGATCCATACTGAGGGAGATGTCCAACTCCTACACGGGTCTTACCTCGATCCAAGTGGTATCCCACTCACACCTGGATGGTATGTTCTTGAGGATGGCCAGATTGTTGGCGAAAGGATGGATGACGAATCAACCGCAATGAGCCTTTTCAACACCACAAGGTCCTCTCAAAATCCATTTTCTGATAGCCCAACCCACTATTTATTTGGTGATTACAGATACACCGCCGACCTAATAGATGACTACAACGACCTCTCGACCGGGATCCATCGAAATAACGCCAAGCTCGCTGTCGGCAGGGCATTCTTGACTCACGTTCTCGAATTATCGGACCTAGTTGGTTTGATGTCAGACCTATCCTCTATTCACCGGGATGTGCAGACTTACGATGGTCGTATTGGAGATACCGTACAGAGGAACACAGAAGTCCGATATTTTGCCGTCGACGACAGACTCTACCCACTCGGCGGATTGTTCTACGAGGGTTATAATTACCACGGAGGCCAAACAACCGGTATCTTTTATGCACCAACCACATTGGCAGGATTGGATCCAGAGGATTACATATCAAGCAGCTATCTAACAAGAAGGGGAGATGGCCCCATTATCCCGAGATCTGCTGGTGAATACGAACAAGAGTACCTCGACGACATTGTAAGACAGCAATCTGGGGCCATAACTGACCAGAACCAAATCATATCCCTGGAGGACATAAACTACGTTCAGGAAGAGGCTTTCTTCGAGACATTCTTGGCTAGAATCTACGTTGGTTATGGCACGACGACGCTCGGTCTAAACAGTGATAATTCCGGACAACCCGGGCCGACCTGGGCAAAGTCCGGAACGCCAGGAACTCCTCTAAGAAATTCATATGCACTTCCCGGAGCAATGATGAATCACTTCGTTCTTGCAAATTACTATGATGAAGGAAGCGACTATCCCGACGACGATAACGACGGGACTCCGGACATATACAACTGGACAGACCCTCGTCAGGACCCAAGCAGTTACTACAGTGCTATCGGCATTGCCAACTCAAATGTCAAGATCCTGAAGTACTACAGTGGAGCGTCGTTGAATGGGCAGGTTCTATTGGAAAATGGGGAACCAGTGCCAAATGCGAGGATCCTGATAGAAAGAGACGCTTTTAGTTCCGAAGGCGACAAGGATTCTGATCCAAGGACCTACTGGATACCAATATCCTCCGAAGTCGCTGACTCAAACGGCGAATACTCCGCAACAGTACCCGCTGGCAAGATAAGAATCTCCGCATTCTACGGTAACCCAGACGAAACTGCGGCGAGAACCCTCATAGAATCTGGAGGCTTTGACATGCTTTCTGATATAACGAGGGAACAGTCCAACAATGAAGACAGAGTTGTCAATCCTATCACCGCCATACTAGGAGGAGTTGCAGGAACTTCCTACCTCGGGGCATCAATAGTGAATGTCACCGGTGATGAAGGACACAGCAAGGGAACCTCAATCATAACCCAAGATATCGAAGTCCCAGCCGTAACTGCAACCGGACAATTGCAGTGGATTGGAGAGCCGAAATTCACTGGACAGGCAATACAAAATGCCACAGTGAATCTTGTTCCATCAGATCCAATTGCCACACATCCAGGATACTCAATCTCTACTTCCTCTGGTACAATTCAGGGGCTTGGATTGTATTTCCAGGGCGAAGGTACAGCAGTGTTTGAAGGGGAGGGGCAGTTCGATTCCCCGACCCCAGCCACTGCCACTGATTTCACAGGCACGTTGAGCCAGACTATCAGAAACAATCAATCTGTCACAGGCACTGGTACATTCGACGGTAACGGGATTCTGAGTGGAACGATCTCTGACCAAGTAGACACACCGCCCTGCGAAGCCAACAACACCATGCCCACTGGATCCGAGCTTTGTGGTTTAGAATCCGGCGACATACTACTCTCAGGTTCTGTGAATGCCACCGGACGCTTCGTCTCTGAAGGACAATCGAAATTTATCAGGCATTACGAAAACTCTTCCTTTACCGCTGCAGGCCGGTTTACTGTAGAAGCGTCGGGTTCCGGCACAATAACGGGAGATGGAGTCTTCCAAGGCAATGGCCTGTTCAGCGGACCGATGGTTAGAGAGGGTACCTTCCACATCTCCGGGGCTATCCCCGGGGACTACAATGTGGTTGTCACACTGGAGTCTGGTCAGGAGGTCGAGGTGGGATCTCAATTCTCTATACAAAGAACCCAAACCCCAGAAACAAGGACCATAGAAGTCGAGGGAATCTCAGTGAGCGCTGTGTTCTCAGACGAGGACGGTTCTCCAGTTACTGGCACCGCCGTTTTGACTGATCCATCATCACAAAACGCTCTCCCAACTACTGAATGTGCGGTTTCAACATCTGCCCCATGCTACGTTTCAATCGACCTATCAGGGGCCTTGAATATAGCTCCGATTCCATCGTCGCCCCACATACTGTCATTTGATGCAGACTCGGATGGCTTCTATGATCTGACTGTCGACATTCTCCCACAAGACGCCATCTCAGGTGCTGTCACTCTGGATGCAACTGTCCCAAAAACTTACGATTTACATGTAACCCTGGTCGCCGAGGACGGAAGTCATGTCCCAGAGCTCGATCTGAGTCTGAGGGGGGCACTCGACTCTGAGGTTTATGACCTCACCTTCGACAATGATTCGCATACATACGCAGCCGAATTATTACCAGGGGTATACCTTCTCAACCATACATACGAGGGTACCCAGATATGGGAGCGTATCACGATATCAGAAGACCTGCATCTGACGTCGAACTTCAGAGTCAGCTCGCAATTGAATGGTACTGTTTACACTTCTGACGATGATGACCAGCCCGCGCCCGAGGACTACGTTCAATTTGCTAAGGTCACAGCCAGATGGGATGGATTCGAAGTATCGACGACTTCGGATGAGGAAGGGGAATACCAGTTTACACTACCAGTAGGAGAAAATGTGACGATAACCTCAACAGTCGGCCTAGGTAACCTCGTCGACGGCAAAGTCATTTTCACTACCGAAAATAACCCACCGCTGGATCTCGTGACAAGAAAAGGATACATCTACGAAGGATACGTCTCCGTGAACAGAGTCAATTACCTCTACAACGATGGTTTGGTTGGATGGGAACCCCTCACAGTCATTGCGGAAAACAATACAACTGAGGTCACATGGACAGCAAGAGTCAACGAAATTGGTGGCTTTGAAATCGCTTTACCAACCGGACAGTGGACGGTCTCGTTGGAGGGAACCGATATGGACGCCTCAACAACCCAGACTGTCAGAGACACGCCAATTGAACTGACCTTATTCCCAGAGAACAGCACCCTCGACGTGTTCGCGTTCATAGACAATACCAGAGACGGATCTACACTAAACGGAACAGGCGTCTCAGTGGACTTCAGGATAGTCTCGTCATCCCCCGATGGCATCGATCTGAACTTTTCAACCACTTCAAGTGGTGATTCATCGGTGTCCTTGGAGCCGGGAAGCTATACCATCGAAACATCGGTACTCACACCTGACAGCACACTATTCGGCACACGCATCCTGACGGGCACCACCACACTTCAGGTCCCACTCGAACAAACTTCGTTAATTAGGGAAATAGGGTTCGACCCAGAGGGCGTTGTCAATGTTTCAATTGTCGACCAGCTATTGTCACCTATCCCAGGATTGGATGTGAAATTCAGGAACCTGGATCGGGTGCCTACGATTGTAACCTCACTGGTAACAGACGAAAACGGGGAAATCCTCGCATTCCTGCCAGAAGGCAGAACACTACTTGAGATCGATGGGTACTCGCCGGGCGACAACACAATCCTTGGAGCCAGAGCTATGATCAACATATCAGCAGGAGGCCCACGAACGACAGAATTGATCGAATTGACAGAGATGTCCACGCTCAACATCACCCTGCTGGACAGTTATACCTCGAGCGGCATACCAGGTCAGATGATCCAGATACGATCTGATGACGGACTCGGAGTATTCAAGATGCCCGTCACCGACACCAACGGCTTCACGACTCAATCCATAGTTGCCGGCAATTGGAGTGTAAGTCACGACGAAGAATCGGATGGCGTCCGAATCCTAGTAGGAGACAAAAACATCGGAAATATAATTCCGGGCGAATTCGCTGATGTTACCCTGATTGCCGACAAAGAAATCAAACTTTCTGGCAAGGTATTCTGGGATTTCGACAAGGACAACAACGCCGATGTTGCTGAGGGCGTATCCAATGCCACAGTGCACGTGACATTCGGCGAGGAATCGATCGAAATACAAACTAATGACAATGGCCAATACGAGACATTGGTGCCCTCAAACACCACAGTGGAAGTCTCTGCATCCAAAGACGGATTCACCCCTGTAACTGAGAACCTTACTATTCTCGACACCCCCTCGGATCTGGATTTGAAACTGAGTGCAGGCACCGTGACAGCATCGGGTTCTATTTCATATCTAGGCGGGCAAATTAACCCTGAGTGGATTAGTGACCTAGAAATCAAGCTCGTACCAAGAGAAGGTTTCGCCATGCCGACCGTCACGGTCGAATTGGACGATTCAGACCAATGGGATGGAACTTGGTCAGTTAATCTAGAACCCGGTAGATATGTCCTACAGGTCAGAGACACATCCAGAAATCTAGTCGCCTTCAGCGAGATTTTCGCAGATCTTGTCAATGGTGGCCAGGCAGATGTAGATCTCACGACCGGAGGGTGGCTGGTCATGTCCGGCTCATGGATAGACTATGAGGGTGGTCTGCATACCTTATCCTCCGATGACCTCGATCTGCAGGGGGCAGATGTAATAGAACAAGAAATTACTGTCGTCCTAAATTCCGGTCCATCCACAGAATGGAGATTAACCCTCCCAGATGATGGCAACATCAGATTACTTTTGCCCACCGGGGCTGTGAGCCTCTCAAGTGATTTCCAAGTATCACAAATGGGGAGGACGATGATCTATGAGGCTGGACAAACCGTGGCCATACCCTCCTCAACCATCTCAGATGCATTTGAGACAGCTCCTCTTGACTTGAGGTACAACAGACTCTCAAACAGTGCCATCTCCGCTGAAATGGTGTCCCACTCATCCGGTCAGATGAATGAAGATGGGATAGTGTTTGCAGAGGACGACGGATTGAATGGATATTCTCCGATCAGAGTTGAAATTGAACTGAACTACGAGGGACATGAGACATCAGATGAATTTGACCTCAGGGCGATTGTACCTGGGACTGACGGTTCCTCGTGGTCTGTGACATTTGACAATGGTTCAGGGGAATTTTCGGAAGCCACATCGGTGACTATGTCCATCGAAGATGACGTGAAGGTTGTCACAGCAGAGATAACCCCTCCCAACGCTTCCGTAGCCCGACATTTCTCGAACGGCAGGGCAATATCGATTCAAATTTCGTCCGGAACTGGTGTTTCGGAGAGTGTTGAGGTAAAGGTTAACGTAGACAAACAAACGGGTTGGGGCCTCACACAAGAACCAGATGAACTGTACGGGGTTAGACCAGGTTCTCAAGAGACAATTCAATTCACGTTCCTAAACGAAGGCAACTCTGACGACACCTACTCGCTGAACTTCAACGACGACGTCCTTCCGGAGGGTTGGACCAGGACAGGCGCCCAATCAATTACCATTGGGGCATTTGAATCCCAATCAGTATCCGTGGTGCTGAACGCACCTAGTGATGCCTCTGACGATCAATTCACTCTCGTCATGTACGTAATTGGCAGCGATCAGACTGAGTATGATCCCAAAGAGATCACCGTAAGCGCACAGTTCCCAGACATCAGTATCGACGAGGAAAGCGTCTCTTGGTTGAGTGGGGGCGTGGATCCTGTATTCGGTTCTGTTCAAACAGTCGTCTTGAGCATTGAAAATGATGGATTAGTCGATGCTGACCAAGTATTAGTCAGAGCAGACCACAAACCCTCTGTCAACTCTCCATTCACAGGCATCAACGCCACAACCGTCGTAAGCGTCTCAGCGGGCGGTGAATCTACCGCATACCTAGATCTAAATTTCACGACTCTCCAACAAGGAGAAGCATGGATAGTATTCTCCATCGAATCAATAGACGGTAAACCCTCATCAGAAGATTTGACCAAGAAGTTCAACTTGCTATCGCCCAGTGTCGAAGAGGCCGGTGGGGCGACACAGGTGCTGATGATCGTACTTGTAATATTCCTACTCGGCTTGTTGGTCGTGTTGACCAGAAGGCCCGGCAAGAAACCGAATGCGCCGTTCTGAGTAGAACAGGAGTTCCCATCATGCCCTCGAATGGCGTTGAATTGATGCCTGAACCAAGTGACAGGTCTATACTCACTGCGGTCGACAGCGAGGCGGAGGGCTATGCTGGTGAAGCATATGGCCTCTCCGACCAAGATGCCAAGAACCTCAGACGCCCGGCAGGATCGTTCAGCCCCTTTATCTGGCCATATGGAGCGGTCGGTGCGAGTGCCAGCATCATCTTAATGTTGCTTTTTTGGCCTTTGTTGCAACCCCTCATAACGGCCTATTTACCAGCCTCTGAATGGGCCTATGAGTCTTCCAAATTGTCAGACCTAAGAGAAGAGGGATTAGACGGAAGTGGAATAAAAGTCTGTATTGTAGACACAGGAATCGACCCAAACCATCCAGACCTCGAGGATATGAAACTGGTAGGATTCAGAGATTTCTACACATTCCGTCATACTGATGTCAGGGATGTAAGTAAGTCCCATCACGGTACGTCTATGGCCGGGTTGCTAGTTGCGAATGGGTCAGGTCCATTGGACGGTATAGCACCAAACGTCCTCCTGAGCATTGCCATAGGGCTTGGGCCCGAGGGAACCACAGGTAATAGCATCCGTGTCGCGGATGCAATACAGTGGTGTAGGGTGACTCAGCAGGTCGATATCATCAGTCTCTCTCTTGGTGGGCCATTTGAAGCCACAAATCAGGAAGCCTCGAGATCCGTCTCAGGAGCCGTAATTGACGCCCTTGATGCTGGCATATTCGTCATCGCAGCAGCTGGAAATGCTGGCCCGGATAATTTTGACGTTTCGACTCCAGCAAACGTTGAGGGCGTCATTAGCGTCGGGGCTTACGATCGGTTCCTAACTCCTTGGTCAAACAGTTCTGTTGGGTCAGAAATCGACCCATATACCGGACAGACAAGGACCTGGCCAAATCAGAAACCTGAAGTTCTAGGGCCCGGATCCTTCATACTCTCAACTGTTTCCAGTTCCAAGAACCCGCCCTACGCATATTCAACCGGAACCAGCGATGCGACGATTTTCGTTACAGGAAGCCTCGCTCTAATCCTACAAGACCTCTCTGACAGAGGATTAGTGAACCTCTCTGAGAGCCAAGATAACAGAATTTACCAAGTCAAGAAAGCGCTTGCAGAGAGTTCCAAGCCCATTGGAGGGCAAATCGGACACGATCAAAGATCTGGGTACGGGATGCTAGATGCCATGAAGTGGCGCGACGCGATAGAGGATGGTGCTGTAGATTGGTGATGGACAATTCTTGCCTATGGTTATATTGCAGTATGTCAGCAGTGATACCATGCAAGACAGGGTAGAGCTGCAGAGCCGAGCACTCGTGATGATTCTATTACTGTCCACACTAGCCGCACTAGTAGGGCCAGCGTCAACAGTCTCCGCGCAAAATGACACCAGTTCTGGCTACATAGACACAATCGAGGTTTGGTCCGGCAGTCACACAGTTACAGGAGACATCATCATATCCCCTGGTGCAAAGCTAATCATAGAACCATCTACAGAAATTACATTATTCAACGGTACATCGATAGAAGCACGAGGAAACCTCTGCATTGGCGCTACATCGTGCGGAGCTTCACAGGATGCCACATCGAACAGTCGGATATCCATGACATGGCAGGATCCCACCAACGCATCTGCCAAGGGAGATTGCGAGGGAATGTCATTCGGGACTTCAACATTGGGAATAGAAGATCCATCCTGCGGAGAGGGCATTATAATTAGGAGCACGATCGACCTCGCGCAGACTGCCCTTCAATACCTGGACATCAACTCTGCTTGGGGCGTTCCATTCCCTGTCCCTATTGTCAACCAATTCAGATACGGAGCACTAGTCCTGCAAGGTGCATCCCCAGAGCTTGTCAGCTTAGTGTTCACTGACACAAACACATCGAGTGTGCTCGCGACCGAACTGGCCCAACCCCGTTTTACAGGCGGGACATACGTGGTCGGAAATGATCAACAAAGTGGTGTGACGGGCAATGCAGTTCAAATCTACGGAGGTGGAACAGGAAGTATCCCCATCGTTTTCGAGGATGCGGATTTCATATCTACAGACCGAGGGTGCAGAAATCAAGATAATGGCAGATCCGCAGTTTGGGTAGAGGAATCATTTGCGGAATTCATCAACGTCAATGTCCTGAGCGGAGATTTCGGAATAAGCTACAGATCATCCGCCGGCAAGGTTTCCAACTCCATATTGAACGTCAATTGCAACGGAATCGACATAAATGGTATGATATCAGTCGGCTCCAAGGAATATCCCACAAATGTCACTGGGAACACCATTACAACCGCCGAGGGCACACCGATAACTGCCTATGCAGGCTCACTCGCGGAAATCCACGACAATACTGTCAGTGGCTCCTCGGGGGGTTCAGGCATAGCAGTTCAATCCAGCAGGGCGAAAATACATGGGAATACCATAGGCCCAATCGCCGGTTGGAACGGATTGTGGCTGATTGGATCGTTCGACGTGGATGCCCAGAATAATACCATCTCAGACATTGCAAGAGAACCCGTGATGGCTGGAGACTACTGGACAGGAGATAACCCCGATGTCCGGCGCTTGTACTTCGCTAACAACCAGGTTTCCACAACGGGTACAGGCGCTTGTACAAGCACAACACACTGGGGTGGCGAGTTTACCTGCCCCGTCGTAATGGTACACAGAGCAGGGGCAACACTTGTTGACAACGTATTCAACGCAGGGGGCTCAGCCGATGGTATCCGTGCTACTGGGGCCTTACTGAACGTACAGCGGAATATCTGGAATCTTAATGCAACTGGCGCAGTGATACAAAACTTCGACACAGGAGCAGCAGGTGCCCAACAATACGGGACACTTGCTTTCTTCAGCGATAACCAGTGGAATGGCGTCACAAGCACCTACGACATCACAAAATCTTCTGTGACGGTGCAGTCAGAAACGATTCCAAATCCCGCAGCTGGAGAGGTTCCAGTAAAATTAGCCTGGGACGACCAAGAGGCATGGCCGGGAGTGGTCGATAACGACAATGATGGGACTCCTGACGGCGATTGGGATTCGAACATAGTACCACACATGGTCAAAAGTTGTGCTATATGTCCTGATTACACTCCTGTAGGATTTCCCCTGGCCTTGAACATGGACAACAACTCGACAGTTTTCACCTTCTCTAATGTGGCCAACCTGAATCTTTCAAAAATACAAATAGCAACTCAACCAACGCTTTATTCGGTTCAGGTAAAAAGAGCAGAAATGGTTAGATTCCAAGCTATCGCCAAGGGGTCTCCAGTTCCCGGAGCCAGTATCCTGATAGAAGATGGGGTCGGAAATGATCTCTATTCACTCGAAACACTGGAAGATGGGCGTACACCTTGGATCTCTTTACCTTCAAACTCCCACTTGGACTTCAGGGGCCTGGAGGGGGGAAACAATCCTGACGGATTCGCAGATGACGAATATGAAGACTCATGCTCAGACGGTGTAGACAACGATGGAGATCTGTTATACGACACACAGGACGACTCTTGTGACTACTCAGCCGGAACCCGTGAGATGTCCAAATACTTCGTGACGGGATATAAATTTGGTTCGGGTTACAACACATACGATTTTCTCCTGGAGGAATCTACCTACGAAGGAACAGTTGATCTGCAGAACCTGGCTCCCTCTGTGAGTGTTGACGAATCGAGTGACATCTCTTATCGAAGGATAGTTACCATCTCCGGAACTGCTTGGGATGGGACATGGATTGGAGTTTACCCTTCCTCAGAGGACTCAAAATGGGCTCAAAAGGGCTACATTCATCGTGTTGAGATCAAAGATCCCTTCACAGGTTCATGGGAGTCGGCTGGACTTGCAACTGACACATCCGGAGTTGAGCCAGGGGAAATAACGGGAACCAATCACCCATTCAGAACATGGACATATTCCCTTAACATGTCCCAGTATGCTGAAGACGACTACATATTCGAGATTAGGTCGTTCGACGGCCTGGATTACAGCGATGTCATATCCAAGACTGTCAAACTTAACACACAGCCACCAGAGGTAACCATATCAGAGCCAGCAGATGGAGCCACATACAGGAACCAGGAAAAGAAAATCACCTTCACAGGCACAGCTACAGACGATTACGGCTGTCCTGATAACTGTGGTTCGGACATAGAAGACATATTTGTCGTAATCGAAGGGCCAGAATACTACAGCGATGCCCCTGCCGATGCAACATGGACTGGAACGACCTGGTCATACGACTGGAGTTATGCAGCCCTTCCAAGGACAATTGGAGACTATACATTTACCATTTGGGCTTCAGACTCTGATTTCTGCGTGGACGTAGTCGACGAATGCGATCCAGTGGTTCTGACACTGACGATTGACAATGAAAACAGGATGCCTCTTCTGCAACTATCAGAACCGGCCGCGGGCTCATACGTTGAAACATCTGAAATCACTGCCATTTCTGGCGTAGCACAAGATCCGGACGGGAGCGTGAATAGAATAGACATTGAAATACGCGATCTAATTGACGATATAATAGTCGATTCGATTACTCTTACAGGGACTGAGATAGACGGCAACTACTGGTCTACGAACTGGGATTCCAGAGGGTTAATTCACGACAGACCATACAAAATATCTGCTCGGAGTTTCGACGGTGTCGACTATTCCCAATGGGATGATGTTGAGATAATAGCAGACAATCCGCCTAACAAAAATAACAACCGACCTGTGTTTGATAATACAGGATGGATTGATGATTTCGTGCTCTATTGCGATGCCGAGAACATCGACATTCTTGACAGATGTACGGAAGTAAGCATCGATTTGAATGACTACTTTTCAGATCCCGATGAAGGTCAGGAGCTAATTCTTGCAGTTGCGGATGATCAACATTCCATGGGTATAAGAATAGACTCGGATGGAATCGCATCTTATGACCCAGATGTTATGGCTTTCTATACGATGGATCTGGATGAGTGGACCATATCGGGCGTGGTATTCATCGCTCAGGATGAGTTTGGATCTAAAGTACAGTCTGATCCCGTAGACTTCCGTGTGATACCCACCTTCTTTTCACTAGAGTCACCTGTATCAACCACTTTGAAAGACGGAGATCCCGGATTATATTTCGAAGGAACAGGCTTACCGGGACGTGCCATAACCGCGTATATCGGCGCAAACCCAGCGAACATTACCATAGTGGAAGAAGACGGCACATGGGAGCTCATGATTCCCGCTAACAGAATATCAGGCACTGTGACTCCGAGATTTAACATGGGTGTAGGAGAGGCAATCTTCGGACCAGAGATATCAGATGGAACCGATTCAAATCAAGGATTCCCATTCGGCCTCATGGCCGTTGCTCTAGCCCTGTTCTCAATCCTCGCAGCTGCAGCTTACCGTTTCATCGAAATAGATGACAACTCAGACAGTTTCGATGAGACAGAGGAACAGGCCAGCCCCAATGGTTACATCAAAGATCCGGACAATCCCGGGTGGCTATGGGACGTTGAAGCCGGCGAGTGGATCTCAGAAGATGAATATAATCGATGAAACAATGCGGTCACAAGGAAACAATCCTTTTCATTGAAGAAGTTCTAATGAATCCCTATGGCCCGACACGGCGCGACTCGTCCAGGGGTGCAAATACGCATCCTATTACACCTCCGGGACTACGCAGACTTTCGAGACAGGGTGGAGGTCCCGTTCGCCCTGTCGCAGATGGGGATTGCTAATGCAGTCTCCATCGCCAGATCCAATGTTCCGAGAGCAATAGGCTCATTGAGAGAGTCTGGCTATGTAATTGAGAGACAAGCCCACATCACTGGTGTAACGAGGAAAAGGAAAGCGTATTTTCTGACAGACGAGGGTATATCCTTGTCGGACGAGGTGTGGAATTCGGTATCTGAGAGAATCGTAAAGACAATTCAACCTGGGGGAAAGATCGAGGAATTGACAATTGCTGACATAGTCTCCCAATCCGAGATTGAGCTCAGACATGTTGACATCCTCCGATACATGGATGACGACGCCACCATCGATCTAACCACGTTAACACCGGGCCTGATCGAAAGAGATCTCACAAAACACATTGAACGTCAATTCGTATCCTCCTTGGCCGATATGCCTCGTGTTCGGCAGTTCTTCGGCAGAGACCAGGAGCTGGATAGGATAGCCAGCCTACTAGAATCGTCATCCACTACGGTTGTAGTCCCGGGAATCGCAGGTATTGGCAAGACAGCACTGGGAGTAAAAGTGATTGAGCGATTTACCCACAGGAGGAATCTACTCTTCCACAGATGTCAAGAATGGGATGGTTCTCGAGCTTTTTTGGAGGCAGTTGGAGAATGGCTAGGCTTGTTAGGCCAGCCGGAACTATCGGATTACCTACTCGGAGCACAGACTCCAAACCCTTCGATATGCTCTAACTTAATCATACAAGGTCTCAGATCAACTCCAGCTCTGATAGTTGTAGACGATGTTCACAAGATAGGCGATGAAGCGCTGGTATCAATTCTGGGATCTATGTCGGAGAGAATTGATGAATGCGAAAAAACCGGAATGGTCCTCCTAACTAGATCATTCAGAAGAATTGTACCTGAAAATGACTCAAAAGGGAGAATGATATCGACATACCTCAGGTTGGATGGGTTGGACAAGAATGCAAGCAGGCAACTACTGAGCGCCATGCATAGTTTGGAAGATATTGACTTTTCTCACATATACGCCCTGTCCCGGGGCCATCCCCTTGTACTTGAGCTCATCAACAGAGGAAACCTTACCGACTCAGTTCACACCACCTTAGAGGCGTTTATAGAAAAGGAAATTTTCAGCAAACTTACATCTGAGGAGAAGACCATCTTAGGCACGATATCGGTATATCGGGAGCCAATACCGCCCGAAGCACTTCCAGAACAGACCTCGGAGAATTCCATAGAGAGCCTAATCGAGAGGGGGCTAGCCCGAAGAGCGAACCAAGACCAACTAGACGTTCACGATTTAGTCAGAGAATTTTCAACACGGTCTATGGACGAGTCAATTAAAAGAGACTTGCATAAGACAGCTTCTGATTGGTATGGTAAACGCTCAATGACCACTGAGGACAGGATAGAGCATTTGCATCATCTTAACATGTCAGGCGATCTTGAGGGTTTGGGCAAAGTCTTGAAAAAATACGGGCCAGACCTAGTGAAAGGAGGACATACAGAGCTAATCGGGATCCTTAGGAGTATCGATGGTGACGGATTGGACCCTGAGATCCAATCCATAGTGCACGAACTGTCAGGCGAGATCCTCCTGATTCAGGGGATCTGGAACGAGGCAGAGAAAGAACTGGATATTGCGGCTTCCATTACCAAGAAGATGAAAAACGCCAAGGCAATGTCCAGAATCCTATCAAGTCAAGCTGATTTAGAGGTCAAAAGGGGTGCCTTGGACGACGCACTTGAGACGCTCCGACAAGCATTGGGCCTGCAAATAAATACTAACGACGCCAAAGGGGCTGCTGACTCCTACATCAGCATGGGCGCAATATTCAGGCAGCGGCGGGACGATCGTAGGGCGAGAGAGGTCTACCAGAACGTCGAGGAGATGTTGGAAATGGAGGATCAGAGCGAATTAATTTCTGCACGTTTAAGACTCGCTGATGCATTTTTAGAAATAGGAGAGTCCGAAAAGGCAAGAGAACACGCACTCGTCGTCCACGACCTAACAATCAAGCTGGAAGATCATCAACTTCATGCACGCTCAAGGGTCATTCTTGGAAGATATTACGCTAAGACAAATGACTCGGAGCTTTCATTGCTCCACTACAACGCCGCACTTGAGACATTTTCAAAGGAAGCGAACCCGACAAGCGCCGTTGAGACAGAGATGCTACTTGGACAGGTGTTGGTCGACGCAGGAAGAACCCGCGAAGCCTCGGAACACTACCTGGATGCATTGGCAATAGCAGAAGCAAATGACTTCAGATTACTTCAGGGAGAAATCTTAGCGAGGTTAGGCGCTATCAGGGGAGATCGGTCGGAAAGAGTGGCATATTTACAAAGATCACTTTCCGTGTTCAAAGATCTCGGGGCCCACAGTAAGATGAAGGAAATACAAAATTCAGTCCATCGTGCCCTGATGGGCAGGTAAACCATCGATTTACAATATCCTATTTGGAGAGATCTCGCCGAGATAGTGTACAAATTCAGGGCCATTCTTTGTGGAAATGGAGAGATCTCCGTTGAAACGATCATCTATCTTGAGGAGTACCTCGCTTTCTGCGATGTGGGGAGCATTGTTCCTTTCTGAGAGGTGACAAAGAACAATCGATTTTGTGTTGTTCGAAACCACGTCCTTCAATAATTCAGCAGTTTGGACGTTTGAGAGGTGGCCCCCTCGCCCACTTATCCTTCTTTTAATGGAATCTGGATATGGGCCATTCATTAGTTTTTCATGATCATAATTCGACTCTATCGATATATGCGAACAGGTAGAAAGATGTCTCCGCAATTCATCGGTTCCCTCTCCGAGATCTGTTACATAAGCGGCTCTTTCACCGCCTGTTGATATAATGAAACCAACGTTGTCTGCATCATCATGAGGGACCGGTACTGGCATTACACTTAGGTTATGATCTACCTCTATTCTATCCAAATCAGCGAAAGTTCTGGCTTCATTGATCGGCTGCCACCCCAGCCTAATGGCAGTCTCTAGATTGCAATGAAGCTCTGCTCCCCATTTTTTCGAGGCCTTTAATGCTGATCTCGAGTGATCCGCATGGTGATGAGTGACGAATATGTGGTCTATTCGGTCTGGTGCTATGTCTGCCATAGATAATCGCTTTTCAGCTTGTTTTATAGAAAAGCCACAGTCAATCATGATAGTGGTATCCTCATTCTTGTAAACTGCTGAATTCCCCCCGCTCCCAGATCCTAAGTGGATAATCTCCAGTGTCACATTCCCCCGGCATGCAAGTAGATCAATGAACACATCTGTTGTTTGGTATTTGGCAGACAGTATCCTGACACATATATTCACACGGTACGAACAGTGCTCCATCATTGTGATAAGGAGACCGGGGAGGACCATGTTCGGAGGGAACCCATGAGACGCAAACAAACTGCCGCATTCATTGCGGTGATCATGCTTTCAAGCGTACTTTTCCTATCCCAGACTCGACCACAGAGTCCGGTTGGATCCACCAACCCTGATGAGGCAACAGGAGGAGCTCCAATAGCAGTCGATACGGACGAAGATCAGATACCTGACGTCCACGAAAGCGCCTTTTCAGATCCTTTATCCATCTTCTCTGTGGACGGTGAGTTCGAAGTGAGCGGACTCAACCCACTAGATTCGACAGACAATACCAGCGACCTTGATAGAGATGGAGTCACTGCGTTGGAGGAATTTTGCTGGCCCTACAGTTTGGATTCGTGTTTCACTACTCGATTATCCCTCACAGGCAAATCTCCTGACCAAACCGAAAGCGGATTCAGAGAGTATCTAGATCCCAGAAAATCAGATACCGACGGAGACGGGATACCAGATGGTTATGAAATTAGTATGTGCACCGATGGAGGTGCGGGTTATATTGATCAAGCTTCAACGGCTTGGGTTTGTTTGTATTTCGACCCCCTGGATCCAAGGGATTTATTTGAGGACCCAGACCAATGCCCGGGTATCCTTGAGTGGGGTTGTGGAGATGGATTTGACTTCGACAGGGACGGCATTCTTGAGCCAGGAGAAAGATTCACAAGCACTGAGGAGTACAGATTCTCTCAACCCATGAACTGGGTGGATGAACGTGATGGTCTCTGGTGCCAAGGACCATTGCCCGGAGTCACTGAAGGCGCCTGTCAAACAGAATTTGAGACTGAGACTGGGTTGCCCGGGTGGCTGGGTAGTGATCCCAGATATCCTGATTCAGATTCATATGCAATAGTTGACGGCGTCCCAACGAACCTAGCTGTTATCGGGGATGGAATCCCCGACGGGTGGGAGTTTCATTACGGCTTAAACCCAAGGAATGGATCAGATTCCATTATCGATACCGACAACGATGGATGGGATGCGAATCGAGACGGTTCCCTGTCACAAGATGGCTCCATTGCTACCTCGGAATGGGGTGAAGCTCTTAGCAACTATGAGGAATACAGAATCTCTCAGGACGATGGTTACTCAGTGAGGCCCGGTGTTTACATCGGGTCAATTGAAGAATCTAATGAACCACAGTTTCTCACAGAAACATCGAATCCCGTAATTGCAGACTCAGCCATAATCAACACACATGTTTCTGATGCGGAAGGGCTCGTTGTGTTTGTATCCAAGAACGGATTGACAATCTTGGACCCGATAGCATATTCTACAATAATTATCGATGATCCAATACCCGGTGAAGTCACAGACTCTGAGGTTATCCTGTTGTCTGATGGCTCATCCTGTTTGGTGCTCACCTCAAATTTTGGAATCGGGGCCTATTCTTTAACTGAAGGCGACTTAGATTTGGAATCATACTCTTTTTTGGGAACTGATTCGATATTATCCGTCAACCCTTCCTCTACCTCAATGGAGCCTGGATCAATTCTACTGTTTGGGAGAGATGGCACCGCCAAAACTACGCAAATAGATACGGAGGGTGGGAAGTTGGCCATCGAAGGCCTGACAGACGTCGAGCCACTTGAGGAAATACTCCAATCTAGGAATGCATCTGCAACTGTCTCACTTCATATCGACCGCCCCGGTGAAACTCCGCTTCTGTTGATAGGGACTGACTCAGGTCTGATAAGGTGGGCGACAAATGACCTGTCCGAAACCTTCGGATCGCCAATTTGGGTTTACACCAAGGAGAATGCCGAGGCCTATGTGGGAATAGCAGATTTGTTGAATTCCTCAAAGTCAGCAGTAGTCAATCTGTTGGAGCCCGCAGGAATTCTGGGCAGCTCCGGAAAAATTGCCCAACTGACTGGGGCTTGGTTGGGAACTCCATCCGGCATTCACTTTGTCGATCTGGATGAACTAATATTCGATCCACAGTTTGCAATATCAAACGATAGGATGTTTAATCCTGAGGAATGGTTCTCCGGCGGAAATGACGTGCTTTCCATCAAGCAAATACCCGGTATGCTATTAGTTGGATCACGAGATGGACTGTGGGCTCTAGAGGGGGACGGAACCGGAATATTGGGCATAATTGAACCGCCGGTTTCCGTAGAAGGGCCGATTGCAGACATTGCATCATGGGTATCTGACGGTGAGAGGTGGGTAGCAACGGGTATTGAATCTGGCCGCTACATGAATATCCACCCAATTGACCCAACCTCCACAGACTCCGACTATGACGGTATGCCAGACGGGTGGGAGTTCCACTATGGTTTGGACCCGACTAACCCATATGATGCTCCCCAAGATGCGGACCAAGACGGATTTGAGGTGATCGGACCTTTCGGGTTCATGGCGCCTTGGTCAAACCTAGATGAATACCGGTACATTTCTATCTCTGAGAACGGATCTAACGGTACAGACCCAAGGCTAACGGATACCGACGGCGACGGGCTAACCGACGGACAAGAGTACTGGGGTTGGTTTTATGACAGCACTCAATTCCAGTGCCACTATCTCTCGACAGGGGGGCCAAATACCCAACAACAAATCTGTGAAGATTCTGATGGGATTCTTGCAAGACAAGTACATCTGGCTGGGTGGCTGAACTCAGGATCGGGCGGCGGCACCGATGTGCCGACTGACCCCTCAAACCCGGATACAGACGGAGATGGTATGCCAGACGGTTGGGAAATTGAGAACCGCCGATGGATAGGGGACACGTATACAGGAGGCAATCTCTGGACACTAGACCCACTCGATCCCTCCGACGCAAATGAGGATGCAGATGGAGACGGACTTACGAATGCCTGTGAATATCGTTGGAGCGTTCTTTTGGAGACCGTTAGACAAAACGGCCTCATAACTCATGGAGAAACTGCCCAAAGCGCTGCTGATTGGGTTCCGACTGACCCTAACGTCATAGACTCTGACGGGGATTCCCTACCTGATGGTTGGGAAGCTAGGTATGCCTGCTCTTGGAATTTAGCAAATAAGGGTATAAATCCCCTCAACGGCTCAGATGCACTCCAGAATCCAGACGGGGACGGGTATGATGTTAACAATGATGGAATCCTTTCACCCGAGGAGGAGTTTGTCAATTGGATGGAGTACCACATCAAGTCCGAGATTTTAGTTGGTGGTGGGTGGTTATCCCTCAGTGATGTGCCGGATTCCCTACAAACATGGTTATTCAATTCTTCAGATGAAATATCAGACCCACAAGCATCATTCGGTGATCTTGCAAGCACAGAGGTAGTCAGTTTGTTAACAGGAATCACGGATTTAGATATTGGATCGTCCAACCCAGTATCCGCAGACACGGATTCCGATGGTATGCCCGATGGCTGGGAGGCATACCATGCACGATGGTCCGTGTTCGAAGAAAGGTGGACCTTGAACCCTGTTAATGGAAATGACGACGTCGGAGATCCGGACGGCGATGGCCTGACCAACTGGGAAGAATACAATACCATTCCAGGCAACTTGAGTGAAATAGACAATCTTGTGACATCCCCTCAATTTTACCTCCTCAATAGTGGAGGTGACTGGTTCCCCACGCCATGGTTAACCGCCGACTCAACATCATCATTTGGAGAGTCTGCACGTACTCTCAATGAGAATAGCCCATTAACAGCCGATCCAAATAACCCCGATACGGACGGCGATGGATTGCTTGACGGTGTCGAGATGTTGTTCACCAAGTGGAATTATGAAATCGGTACTTGGACATTGAATCCACTGGTACCTTCGGATGGGCATTACGACTCAGATAGGGACGGGCTGACTGACCTCGTGGAACTCAATCTGACGAACACCAATCCAGAGAACGGGGCTTTAGCCCCTCCAGATGCACCTCGTTTCCACGAAGAGGCAACAAATGTGGATGCCCTTGAATCAATGAATAGAGTGTACAGAGTGTTGTTCACCAAACAGGGACGTGCTCACATCGCAATTTCACAATTTAATGAATGGCAAGGATCTGGCTTCATGAGACCGCTACTCGAGGCCTTGATCGGTGTGTCCGACCCGAGCGAAAGCGACACTGATCGAGACGGCATGAGTGATGGCTACGAGTATTGGTTCACAGAATGGGACCTTGAAGCCAACATGTGGACCATTAACCCACTGACCTCAACAGACGTGAACAGAGACTCTGATAATGACTCCTGGGATTGCAACGGAGATGGAGTCATCACTCCCTCAGAATCATTTTCGAATCTAGCGGAGTACGAGTCCAGAGTTTACGGCAAACTACTCGCTCAAGGAACCATACCCTCCGGACTTGGCACCATATCCTACGGCATGGATGCGATCAATGCTCTCCAATTTGAGGGTGGCATGACCGAGGAAGAGGCAATATCTGAGTTATACAATACCTTTGCCTCAAAGTCAGACGAATCATTTGAGAGGATGGGCCTAATCAACGCCTTTGACAAAGATAGCTTCAATCGCACCCTCCTCGGTATAAGCGACCCAACCGATGACGATTCAGATATGGACGGTATGCCTGATGGATGGGAGTATTGTTATTCCATATTCGGCAATTGGCTGCCACTACCAGAGGCTCAGTTGCGGTGGTCATTGAATCCACTCAATCCTTTGGACGGCGAATACGACCCCGATGCAGATGGCTGGCTTGACAGGGAAATAACAGATGACCCAGCGATACAAGGAACATGGTCCAATCGTTTGTTCCAGCCAGCTAACGACTCAGACCAAATCGGCCCTGGAACGAATATGCTGTTATTTACCAACGCAATGGAGTATGGGAATGGTACTTTGCCATTGTCCAACGACACCGACAAAGACTCCATACTCATGGAGCCTAAATTCTCGATAACTGGTTCTGTTACAAGCTATGACAGGAATTACAACCTCTCAGATGGCAGAGAGGTATTGAAGTACGGAACAAATCCTCTTGACAACGATACCGACGGGGATATGATGCCAGATTTCTATGAATATCATCTAGGGTGGAATGAGGTAAACAACAACTGGTCATCACTAATGCAAATAGAGGTGGTATGGCAGCAGATATCGTCCAATAGCTGGAAACCAGTCAATATTAATCAAGGTTCAATATCCAGGCCAATCCTAAACTGGACATGGTTCACCCTGGACCCTACTGATCCTTCGGATGTCGGAGGCGATGCAGATCGTGATGGCGATTACGATTGCAGTCTGGGAGGTTGCCAATACGTACCATACACAAACTTCCAAGAATACTTTGGTATCGTCAACGCTACCTTATCCTCTCCAGCCCTAGTGAGGTCATCACCGCTTGTAGACTGCAGAGGCAACGAAGTACTTGAGGGGTGGCAATTTAGGGAGCTGGTACTGGGCCTTTGCGGGACCAGTAGTTCCCTAAATACCAATTACTTTAGAATGAACAAAATAAGTGAAAACGACAGACTTTATGCATTGGTTCTGGACGACAATGATGCGGATTACACTCGGATTGATACCAGTGACGATACTATTCTACTCAGCGGTAACTGGACTGACGAATTCCAAAGATTTGCTGGAGATCGGTTCCACCTACCCAACATAGGACTCGGAGAATATCCATATGGATGGTGGCTCCTTGACTACGATGGCGATTCGATTGCGGAAGGCACAGACCCCACCAACTGGGACACAGACGGTGATTGGTTGAATGATAGATTCGAAATTGCCGATGACCTGTTGGACGGTGTTCGCGGTAATTCTGGATCCCCGATAAGATACGACGACAGAACGGTACCATGAGCTGATACTCCATGGATGAGAATATCAGAATTCCAGATGTAGACCAACCCCTTGAGGAAAGACTCCTGTTCATACAAGAAAACATGGTATCCTTCATACAACAATACAGCATGCCTGTAGTGGAGGTGGCATTAGTCATTTCCAAATACATCAGAATACTTGTATCGAGATTGCAGGAAGTTGCTGATGCGACGGGAGAGTCATTGCCTTCTCACTTGATGGAGCCCGTGTCTTTCGAGGGAGAATCTATGCCGCCCCTCATCGAATCATTCCCGTTAGATAGGCTGCTAGATTCTCTGGATGAAGACAGGATGGATATATTGGATACCCTGATGAGGACAGCAATCAATGCGGTTGAGAGCCCCTTTTCATCAACGCTAGCACTTCTGAGAGATTGGGAGCGGATTATACGAGAACAGTTACACGAATCTCGGAGCCCTGGACACCTCTTCAGCCCGATGAAATTCCCTGACAACTTCTAGTCAATATTTGATTTTATGGAGACAATGTTGTTCGAAACCCACCATGAGTCAATTATGGACCAAGCATATATCAATGGCCATAAAACCACAGTCAGCAAAAGAGGAAGTTGGAGCAAGAACCACCAGAAACCCTTCTTGTGTTGTCTGTTGAAATGTTGTCCAAGGTACAGAAATGGCACTGCTGCTAACAATATAGAAAAGACCGGACGCAAAGCACCCCAAGGGCCGATGCCACCACTCAACTCATTCCAAATAGCCCTCAAAACACCTATTGGCGTGGCCCTGCCCGGAGGAGGTGAGTCAATACTAACAGACAGCTCCGTCGGAACCATGACACCCGAGGCGAACCATTTAACAAATATTTGATGTATGATATGGAGATTGGAAATGGATTATGAAAGGGAAAGAAATCCTCCAACTGTTTTCATCACTGGGTTCGAACCATATGGAGATCTCGGTGCAAACCACTCTTGGGATGTGGCAAACGGCGTTGCGGAAGCCCTAGGTAAAGACGCGCACAATCCAGTATTACTGTCCGTGGATGAAAAAGGCTCCAGATATCCCGGTAAGCTGATTATGAGAGGAGAAACAATGGGGATGATATTGCTTGGAATTGCTCCAAAGCGGAGAAAGATATGTTTGGAGTATCGTGCAAAGAATGAATTTAAAATGAAAATCAATGACAACGCCGGTCGTAAAATATCAGACAAGAGAATTTCCATAGACGGTCCGGATTACATTATTTCTACGGTAGATAAGTCCATTCTTTCAAGATTCGCTGATCAGCATGATGGAGTTGAACTAAGTATGGACTGTGGAGGTTTCGTCTGCAATGAGACGTATTTCCGAACTCTGTCGGTTGAGCTTGAAGATTCATTCTCAGATCAATTAAACAGAAATTCCATCTTATTCATCCATCTACCTCCTGTTGATGCAATCTCATTACCAAAACAGATTGAAGTAGTGTCAGAACTCTGCACTGAGATTTTTTTGAAACCTGAGATTGAAGTTGTTGGGGCCCTTATTAGGGATAATTCGGGCAGGGTACTCGCATGTAGGAGGCCACCGGGGGATCCCTGGGAAGGGTGGTGGGAGTTTCCAGGAGGAAAGATTTCTGAGGGTGAGAATCAAAGTGACGCAATTATCAGAGAAGTCAGAGAAGAATTGGGCCTCATCGTTGAACCATCGAAACCGGTGGCAAATGTCGTTCATGAATACCAAGATAAAATTGTAAATTTAACGATCTTTGAATGCCACACAAGAGAATTTGAGAAAATAGAATTGTTAGCACACGACAAATTTGTCTGGCTCCCGAGAGAACAGCTAAACGGGGTTAAGTGGCTACCAGCAGACCAACCGATTATCAGGGATTGGATGGACAATGGAATCCCGTAATTATCGCTTTGTAGGACTAAACCAATGAGATGGGTCCCCGTCACTTGTCATAGAAATTTCATCGTTAGGTGCACGTGGGTACTCTTCCCTGCCTGGATGGGAGGTCAATTCAGTAAGGTAAGTGTTCAGCTCTTTTGTTGATATTGTAACATCTATGGTGCCACCTACGACGTAATCATCTACAACAAATGAACATCTACCAGCCGCAGCCGCCGTACGGGAAAGTGAAAAGTATGACATGTCGTTCTCTGAGTTTAGTGTCATGGCATCGAGAGCCGTATCGAGTATCTTGTGGGCCTTAGCATCTTGAATTATGTATTCGATCCCCTCAACCTCCGAAATTAGACGGGCCGGGGGAGAGTTATCAGGGTAGGATCTTCTTGAGGGTACGTCTTCTGGAGTCCAGTCGGGAAATATCTTCCTGACTGACATGACAACAAGTTCTGGGTCTTCATGACGAAGGACGGTGGTTGCGACGAGCACCTTCATGTAGCCCACGAGTAGGAAGTAATACATCACATCTATCATTAACACGTGACATTAATTTCCGAATGCCTAGTCCTTGGTCTATGGGTAACAGGTCACTTCCGGTTTTGGTTGGAATTCTGTTCACTCCCACCATACTGGTTTATGCTGTGAGGCTATCACTGCCCGCATTGGATTTAGCCCTATCAACAGACAGGAATGCCTCAATTGTCGTTCACGGGGCAGCATTCTTCATCGGATTGGCGCTTGTCTTTAGACCAACAAGAAGCAGAGATCATGAGTATCTCCGATCCGGTGCTATAGACAAACTGAGTAAGACCTATGAGTTGGAGGACGCAGGTCTATGGTCCAGAGCCGATCAAGCGTTAGCGAAACTGGAAGCAAAGAGCTCTAGGAACAGGAAATTGGACAAAAAAGGCGGAGTGTCTAAGATCAACCATGAGGCACGGGAGATAGATATCGGAAATGAAGAGCCCAGTGAGATAGTAGTTTCAGGTATAGAATATATGAATTATGTTTCAGAATCAAATCATTCCGAGGATACCCGCTCAACAGAAGAGGATGGTAAAAGAAAAGGTTCAGAATGGTCGGACAGCCGCAATGTCAAGAAAGAAAAGAAACGAATAGGGGTTTCGGTGACAGGTATGCAATCAGGAAATCCGCTGCCTAGAGTGTGCAGGTCATGCGGGGTTCCGTTGGTGAATGGTGTCAATAACTGTGATTTGTGTGGTCGTGCAGCATGACATTTGCGTCGGATTGAAACATACCCCCCCTTCCCCACATACGGTGCCAGTGGTGTCGAAGAGAGATTACTACGAGGTTCTCGGTGTAGATAGGACGGCATCCGAAAATGACATCAAGAGCGCATTCAGATCATTAGCGAGAAAATATCATCCAGATAAAAATCCAAATGATAAGAGCGCAGAAGCTAAGTTCAAGGAAGTTCAAGAAGCCTACGCAATCTTATCAGACTCCGATGAGAAGGCAAAATACGACAGATTCGGGCATAACAGGCCTGGTGGGAGCCCCTTCGGACCTGGAGGTTTCCAAGGCGTCGATATAAACATCGACGACTTATTTGGAGGTGGTTTCGAGAGCATATTTAGCAGTATCTTCGGTGGCCGCGGATCACGTCGAAATGAAAGAGGATCGGACCTGCTATACCGCCATAGGATACCTTTCAATGAGGCTTTCGAGGGCTCTGAAGCAGAGATCATAATTGAAGTCATGTCAACCTGTGAGTCCTGTGATGGAATCGGTTCAAAAGATCCAGACGCAATAATTTCATGTGGAACCTGTGAAGGCCATGGACGATTAAGGAGAATGCAACGTGTCGGGCCATTCACACAACAAGTCGTTTCAGATTGCCCAGCATGCGGCGGCAATGGTAAAACCATTACAAATCCCTGCGAAGACTGCGGGGGAGAGGGGAGATTGAACAAAGAAAAGAAGGTAAGGTTCTCGATACCGCCTGGAATTGAGTCTGGGACAAGACTGAGAATGAGCGGATACGGCGAGGCCTCTAAAGATTTGAGAGGTCCCTCAGGCCACCTATATATCGAGATCTCACACGACGAACATCCTTGGTTTGAAAGGGACGGGCAAGACCTACTCATGGCTCTTCCGGTAAACTACGTAGACCTAGTTTTGGGAGCCGAAATAGAGATCCCTCATGTTGATGGTAAGCCCCTGATTGTGAAAATTCCAAAAGGCTCGATGCCTGGAGAGACGGTTTCGATTAGAGGAAGGGGTTTTCCACGAAACAAAAGATCGGGAAGGGGCGATGTCACAGTCGTGTTGAGGTTGAAACCAACCGGCAAATTATCTAGATCTGCCAAAAAAACCCTTGAGGGACTAAAACTTGAACTGGACGATGGTTTAAGTGCCGAGGATTCAGCTCTAAAAGAGGCTGAAAGACGGAGAAAGTAATCATTCCCAAACTATTGATTTCCTCGGAACAACAGCCACGTTTTCACCTT
Source organism: Euryarchaeota archaeon UBA552 (assembly GCA_002499585.1). GTDB lineage: Archaea > Thermoplasmatota > Poseidoniia > Poseidoniales > Thalassarchaeaceae > MGIIb-N1. The sequence continues at coordinate 22,240 of DAMH01000027.1, read as the reverse complement.
TTACTCTCCCAGAAACCTCTATCTCAAAGGATTTTGGAGAAGGTGTCAGCCGAATCTGGAAAAAGATGGAGTCTCCCTCTTTAATATCTGAAAGCATAATCTCATCTTCGTGATGAACCAAATCATCTCTAAGGACCTCGACTTCAGATCTGGGGCCGTTGGGGAAGGACAACCTGAGGCAGGCCAGTTTCCAATCGGCAGTGGCGTGCATACCAAAACTAACAATGCCACCTTCTGAGTCATCTAACCATACTCCGACTTCGCACAATGGATTCGTTAAGGTCAAATTAGCGTTCGATAGGTTTTGTATATCCTGTTCGATTATGAATCTAGTTCGGGATGAGATTAAGCCCTTACTCGTGAAATTACTCAATGCCTCTCCTAGATCCGCGGCAGCCCCTCTTCTCGCCAACTCCTTCCTTATCTCATCAAGGGTGGCTTGATCGATTGCCCTCCCTTTATCCCGACCGAGTATCCTTGATGCTATTTCACCCCTAATCATCACTATAACAAGTAATGACGGGGCGAGGAGGAAAAAACCGGCAAATAAGTAGTATGGTGTCGCTTTGGACGACAAATCAAGATAAATTGGAGGGCCCTCGTCAACTGGCTCGTTTAGTGACATCAAGAACGAATAATGCCCGCCATAATCTGATGATTGTTCTACTCGTATTGCATGCAAACCCTTTGGAAGGAATAATTGGCTGCCGTTAGTCGAATTCATGATTGAGAAGCTATTTTCGGATAGCCTCTGAATTTGTATCTTGGCACCATGATACTCGGATTCCCCGCGAATTAGGGTACCATTATCGTTAGCAACAGATATGAGAAAGACATCGATCTTATCCTCTTCGAAAACGTCCCCCTGTAGTCTGAAAATATTGGGGTTATAATCGACTCCATCTGAGGCTAGGACGACATTCGGCCAATGTGAACCATTCTCACCGCTGTAGGGCAGACGATCCGGGGCGTCTCCGTTAAATGATAAACCATCTGAAACTTTCAGTCCATCAAAATCAGTAGACAGGGAATCGAGAACGACTCTGGCGGACCATAGTCCTAGACCACTAAGTTTGAACTTAATTTCTAGGGACATGGCCAATGAGCTCGTCATCCCGCTTAAATTTCCTAAATCTGTGGTTATCGTTCCTCCCACGAGATGTTCATGCACACTTACTGAATAATTCTCCTCTGATGTGATGTTGGGGATTATCGAGTAGGATACTCTTCCTCCGGCTGGAACAAGAATCGAATCTACATCCTCGTGGCTGTGCGATATTCCCCTGATTACGAAATCCTGTGAAGAAGCGGGGGATCTCACAGCATTGTGAGTATTATTGGCCGGGGCATCTTGCGTGGCATCAGATGTGAATATCTCGGCAAGGTAAACCGAGTCTCTCCTATCTTGTTCAATTGAGATTATCTTTACCCAGGATGATTCATTTTCCCCCGCTACAGCCGTGAGGCTGCCGATTTCGTGAAATACGCCGTTGTAGGTCGAATGCTTATCTTCTGATTTCCACATTTCTCCCATTTCGTTCTCATGCCAAATTTCTACCAGCATTGGAGCTTCTGATAATATATTTTTGATCCATGCACTGCCATTATGTGCGATTTTCCATGAATCAGAATCGCCCCCGTGACTTAACCATCCAGTCATTTTGCCGATCGGAATCTGTTCTTTTTCGCACCTACGATCGATGCAGGATTCTCTGACGGGCATTGTGTTAAACTCGGATCCATGACCTATGTAGCCATCAACATCATCTTTTTCATAAACAAAATCTGGATCAGAAGTCAGAATTGATACAGTCGCTGAACCAGTTGCTCCTGGTGCTTTCGTTATCTTATAACCTAAGCCTTGAGTCAGATTACCCGACCATGAGAAACCATCAAAAAAAACCGAATCATTTGATTCCGAAATATCCAGTGAAAAACCATAGCATGATTCAGTGTCACATTTCAGGGTGATGAATGTTGGACCGATGCCCTCGATGAGTGTGAAATCATCATGATCATCCGCGCTTGAAGAAGTAGGTATGACCATGGTGCACATCATGACCGTCAGTATGACGACAGTCCACCTCATGACCGTGCGTAAGGACACTCACCTTAGAATCCTTCAAGGGATTGATCTTCTTGGGATATTCATGACCTCGCCCCCTTCTGTTGGTAGGATGGTCAGTTCGCGGGAGCGCTACTCCCGCATATTTGCTATTGGCGATAGGAACGACCCAGTCGGATTCACTCCCAGTTTTGTATTGATGGAAAATGACGACGATCTTGAAGTAGACATTGCACCTTTCAGGCTGGTTCGAAATTCCACAATAGTGCCCGCTAAACTGACGTTACAGACAAGAGGGAAAATCTGTCCTCCGTTCGATGAATTGGTAGAATGGAATGCATCTGAAGGACTCTCGCTGCCACCTAGTCTTGACGAGTCTGATGCTGGTACATTTCCAACAGGAGAAGGATTCCTACCTTTGACGATACAGTCATTGTTACATGATCCTTCTCTGTCTAAAATTAACACAGAGCCTTCAGTGGTTTGCTTCCTAGATTCCCCCCAACTTGTAAATGATGATGAAAGAATGATCAAGGCGATTGACACTGTCAGGAGAAGATTTCCAGCCTCATTGATTTGGATGCCTGGAATTTCTGGCCCGGACAATTGTGCTATATTGTCTTGGATGGGAATTGATCTCATGGACCTTTCCAGAGTAAAACGCGCTTTCGCAAGCGGAGTTCACATTTCCTCATTCGGGCCTCGGGCCCGGGATTTAACCCAAGATGATTCTGAGGCGTGGAGCGTACAATTACATGCGTGGAGAGAGGCATTGATAGAGACTCGCCAAGCAATTCAGAGCGGCAGAATCAGAAATCTGGCCGAGGCCTGCAGCCTCTCAAGTCCCCGATCAGTCCAAAGATTACGAAGGCACGATGAGTACATGAGCAAAATCGCCATTACTGATCCCGGTAAAGCTGGTTTGTCATCTTCGTTGAAACAGGGACGGACTGTGGACTGTACTTCCAAATCCTCAAGGGAAGATCCGCTAATAAGACACTGGCAACACTCCATATCAAGCAGGTGGAGACCTCATCCTCATCAATCAAAAGTTGCAGTATTGCTACCTTGCTCTGCCGTAAAGCCATATAGAAAATCTCCCAGCCACGCCAGATTTAGGCAAGCCATCGATAGCAGAGCAGTCTCGGAACTAATGATTACAGCACCTCTAGGAGTAGTTCCAAGAGCGTTGGAAGTTTTGTGGCCAGCAGCATCATACGACATCCCAGTTACTGGCCATTGGGATGCTGACGAATTAAATATCATACAGGGAATGATGAGCAAGATAATTTCACGAAATGACTTCGAGATCATCATAAATCATTCGGGAATAAAAATCGAGGTTAACGGGGTTGCGTGTATCGATACTAGATTAGAGGATTCGGCAGGTTCTGAGGAGGCGCTTGCAAGGCTGAAAAAAGAAGTAAAACATGCTCTTCGAGAAAAAAATCTGACCGAACCCAAAAGGGGTGAAAACATCTTGGAGTCATTCAAATCAATTTCGAGACATCTGTATGATAGCGATATTTGGTTAGAAGGTGCAAGGGCAACTGGCAGGGCTCCTGATTATAGAATTATGAAGGATAAAAATCAAATTGCCATATGGAATAGCAAAAGTGGAAGATTCTCATTTTCTAAGTCATCGTTGGAAATATTAGATGAGACCAACACGGTCCCCCGAGTATACCTAAATGACGGGTTTAAGTGGTCAGGAGATATTTTCTCCACCAACATCTCTTCTTTCTCGGGTTCGCCGAGAGCAGGAGACGAGATGATAGTTTTTCAGGAGGGGAAATTGATTGGTTCGGCGAGAGCCATTGCGCCCGCGTGGGAATGGCCGAAATCGCCTGGAGCGCTTGCAAGGGCCCGACATAGACTGTAGTTCGCTGCGTAGCGGTTAAAGAGGTGCAGCAGATCGGCCAGACCCGGAGCGACGCTCATTATGGCTAGAATGCATAACAAAGGAAAAGGGCAAAGCGGGTCGACCAAGCCAGTCGTAGATGCACCTCCAGGTTGGTCGGAAACCGACAAGGATAACGTAGAATCTTTGATTTTGAAATATGCGAATGAAGGAAAAACAACCTCAGAAATAGGCATCATACTGAGAGACCAACACGCTGTACCCAATGTAAAGCTTGCAACAGGCGAGAGAATCACCTCCATCATAGAAAAGAACGGGACTAGGTCAAAATATCCGGAAGACATGATGAACCTGATGAGGCAAGCCCAGCGGATTATAGACCATCTAGAGTCGGGGAACCAAAAAGACATACATAATCGAAGACAACTTGAACTTACGGAGTCAAGGCTTAGACGCCTCTCAAGTTATTATCGTGACTCTGGCAGGATACCATCAGACTGGACATATAAACGGGACCAGCTCAGGCTGATGATCCAGTGATCTCAATCAAGCCTCAGGGTAACGAAGCATCCCGAGCATGATGTTCTGAAGGGTCGATTGCTACTGTGGACGACATTTGGAGTGTTGCAGCTAGGGCAAGTTATGGTGGGAAGCGCCCTGGCCCCTATTCCCTTGTTTTTGCTTCGTGGTGATACTAATGCAACCGGAAAAACACCAATCAGTCCTGCAGCCCCCACGCCAAATACAAGAGGTAGATCAAAACCTCCCACATACACAATAAATGACATGAATCCGAACAGCGTCGCAGTCGCTACTGAAGGAGCTCTGATTCTGGTCTGGGTCAAGTACAACGATAGGCCGGCGGTAATTGACATCACTAATACCAAAATTAACGCTGATACCAGCGGACTTCCTGCCGGTGATGAGGGAGGGGTGTAAGATACTGAGAATATCATTTCTGGATCGAGATCTTGATCTTCGTAAGATATTGTTTCCAAGAAAATCCAACGTCGGTGTTCTACGTCGAGATCTCCGGCCGAAACCGCACCGAAACCCGCTAAAGCGGAACCCCTGAGTCCAGCATCAACATCTATCAAGGTAAACCAATCACCCTTCCCTGGTTGAACGAACGTCCTGATTAGGTATTCACTGGATGCTTCAATGCCGGGCGTGTAACGCACTTCTAGAATTATGGTCACTGGTTCCGAAGAGAATGCCCTCGTAGCACCAAAGTCTAGTGTTACGTCTCGCTGGGATAAGTCTACAAGGTCCGATCCCACGAGGGATTCCACATCCAAGCCCAAACCAACACTCATGAATGATCTGATGTTTGAAGCTGAAGTTTGCAAATGTTGAGTTAGAGCCGCGCTTTCGGTGTCATCCACCCGTCCATTGTGCTCCTCTCCAACCGAAAGAGAATCCTCGTATGAGTCCAAGTTTTTCCACCAGGAAGATCCGCTTAGTGTATTGTTGCCGATGTTGTCCAATCCCCACCTAATCCACTGGGACATGGCGCCATCGACGGTTATCTGTATGTCTCTGTCTACTATTGACGCCGAGGACCTTCCGGATATATCGATTTCTAAAGTTGTACCCGAGTCTCTTTTAGGCTCCTCCTCGGGATACCAGTTCCCAGTTCCGCCACCCCCGTCAATGTTCACTTCATATGTCCTGGTGGACTCAAGCAATGCGCCTGGGTGGGGGCTCACCCTGAATGTGACTTGAACTCCCGACCCGTCGTAGGTTTCCGGCCACTGCCACACAAACACTATCCTCACTCCATCTTCAATCTCCGTAACTACGGGGCTGGTTGTGAGTTGCTCTGTACCGACGGTTGCGGATCCAGAGCTTCTTTTGTTCCAGACATCTAATCCGTAATGAGTCATTATGTCAACGGGGAAGTATGCTATTCCATCATTAGCAGATCCGTCTTGCATTGTAGCTGTTCCGAATGGGAACTTCGCAAGCATCCCTGCATCCTCGGTGTCACCCCAATAGAACCTGATACCAGCATTGTCTCCAGGCGCTGAAAACGATAAGGATTGAACTTCCAGAGTAAATCTAATTTGATCCCCTTCTGATATTGCCCCCCCTGTTACCTGAATTGGAACTGAAAGTACACCATTTGTGACCAGCAGACCGGGTCCTGATGATCCTGAATGATAGGTTCCACCAATGTTGATCCCGACGGTGGCATTTAGTTGAAGGCCTGTTGCGCCTTGAATTTCATAGGGTATCTCAAATGTCCACTCGGATGATGCGTAGTCATCATCTACTGTCCAAGTCGTACTCCATTTCCCAATTTCAATAGCTCCGAGCACAGATGGAGTTACAACTGCAGAGTGACGATCATCTAAATCTGAGGAAAATGGTGTCAACCCCCCTGATTGTGCCTCTCCAGTGAGAAACATCCTGAAACCCTGGTCCTCACAGCAAGCCCCATCTTGTTCTGCGACTGTTGGGTTGAAGAGACACGTTGCTGCGAGCATGAATAGGACCGTCATGGAGCCCCCGAACCTGCGTCTCATGACCCTCGCCCGACGGAACATCGCTTCAATGCGCCGATGAAAGGCGCGCCAAGAAGCCTATCTGTGTAGCCAAACTAGTGTCCGGCGCTCTTCCGACCATTCTTCAACTCTAACGAACCCTTTCCTTTCTAACTGGACAACCTCTCCGACGATGAGATCTGCGTCTTCGATGACGCAATGTTCGATAAATACCTCTTCGCCTTCAGATCTGACAAGGTCGCAAGTAGTCTGTAGGTCGCAACTAATCCAGTGTATGATGGGCCTATCATCGGTCCTTTCATCAGACGTGAACGCAAATCCATCTCCGGTTTTCTCCACATCAGCGAGATCCTTGAGCCTAAATTTTTTTGATAAATCACTTTCCTCGACAAGAAATGATTTAGAGGAAAGAGGAATCTCTCTGTGACCCACAGAGTGCCTATCCGGATGATAAGGAATGTGAACACTTCCGGGCAATTCTCCGATGACCTCGATATTCACTGGGTTGACAACAAGTGAAATCCTCCTGGAAGTAGGGTCGATAATCCTAGAATTTACCGCGTTAATCGAATCCAGTGGAATTGCCACATCCTTCTGGGTTATCCCCATTTCAATCCAGAAAGAAGTAATGGCTTCTGCAGAGTATCCTTTCCTTCGTAGTGACTTTATTGTGGGGAGTCTTACATCGTCCCATCCATTGTAAATTTCAGATTCAATACCCTCCCTCATGTTACTGGTAGAGAAAGATCCGTGGCCGTGTATACTGACCCTGCCCCAATAAAGTGTATGCGGGTAGACCCAGCCAAAATGCTCGTATAACAGCATTTGCTTACGAGTAGAGTCCATCAGGTCCTTTCCCCTTACAATATGCGATATCCCCTGCAAATGATCTTCAATGGCGCTCTGGAAATCCAACAGAGGCCACACACGGTATCTCACTCCAATTACTGGGTGAGGTTTATGCTGTATCCTCCATGCAGGCCAATCCCTGAGTGCTGGGTTTGGAAGAGTCATGTCCGTAAGCACTCTGACCACAGCATCGCCCGGTTTCATAGTTCCTTGAACCATTTTTTCCCACTGAGTTAAATTTTCATCGACAGATCTTGATCTGTGTGGGCAAGAAGTCATGGAGATCCTGTAATCTTTGAATTCATCAGAGGTGCACTCGCAGACGTAGCCAAATCCTTTGGAAAGCATCTCCTCTCCAAATTTTAGATACTGAGGCATCCGCTCACTCGCCCGAATTACAACGTCGGGTTTTGATCCAGTTAACCATTGGTAATCTTCAGCAATCCAATCATACGCTTCGACCAGAGGGGGCTTTACAACCGTGTCAGTGTCATCGTATCTTAGAACCATCTTACCGTTGTACATTTTTGCATATTGATGATTGATTACAACTCCTCGAGAATGGCCGAGTGACAATGGTCCATTTGGGTTGGGTGCAAACCGTAAGATAACCCCTCGATCAGTATCGTCGAGCGGTTTCAGGCCTTTGCGCTTTTCCTGCCGAGTTCGCTTTACTGCGCTAGGGTCAATTGATTCTATCCTTTGGCGGACAACAACTGGCCCGTCTTCCACTATCATCTTGTTAGCAAGATCTACCTCCGAGGATACAATTGGCATTAGATTCTTCGCGATGGGCCGGAGATCTTGACGCTCTGAAAGCAATCTCCCCAGTGCAGACCCCATTTGTCCCTTACCTTCGTATTCGAGGGCATTCTGTAGGGCATATTTCCTTATCAGAGAGTGAATTTCGGGGTCATTAATTTCGTCCATGTGGTAAAGCGCCTCCTTAATTCCCGACCGTATCATCTAATCTCTGTTGAAAGGCCGTCCCGTCAACAGTCCTTATCGGTATTGGTGAGTCATGTTTCTGGTTCCAGGTGTTCGAAACTGTGGACCAAGTCCATCGTAGGTACTTATGGGGCTTGATATCATTCGTCATTAGATCAACTGCAGCTCTCGTTAGTGGATCTGATGGATAACCTGAACCGGCATCAAATCCCATTTCTTTACTGATAGCAGACATTTTCCTGTCTCTGTTAACCTTGGCTAGGACGGAAGCCATACCGGTAACTGGACAAACAGAATCCATTCCGGTTTCACTCCTGAACACTATATTTGGACGGGTTTCAATCATGCTTGCACCGACTCTTTCCGCGAACATTCCGGGATTGCTTCCCAAGGGATCCATATTCACTAATCCAACAGTTTCTGGCTTTGTGACATCTAGAATTGACTTGACAAAGAGATCTTCTTCCATTTTGTTTAAACTTCTATATGGTCTTCCAAGGTCTATTTTTTCCGCTGTCAATATCTTCACTACAAAGGCCCATCCTTTGATCTCGGCCTGATGAAGAAATAACTCCTCAACCATTTCTCTTTTTACCGGTGACATACCTTTTGAGTCCCCAGCCCCGATGCCCTCGAGAATTCTGACATCATCAGATGGGATGCACACCGAGGCAACGACCAAAGGGCCAATTGCAGGGCCTCTACCGGCTTCATCAACTCCTATTGTACAATCCTTCAATCGATCAAATCCTCAGGAATATCCACCCTCGTGAATCCTCTGAGGTCGCGGGGCGATTATGAGGGTCACCCTGATAGACCGGTTCGGAATTAGTTAAGGAGTGGATCTGGTAAGAGGGACATGAGTGCTTTCATATCAAACTCGCCGGCATGAATCGGAACCCTGAGTCCGTAACTGACCGATACGGCGGGGTCTATTTCACCGAAGGTACCGACATATACTCCCTTTATACTCACGTCTGCTACTCTTCCGGGAATCCAAGGGCCAACTCCCGGCGACCCCTCTACGAGGCCTAGGTCATCGTCATTTGTGCCAAGGTCCCTCAGGAGAGACATCCCATAACCCTTGGCGGAGCTAAAACCAGCGTTCTTTTCGGCACACGCCCAAGCAACTGAGCTTGAATTTATGTGGTCAACTACCTTTGTCCCCAACTCGAAAATCCGATGTGGCAACTCATGATGTCTGTTAGAGGATAGCACTTGGAATAAAGAAGGCAAGATGTACTGTCTCAGTATATCGTGTTCTCGTGTTATTGGATTTTTTATCCTGGTGATCTCGCCAGCCGGGATGAGCCGTGGTGTGACAAACTCCATTTCCATGTTTGTTAGTGTGAGCGTTTGGACCTCATGGGCCCCCATTGCCCTAATTGATTGCCTGACTCGTCTTTCCAGCGACGATCCCTCTGACGCTGAACCGGGTAGATTGACAAGAGAATTTTTTTGAGGCAAGGAGTTTAGCCCTATACCAATTATTACGTCCTCTACAACATCAACGGGATGAAGTATGTCCGCCCTCCAACTCGGCATTTCGATTATGTAGGCGGGCTCATCTTCGCTTAGCCCATCCCAGCGCGTTCCTCCAGCACTGGATCCTGTTCTGCCAACTCCGATCATTTTACCTCCCATCCGGGATATCGATTTGGCAACTGAATCATCACTGGGCTCAAAGCCTGCCAACATGGAAATAAGGGATTTTGGAACATAGTTTTCTACAGGTTCCATATCCAATATCCAAGTAGTTCCGTCATATTGCTCGACCTCGACTGACTCTATTTTGCCCCCACGCTCACTCATCGATAATGCGATCAATTTTAGCGCCGAGATACATGCCCTTTGATCCCATCCGGTCACGTCGATTAGGAAATCAGTGCTTTTCGTTGTAACCATCGTATCCACACCGTTGATAATAGGAGGAAATGAAATCACTTTCCCATTCTTGTCAGTTATGAGTGGGAACCCCTCGCCTTGATCAACAAGGTGAGCATACTCTATTCCTTTTGGGTGGTTTGTGAGAATATCCTTCAAAGACATCCGCCCCTCTCCGTTAAGGGGAACAAAAGAATAGGAGCCATCATCAGAGGATACTGTAAATGGACCATCAATGTCGCTAATGTCATGAACTCCGATGGATACCGATCTCCTCTTCCTTCCTAGGGTTGTGTGCAACTTTTCTTGATGATCCATCAGTGACTGGACGAACAGGTCTCGCTGAACTTCGGTGGACCCGGTATATACGCCCCTTACAATGGCTGCGAATGCGTGCGGCCTCACATTCTTCATCTCGGGTTTAACGGTCATTTTCTCCGCTCCCCTACTGACCTGGACTCGGCAAGGTGAAGGCATATCCTGAAGAAACGACCTAGATGCTCTAGCCATTGTTTCGTGTGATAACAGATCCGGACGGTCTGGGAAAACCTCGATTTCGATCTCTGTATCATCAGATCCTTCCACTACTACACCTATTTGAGAGAGGTCCGAAAGCCAACTCGCTCTGTCGTAGGAATGGCCGTTGAATTTCTGTATGTCCTCCAACAAGGTGTGTTTCAAGGATACTGTTGGCATTTCAATCCCTCCTCGTCCATGCAGAAAGAGGCCGATCTAAACCAACAAGTCTGAGACCTGTTTGTATAGCAGTATCGTGATTAAGGGCCCTAATGTTCCCTCTGTCAGCATGTCGGATTGAGTCCAGTCCCATTTCTCGCAGTAGCCCCTCTAATTTGGACTTGATAATTCCTCTAGATTCCGACAAGCCGGGGGATGCCACAGCACTGATGCCTGCTGACCTTGCGATGATCAGCGTCTCTGGATCGGTTTCACCGTCTAAACGCAAGATTATACTACGGTTTTCAGTACTTAATCGGTATTTTTTGTTTGCCATTCCAATTCTGGGTAGTGCGACAGTTGCACCAGCAGAATCCAAGCTTCTAACATCTACCATAATTCCGTCCAAATCTAATTCAGAGCATCTTCTCGACAGTTCGTCGACCCTGTCGACCCTATCACATAGCATTACTAGCGCATCATAGCCCATCCTACTCCTAATTGCAACCACTACAGATTCTAGTTCCGCATCGTTTAATCCACAAACATCTTCAATATCCACAATAAATCCACGGCAGGAAAGCAGACCCCTATCGAGGGTGCTCAAACATTCAGAATCGACCATCAATAGATCGTCTTGACTGGGAATTGACGTGACTATGGATGAACCGCCCTCAGTACCCTTATTGGCGATACTAATCCACGGCAGCTGTAAAACGAGATTTGAGTTCTGTTCGCCCCTTCCTCCCAGCTCGACCGAAGTTTCTATTCCCACAGCTGACTCGACCTTCCCTCCACCAGATCCAAGCACCCCTATCCCGGTGAATTTGACATCTCTGTTGAGGACAGGGGGCATGTCTTCACGGAGATCAGCTGATGCCGTGAATACCGAGGCATGGTCCGGTAGATCGATACCCAAGGAGGTCACGAATTCTAACGATTCCTCTGAGATGTTTGGAGGCTCTAGCTGAGTGGTAATGTTCTCAGACTCTGGTAAACCCCCACAAATCACTATCTTACCACCGCTCATTCTTTTTCCAGGAGATTCTCCTACAGTGCCCATTACGATAATAGTGCCGCCAGACATCCCTGATCCAACATGCGGCCCGGCGTCCCCCCTGATGAGTAGTGTACCACCAGTCATATTGGATCCGGCGTAACTCTCCACGGATCCATGGACAATTATGAACCCACCACTCATGTGGTGACCCGTCCGACTACCTGCATCCTTCTCAATGACAAGTCTACCTGAGGACATCCAAGCTCCTGCTAACGACGATACCGACCCTTGGATCGTTGCTGTGCCGCCTCGATTCATCATACCGGCGCCTTCACCAAGGTCACCTAACAAGAGAGACCTAGACTTGTCGGGTAGCATCGATAACCCTCCAATTTCCCCGTTTTTGGGTTTCTCATCACCTTCTCTTCCCCAGCCTATACGCACTAGCAAGTCTCTCTCTATTGCTTGGTTTAGCATCCTGTCGAGGTCTCGATTTAGTTTGATGCTCTTCTCAGACACAGTGCGACCCCGTGCCTCGCCCGCGGTGATGCGTCTTGAGCGTGACGGGATCTGTTACGGCAATGTACCTAAATTTCCCAATCTTGATATCCTTCCGAACTTGAGTCCGTACCATGCCAGATGTCAGAGTGGCGATAAACGGGTTCGGGACAATTGGGAAACGAGTGGCAAGGGCTGTGCAGGCTCAGCCAGATATGGTGGTTTCAGGTGTCACCAAAACAGGACCAAGCCATGGTTGCTCGCTAGCTGAACGACTGGGTCTACCGTTGTACTGCACTAGTGACGACAAATCGGACATAGCCTCTTTTGAGGCAGGGGGTTATCGTGTAAATGGCGGCCTAAGTGACCTATTATCGAAATCCGACATCGTAGTTGACTGCGCACCCGGTAAGTTGGGCGCCTCAAATCACGAAAAATACCAACAAGCGGGTATAAAACACATATTCCAAGGCGGTGAAAAACACAATCTCACTGGCATGAGTTACACATCCTGCTCCAATCACAGCGAGAACCTAGGGGCTTCTGGAACACGTGTAGTTTCATGCAACACAACGGGATTGGCGAGAACTCTGGTCCCTTTAAGAGAGCTTGTCGGGGAGTTGAAGGTAGAGTGCACCATGATAAGGAGGGCTGCGGACCCAGGGGATTCTGGACGAGGCCCGGTAAACGCCATAAAGCCAGTTCTCAAGGTACCCAGCCACCATGGACCAGACTTGATGACCGTGGCAGACGGCATACAAATCACCAGTCTTGCAGTAGCAGTGCCCACTACTATTATGCATGTCCACTCAATTTCAGTAACACTACCAGAAGAACATGGTCTGGACACCAATACCGTGCTGGAATTGTGGGGTAATACTCCAAGGGTTATTGCTATGTCGGGCAAGGAGGATAAAATCCCATCCACCGCGGAGGTCATGGAAATGGCCAGAGACATCGGCCGTCCGTGGGGAGACTTGCATGAAATATTCGTATGGACGGATGGCGTCAGTGTTGATGGAAACACTCTGAGGTACTTCCAAGCCATACACCAAGAGAGTGATGTCGTCCCTGAAAACATAGATGCCATACGGGCTCTGTTGAGTTTGGAAACCGATTGGAGGGCATCCGTGCGTCTTACAGATCAGTCAATAAAGGACTCATTGGTCTGAAATTCAAACGCCCATTTTTGGTGAAGGGTGAAAAGTCCCACTATGACCGCAGGGGTAGTATGTCGCGAACCTCTGTGGCTCAATCAATCTTGTTATGCTGCATTTTGCTGTCCCAAACCGTGGCTACCGCCTCGTCATACTCCCAGCAATCCGACATTGGAACATACACCGCAGAGGACATCGCTACAATTGAGGCTGGATCACCTGTGTTGATAAGAACATCAATCGATGCTACATCAGGGTTAATTTACGGACCAAACGGTCCTTTCGACCCCACAATTCATTTTCCATATGAAAAAAGCCTCCAAGGAAATGAGGGCTTCAACGGTATGATTTTGGCACAATCACTTACCTCTGACATGTCCATCATGATAGAGGCAATTCAAGAGGTTGGAGGATTTTTACAAGATTTTTACCCAGAGGATGCAGCTATTTTTACGATTGAGCCTGGAATAAATGGACTTCAGACAATGGAAATTTTGGCCGGTCACAACTCCATAAGGTGGGTAGCTCCTCTTCCAGTAACATTTAGAGTGGACTCCCTTGTGTTTGACGATCCTGTTGAGGTCCAAAATCTTGATTTTCATCTGATCCGGGGGCTCAACCAAACCGAAACGAAGGACCTTGAAAATATCCTGAATGATTACTCAATCCCAGAGAAGTCCGATATCTGGTGCGATGGACGCCTTTGCAGAGCTTCTTCTGTCAGTTACCTCTCCACTGTGAGAATGCTGGCCGACCACCGAGTTATGCACATCTCTAAATCTCCGGTGGACAATATCTTTGATGCTTCATCACGCTCAATAATCGGGCTAGACCCCACTGGAATATCGAATCCATTGGATTACGACGGTGAGGGCCAGATCTTATCGATAACAGACACCGGAATCGACTCAGATCACCCGTCACTCAGCGACAACGTTCGTGCCGTTTACAATCAATTTGGACCTGATAATTCAGCCGCTGATACAAACTCTGGCCACGGCACACATGTCACAGGTATCGTTGTGGGAAATGCAACTGGCGACAATCAGACTTTGGGAATAGCCCCGGAAGCGCAAATCAATTTTTATCAAATCGAGTACGATAGCTCCGGCTTACTCGCAAGGTGGGGGACTTTGTACAGCATGTTCTCCCACTCTCTCCAAAACCAAGCAAGAATTCATACAAACGCCTGGGGAAGTGTAAACCAGCCCGGAGAATACACTACTGATTCTCACTCCGCAGACTCATTTGTGATCGACCAACCCTCGTACCTCCCCCTCTTTTCATCGGGAGACCTGGGTGAAGCTCAAAGCGCATCCAGCACACCACCGGGTACTGCCAAGAATGTGTTGACTATCGGCGCATCCACGACTGGTAATGGAGACTCCCCTGCCGCGGGTCAACACTACACAAACAATTCAGGAGGCACCCTGGATGGAAGGATAAAGCCGGACCTAGTCGCACCGGGTGTCTTGATATGCTCAACCCGGGCCGAGGAAGCCGGCTTAATATCGGGCGAAACTTGCTCCAACGCGGCTGACCCTGAGGGAAATCCCCTGTATTTCGCCTCTACAGGTACATCCATGGCCACAGCAGTAGCAAGCGGCGCAGTCGTTATTTTAAGGGAACATCTGTATGAAGAATTCGGGTTGTCTGAGCCTGATTCCTCCCTGCTCAAGGCCATGATGATAAACGGTGCAACGGACCTCGATCAACCTGACATCCCTAATCTTAGAGAAGGCTGGGGGGAAGTAAACATAATGCGGAGCATCAAACCATCTCATGACGGACAAGAGCTTGAGGTCATAATCGATTACGGAAGGAATTTGGGTACAGGAGACGGCTTGGTCCAACTCGTTGATGTTGATGGCGCCCCGTTGGACATGACTCTGGTTTGGACTGATCATGAGGGGTCTGTCAATGCCCCACAAAATTCACCAAAACTTGTGAATAATCTCAATTTAGTTATTACAAGCCCGTCGGGGGTAATATACTCCGGTAACTCACTCCAAAACGGCTACAGCATACCATCTAACACCTCAGATTCTGTAAATAACGTCGAACGATTCAAGATTCAAGAACCTGAGATCGGAATTTGGAAAGTTGAGGTTCGAAACGTCGCTGGAACCGAACAAAACGGGTATTCACTTGTCGTATCTGGGGATGTGAGTTGGATACAACACACGGACCTAACCACCTCAGAGGAATCAATCAGTATAAACAGGGATGTCATATTTGAGGGGGAACAACTGCTAATACAGACAAAATGGAGGAATGAAGGTAACACCCAGTCTGGCTCATATTCGGTAGAATTGTATGACCTGACAACTCAAGAATCAATTCAGATGACTTCCATGCCTCCATTGGGGGCCGGTGAGACTGAATCTTGGTCTGTTCAACATGCTTTCTCCTCCGTAGGATTCCACATTCTGGAACTCAGACTGGATGTTTCCTCCGACATAATTGAGTCAAATGATGAAGAAACCGGCTCAGACAACAATATAGCGCAAATGGAGGTTCTGATTTCTAAACAAGGACTCGAGGTCATTCCAGTGCTTTCCAACGGCACTGAACCACATCCAGATGAATACGAAAATGCATCTAGACGGACGCTGGATGTATTCAATAGTACAATAGTGAATTTTGACTTGGTAGTAAGGAATATCGGGACTTCTCAGGTTACCATATCGATTTTTTCCACACCAGTAAAGCAAGTTATGCAAAGCGGTGCTTTGAAGAATCCAATAGATGAATGGACGAGGGCAATATCAGACCTAGGCCCCATCACGTTATCCGCTGCCGGGGAGCACGGAGATAATGTATCTGTATCCCTATCCATGGTGGATGAAAGCGCTGACCCTCAAGCTGAAGGCACTCCTTCCTATGCCGTTCCTGGGCTATTTTCAACGAGGATTACCGTCAAGGACATAGACAACCCCACAGTCATGAACTCCAGATCTTTCTTGGTCGAGGTCCCAAGAGTGGAGGGCGTGCAAATATTGGCGAGTGGTCTCGATGACTTTAGCGCGCGGCCCGGATACTACGCATCCTTTGATATGGCGGTCTTGAATACAGGTAATGGTGAAACAGAATACGTTGTCAACTGCCAATCACAAAGCGGGTGGACCTCAAAAATAGATTCCATAGTCTCTGGTACAGTAGCCTTGCCGGAGTTGGCTAGGTTGGAGTATCTGACAATCCCAATCGAAATCCTCGTTCCACCTGCCAGCATGGGTGAGCCCAGTTCGGGGTACATCGAAGAGGTAGTCTGCACAGTTTCCTCGCCAACAAGCACTGCTACCAGTGAGACTGTGACTGCATTCCTTCAAGTCGAGGAGAGTCGAGATTTTGTGACAAATATACGAGACGGAGATAGTAATATCTTGCCTCCTTTGGCCGCTGCAGAAGATCGGCGCGTGTTAAATTTACAGGCTGTAGAAACCACTCTTGAGATTACTAATCAAGGAAATCTGGACATGAACATGGGTGTTACTGTAAGTCTGTCTGACTCCACGTGGGCTGTTCAAGCAGTGTTGAACCCGGAAACTTCGCAATCAACTGAGATACCGATTTTTGATGGTTCCGCATCCTTTGACGTACTATCCGCAGCTGGAAGTACGATCGTGATATCTGTATCGGTTGTTGCTCCCCCCACTGCGACCAAAGGGGACAAGGCCCTGCTTACCTTTAGGACCGGCGAAGGAACACAGGTCGACGTCGTAGACAGTTCCCGGTTCGTGCTACAACCCACTCCACAAATCAGTTTGGAATCACCGGAAAGAGTTGATTCGCTATCAGGTCAGTCAACTGATATACCAATCAAAGTGTCCAACACTGGTAACATGGAATTGGGACTATCATGGTCATTTATTACCTCTGAAGAATCATGGTCAACTGCGCTTCAATCAATTGTGCCAACGTCAATTCAACCAAATCAGAACTTTGAGGTCGTCCTCAGCGTTAAGGTCCCAAAAAACTACGACGTGAGTGAAACAGGAGAGAAAGTCATCATCACCCTTGAGGCAACGGACCCCTCTGCACAGGAACAGGTCTTGGTATCTATTTCTAATGAAATTGTAGTTTCAGTATTGGAAACATGCAGTTTTGAAATTCAAGTCCCATCGAAAATATCTGTTGAGCCAGGTAAAATCTCACAGGCAACCGTCCAACTGTACAACACGGGGAATCATCCATCTGAACCACGGATCAGTTACTCAAAAGAAAACTCGAGCTTCATACTCCCCGAGAATTATGATAACATCGGTCTAATAGAAGCCGGAGATATGCAGGACCATGTGTTTCGAATAGAGGCAAGCCCCTCATCAGAGCCAGGAAGGCGGACAATTTCTCTCTCCGTTAAACCCGATGGTGTTGGCTGTGTCACCCTCAATTCATCATGGGATGTCGAGGTAGACATTCTGCCGACCTCAAATTCAGGATTCTTCAATTCCCTTCCACCCATTGTGATACCTCTAATCTTCATTTCTGCCATAGCGATTATTTCTCTAGGAGTCATTGTCCTGAAAAGGAATAATCCAGGAAATGGTCGAGACGAGGATGACGAAATTCCCGAAACTTCGGCCTTGATGAGAGGTGACGAATCAGCTAGACGGATGGAGGCTATAACAACAGAGGCTGCTGATGAGACTCTGAGCACGGCAGTAAACAGCGACGATCTTGATGCCGTGCTGAGAGATTCACTACCAAAATTAGATCTCCCGCCCCTTCCTGGTGTCAGTGAAGATGAGGAAAATTCTGATTAACCCAGCGTGTGAGCCATGGAAGGAGATCAAATGGGAAAAAGTGAGTCAATCGTCTTGTTCGGACCTCCGGGGGCAGGGAAAGGCACTCAATCCGGCCTGATAAGTCAAATTACAGGCAAACCGCAGGTATCGACTGGTGATATGCTCCGGGAGGCGGTAGCGTCTCAAACTGAAGTGGGCGTCAAAGCCAATGATTACATGGAGAAAGGTTTGCTCGTCCCAGATAAGATAATCATAGATCTGATTCGAATGAGGCTACTGAGAGAAGATGCCAAATCTGGGTTACTATTTGACGGATTCCCGAGGACCTTGGCCCAAGCAGTTGAACTCGATGGCCTAACCAATGTCACAATGGTACTTTCGCTTGTTGTACCGGACGAGGATATTGTAAACAGGATAACGGGCAGGAGGACAGACCCACACACGGGGGAAATATATCACGTAGTTCACAGACCAGCACCTGATCCCATCAAACCAAGATTGGTCCACAGGTCAGATGATACAGAAGATACTGTGAGGAACCGGTTAAAATCCTTCCACGATCAGACATCGCCACTTGCCGAATACTACTCTGAAAGAGGAGTTTTAGTTCCAATCGATGGATCGGGTTCGATGGAAGACGTGTCGAAGTTAGTGAAGCAATCGTTAATCAACAATTTCAGGGGGTAATACCAAGTGGCACCACGGTCAAATCCTCGGCGAAATCGGAAATCAAATGCTAATGCTGCAATTGAGAAATTGACCGACATATGGAGAAAAACAAATTCCCCTGAAATACAAGGAAAATCTGGTTCGATGATTGTCGACGTAGCTAGGAGAAACCGAATAAGAATGCCTTTTATTGTCAGAACGAGGTTCTGCAGAAACTGTAGAGTGAGTTTGAATTCTGGGAATTCCAGGACACGGATCAGAAAACGAAAACTATCCGTGACTTGTATTGGGTGTGACAGGACGCACAGATATCTTTGAGGCGAGGAAGATGGCTGATAAAATCCCGAAAAGAATCACAAATATGGCAAAATCACCGGACCTGAAGGTCACAGTCAGAGTTGGCAAAGAAGGACTAAAGGACTCTTTGATAGAGGAAATTAACGACCAATTGAAATCAAAAGAAATAATCAAACTAAAGCTCAACAAGGGTACAACCAAGGACAGGGATGGTAAGAAAGGATTAGTCAAGATAGTCGAACAAGAGACGAATTCTAAGTCGGTGTTCGTCAGAGGAAATATTGCGGTATTCTGGCGTACCTAATATTGAGGACAGGTAGGCTTCATATGGACCTCAACCCGGCGGAGTCCATGCGCAGAGGCCATTGGACGCCGAGATCTGTCAGATTACCGTATATTCTCTTACTTTTCATAGCGATCATTCCAATCGTGTCCGGAGCGGGTGTTTCCACTGATGAAACTCCATGGTCACCGCCTGCGAATATGCCGGGTTGGGTTACTCCAGCAGCGTTTGTCATACTCATCGCCGTTTATGCCCTCATAGTTTTCGAATTTGTTCACAGGGCGCTCGCTGCTGCCCTTGGCGGTATTGCCGTGGTATTGGCCCTGCATGTTGTCGGTGACGGCCCCGATCTAGGGACTGTAGTTACATGGATTGATGAGGAAACTCTTGGCCTTTTGATAGGTATGATGGTAATTGTCCATGTCCTAGCTAGAACGGGTCTGTTTGAATGGGCAGCAGTCCAAGCCTATGCACTCAGCGGAGGATCGATATGGAGGTTATCATTCATTCTCTGTACGATCACAGCAGTATTCTCAGCATTTCTAGACAATGTTACCACAATATTGCTAATTGTGCCAGTGACCATACAAATCTCCAAGGTCCTTGACCTCGAACCGGTACCGCTGATCATAGCTGAGGTCATGTTCTCCAACATAGGAGGGGCTGCTACTCAGATAGGTGATCCACCGAATATCATAATAGGCGCCCAGCTTTCAGAACAGGCACTCTCCGGAAATCCCATGCTAGTTGGGCAGGGCATTACGTTCCTAGATTTCATCGTCCACGTAGGGCCCGCAGTAGTAATTGCATTCGCCCCTTCCTTTTGGCTGCTTGCAAAGCTTGAATCCAAAGGCCTGTCGGGCGCCAGACACAGGAATGTCGATCTAT
Source organism: Euryarchaeota archaeon UBA552 (assembly GCA_002499585.1). GTDB lineage: Archaea > Thermoplasmatota > Poseidoniia > Poseidoniales > Thalassarchaeaceae > MGIIb-N1. Next base: position 1,914 of record DAMH01000027.1, on the reverse strand, counting down.
TGAGATTGAGATATGGAATAAAAGACATGAAATTACTAAAACAATCTGGAGCGATCCTTACCCTAGTCATAATTGCTTTCTTTGCCCATTCAGCCCTACACCATCCACTACTGACTGTGGCTACTATTGCATTGGGAGGCGCTGTATTGATGCTTCTTGTGACTTCTCCACATCACGTAGAAGAACATCTCGACGCGGTTGAGTGGACAACTATCATTTTCTTTTCGGGTCTATTCATTATGATTGGAGGCCTGCAATATATGGGACTAATCGACTCCATCGCAGACGGAATATCGACCACTATCTCAAAAGCCTCTCCTGATAATCGACTGATGGTCGCTGTGCTGTTGTTGTTATGGGTTTCAGCCATAGCCTCGGCATTTATTGACAACATACCATACACTGCCACCATGGTTCCAGTCGTGATAGAACTGGCAAGCGATCCCAACCTAGGATTGTCACTAGGGCCATTAGCGTGGGCGTTGGCACTAGGCGCATGCTTAGGTGGGAATGGGACAATAATAGGCGCCTCCGCGAATGTGGTTGCAGCCGGTCTAGCAGAAGAATCAGGAAACGACATATCCTTCAACAGGTTCTTCAAAACAGGTTTTCCTATCATGATACTCACTCTTCTAACCTCCACAATTTATGTCGTGGTTAGGTATGCCGTAGACTGGGAGGTCAATTGGAATCCATTGGGTAATCTGGCTCCGGCTATCATAATTGGCTCAATGATGATAGCATCTCTGTCCCTAACTCCATACGTCTATGGAAAGTTCTCCGGTTCTGTAGATGATACCGAAGTTGAATGATAGAGCCTTAGTGTGGCGTTATTGATTGAACAAAAGCGGAGTGAGCATCCATCTAATTGATATACCCAAGGCAAGTCGCAGGGCTGCTTTTAGTGCACCCCTGCAGTGATGCTGAAGGGGGAAGTGGATGAGGCCATACTGCCCTGCGGGGAGACAGTGTAGCCTAGGATTCCAACGACGAATCGAGAAGCCTGGACACCAGAGGACTCACCAAAGGTGAGGAATCGAATGTACAACAATTGATCCTGATGCTACAACCCGACTGGGGGATGGCTCGGCTCGAGAGCCGATGAAGGTCGTGACAAGCTGCGATAAGTCGCGGGGAGAGGCATGAATCTCTTGGATCCGCGAATAGCCGAATGGGACCTCCTGACATAATATGTCATTCCTCTCAAGGAAAGGGAACCCCCCGAACTGAAGCATCTTAGTAGGGGGTGGAAAAGAAATCAAAAGAAATTCCGTTAGTAGTGGCGAATGAAAACGGAATAGGACAAACCGAACCGCTCAGGGAAACCTGAGTGGGATGTGGGGTGAGGGCCATCTCTGCCTAAATCGTGTAAGTGGAAGTCGTCCTGGAACGGCACACCATAGAGGGTGAAAGTCCCGTACACGTGAACGAAACGGCAATGTGATGGACCCCCGAGTAGCGTGCGTCGGATATCGCGCGTGAATATGGGAGGCAGGAACTTCCAATCCTAAATACTACTCGAGACCGATAGTGGATAAGTAGCGTGAGCGAACGCTGAAAAGTATCCTTAGCGGGATGTGAAAAGACCCTGAAACCAGTCGGGATCAGACTGATATGGCGTGAAAGCGAAGAAATGAGCAGCGTCATATCGTGCGTTTTGAATAATGCCCCTGGGAGTTCTAATCATTGGCGAGGTTAAGCGGTTGATCCGCGAAGCCGAAGGGAAACCGACAAGTCCGCAGTCGCAAGACGAGGGACGGGGTGTGCTCGCCCGAAGTCAATGGTGGGAGACCTGAAGCCTATCGATCTATTCCTGGCCAGTTTGAAGCCCGGCGAAAGCTGGGTGGAGGAACGAACCGTTGCTGATCTGCAAATCGCTCGGACGAGCTGGGTATAGGGGTGAAAGTCCAATCG
>DAMH01000024.1:75265-76168 GCA_002499585.1 Euryarchaeota archaeon UBA552 | reverse complement strand
TCCCTAGCAAGTGCAAGTGCAGCAGTTGTTTTGCCTGTGCCCGGGGGTCCGGCGAAAAGCAAGTGGGGAAAGTCTCGCTGGGAAGCGTAGGCTTTCAGGCGATCGACGATGGTGGCCTGACCCTTCATGTCAGAAACGGATCGCGGCCTATGGCGCTCTACCCACATCTCTGTTGGTCCCATGATGGGGGCTTCAGGTTAGATCGCCCTTCAACCTATGCTATGATTCGTGTCAGTATGATTCATCGGCAGTCGGGAATGATTTCGATCGCACATCTTGGATGTAGGCAGAAATTGCAGAGTCGATCGTATCCTCCAGATCCGCATACCTCCTTAGGAACCTCGGACTAAACTCCTGAGTTATGCCTAGCATGTCATGCAAAACCAGGACCTGTCCGTCACAGTCCACCCCCGCGCCGATTCCAATGGTTGGTATCCTAAGGGATGAGCTCGCCTTCGATGCGAGGGCCGCAGGTATCTTTTCGAACACAACCGAGAAACATCCAGCCTCTTCGAGACGCTTCGCATCTCCCATCAACATCTTCGCCTCCTCCTCCTCTTTCGCCCTCACGCTGTAGGTGCCAAACTTGTATATCGACTGTGGAGTCAGACCTAGGTGCCCCATTACTGGAATGCCGGCATCAATGATCTTTCTTATTGATGGCAGTACCTCTTCCCCTCCTTCAAGTTTGACGGCATGAGCGCCAGTCTCTTTCATTATCCTGATAGCCGATTTTAGAGCATTGTTCGAATCACTTTGGTAAGTGCCAAAAGGCATATCGACAACGACAAGAGCCCGGTTAACGGCCCTGACCACGCTCTGCGCGTGATATATCATCTGATCCAGTGTGATTGGGACCGTGGTTTCGTGACCTGCCATCACGTTTGATGCCGAGTCTCCCAC
>DAMH01000024.1:45626-74897 GCA_002499585.1 Euryarchaeota archaeon UBA552 | reverse complement strand
TATGCAGTCAGCATTGCGATTTTCTCATTATTTGCCTTCATCTCTTGGAGAGTATTTGTGGTTACCCGCTTTGCTCTGCTTGCAATTGACATGCCTGCACCCTGCGTTGCCAGCCGAGCCACTATGTATTGAATGAGTCGCTCAGAAGCCTTGATACTATGATCGGGTTGCGTAGGCTTACCCACGGGACTGTAGCTCAGTTGGGAGAGCGCCGCACTGAAGATGCGGAGGCCGCTGGTTCAAGTCCGGCCAGTCCCACCATCATTCGATCCCGTCGAGTACCCCAGCCTGAAGAACGTGGAGCTTGTTGATACCTTGAACCGCCTTGTCTATCATGGAATCTAGCTCATTCCGTGTGTATGTTGCCTCTTCGCCGGTCCCCTGTATCTCGACGAACGACCCCGCACTGGTCATTACTACGTTCATGTCGACATCCGCATTGGAGTCCAAGACGTAATCTAGGTCTACCCTTACGTCTCCATCGACCATACCGACGCTCAAGGCGGCCACATCGTGGGGCATGACAGAGGCCTCGTGACGCAGGGCATCTCCGCTAGTCAGAGTGGGCGGCTTCCAGCCATCCTTCCGCTGTTGTTCAGTGGGCCTGAGTTTGGAGGGCAGGCTTCGTCCCGAGTTGATCAGTCGACGTATTGCAAGCCTGAGAGCGATACTCCCGGCTGTGATCGATGCACATCTCGTGCCTCCATCTGCATTCAGTATCTCGCAGTCCACGGTCATGGACACAGGTCCCAACGCCTCAAGGTCCACTGCACCCCTCAATGATCTGGCAACGAGCCTTTCGATTTCATGGGTCCTCCCCTTCGCACCGTTCCGCTCCCGCCTGAATCGTGTGTTGGTGGACCCTGGCAGTAAGGAGTATTCTGCATGAATCCAGCCTCTAGTGGCGTTACGTGGAAACCATCTCGGAAGCCCCTCGTCGGCGGTGACAGTGGCTAAGACCATCGTACTACCTTGCTTGTAGAGGACTGATGAAAGTGCGTTGGGAGTGAAATCAAACTCAACTTCGATTTTTCGCATTTCGTCATGGTTTCTACCATCCTTCTCTCCGCCGGTTTTCATCTTGGCCATGATTTACGCCCCCGCTCATTCGTCATCAATTATTCCCTTCGCGCGTGCGGCGGCCTGTAGGCTTCCATTCTTTCAGTCAGGGTAAGGATGTAGGGTCCACCTATGAGGTCAATGCAGTATGGTATTGCCGGAAAGAGATCCTCCAGAGTTTCCCTTATCGATCTAGGGGATCCAGGCAGGTTGATGATCAAGCATGAACCTCTGGTACCGCCGACTTGCCTGGAAAGTATCGCCGTCGGAACGTACTTGAGGGAAATAGACCGCATCCTCTCCCCGAATCCCGGTAGCACCTTGTCGCACACAGACAACGTCGCCTCAGGGGTTACGTCCCTTGGTGCAGGCCCTGTCCCGCCTGTGGTGAAAATCAAGCTGCACCCCGATATGTCGCAGAGCTCTATCAGTGCGTCTTTTATGTCCTCGAACTGATCAGGAACAAGCTTCCGATATATCTTGAATTTTGAAGCCAAGATTTCTGTGAGGAAAGCCTCTATCTCGGGCCCGCTCAGGTCCTCATAGTCCCCTGATGAAGCCCGATCCGATGCAGTCAAAACACCAATTGTGACGCCCTCAGGGTCTTCCATGGTCGGCATTAAGAAGTCCGAGGCCAATAAATTTCATCAGTCGCGATCATCATATCGATCGGCTATATTCAAGAACCGCCAGTGTCTAGGTGGTAATCCAAGGTGAGGAAGTGTCGAGTCTGCCCCAACATGCACAAGTCCCCTCACATCGTGTCTGGTCAAACAACAAACTCAGTGTTGCACATCAGCCGGGGCTAAACGACTCTTCAGCCCTGCGGATGTGTTTTAGTTGAGTGAAGATAAGTATGACGCAGAAGTGAAGTTGGTTCTTCAGGAATGCAAAGATGCCAATCCCAGTGAAGTGGCGAAAGAGTTTGAGAGATATGAGAATGAGTTTTTGATACCACCCCGTGACGCTCTCCGATCTGTTGTCAGAAAGTTCTCAGAAAAAGATCAGGACCCGGGACGATCAGGGTCATCTTCGCTCCCTGAGCAAAAGAAAGTGAATAGCTTCTCGGAATTGGGTCCAGATGACCGTAACGTGTCAATCGAGGTCGCAGTGTCGACATACAACTCCCGGGTTCAGACTGTTCGAGGCGAGGAGCGGCAGATTGGCTTCGGATTTATCGAAGATTCTCCCTGGGAGGGTGAGCGAGAGAGGTGGGAATTCAAGGATTGGGGAAACAAGTCACAGGATCTCCTACCTAACTCGATTGTGAGGCTAGAAGGCGTCTCAGTTAACGAATGGAATGGGAAAAAATCGATCAACATCAATCAGATGTCGAGGGTATCTGTGCTGAAAGAGGGGTCTGGAGACCCCATATTACCAACGAGCGAGCCAATCACAATCGAGGCTGCTTCAAAGACACAAGGCACGGTTTCAGTTGTTTGCAGAGTACTATCTGTTGCTCCGGATCAAATTGTCAGACGAGATGGTTCAGGCGTCATCGAGGTTTTCAGAGGAAAAGTTGGGGACCAAACGGGTAGCATGGGGTTCCTGTCGTGGAAGAATTTGGATGTTGCAGAGGGGGATTTGGTAAAAATCGGTAATGCACAGGTCAAGAGATTTCGCGACACGCCGGAGATAAACATCGGCGACTACACAAAAATAGAGCCATATCACGACGGAGCTTTCCCGACCACGGGCGATCTGAAGGATAGTTCTGTGTCCACCATCAAGACCCTAAGAGATGGGATGCGAGATGTTGAAATCGCGCTTCAGGTGGTCAATTGGAGCGTCAGGTCGTTCACAACAAAAGAAGGCGAACCCAGAGAAGTTAGGAGCGGTGAAGTGCAAGACCCAAGCGGGAAATGCAGACTGACATCTTGGGGAAAGATCGAACTCAGGCCCGATTCATACATTCGATTAAGTCGGGCGAGGGTGCAGGCCTGGCAGGGGTCACCGGACCTCGTTGTAGATTCGGCGGATCAGGTAGAGATTCTGGAGTCGGCTCCCTTCGGTTCAATCGATCCATCCAATCACTGGGTAGAGGAGAAATTAGATGATTTAACATCTGGAGGCTCCAGGAGAGGTATTTCCACCTCTGGTAGAATTGTGTCAGTAAGGTCTGATTCTGGAATAATCATGAGATGTACGGTGGATGGTTGCCGGCGGGTGCTCAGAGATGGAATCTGTGGTGAACACGGCGAAGACCCAGGGCAGCAAGATCTCCGACTTATGATGGTCATTGACACAGGGATTTCTAACGCCACGCTTTTGGTCTCACGGGAGCCGGCCGAAGAGGTACTCGGAAAATCAATGGCGGACATCTTGGAGGAGATAGCGTCAGATGGCCGTGAAAGGTTTTTCAGCGGTTTGACTGAGAAATTCCTCGGCAGAACGGTCGGGGTCAAAGGCCGTTCAATAAACGACGATCGTGGGTGCATGATACAGTCTGAAAATGTGGAAATCTTAGACACAGATCCAGTTAAATTGGCGGAAGAAGTAATTGCACGATGGGAGGTGGTACTATGAGCATATCAAGCCCCATGCGTGTAGGCCGACAAACGGCCATTCGTGTTTTTGCACACGAGTTCAGAGACGCTACTCTACCTGAACAGGGCTCCGGAGAATATGATCCAGGCTACATGGTCACCAGGCTTGGAGCCAAAATTAACCGGGCACTTGTTTGCGGGACGATAGACAGCTCTGAAAAAAGGGAAAGTGACAGCGGTCAGAGTTTCAGGTTCAATCTTATCGATGTTACCGGCACACACAGAATAGAGGTGTCCCCATTCAATCCTGATCTACACCCCACAGCTGAAGAGATACACGCTCGCTTTGAGAGAGGTGACAGATTCATCATGATGGTAGTGGGTAAACAGAGGTCCTTTCAGACCGAGGATGGAGGGGTTTTCACATCTTACAATGCACAGGAGATGAGGGAGGTGGACAGCTCAACATATGCAGAGTGGCTTGCTGAGACGGCCGATGCCACGCTCAGGAGGATCGATGCCTACGAGAAGGCATTAACCGCCGAACAAAGCATGTCTGGATTCAAGTCTGCGGGCATACCCGAGGATCTTATTGATGGGATGTTGTTGGCCCGAGCCCACTATCCTGATTTTGAATCAGAGGTGTATTTGCTTGACGTGCTACAAGCACTGAATGCCGCCCTCGGCAGATCCGTTGAAATCGTCAACAATGAAAGTGCCGCAGAATCACAAATTTCGGAGGAATCAACCCCTCCTTCGACACAACCCGACGCCCCAATAAATCAAGACCTCACACTTGAGGAGGTGATTATGGCCACTATTTCTGCCGGTGACAGAGGCGAGGGAGTAGATTACGACACTATAATCCGTGAATGTGGTGTCCATGGGCACTCGAGGCAGGATTCTGAGGATGCAATTGATATGCTGAGAACAGATGGAGGGAAGATTTTGGAACACAAATTCGGTTGGTTTAAACTAAACCAGACTTGATGCTAGTGATCAAATCTCTCAATCTCTCGATGCCCACCTCATCGTACTTGGCTTTGAGCGAGGATAGGGGCGGAGAATCAATCGGATTCATTTCACTAAAACTCCAATCATCAGATATTAGTCGAGCAGCGCTGTGTATATTCTCAAGGGATGCTTTGTCGGACACTGGATATCCTCGAAGTTCCATCAGGGAGATCAAGAAACGGGTTGATTCACGCGTCCAAACCACCCCTCTGATAATACCGGTTGTCTGTACCATTCGTATGAATCGGCGTGGGTTGGAGGAAAGTAGAATCATGGTCTCAGCATCATCGCTGTGAGACTCATTGCTGAATGACCTTAGCATATCTGCAACATCTTCCGATAGGGCCCTTGAGGCTTCTCGGACAGCGGAGTGGTCCTTCGTGATCGGAGTCATGACTCTCATTGTATCCAGCTTCAAGGGGGAGGTCAGCCCGTTTCTGCGAAGACTTCTCTTGATTCTGCCCCATGCCTTTTCTTGACTGGTCAGTACCCCTGAAACGCGCCCGGACAGTGTCATTCTACTTCCAGAGGTTGGCAATTCCAGTTTCCTGCAATATTCGATCAACTCCTCCCTGGTCATCAAGGACAGGGAATCTACGCTTGTGCGGTTGACATCTTGTGTGAGATGAAGCCACAGGCGCTGCCTTCTCTCTTTGTAAGAGCCGGATGCCTTGACGCCAAACACCCTCAGAATGTCCCCTAATTCAGCGTTGCTTTTTGATTGGATCCCTTCCCATGACAGGTCCATTGAGTCCAGTATCTGTTTGTGGATGATGTTCGCCCTCAGCAGTTCGACCGAACTTCTCCTTGGTATCCCCTCATTTTCCGCTACCGACCTCAGGGTCTTCAAATCAGACTTGAAGAGGCTACTGAGCCTTTCTGAGTCTACCTCCATCGCCGGCATGTAAACCTACTAGCCTGTTCATCAAATATGAATTCCTGCCAAGAAAATTGCTTCTTTTGATCGATTCACTGACCTTCAAAAAAAGCAGGGTTGCCGGGTCCCCATCGAGGGTGATCAGGCTGAGGCTGACTCAGTGTGGAGAGCAGTGACCTCCATTCCCTATCCATTGTAACGCTGCTGCTATGTATGTTCTCGGGCTCGATCAACCTATCCATTCTGAAGGTCCGAGACCCATCGCTTGACACGTGCTCGATTCTGACGAGAAGCTTTGTTCCGTCCTGTAATATCTCTCCCTCTGAATCGCGGCAGGCCTGTTCTAGAGTGAGATCTCGTGTAGCCTCTGCTTGTTGCAACAGGCTCGATACCGAGCGATACTTTACAAGAATGCCCACACTGGATGTAAATGCTTCACTCTCTGCGCTGAACAACTCACTCATTATGTGCCACGCAGCGGCACCCTCATCTCCGATATTCCCCCGAAGTTTTGTCTTTGGATAACCAGATCTGGTGATTACAAGCGGGAGGTCTGAGTGTATCGGGGGCAGGAAGAATGACCCACCGGGTTCTTTAGGCTCTGGCCAAAGTGCAAATCTTCTGGCCTTTAACCCGCGTCGGTCGTAAACATCTCTGGGTATTGTATAGGCATCGATAGTTCCATCACGCCTCATTTCCTCCATCCATTCACATTTGTCCGACGGAATCTGGTCGAGGTCACAGATTCCAGCCCAGGCAACTGGCGACAGTACTCGCAGGTCCTTTCTGAATCTCCTCAATTGCCTCCTGACTATTCTCGAGTCGCTGATGACGAGTGCTGATCTGGGAAGGTGACTCAACCTGTCCGAAGAGACGACTACATGAAACGGCCTGTTTTGGTTCAAGGCCCCCGAAACAGACAATCCGTCCGACAACAATCGCATATGGTTTCCGTGCACGAGCTGAGCAGGGATGACCGCGATGTCTAACTCATTCGTTACGAGTTTTTGAATGGCCGAATCAAAATCAGGAATTTCCTTGAAATCAGATTCAAACTTCCCCTCGATCCTCATGCCTGTCCAGCAGGATTGATGGTCAACAAAACCAATCGTCTCGGATGCCACGTAGTTACCTCGAAGGCACGTGCGGTGCCCCATGTCCCCCTACGCACATCCGTTCATATATCCCTAACCCGCGCTATGCAACATGAAGGGCGTAAAAGGGGTACTCGCCCTGAGGAACCTGAAGGAGGTTCAGGCCATAGTGGACAAGGCCCTGATAGACTACGTTGAGGAGAGATCAAAGGATCCAGCAATGAAATACGCAAAAGACATCCTCCTCGCTGGCGGCAAACGTTTCAGGCCGGTGCTTGGGTGTCTCGCATACGAGGCCGCCGGGGCAACTTTAGACGAAAAGATGCTCAGATCCGCTCTTTCTGCAGAGATTATCCACACTGCAACTCTAGTTCACGACGACATCTATGATCAAGCCAAACTTAGACGTGGCAGGCCGACGCTCCACAGTCAGCACGGTATAGCACACGGGATAATCTCTGGCGATTACTTGTTCACCTTGGGATATTGGCTTGGTGCAGAACAGGGGCCAGATGTCATCCGGACTCTGGCAGAGACATGCGTCGGACTTGCAAATGGTGAGCTAATGCAGTTCGAACATATCGGGGATCTAGGCACATCACCTGAGGACTACTACGAGATAATCGACGGTAAGACCGCAGGCCCCATAGCGAGCGTGTGCAAGGTTGCCGGGATGGTCGCCGAAGCGCCAAAGGAAATCATCGATGCCCTGGAAAACTTTGGCTGGGAGGTTGGAAGGGCATTTCAGATGGTGGACGATCTTCTAGACCTCACCGGGAATCCTAGAATGGGGAAACCAAGGGGAACCGACATTTATGAAGGCAAAATGACGCTTCCTATAATTCACGCTCTGACCACTCTCCATGGCAACGATCGCGAGAACCTCGAGGACGTACTCATGGACTTTGGGGAGGACAGGTGGGATGAGTTGTTTGAACTCCTAGAGGTCTCCGGATCGATAGGATATGTCAGAAGCCTAATCGACAGCCATATCCAGAGAGCGATTGAGTCGCTGGGGACTCTCCCGAACTCTGGTCAAATCCAACTAATGATCGAATTCGCCAGAAAATCGGCACTGAGGTCAACCTGAGGTGACGGAGGATGAATCCCTCAAAGGAGTACGAAGTCATTGTCATCGGAGGTGGGCCAGCTGGATCTACGACCGCCCTATACCTTGCAAAAAGGGGGCTATCAGTACTCGTTGTCGACGGCCGCGATCCTATTGGAACCCCTTTGCAATGCGGGGAGTTGGTTCCTAGCAACGATGAGATGAAAAGACTCTGCCCTGACGTACCAGATGTTGACGATCTATTCCAAACTCCTGAACATGCGGTTTGCAGGATAGTCCCAGAAATGCACCTTGTAACACCCTCAGGTAAGCGACTAAAGTATAATTTCGAGGGGCTAGTCCTCGACCGGGTAGCTCATGATGAGGCTCTAGTTGACAGAGCGAAAAGAGCCGGTGCGGAGTATCTCGTGGGCACTCGGGTGAACAAAGTAGAGGAAAACACAGTGACGCTCAAGGACGGGCGTGAGTTTCAAGCCAGTGTAGTTGTTGGGGCTGGTGGGCACCAAGATATAATCCGAAGAGATTTGTGGACAGAGAACTCCGTCAACATTCCGGTAAAGTTTGAGATTAAAGATGGAGTCCACACGGAAGCGCTAGAATTGCATTTCGGGTCTGTAGCACCGGGTGGTTACGCCTGGGTTTTTCCGAAGGACGGGTGCTCAAACATAGGACTTGGTATCCAATCAAAATACGCAAAGGGGGCGAGTTTGAACAGTTACGCAAAGAAATTCATCGGATCTTACTCGGGAGAGACAAGATTTCGGGGAAATGGGGCTTTGCCCATGTCCGGAACAATATCGTCTTTCACGAAAGAAAATTACGTGTTGGTAGGTGATGCAGCAGGCATGGTCCTCCCTTCAAACGGGGCTGGTATCACAATCGCGATGATAGGCGGCCGCATAGCTGCTAATTCAATAGCAGATCATATTGAACATGGGTTGCCGTTGAAGACCTACGAGGCCGAATGGAATCGACAAATGGGCGCTGTAATGGCCCGCTCAAAGAGGGCATTCGGTTTGGGATCGATACTTTTTCGACTCCCAGATTGGATTGTCGATCTCGTTTTCAACCCACTCACAAAACCCTTCATATGGCGCGCTGTGACCTGCAGGCCCCTCTTTTCCCTTCGCGGCTAAGGGACGGTTCCCTGCCAGATTGTCGCCATACCGGGAAAAATTACCTTTCCTTTGACGTCTACAAAACCCACATCCCTCATCATATTGACATAATCTCGTGTGGTGCCAAAGTGCACGTACGTTTTGGTCAACCACTTCCATGGATGATCTTTGACCCCACAGACCCACCTGGCATAGGCTCCCACCCAGAAGCGCATGTATGCATGACCCAGTAAACCATGAATGCCGTTCATCTTGGCAGGATCAGCGATGGTTATTTTGGCACCTGGCCTCAACACTCGCAAGGACTCTGCCAGACCGGCTCTCTTGTCGAACCAGTCGCGAAACGAAAACAGCGAACATGCAGCATCAAATGAGTTATCTTCGAAGGGGAGTGACTCGGCGGTACCAAGTACAAATCTGGCGGGGCTGTCACCTCGTTCCTTTCTGACAGAACTAACTCTTTTTTCAGCAACATCTAGCATACCTTGTATCGGGTCAAGACAAGTTAGATCCCCTCCACGAACGATTTCTGCAAATGAGCCTGGGCCACAACCGATTTCCAGAATCTTACCATCCCCCGGGAGCTGGTCAGCAACCATTCTTCTCCATCGGTTTACCTGGCCGAGAGTTGCGAATCGATTGATTTTATCGTATACTGGAATGGTTGCCTCTAGGTTCCTTTGCAACTCTGCCCAATCGACGGAGCCCATCCCCTCGGTATCCATGTTGAGGCCGTGAAGAGAGGGGGTATTTGGCACATTGTGCAGGTGGATACTCAATATGTTCGGTAAGAGCTGTATTGGTCAACATGATATACCCCCTGTTGATGGGTCGATTCGTACAGGCGGTCGACATGAGCAAGAGCGATGTCCTCAAAGCAATCAAGAAAGCAGAATCGGAAGCAAGTGACATACTTGAAGCAGCCAACAAAGAGGCCTCTTCGATACTTTCATCCGCTAGGGCGGATGCATCAGAGATATCCGCCAAAGGCAGAATCGATGCGGAGGCCGATGCCCAGGATCTCATAGCAAAAACAAGAAATGAAGCCGAAAAAGCTGCGGGCAAAACAAGAAAGGCCGGTGAAAAGAACATAGCCAGCATTCGATCGAAGGGCGAACAAAACCAGAGTGATGCTTTGAAAGTCATAATGGCATCTTTCACAAAGTGACGTCATTTTAACAAGGTGGAAAAAAAATGACTGGGGAGTACACCAACAAAAAGGTCGGGAGGCTCATCGCTGCAGGCTCACGCTCAGTTATTGACGACGTCGTCAGAGTCGTTTCAAGACTAAAAGCGGTGCACATTAACGACTACCAGGATGACAAAGAGGGCTTCAGTCTGGGCGAGCCCTCAACCCACAACGAGCGGCTAGGAAGCGAACTTTCCACCTATCGATCAATAGTAAGCCAGACGGGTGCAGTGGGCCCTACGGAAACAGTTCAATTAACCGAGGCCAGGAAGATGATCAATTCAGACTTTACAGAATCCGTGGAGAACCTCGTCAGCATCTTCACCAGAATTGATGAGATAGATGACGAAATCAAACTCTCACAAGCAGAAATTGAAATCCTAGAACTGTTGGAACCACTCGGGATCGAACTAGATCTCCTCACCGGCTACGACTCGATAGAAAGTTTCGTAGGAACATGCGTTAAACCATCTGTCATTATGGATATCAACTTGCCAGAGGATGTACTTGTCACCACAAATGACGAAGTCGTCGGCGTCTTCTCAGCAAAACAACATTCAGCGATGTTGTCTTCTATTCTGGAATCTGCTGGATTCCAAGCTATCGAGATCCCGGAGGGGCAGGGGGACATTTCCGTATTAATCCAAAATCGTGTCAAGGCCCTGTCGACCCTGCAGGATGAGAAGATGACCCTAGAAAACCAAATTAAAACCTGGACGGACAAGAACGGAGCTGATTTGTGCGTAGGGTTAGAACTGTTGGAGATCGACTTCTCAGAATCGGAAGCACCTGTCAAAGTGGCTGTGACAGACCACACTTTTGTTATCGACGGTTGGATCACTGATGACAGGTCAGAAGAAGTGATACAGGCGCTTGACCAGTATTGTGAATACATCGAGTACGAAGTTGCAAAATACTCTCTAGCCGATCACAATCATGACCACCATTCCACTGAACCCACGCCCCCAGTAGCATTTGGGGATCACGGGGCTTCCGCGCCTATGGAGCTTCTGACGGATGCCATTGGAAGATCGGACTATGGAAGAATGGATCCAACAGTATTCATGTTATTTTCCTACCCTCTGTTTTTCGGATTGATGCTTGGCGATATGGCGTACGGTTTGCTGACAATTTCACTTGGATTGTTTGTCAGGAGATCTTTCCCGAACGACAAATCCGATCAGCTCATGAGGTATTTTGGAATGCTGCTGATTTACATAGGCGCGGCAACTGTCTTTTTCGGTTATATGTATGGCGAATTCGCAGGCTTTGAATTCCTGCCTCATGGATACTCAAAATATGGAACAGAAACAGTGTGCCCGTATGTATGGGAAAATGGGGCTTGCTACAAACAGGCAGACGTCCCCGGCTGGGTCGCTTGGATGACGGTACTGTATCCCTACGGAGGAAATCTGCATGCTGTGTTGGAATTGCCATACAGCTTAACATTCGCATTCCCGTTCCACCGCGTGTCATCTGATCTCATGAATCTTATAGTCATAGCAATTTACATAGGAATTTTCCACTTAATGGTCGGCTTTGTGCTAGGCGCCATAGACGAGGTTCGAGTTGGACATGGTTGGCAGGGGGCCTTGTATGGAAAAATCTCATGGATGATCATCATGGTAGGTGGCTTCCTCTTTTGTTACGACTTCTACCGACTGGACTCAATCAACTTCGTCGGCCTCTCGTTGGTTTCAGTCGGCCTGATACTGCTCGTAGTGCACCTCATGCACGAAGGCTTACCACTTGCAATTTCTCTTGTTTTGGCCCCGATAGAAGCAATCGGACTGCTTTCCTCCACTCTGTCGTACATCCGACTCTTCGCGGTCGGCATAGTAGGCGTCAAAATAGCATACGCAGGCAACGACATGCTGTATACTGCAGCCATTCAGGGATTTTCAGATGGCGGAATCGGTATGATAGTCGGCCTCTTAGCGCTGGTCGGCTGGTTTGGAGTCCAACTATTTGCTTGGGTCTTGGGATTGGTCAGCCCGAACATACACGCTGTCAGATTACACTTCGTCGAGTGGATGAAGCAATTCTATCTTGCAGAAGGAGAGCCTTTCGAGGCTTTCGGTTTCAAAGAGCGGCACATTGAGGTGGACAACACAACATAACATTCCTGCACAGCACGGAAAAAAGGAGGAAAAAAAATGAAGAAAAACACGATGAAAGGAACAAGAGCACTGTTGGCCCTATCGACGATCACCATGATCGCGTCGGTGGTCACAGCACAAGAAGCAGCAGACAACCCCAGCACAGTGGAAGCGTATGGAAAGATCGGAGCCGGAATAGCGCTAGGCCTTTGCGGCATTGGCACCGGCTACAGCCAGAGCCAGATAGGCGCGGCAGCTGTTGGCATGGTCGCAGAGGGAGGAAACTTCGGAAGGGCTCTACTGTTCACCGTTCTACCTGAGACGATCGTACTCTTCGGACTACTTGCATTCTTCCTCTGAGCATCTGCTTGGGTGATTTGCAGAACACGGAAGAGGATGAATAATGTCTCTAGAGTCGTTATCCAATAAAATCCTGGCTGAAGCCAAAGCCGAGGCTCAGGCCATTATCAAGGCAGCGGAGACCCAGGCTGAGAGTATTCGCAAGGACGCAAAACATGAGGCTAAGGCGCACTTGGAAATGGCCCTATCTAGGGCACAAAAAGAGGCAGAGCAAATTTCTGTCGAGGTAGTAGCCAGTGTGCGACAACAGAACCAGAACGCCGCGCTGATGGCAAGAAGATCTGTGCTCGACAATACGCATGAGGCAGCTAGGGACGCTGTATCTAAACCTAAGATGAAAGGCAGGAATGAGTTGGTAAAATCACTGTTGGAACAGGCTAAGGACCAAGGTGAAAAAGACATGGTACTTCATCCAGTTGAAACAGACAGGAAGCAAATACAGGATGCCAAGTCTGGTTTCAAGATAGGAGAATCAGTGGCTGGATTGGGCGGCTTCACACTTGTTTCCGCGGATGATTCAATACTTCTCGATTATCGCTTCGACTCCCGTCTGGATACTGCTTGGAAGGATTCCCTTGCGGAAGTTAACAAGATACTTTTCGAATGAGGTGAATGTAAAGTGGCGCGGACTGTTGGAAAAGCAAATTTTGCCGCATCATCAGCGCGTGCCAAATCTAGGAAAGCTGGTCTGATCGACCAAATAAGGATGAAACAACTACTGCAGCAAGATGTAAATGCACTATCAGCGAGTATAGCCGATTCAGGTTACCGGCCGGACCTAGATGTCTACGCCTCACGCCTGAGCGGGGCAGAGCTCATTGAAGCAGCGCTTTCTCACAATCTCGACAGAGACTTGGCAGAAGTCCTCCACTTCTGCTCAGGTGCAGTCAGGGACCAAGTCGCGATATACGCGCAGAGATTCGAGTATGCCAACGCAAAGACTGTTTTGAGAGCCGTCCACAGCGGCGCGGACCCTGAGGTGCTGAAAACAGAGATATTGCCAGAGGAAAACTACAGTAACAAAAAGTGGTTAGACCTCGTAAGCAAATCCAAGACTCTCTCAGATGCAATACACAACATGAAGGGAACTCCGTGGGGAAGGGCGCTATCCAAATTACCTGAAGGTTCGACCCTTCAGGAAATGGAAGACGCGCTTGATCAGGCCTATTATGCAAATGCTCTTGACTCCGTCTCCGCCGCTGGATCAGACTTCACGCTAAAGCGATACCTCATGACAGAGATCGATCATAAAAACATCGTCAACATAGTTAGATCAATCAGGCAGGGAATCGATCAGGAATTGATTTTTCAAATCATGATCCCCGGCGGAAGATCTGTGTCTAGAGACGTTCTCAGGTCAATGGCCAGGGAGAAAAACCCCTCGAGCGCTGTAGAAATTCTAATCAAGAAATCAATCGGTTTTGATTCGAGAGGTCTAGCAGAGGCGGTCGAATCCACCGAAGGGGGGACACTTGACCCGTTGATTCAATTGCTGGTAAAAAAACGCGATGCGCTCCTCTACAGTATGTCACACAGAAGTCCTGTATCAGTCCTACCCGTGGTGCACTACATAGAAAGCAAGACCCACGAGGTGCAAAACCTAAGGCTACTGGTTAGAGGAAAAGCCGCAGGCCTTTCAAACGACGTAATCAAGGAGCATATGAGGTGATTTCATGGAGATAGTAGTCGTCGGCTCCCATGAATTCACACTAGGATTCCAGCTGGCTGGGATCACCCGTCTCCATCATCCCGACACGGACAAGGAGATGTCCCAGACTATCAATGATCTACTCAAAGACAACACAGTGGGCATCATTGTGATAGATAATTCAGATCTCGCCCGGCTCTCAGAGCGTCTCCGAGAGCGGATCGCAGAAAGCATAACGCCAACTGTACTGGGCATTGGTACTCAGGAGGACAACACACTCCGTGAGTCAATAAAATCGGCATTGGGTGTCGACCTATGGAAATAAAAAAACGGAAGTGAAAAAATGAGTAAAAATGAAGGGCTAATCTATAGAATATCCGGGCCGGTCGTGACTGCGACAGGCATCGAAGCGAGAATGTATGAGGTTGTACGTGTCGGCCACGAGAAACTGATGGGCGAGGTCATTGAGATTCATGGAGACCAATCAGTGATCCAAGTTTATGAGGACACCTCAGGAATTCGGCCAGGCGAACCCGTGCTGAGCACAGGGCAAACCCTGTCAGTGCAACTTGGCCCAGGCCTGCTGACCCAGATTTATGATGGTATTCAGAGGCCTCTCCAGACACTAGAAGAGGTCATGGGCGTCTTCATCACAAGAGGGGTCGACGCTGATGGTTTGGACTTGGAGAAAAAATGGGATTTCGTCGCCACTGCCGAAAAGGGGGACGAGGTATCAGGCGGCCAAGTCATCGGCACAGTGCAGGAGACTGATACGATAACCCACAAAATCATGGTACCTCCAAAATCATCTGGGAAGATCAAGACGATCAAATCTGGGAAATTCAACGTGACGGAGACTGTTTGCACTCTCGATGATGGAACAGAAATCAGGATGATGCAGGAATGGCCAGTACGACACCCTCGCCCATTCTCACAGAAATACGCTCCAGACACTCCGCTGGTCACCGGTATGAGAATTCTTGATTTCCTATTCCCCCTAGCCAAGGGTGGGGCAGCCGGCATTCCGGGGCCCTTCGGATCAGGAAAAACTGTCACTCAACAATCCCTTGCCAAGTATTCTGATGCGCAGCTTGTTGTCTATATCGGGTGCGGGGAGCGTGGCAACGAGATGACCGAAGTACTGGATGAATTTCCACACCTGATTGACCCCAATACTGGCAAGCCACTGATGAACAGGACAGTCATGATCGCAAACACATCGAATATGCCCGTCGCTGCCAGAGAAGCATCAGTCTACACCGGCATCACCATTGCAGAATACTTCCGTGATCAGGGATACGACGTTGCTCTCATGGCAGACTCCACAAGCAGATGGGCAGAAGCAATGAGGGAAATATCCAGCCGGCTAGAAGAGATGCCCGGTGAAGAGGGTTACCCTGCATACCTTTCCAGCCGCCTCGCAGAATTTTACGAACGCGCCGGAAGGGTTGAGACATTGAACGGAGAAGATGGATCTGTGACGGTCATTGGGGCTGTTTCGCCGCCCGGAGGAGATATCTCGGAACCCGTGAGCCAAGGCACACTGAGGATCGTGAAAGTATTCTGGGGACTAGACGCCGGGCTCGCGAGACAACGACACTTCCCCGCGATCAACTGGTTAAGCTCCTACTCACTGTACCCTCAAAGTCTGAACCAGTGGTTCCGTGACAACATAGCCAGTGATTTCCCCGAAGTAAGAACTCAGATCAGTGCTCTTCTAAAAGTTGAGGCAGAGCTGCAAGAAATCGTTCAGCTCGTGGGGTCAGATGCATTGCCAATTGATCAGCAACTGACTCTGGAAGTCGCGAGGATGATCAGAGAGTACTTCCTTCAACAGAATGGCTTCGATCCTATCGACGCATACAGCGGAGTCCAACAACAATACGCCATGGCACAGGCTATTTTGACGTTCCAAGACGAGGCCAAAAAGGCCATGGCTGCTGGGGCAAGATTGCAGGATGTTGTAAACGTCCCTGCCCGAACAGAATTGATGAGAGCCAGATTTGCCGAGGGATACTTGGAGAAGATCGGTGGACTTGTGGATGCTATGGTCGTTGAAATTGCCGCGACCGCGGAGGCAAATTAAAGGAGGGATCATGAATGACAAGCAAAGAATACAAGACAATTACAGATATCAAAGGACCACTAGTGTTCCTAGAAAAAACAGAACCAGTCGCCTACGGAGAGATAGTCAGCATAAGACTCAGTGACGGCTCAGAAAAAAATGGCCAGGTACTCGACACATCAGACGACATGGTCGTCGTTCAGGTATTCGAGGGGACCGAGGCAATCGACAGAAAGGCAGGTGTGAAGTTCATGGGCGATGTCTTCAAGTTACCAGTCAGCAAAGGCCTAATTGGTCGAATCCTCGATGGAGCAGGTCGACCCAGGGATGGCGGGCCGGAGATCATTGCAGATGAGAACGCTGACATAATTGGGGCCGCGATTAACCCCTACTCACGCCAGTCACCGCACGACTTCATTCAAACCGGTGTAAGCGCCATCGACTGTTGCACTACACTGGTACGAGGACAGAAACTACCGATTTTCAGTGCTTCTGGCCTACCCCACAACGATATTGCACTTCAAATTGCAAGACAAGCCAAGCTCAGGGACAGTGACGAGGAATTCATCGTGGTTTTCTGTGCCATGGGCATCACGGCAGAGGAATACAATTTCTTCCGCTCGGACCTCGAGAGAACAGGTGCGTTAGAGAATGCCGCACTTTTCGTTAATCTGGCGGATGACCCGGCGGTCGAGAGGTTAATCACCCCGCGTTTGGCCCTGACCGCCGCAGAATATCTCGCCTTTGAGCACGATTACCACGTACTTGTGATATACACAGACATGACGAATTACTGTGATTCACTCAGGCAGATAGGCGCTGCTAGAGAAGAGGTTCCCGGCCGTCGTGGTTACCCAGGTTACATGTACACTGACCTTGCAATGTTGTACGAGCGCGCGGGGATAGTGAAAGGAAAGAAGGGAAGCATTACACAATTCCCCATTCTTACCATGCCAGGAGACGATATAACCCATCCAATTCCAGATCTATCCGGTTACATCACCGAAGGCCAAATAGTCATCTCCAGAGAACTCCATCAGGCTGGAATATACCCGCCTATCAACGTACTTCCTTCTTTGTCTAGGCTAATGGGATCTTGCATTGGGGAGAAGACAACCCGTGAAGATCACAAGAAAGTCAGCGACCAAATGTATGCTGCTTACGCACAGGGCAGAGAACTTCGCGGACTTGTGGCAATTGTCGGAGAAGATGCACTAAACGAGAGAGATTTGCAGCTTCTGAAATTTGCTGATATCTTTGAGGACAAATTCCTTCGTCAAGATCGTGATGAAGACAGGACGATCGATGAGACCTTGAATCTCTGCTGGGATCTGATGACCAATATTGACACCAAGTACTTGGTACGGCTTGATCAGGAGCTTATCGAGAAATATCTTCCAGAAGAGAAAAATGCATGAAGATGAAAATCAAAAACGAAAAGAGGGATTCTAATGGCTTTGGATATCAAACCAACTCGAAGTGAGTTGATAAATCTCAAGAGGCGAATCAAGCAAACCCAAAATGGATACAAGCTCCTCAAAATGAAGAGAGACGGACTCTTTCACGAGTTTAGGATGCTCCTTGCAGACATGATCAAAGCACGTGAAGACCTACTTGGAACCTATAGGAACGCTATCAAGTCAATTAGCCTAGCTAGCAGCATAGAAGGCGCCCTGCCCGTGAAGAGTACGGCAATAGCAATCTCCACCCGGCCCGAAGTCGATGTGTCAAAACGCAATATCATGGGCGTCGTCGTCCCAAGTGTATCTGGAGAGCATCTGAGTTCCACTATCCAGGAGAGAGGGATCGGTTTAATCGGCGGTTCTGCATATATCGACGAGGCCGCAGATGCATACTCTGATCTAATACAGAATATCGTTAAAGCCGCGGAAATGGAAGCTACACTGAAAAAATTGCTCGCTGAGATCGAGTCCACGAAGAGGAGGGTGAATGCACTTGAATTCAAAGTGATACCTGAAATGGAAGAAGCCCAGACTTTCATCCAACTGAGACTCGAAGAAATGGAAAGGGAAGAAACATTCAGGCTAAAGAGATTCAAGAATAAATAACCCAGAAACCCAATCAATTCAACATGCCATTGAAATGATCCCCCTGATTGAGCGTGACGGGGAGAGGCCTTGGAAGAGCACAAGCCAATAGCTATTCACAAGAGGGAATGGTCTCGAACTGAGTCAATAGAGCGGATAGCCTCAAGATTCTTTATTGTTGGTGAAGAGTCTGCTGGTAGGTACTCTTGGGTCGTCGAGGCAAGATCCGGATTCTCAAACAACGATGCAATAACATTGCTGAATAATGAACTGCGAGAACTCGGGCTGGTGGGCAGCCTCGACCCGCGAGACCCTCCTGTTCTGTCCGTGACCGAACGCAGATACGGGTCAGGGATCCTCCCATCGTGGCAGTTGGGTTCAGTTTGGGCATTCTCAATAATAATGATGGTTTTCGCCGGAGGTGAGTGGGCTGAAAGTGTCGGTTTGGAAGGCAATCCTTACGCCCAATCCTCTCTTTTCTATGCCCTTCCAATAACTGCGACCCTACTACTAGCAAGCGAGTTGAAGCGCAGGTTGAATCGAAAGGCTGGAATCGAATCCGGTCACCTAATACCTCTGGCAATGCCGCAGATTTCTCCCATGTGGTGGCCATTCGGTATATTCGGGCTTTTCGGCCAAAAAAGCGCCGAGCACACACACGTTGTAAATCGAAAAGAACTCGCAAAAATAGAGATCTCAGTGCCCGCAACTCTGTTCCTAGTGGGACAGCCCATGTTCCTGGTTGGCCTTTTGATGACGCCCTCAACTCCGCCATTGGAGCTTTCCTCGGCTCCTCTGGCTTATCACGGCAGTATCCTGCCAAATTTGTTCTCCTCCTTAATGATAGATTCAGATCACATGATCAGACTTCAATGGATCCACCCGCTGGGTTTGGCTGGGCTATCACTCAGCATCATGGGCTGGATTTTGATGCTGCCCATACCGGGATTGCCCGGTGATCGAATACTGTCCGCGATCCTTGGAAGAGAACGTCATGTGGAGATGACAACTCAAAACATCCTCTTCGTTTTATCACTGGGCGTTCTTATCGCGGTATTCGTGTCCAGTGATTTCATCCCTTGGCTTGTAATCGCAACAATCGCATGCATGAGGAGGTTTGGCAATGATCAGTTGAAGCCTCCGATGATCATCAATTTATCTGACGGATTTCCTAGAGAGTCGCTAGAGAGATACTCAGCTGCAGCAGTGATGATTTTACTGCTCGGCCTCCCAGGGATGTCACCAGCATCGGAATATGAAAATTGGGATGCGGGGCTGGATCCAAACCTTTGGCCATCCAGCATCGAGGTCGACGGTGAGGAGAATTTCGACATCATCCTTTCCCCTCTAGGTGTTCTGGAACTTTCTGGGGAGATACATTTTGAAATTGATGACCCCTCCAATTCCGGTTGGATGTTGCAAGATTCTAACGGAGAGGCCATTGAGGAATTAACATTTGAAAACGTGATGCAAAGCAACACTGTGACATTGCCTCTGTTACTCTCGGCGAATAACAGTGAAAATACCACGATACACCCGGCGAGACTCATCTTAACCGTCGATGATGGAGTTAGCGTAACCCAGCACCCCATCCTAATTTCATCACAATCCGGTAGCTCCCCTATCTCATCCTCATGGATTTTAGACCAGAATTCAACCTCTGCGTGTCTTGACATCCAAACTTCCATGGGAGAAAATGGAGTCTGGTCTGTTGACCATCCGTTTTGGGTTTCCGAGGAAAAAAGGCTTGAAGAAGGAGTTGTCAGCAGTTATTGCATCAAACCACAATCAGGCGGGCTGGAGGGTTCCCAACGAGACGAGAGGGGGAGGGCGATGGCTCCGCCAGTCAAATTCACGCCGGACATAGACCCTGAAAACCTCACCAAATCTTGGACACTTCCCATCAAGGGTAGCGAGGCGTGGATATCAATCTCAGATAACACAATAAAGTTGCCTTCATGGATAGCCAAGCCAAACTCGACTATCATTTACGGCAAAGATACACTCGAACCGAGTTGCGTGCTGACAGATTCTATGCCCACTTATCAGAATCAAGGGGACGATATGGACTGGAACATCAACACGGCCTCCCTCATCCTACCTCCTAATCCTGGTAAAATTAACCTTACAGTGCCATCAGGTGGCTGGCTAACCGTCTGTGACGGTCGAATTATACTGGAGTCGCTCAGAGTGAGGGATGGCCCTGATGTTCAACTCTCCTCCTCCGCGATGGGAATATCAATAACAGAAGAAAAGGTGGTAATCGCAAACCTTGGAAATCAAACTGTGCCTCTTTCCAGGGATTGGTCCGGTGATGCTCCGTCACTTGATGTATGGTCAGTTGATGCCCCTGACCAGTTGATTTCCAATCAGACTGCAGAACTCACAGTCTCCTTCGACGGCCAAGAAGAGTTGAGCGGGTTCTTTTGGATTTCCACAAATCAAAATTCCGTGATTTTGAATTTCGCTGCCAGATGCCCGTCTGGAGGATGCTCATCATGAGAATATCCATTCTGGGAGTAGGCTCAATTGGTGGTTTGTTGCTTGGATCGTTGGGTACAACAAACCATGAACTAGTGGCGGTTTCTAGAGGATTAACCGCCAAAAGAATTTCATTAGAGGGACTAGCACTCTACAAGCACAACGGCGTTATCGAAGTGCTGGCTCCTGACAGGTTCCAGGTTGTCGACACGGACATCCCGGTATCCTACAACGAATTTGAAAAATGTGATTTAGCAATAATATGCGGAAAATCGGGCGATACTGAGGAATTAGCGAGAATTGCGGATCAAATTCTCAAAAATGAGGGAATTGCAATCACCATTCAAAATGGGCTTGGGAACGTAGAAATCCTGAGCGGAGTGTTGGGTTCAGACAGGGTTGTCGGAGGCTCCACCACTCACGGCGCATGGAGGGATGAGGATGGCGGTGTACATTGGGCTGGAAATGGAGACATAACTATCGGCAGCGTAAAAAAAAGAGATCCCAGGGGAATAGAAATAGAAATTATTGAGACATTCAACTCTGCGGGCCTTAACTCTCACTGGACTGAAGATCTCCAGTCCTCACTGTGGTCAAAGGCCATGATCAACGTGGCAATAAATCCTGTTTGCGCAATCTCCGGAATCAGAAACGGAGTGCTAGAGAAGGAGCCGATGCTGCTCTCATTGTCCTTTGCGGCTGCACACGAGGTTGCTAGGGTAGCTCAAGCCCGGGGCATCGACATACCGGTCATTGACATCGAAGAACATGTTTTAGAGGTAATCAAGTCAACCTCTGATAACAGATGCTCGATGCTTCAAGATTTAATGGCAGGACGTCCTACAGAGATAGATCAATTATGCGGAACAGTGGGCGAATTAGCAGAGATACATGGAATAGCAGTCCCCGTCAATACGACCCTGCATGCTCTGGTGAGGGCCATTGAGATGTCAAATGTGTGAGCCAGAGAGATCAATGTTGTAATGTAGTCCTACGTTGAAATCTCTTGCAATGGAAGCCTCGATGACAAGCCCAGCACACACAATCATGTTTCTTAGCTCCACCAACTCCCTGGAAGGGAGACTTGAGGACCAGATCTCATCGAACTCCTCCTTCAAGTGAGTGATCATCCTCTTCCCCCTCATCAATCTCGAGAAACTCTTGACGAGGCCTACATCTCTGGTCATTGTATTCCTAAGTGCGGATAGATCGGTTCCCAATGGAGCATGCTCAATCAATCTGGACAATCCCTCTCCACGCCAACTTGGCAGTAAACCTCCATTCATCTTTTTCGGGGCATTATCGGCTACGTGATTCGAGCACCTTTCAGCAAAGACCACTGCCTCAAGCAAACTGTTTGAAGCAAGCCGATTAGCACCATGAAGCCCAGTCCTCGCTGTCTCTCCTATGGCGTATAATCCCGATATGGGCTGCTTGTCCACGAGGCACCTTCCATGCTGATCGACAGAAACTCCTCCAACAAGGTAGTGTGCTGCTGGACGGACGGGGATTGGATCCGGGCCGAAATTCAAACCATTTTCCTCAAGTCGCTGACAAATCGTCGGAAATTGTTCCCTGAGGTCATCCACGTCTAAGTGCTCAGTTACTAGGAGCACGTGGTTTTCGCCACTTATCTTCAGTTGCTGGTCTGTGGCCCTAGCGACAACGTCTCGCGTATCCAGGCTCCCCAACTCAGAGTGCCTTTTCATGTACGACCAATCAGCTGGGTCACCACCATCATTTCGCCATTTTCTGTGTTCTTCCTTGGTCATTAAAATGGCACCATGGCCCCGCATGGCTTCAGTGATCAGAAACGGAACCTCCACACCGTAAAGAGAGGTTGGGTGAAATTGGATGAATTCCATATCCTCTATATCTGCACCGAATCTTTGTGCCATGGCAACTCCGTCACCCGTCGCCACAGATGGGTTCGTTGTTGAATTGTATAACATCCCACAACCTCCGGTGGCGAGTATAACAGCATTTGCCCTTATGGTGACGACTACCCCATCTGGTCTGAGACACCAAACCCCACAGGCTCCTGAGGACGGAGATCCATACTCTACTTGTATGATGTCTATTGCCATCCAACCCTCGTTGATTTTCAGTTTTTGATAGCCCTTGTCGGAAGTCGCCTTCTCAAGGGCATATTCTATTTCAGCACCAGTTCGGTCCTGGGAGTGTAGTATTCTGGCCTCGGAGTGACCGCCCTCGATGGCTTTGTGATAACCATCTGAATCTCCATCAAAGCCTACTCCATAGGCAACCAAGTCTGATATCCTCCTCGCGGCTTCCTTGACTACAGACCTAACGACTTGTTCATCGCACAAGCCCTTGCCACAGGACAATGTGTCGTTTACATGAGACTCTATGGCTTCCTCATCCTCAGTATCTAACACAGCAGCTATCCCGCCTTGGGCCCAATTGGTTGAGGACGACTTGATTTTGCTTTTCGTGACGACTAAAACATCAAGCCCCTTCTGACTGCATCTTAGAGCCGTAAACAGTCCAGCGATACCAGAACCAACGATTACGACATCAAATTCGATACCACGATCTGTTTCCATCGCTTCGTCCAACAGACACACTAAATTGAACCTTGTTAGCATAACTTCGGATTTTTATGATGAGTGGTTTAATCGATACGCTGCGCCCTTATTGCAACTCAATGTTGATAATCTCACTAATCACGGGTTCCTAACTGAGGCAGCCTAAGAACTGTATTGAGTGAGTAAAATGAGGTTAGTTAGGATAGACGTCCTCAATTTCAAGTCCTTTGGAGGAGAGGTTACTATCCCCTTCCAAACTGGGTTTACTGCTATAACCGGGCCAAACGGATCAGGCAAGTCCAATTCTGGAGACGCGATACAATTCGTCCTCGGGACGCGATCCACCAAGGCCCTGAGGGCTGAAAATCTGAAAGAACTGATCTTTAACGGAGGAAACAATGGAAGAGCGGCAAAAAACATGTCCGCTACACTCACCTTCACAAATCCGGTTAATGAATCCGGAATGAGACAGTTAAGGGTGGATTCAGACGAGGTTGCCTTCACCAGATCCGTGAGATTGTCACCGAAGGGCGACCCGAAGTCCGAATTCAGAATCAACGGAGAGAAAACCACTTCGAGCGAATTCAGGAGAATTCTGAAAGAAGCAGGACTTAGGGGCGACGGTTACAATGTTGTTTTGCAAAATGATGTCACAACCCTCGCAACCATGACTGCACATCGAAGAAGGTCAATACTGGAGGACGTAGCCGGGGTTACAGCTTACGATGAGGACATCAGAAAAGCTTCCAACCAAAGGAAGCACGTCGAAAACTCGATGGAAACAATAGATCTTTTTGAGTCCGATCAAAAAAATCAACTCGAAAGCCTGGGCAAAGAAAGGGAACAAGCGCTGAAGTTCAGACTACTAAAAGAGGAGTTGGATAACAACAGAGCACTTGTGTCGAAATGCAGGTATATGGCCAAAGCGCATGAAGTATCGGCTCTGAAATCTGAACAGGATGAATACAGAAATAAATCTGTAAAACTCCTGGAAGCTGCACGTCAAAAAGAAAAAGACCTTCTGAGGCTGGAGAGCGATCTCTCCGAAATAGGTCGAAAAATAGACGATTTATCAAAAGGCGAAAACAAGAAAATTATTGAGAAGATGAGGAAACTAGAGGTAGAGATCGAGAGGTCCAAAGACAGGTTAAGCGACCTAGAAAATTCTCTTGAAGAAGCGCAAGAAGATATTGAATTCAATAACGATGAGATTGACAGAGTGAAATCCTCCTTAGAAGATCATGAGAAAATAAAGGCCGAAGCAATCAATGAAATTGATGCTGCAAGTACAGAGATTCAAACCTTCGAGGAGGAAATCAACCAAGCAAAAGAAACCCTCGAAACCGGTAGCAAACTGCAGTTAGATCTAACGAGAGCGCTAGGCCAAGCAAATGATGCGGTCACAAATGCTCAAGACGCTTACTCAGAATCCGTGCTTGCGTTTGATAGAGCAGATCAGGCCGTTGCCCTTTCGATGGAATCTGTTGTAACTTTCGAGGATCAATACGAGCAGGCAACACTTCTTCGGGATGATCTTCAAATTCATGGTGAGGACCTTGAGATCGAGGCAAAAAGGGATGATCCTGCACTTCTCGGCGAGGAATTAATTCGTATCAGAAAAATCGAGTCTAAACTGAGACAGGAACGAGATAATGCAGATTCAAAACACAGGGAGGCAGAGGTAAAATTAGAGAAAGCCAGAGCTAGGCTCGATGCCCAAACTCAAGGATCCGCAGGAGTAGCCGCTGCCCTAACCCGACTACGACAACAGGGCTTAATCAATGGAATTCTTGGGTCTGTCGCAGAACTAGCTAGCCCCAAGAATGATTCTCACTCCGAGGGAATAGCACTCGCGCTGGGAGGGGCGATGAGAAGCATCGTAGTGGAAGATGACCAAGTTGCCGCAGACTGCATTTCTTGGTTGAAAAAGAACGGCGGGGGCAGAGCTACATTCCTTCCTTTGAATCGTCTTGGTAGACAACGTCCACAGGGAAGATCTTTGATGGTGGTTAGGAATCCGGGTGTAATCGGTTTCATCCATGAATTGTTGGATTATCCAACTGAGGTCGAAAACGCCATTCAGTTGGTCAGCAGAAGTACATTGCTGGTCGAGGATCTAAATGTCGCACGAAAAAATATGGGCGGAGTCAGGATGGTAACTCTAGACGGATCTGTGGTCGATGGCAGCGGTGCCATGACAGGAGGATCATCCTCTAAATCAGCGCCAAAATTTGGATCCTCGGACCCAACAATTTCTCTTCGACCGTTGGAGAATTCCGTAAATGAAGCCAGCCTAGCGAGGGCAACAGTGGAGTTGGCATTGAAAGAGGCCAGAGCTTCGATGCAAGACCTGACCGACAGGATTGCGAAAATGTCAGGATCAGGTTCAGAGTCTAGATTCAGAGAATGGAGAGCCGAGCTGGATAGGGCTGAAGCCGATGTTAAGGCCATTGCAATTCGATTGAAGGAATCCAGATCCGAGTTAGATCGCAGTGAAACAGTCAAGAGAACCTCCGCTTTTGATCTCGATAAGGCTAAGCAGGAATTGGATGATGCACTTATTGCCCGTACAAATGCCAACGAAGACCTACTCAAACAATCACCGGACCACCTCTCCAAGACTCTATCAGAAGCAGAGGCCAACAAAGGACGGGCGTCGATAAAACACCAAAAGGGTGTGAGCAAATTACAGACCTCTGAGGTCAGCATAGGCGTACTCAAAGATAGAATAAATGAGTTATTCAGCAAAAAAGAGAGACTCAAATCCCAGAAAAATGAAGATTCAATTGAAGTTGAAAAAATAAATAAGCGATCATTCGAGTCTACAGAAGAGTTGTCTGACCTCAGAAAGAAGGCTCAGCATGCAAGTGAGGAATTGGGGATGCTTTCCCAGATGAGAGACAATATCATTGAGGAAAGAACGCAAGCCCGCTCTGACTCACAAGCTTACAGGGCTGAGCGGGAAAGGGTACAGGTGACAGTCGAAGCGCTGAATCAAGCAATATCCAATGCGAAGGAAGAAGTGAGGGAAATTGAAAACGAGTTAAATTCTCAAAACATCGATTTACCGAAGTCTGATGAGAACCTCCCTTCACTAATGGATGTCGAGCGTTCAATATCCAAACTTGAAAGAAGACTGGACAATCTGGGGGACGTCAACATGTTGGCTATCGAGCAGTACGATGAAACTGCCAACAGGATACAACAACTTGTCGAGGACGGAGCAATTTTGAAGAAGAGGCGTGACATGCTCATCGACATTGTCGATAGATTAGAAGCAGAAAGAAAAACTAGGTTGATTACTGTGTTCAATCATATCAATACTAACTTTTCGAGGGTCTATGCAATTCTTCAGCCAGGAGGAAACGGCAGGTTACGACTCGAAAATCCCGACAACCCCTTCGACGGCGGACTTGAAATGGACTGTGTGCCACCAGGTAAAAGCCAGAAAACAAGAAGAGCACAACTCTCGGGCGGCGAGAAATCCATGGCCGCATTAGCGCTGGTCTTTTCGATTCAGGACTTCGAACCAAGCACTTTTTATTACTTCGATGAAGTTGATCAAAATCTAGATCCGTTCAACTGCCAACGAATAGCAATGCTTTGTCGACGCAGGAGTGAGGCGGCCCAATTCATTATGGTAACACTAAGGAAGGTCAGTCTGTCTATGGCCAACCATCACATAGGAATAACACATGCCGGGGACGGTGTTAGTAGAAGAATCACTGACTTCGATCGTGAGGCAGCACTAGCCTTGGGCGAGGCATTTGAAAAAGAATTGGAGGCCCAGGGTCCGCCATCAACCTCAGAAATGTTACCTGACAATCTACCACATCCCTCCAGCAGGCCTCAGTTGCCATCCGACCTCCCTGCAATCAGATCTTTGGAAGGTGTCATTGAAAGAGCCGGAATCAATTTAGATACGGAAAAAGAAGTCCAAACAGATCCAATGGAGGGGTTGAGAGGCCGCGCTGAAAATGTCAACGACGGGAGTCAAAGAGACCTGCAGCCTTCGTTGGATGGGACTGCCTCACAAGAACAGAAGTCAAAATTAGAAATACAACAGAAACCGGAGGCCGAGTGATAAACATGGGCATCCTAGATGCAAAGGCTCTCAGAGATGACATTGTTTCCTCAATGATAACAGAGGATGCAGATTTGGAAACAAGTGAATACTTGGAAAGAATACTTGAATTGGCTGAGATGGAAGAAGCAGAACACCAGTTCTTGGATGATCCGTTCGATAGATCTGTCGCATTAGTTCTACAACTATTCCAAGACCAAGATCTAGACCCATGGGCGGTTGATTTGTCTGCCTTCTTGGAGATGTTCACCGAGAGAATTGACGTAGCCGAGAATATAGATCTACCAACGTGTGGTAAGTTGATTAGAATGGCATGGCAGGTTCTCCGTGGACAGGCAGAATCCTTGATAGAACGTCAGAATAATGATGAGGAGTGTCCCGACACATGGTTGTTTGATAGCGGTTGGGAATCAGAATACGATGATCACGAGTACAATTTCTCAGTTGGAATGATTACAGGTTCTCACAGAGATAGACTTCCCAGCATATTTGCCGGAAGGATCCAGCGGGAAGAGGGCAGGCCGATAACCCTGGGAGAACTATTGATGGGTCTCAAAGATGCAAACCGCATCTCTCAAGAAGAAAACCTCAGGATGAAAATAGCTGAGGAGAGAAGAGAAGCGCTTGAAAAAGCGAGGAACAGGTTCAGTGGAAGCCTGCATGTTGAGGATTTAGAAGGCGACATCCGTAGAACTTGGGAGGCAATGAAGATGAGAGTCGAGCATAGTACACAGTCATGCTCTCTCGCGTCGATTTCAGAAGAATTGGCAGAACGATCTATGGAAAACGGAACTACAAGAGAGGAGGCCAACGCTGAAGCACAGGTCGCTTCTATGGTAGCGGCCTTGTTTTTAGTAAATCGTGGATATGCGAACATTATGCAGGAGGAGGGAACGAATGGGAGGGTAGTTCTCACAGATCTTAATCCAGATGATTCGGATTTTGAGGTACTGTCTCAGAAACTTCACCCGATGGAAAAAGTCAGGGAGTAGTAGTTGTGGAGCCTGATAACCTATCGACCATCATCGAAGCTATCCTTTTTGGATCAGGGAGATCAATGTCAGTTGCGGAAATAGCCTTTGCAGCACACTCCGACGAGATTCAAACTGAACAGGCATTGGTAAATCTCAGAACCACACTTGATAGGAGAAAAAAAGGCGCCTTACAGATATCTGAAATTTCAGGTAGATGGATTATGGAAGTAAAACCATCCCTCTCCGACAATATGCCGGGTGGGGTTAGGCCAGATATACCAAAAAGATTGATGCCGACAGCAGCATTAATCGCCTATCATCAACCTATGGCACAATCCACTCTTGTGGGCATGCTGGGGCAAAGGGCATACGACCATGTAAGAGAGCTGTCTTCTCTCGGACTGATAAGCCGGCGCCGCGACGGCTCAACACGAAGACTGATGACAACCAGAAGATTTGCTGAGTATTTCGGAGCACCGGAGATAAAACCGGAAAAGGTTAGGACATGGTTCAGAAAACAGGCAGATGAAGCAGGAATGACAGGAGCCGAACTTGCAGCATCGTTGGGTGATGGCCAAACCAAGATCCAAGATTACCAGGAGGAAAAATCTCAAGATTCATCCGGTGCTTGATCTCTCAACTTCTGGAGGGCTTCTACTACTACGGCCATGGTGATTCTTTCACCGGACCCCTTGATCATGTCGCTTACTTTCTGTATCTCATCGCCCTGGGCACCGGCAGCTGCAACCATGTTCTGTAAATGTAATTTCATGTGACCTGCTTGAATCCCGACGGTCGCAAGGGCCCTGAGTGCACCAAGATTTTGGGCGAGTCCGGCTGCCGCCATTACACTCCCTAACTCATCTGCGGTTTCAACACCTAACAAAGCCACGTTGGTTTTAGCCCCGGGATGAATTCTGATCGCACCACCTACAAGTCCAACAGCCATTGGCACTCTTATAGTGCCTCGAAGATCCCCATTTTCGTCTTTTGACCATTCAGTCATAGATCCATATCTCAAATTCTCATTTCCATGGGCTGCGTATGCGTGAGCCCC
>DAMH01000024.1:9071-45226 GCA_002499585.1 Euryarchaeota archaeon UBA552 | reverse complement strand
GTAGCTCTGTAAGGGTCAGCCGCAGCGAAATGATATGCTTGAATTACACCATTGATGACTTCCGAACCTTGTATGCGATCTTTGCCTGTGTTTGACATCTCCTCAGGTGTGAAAGTTGCCGACACGCGAGCTATCCTGTGGACGGCAAGGTTACTGATTATCCTGAGGATAACCGTTCCTGCCGTCAGCTCCTCGATTTTAGGTGCAACCGTTTCCGCCATGGTATTTACTGCGTTGGCACCCATCGCGTCTCTGCAGTCTACCAGAAGGTGAACAATCAACATGTCCCCAGATTCTGTTTTTATGGGCCGAGCCTCGATATCCTTGCAACCTCCTCCAAATTTGACCAAAATGGGATCTACATCATTGCACATCTGTATGATGCTCTTCTTCTGTGATAAAACCCTCTTCTTAGCCTCCTCAACATCTTCAAGCCCTACAACTTGAATCTGACCGATCATTACAGGATCATCGTTGTCGGATTTAAAACCGCCATTCAACAAGCACCTCTTGGCCATATTAGACGCAGCAGCGACCACGCTTGCTTCTTCTACTACAAATGGAATTGCATAATGTTTACCGTCAATCAAGAAATTGGTGGCTACACCAACAGGAAGGGAATACGTACCTACGACGTTCTCAATCATTCGGTCTGCAGTGTCGATATCGAGCTCACCGTCTTCCCAAGCTTTCAACTGCTCGGCAGTTAATCCTGCAACCCTCCCTAGCTTCTCTCTACGTTCTCTTGGCGATAGTCTGTGGAATCCCGGCATCCTACTGTCGTCGATGGGCATGATCACAGGAGGTGTGAATAGGTTGTAAGGGATGCGGCTGACTCACGAATAAATCGAATTTATTTCACTCTCGAAATCAAATATTTTACATAAATTAAGCAATATTAATGCGTTAATATTTTACATAAAGCGTTAATAATACGTTAATTATACGTTAATTATACGTTAACATTTCCTCAAAATTGGGCAAAAAAACGATTTTATTTAAAAAAATGAGAAAAAAAGCGTTAAAATAGAAAATATAAACGTAATTATACGTTAATATTAAAGACAATGTGAAACAACAATCCTCCATGGGAGTTGATCCTGCTATGCTGGCCCTGCCAACTCTCAGCGGAAACCCGTTTGAGATCCGACCGCTGTCTATAGGCCAGGCACAGGACTTAATTGGACGAGACGAGATAGTAATGGAATGCAGGGAACATCTTATTTCAGGATCATCGAGGATGGTAATAATCAATGGCGTGAGAGGCTCGGGAAGGACCTCGTTACTTAATGCAATAGCATCTCAAACATCCAATCCTTTCATCAGCGACTACTGGCCAATGGATGCTGATCCGGTCAAGAACATGGTCACACAAGTAGCCGCACATTTCACTGGTCACAACCTTCCGTCGGTAATTTCCGAAACGATATCCAACCTGTCTAGAGAGTTGGAAAACAAAGACGGACCAATCCCAATGATAGCATTTGATCTACCCTACAACGTGGAGGTAAGTACGGTTATTCCAAGACTAATTCAGATAATGCAGAAAATGAGGGGGCTAGTAATATTCACAATGTTACCAAGACAGCTGGCTTCTCTAGAGGAAGAAACTCTAGATATATTCGACACGCCATATTTGTTGAGAAACTTCAGAATTGACGAAATTCAACTTCTTGTGGACAGAAGAATTTCGAGGGTTGCCCGTCAGAGGTGGATGATGCATCCAATCCTGCTCAAGAAAATTCATGAATTGACTGAAGGATTGCCCAGGGCAGTGGTAAGGACCCTTAGAGACCTAGTTGACGAAAAAAGAGGAATAAGCGGAAGGTCGGGCTCGCTAGAGAGGCTTGTTCGATGGTCTGAGATGAGTCAGCCGGTAGAATTAGATGAAGAATTACCCCCTCATGAAGACACCCCATCGGAAACAACCGGCCAAGAGCCCATATCATCGATATACGATTATGGCCCACCTCAGCAAAATGAAACGATTGTTGTTGAGGATATGACGGAAACAGAATACGTGGCTCTGAAAGAACAGGACGAAGACAACCTCATCATCAATCATCAAGAATCCCTAGAACAACTTGAAATTGGACACGAGGCTACTCCAGATTTCAATGGATCCGCCTCAAATAGATCCACCGACGCTACACAGGAAACCACATTGAGAACTAATGACGAAGAGGATGGATACTTTTGGATGGAACCCGGTACAGAACCACCGCCAATCGATCCTCAGCATAAGACAACACCCAAGTCTGCATTTTCAGGATTGCATGAACGAACTAATGCCACATCCTTTGAGATGCCGACAGACGGAGGTGACAGTGAAATCATAGATGCGAGCGAGATATCAAACATTCCATTTACGAGGGAAAATGTTGTGAAAATCGAACCGTCAATTCTTCACGAGGATCCTAAAGAAGAATTTGAGGAATCTCCGGTTGTTTCTACAAATCAGGCGGTCTGGACAGTCAGTGAAGATTTCGAGGCCACACTACCACCAATCATCCAAGAGGTTCCCGATCCGCATCAAGGAATCACAAGCCCCCCGCAATCGAATGAATATGCAGGGATTGGGAGGAATAGCGAGATAACTTTCCCAGAAATCTATGAACCTGTGTGGGAAAAACCCGAAATATTCAACTTTTCATATGTTAGAAAATTAACAAAATCCGAGAAACTGATCCTCATCGATTCATCAAAAAGAGAAATATCCCCCTCTGATCCGGAACTCCAAGCCAGACTTGAGGTTGGTAGACCAAGATTGTCTCAAATTTTCAATAAACTTCAGAGAAATGGATTCCTGAAGGTTAGGAAAGAGGGTAGAGTTCGATACTTTACCATAACCGAGGAGGCCTACAATGTTCTCAGATGATGACAAAACTACGCTAACCAAAGCAAGGGTATTGAAGTACATACAGCTTTCTAAAGAAGCGAGAAAAAAAGCTAGCCCAATAGCAACCAGCGAAGTTGAAAAGAAGAAGCTCGATAAAATCACGAGGATGTTTGATGACTATCTCAGTGACTCACAACATTTTCTCGAACACGGGGACCTTGTAAGGGCCTACGGTGCTGTGAACTACGCTCATGCATGGATTGATTGCGCGGTGAGGATCGGTCTGATGGACGGACATGGGGACGAGGACCTTTTCACGCTGCCCTAATCAACCAATCTGAACACCCTACCGGAAGTTACCTCGACATATGAACATCCCTCAGAGATCAAGCGCTCCTTCAATCGGCGGTCGACAGTCAAGACAGGGTAACCCGTGTCTTTAGCCATCATTAGTAAAGCATCGTCGGTGTGCATCTGATCATGTGTTCTTATGTTGGCCCTACTTTCTAGTATGTCGATTAGAAGACTGCTACGCGTTGCTTCAAGTCTCGTCAATTCTTTCATTACAGTATCATTCGTGAGAAGTGATGGCTTCCCTAGAATTGACTTAATGCCCTCATCCAGATTTATCTTAGCATCTATCATAGCCACCCAGCCGCAGGTATCTATGATTAGCCCAGACAGGCTCATCACCCCATTATCGAGGCGTGACCGATCAGTCTCCATCTGGAGCCGATTCGTCTTGAGAGTGTGATTCTACTC
Organism: Euryarchaeota archaeon UBA552; assembly: GCA_002499585.1. Classification (GTDB taxonomy): domain Archaea; phylum Thermoplasmatota; class Poseidoniia; order Poseidoniales; family Thalassarchaeaceae; genus MGIIb-N1. Next base: position 41,625 of record DAMH01000024.1, on the reverse strand, counting down.
CCCACTTCGGCGCAAATCGGTAATCTCAACTTCAATGCTGCATTCTTGCCCTTTATTTTCGAAACAGTCCCAACACTTGTCGCCGTGGCGGAATTTAGCATCAACACCTCGCCGGATTGCAAGGGTCTGACATTCTCCGGGGTCTCACCTGATGAGGACACCATTGCCTCCAGTAAGACGAGATCGATTCTGAGGTCCTGCCATACTGGAGGCAGTTCCCCTTCTCGAGCCATTACTTGGCCGGACAGATCATCTGCTTTGGTAATCATCGGGTCTAGTGGCGTTGAGATACCACAGAGACCTCCAGCATGGATTGAATCTAGAGATAGGCCTCCTCCCTTTATGCCTTGAATCTTGGTCTTTATTGGCTCCCAATTAGTTTTAGATCCATTTGTAACCCTCCTGCCTGGAGCTATCAGGATGGTGTCGTCAATGGAGAATGACCCCCTTACAACGCTTCCGCCAATAACGCCTCCTCTGAGCTCTGATGGCCTGTAACCCGGTCTGTTTATGTCAAACGATCTTGCTACATACATCAAACCACGCGCTTCATCTGATCGGTCTGGAGTAGGGATGGTTTCTTCAATTGCTTCTATCAAAGCATCAAGATTGACACCTTGTTGGGCCGAAATCGGTATGATTGGTGCATCGGATGCGATAGAACCACTCAGGAACGATTTGATCTCTCCGTGGGACTCAATGGCCCTTTCTCTGGATACCAAATCGATTTTATTCTGGACAACCACGATATTTTGTATGCCTGCTATTTCCAGTGCTGCGAGATGCTCCCTTGTTTGTGGCTGTGGACACGTCTCTGTCGCAGAAACCAACAAAAGTGCCCCATCCATTATGGATGCTCCTGAGATCATAACTGCCATTAGTGTCTCATGGCCAGGGGCATCTACGAATGATACGACCCTTTCAAGCTCTGTAGTTCTGTCCTGGCTCCCATCGGGTCTTTTTCCAGTTGGGTAGAAATTACCATCATCTGTTTTGTAGAAAGCCGTATCAGCATATCCAAGCTTGATGCTTATGCCGCGCTTCCGTTCTTCAGAGTGAGTGTCGGTCCAAACCCCCGATAATGCCTTTGTGAGCGTGGTTTTTCCATGGTCGACATGTCCTACCATGCCTATGTTAACTTCAGGTTGAGACGGAAGTGAGTTGACCATTTCAAACCCGCCGCTTCACTCCTCTTCGGAGGATCCAGCGGAGGCCTCGTCCTCTAATCCGAAAATCACACCTAGTGGCCTTTTACCGTAATCAACTACTTTCAAATTTATTTGGCGTGTAGTCTGGCTGATTACATTGCCCCTTAGATTCCTTCTTCTTCTGATACCGTCATACTTGTAGCGATATATTTTGCCGTTTTTGTTTACGTACCGTTTACCTTTGTATCCAATGCCGGGGCTGACCAACACTGGTTTTACTCCGCCGCCATCAAGATCTGGCCTCATCGCTCTTCCTGTGGCATCAGATCCACCAGTTATCTCCAGCGTATATCCGGTAAGGGCCTGATCACCTTCGCCAACAAACATTCCATCCACGGTGTCACCGATGCTTTTTCCAAGGAAGTGATTGTATCCAGTGCCGGTTATGTCTATGGAGAAGGATCGACCCTTTACCTTGGGGTCGGTGTCGTTCAAAACCGCTTTGAAAGTCTGATCGCCCGCCATTGCAAACACCTAGAGCAAGCGATGCGAGACTCGACCCCTATAAGAGCGGTTCGGAAACGTCGACCACATCAATCGATTGGCAGAATGTCAGAAAGCCTTGCCTCCAGCACCCCTGGAAGTAAGTTGGACATAGTGATGTGCTGTGTACGTCCACGACCTCTTATTGCAGAATCGGTCCGACTTTCAATCATACCCAGATTCTCCAAAGACTTCATGTGTTTCCAAAAAGTTGTGTACCCCCTCGGGTCGTATCCAAACTCCTCACAAACGACATGGTAAAGTTTCAGGGCATCTCCGCTTGATATCATATCGTCTTTCTTTAATCGTCGACATATGCCAAGAAGTATGAGCTTCTGATGTGTTGGGAGACCATCGACTGTATTCGGCTCAAGGGACGAGATTCTTACTTCGCTCGGCTTGACATCAGAGATTGAGACTTCACTGCGTCCATCCCCCTCTGCCCTAATAACTGACGCTTCCAACAACTCAATTGCCAGTCTAGCATCACCTGTGCTGGCAGCATATCTTGCAATCTTTGACAATACAGCGTCACTAATCGATCCTTTTAGACAGGATGCTTGAGCACGCTGAGTAGCTATATCCAGAAGATCTTTCTCGCCGTAAGCGCCAAGAATGAGACTGTTGCTCGCACCTAGCCGGGATATTATGGCTGGCTCAAATAGCTTCAGCAGCGACGCGTCTTGACTGACTAGAATAATGGACAGAGTCCCCGACTCATCCTTGCCTTCATCCACTCTGAGCAGCCGGTAAATGACGTCTGAGCTGTCCCTCCTGATCATCACGTCTACTTCGTCAAGAACCAGCAGCATATGTGAATCTCGAGCATTGAGATATCTTCTTATCGACTGTACCACTTCACCAGGACTCAGACCTCGCTCTGGATGTCTTTCATCTAAGCTCAATGCTATTTGCTGTAAAACTTGAGATCCAGACGGGTGATTCCTGCAATTGATATGGGTGTGAAGGATCTTCCTACGTCCTTGGAGATGGCTCTTCAGGTCTTTAGAAAAAACCTGAGTCAAGACGGTCTTACCAGATCCGACTGGGCCTGTTACCACTGCTTTGCAGCTGACAGATGGGTTTGTGATTTGTGAAAAAATGGAAGCTAGGCGTGACAGCGCATTATCTCGGCCCACAAGCGAGCTTGGGACCCAGTCATATGACAAAGGAGCCCTATCCAGGAGGATTTTACCCGCTCCGATACGGTCTAGATAGCCTGCCATTCAAGTCTTATTCTAGGGCGCCGCTCTTAGAGATATCCAGATATCGTACGATCAAGGAATCTCGTCAAATTGATACCCATTCTCCCATTTTTTCTCACCTAACGACACCTCTAGTTCAAAGGGGGTAATCATGGGTTTAGCGTATTTCACAGCATCGTCAATCGCTATCCGCGGACATGCAGTGTTCACGAATACATCTACTGGGTAGAAATCGATTAATTCGGGGCCAACGTGTTCCATCGCTAAGAGATATCCTTTCTTGCCGTGCTTCTCAAGCATCCTCTTCATCCGCAACGCCAGATTCCTTCTCATCTGACCCGGTTTGGCACCGATCAATATACCAAATCTTTTTTTCTCCATGGAAGACATGATTAGGCCAGATCTTTGCCTAAGTATCCTCTCTATACGTTCCCTGCCCATTTCTCTGGCCTCGCCTGTGTAAGGATCCAACATCGCGAGCGGTTTTCCTGTGTGCAAGACCAATCCTATTGGATGGAAATCACCACTGCCCAGAAACACATAATGGCCTACCGTTGGATCATCACCTGAGTAATTGCATCCAAGGACCTGGCCCGGAAAGGAAAGTCTCGCTCCCCCCACTGGTATCGTCACATCAAATCCTGCCTCTTCAAAATGTTTCTTAAATGTCGGAAGTAGATGGAGGTGCTGTATGCTGCCGACTAAGCCAAGCTTAGTGTCTGTCAGTGGAGATACTCTACCAACCATGTCTTCAAACCTGTCTAGGGCCTCTAACTCAGAAAGCACAGGCCCGGAGGGACCATTCAAACGACTGGCCGCTATGTCTCTGTGTGCATGAAGATATGGGAGTACAGGAGCGATCTCCGGATTGCCATCATACGTTACGGGAATAAATTGGGTTGGCATTCCAGAGTCAATGTTCATCTGAGAATGGCCCATGTGGGCTACCAGTTCAACTCCAATATTCTGCATCTTGTCGTGCACCAAGTCACACGCTCCATAACAAGGGTCTGCTGAGAGAACGACTCTTGCTGAGGTTTCGGTTTCGATCTCATCCATCATCTCAAGAGCTTGCATTTTCAAGCCCTCAGGAACCTGGAGAGCCACCAAACGATGGTCATTTTCTTTGATTTTGGCGACCAAATCGTCTAATTCGAAATCGTGACGATTGAGATCCACTGTATCACCTTGTGCTGTGAGCCGTAAGCGTGTATTTCATCGGTTGCATGGAACTATGTGCTCTAAGAATCATTTCTGGGCAATGATTTCTCCGCCGCCAACAGAGATATCTTGCATCGCACGCCTTACGATGGGTGCAACCTTTGTCGCGTAAAGCTCGATACTATTCATCAGCCTTTCATGGGGCAGAGATCCATTGCTGTACTTCATGTCAAACCTGCTCAGGCGCAATATCTTCGCGTTTTTTATGATCTTCTCAGCAACGGTTTCTGGAGACCCGACATACAGGGACCCCTCAGGACTCACGCCATGCTCAAACTGGGCTCTTGTCATGGGAGGCCACCCTCTTTCCTTGCCGATCTTTCCGAAAAGGTCTCTGTGGTGGGGCCAAACCTCCTCTCTGGCCTGTTCATCCGTTTCGGCTATGTGTCCCGGGCTGTGGACTCCTATGGGAAGTGCCGGCAACTCAAGCTGTTCCAGGGAATCCAAGTAGAGCTTGACTAACGGTGCGAACCTTGCGGGCTCTCCTCCTATTATCGCTAACATCAGGCCAGCCCTGTTTTTGGCTGCTCTGATAACTGAGTCGGGGCTCCCGCCGACTCCAATCCACGTCTTTATTGAACCCCTTTCTGTTGGAGGGTAAACATTCTGATTGGTTAATGGCGCTCTAGTCGTCCCTTTCCATGTTACAGCGGTTTCCTCCCTTAGCTTTGTGAATAACGACACTTTTTCCTCAAAAAGCCTGTTGTAGTCATGTAGATTGTACCCGAAAAGGGGGAATGATTCTGTGAAGGACCCTCTACCGAGAATTACCTCGACTCGTCCTTTAGAGACTGCGTCGAGGGTTGCGAACCTTTGGTATACTCTCACAGGGTCATCTGAACTCAGCACCGTCACCGCAGAACCAATACTGATGTTTCGTGTCTCAGCGGCTATTGCCCCAAGTATGACTTCTGGAGCTGTTACAGCGAAGTCCTCTCTATGGTGCTCTCCGACCCCGAAGAAGTCAATTCCAAGCCTATCAGCCAGTTTTGCCTCTTCTATCACATTTCGGAGTACCTGATGATGTGGAAGTAACGAACCATCCTCACCGACAGTAACATCGCCGAATGTACCAAGTCCTAGCTCTAGTGCCATGCAGGGCTGTTGCTTAGGTTATACTTAGGGGGTTGTAATGGTCATCTAGCCATCTCAACTCTGCCATCTACTATCTCAATCCTAGCCAAGGAGCGGATAGGCCATTCGGGCCGGTCCCGATTCAACCTCTCTCTACCCTCCCCTTTCTCAATAGCTATCACGACATCGTGTAGAATAACCCCCATCTCCTCCAGTTTTTGCAGAAGGGGCTCTAAAGTGCCGCCTGTGGATATTACATCGTCAACTATCACAACCCTCTCACCGTCGAAAATATCATTCACGTACAGGGTCGATTCGGAGTAACCTGTGGAGACATCAACAGAAATCTCCCCCTTCATCCCATAGGGCCTCTTTCGAATAACAACAGTGGGGATCCCAGTGGCAATGCCCACTGATGCGAGTAGTGGCAGGCCCATGGCCTCGACACTGACTATTAGATCGACACCGGTCCAATCGGTTGATCGCACTATCAGGTCTGTCACGGCAGTTAGGACTTCGGGATCCATTCTCGGAATACCGTCCGAGAGCGGGTGAATGAAGTAAGGGTAGTCTCCTTTCCAAATTATCGGAGCCCCCCTCAGAGAGTCTTCCAGGATGTCTTGAGGGTCCTTGTGGTCGGGCATGTAGTATGCTCTCAGACTAAACCCTTCAATGTCTCGGCACCTTTGACGACCTTGATAGTGCAGGGACTAGGTAATTTCATGCCGGCCTTCCTAAGTGCGTCGCGGGCGCTCAGGTAGAATTCTGGTCGTGTATGGATCGAGATGATTACTTCCCCTCGCTTGACTCTTGCAGCCGTGCCGACATTCTTTCCGAATGATAGTCTCATTCCCTGGGAAACTCTATCCGCCCCTGCACCAGTGGCTTGTTTGTTTTCTCTGATAACATGGTGGGGGTATTTGTGAACTCTAAGTGCATATCCTGTATCTGTCGCCGCCTTCCTAATAGTGGCGTTTGAAATCATTCTAGCAGATTCTAGTGCAGTATGCCTAACTTGAACGGAGTTGTCCACGGTAAGATTCAGTACCACTTCAAATCCGTTTGCTTCTGCAACTGTCCTGTTGCCCATGTGGTATCTCAGAATCCGATTGTTCGGAACACCTCCGGTGTATTGTCGGCGCGTGTAGGCAGGGCCCTTGATTTGACGATACATCTTGGCTGGTTTTCGTGCCATCGACAGTCCCTCGGTCTGGCGCGACTCGCCGTCCGTATTTAATCCTGAAGGGGTTACCTGCCAGATCTGCCAACTATGCTGCTCTCTTTCTGAACGGCCCTGACGCCCCCAACTATCAGGAGGAAACCGATGACTAGGGAGACTCCGAGGTGCTCATCCAAGAGTACCCAGCCACCCAGCACTCCGAAGGGCGGAACGAGGAAGACATAGGAGGATGCGGATGTCGCACCGATCCTTTCGACACCCACTACGAACCAGATGTATGCTAGGACCGTCGAGAGAATGCTGAGGTATAGGATCGCAAGAAGGTCCTCGCTGTTCGGGATTTGAAAACCACCATGGTGGACATCTAATAGCCACCACGGGGTCAGCAGGATAGTGCCGACGAGGGAGTACCAGACTACGATTTCAGTCGAGGTGGCGCCATGTTCTCCCTCCGCCTCGAGCATGATCCGAGTTAGATTTGTCGCAGTGGCCCAACACAAAGCGGCGAGCATGATCATCAGATCGCCCTTCAATCGGTCATCGAGCGGAATGTCGGTATTTGGACTCCAACCCGTGACCACAATCACGCCGATGAATGAAAGAAAGAGCCCATAGATCATCTTCCGTGTTATCCTTTGACCTAGTATCGGCGCCGCTAGAAGTACTGTGAAAATCGGATTCATCGTGATGATCAAGGAGGCATCCCCCGCCGCGGTAAACCTCATGCCATGCATGAATAGGAGCTGATAGCCCATGACGGCGAAGAGGGATATGACGGAAACGCGCCACCACGAATCCCTTGACCTTGGAAACCAGCGTACAGTCTCCCCACCCATTCTCTTGTACCCAAACCAAAGGTAGAATGCAATCATGCATACGATGTATCTCATCCATGCGCCAGTAGCAGGGGGCAGGGAGAGAGCGAGAATTCGGCCCACTGCCCATGACCCTCCCCAGATCATGGAGACCATCAGCATCAGGAAGTGGACGTTGAGACCACTTTTGCCGGACACTTTCACACCTCATGAGACCTGCGCCTTGATCTTGTTTGTTACCCTTACCGACTCAAGATGAAATCGCCATCAGCATTTGGTGGAAACTGGGGTGGGTGGCTCCTATGCAACTCTCTCCTTCGATTGTAGCGCCGACCAGGCTAGCGAGTGCCATCGCGGTCATGGCCACTCTGTGGTCACTGTAGGTTCTCACATCCTCCTCCGGCCTATCGGGGGACTGGTTGCCCGGGACCTCGATGACTCCTCCGGGCCTGACATGTGCCTTCAAACCGAAATCGGAGAGCAGCTTCTCAGTGGTCGCCATCCTCTTGGACTCCTTCCTCTGGGCGTGGCCAACCCCCACGATCTTTCCCCCGCCCCCTATCGCCAATAATGCCGCTGCTGGCGTAACCAAGTCGCTGGCTGCGGTGAGGTCTAAGCGACCAGAATCATTTGACCGTAGCCAGTTGACCTCCGGAGCAACAAGGTCCGAGTCCACGAGGTTCCCACTGCCAAGATCCACCCCATGTAGCCGCTCCAATAACATGATCACTGGTGTGAGACTGCTCTCCGAGGGCACAGTCACCTCCTCCGGAAGAGTCACATCCCAGGGGACGATTCTGACATTTTGATCGGAGAACTCGTTCCCAGATCCAGTCGACTTGCATATGCCATAGGTCAGCTTCAAGTATCTCTGGCTGACTATGTTACCGTGAATCTTGACCTCTATATCAACGCCCATTGACGGCGCTGCAACAAGGAGTGCAGATAGCGGTTGGCTGCCCTTGGAGAGATCCAGAACCACCTTACCGGGTACTGCAGGGCCAGATACCATGAAACCGCCACGCACCCCTTTGGAGACGCTGCATCCCAATTCGGCCAGTGCACCTGTGATAACCTCGAATGGGCGGCTTCTGAGGGAGATATCCCCCGTGATTTCTGAGACCGAGCCCATGGAGGATGCCAACGCCAGCATGAATCTGAATCCCGTTCCCGAGTTGCCCATATCTATGCGTTTTCCGGGAATACGTGGGAATGTACGACTGGTTGCAGAGACGTCCACCATGCCATCAGAGATCTGGATTTCAGCGCCGAGGGACCTGAGCCCTCGAATCATGTTGATGGAGTCCTCTCCGAGTTCGCCGACGTGTTTGATTCGAATGGCGCCCCTGCTTTGAGACGCCAAGGCGATCCACCTGATGAGGTGACTCTTTGAGGCAGGGAGGACCCATTGCCTCCCTGATGACAGCCTACATGGCGATATCTCGATCACGTTCATCTCAGGAGGGGGGATCGGTTGAACCCTCGCCTCTGATCCAGTCACCGAAGTCCGCTACACCATCCCAATCGTTGGCCCTCTCATCGATGATGCTGTCGCGGAGGGTCTCATCTAGAGTGCCGGTCATTTTGACAAGGTTGTTCCGACTCAGGAGTTTTGGACTCAGGCCGGGAAGTAGAATCGACACCCCCCAAGGGACCCTACCCGGATAGACCTCGTTTACATGCCCAACTATGTTGGTTGTGCACGTGTTGGTGATGGTGTTGTACCACTCTGGCTCTGAACTCAGTTTGTTGGACCTTCGAAGGTAAGACTCAATCATCCTCCTCTCGTTGCCCGGTCCGAGCACCACGGCCTCGAACAGGTGGGTGACCGATTTCTTCCTGCATCTGGCCCTTACTCCGATGACGTCCCTCTCAGTCGCCCAGACGTAGATCAGCTCGTATTGCCGGAAGAGGCCCTTGATAGGGTGATACCTCTCACCCTGCTCCCTCCTAACCTCGATGGAGCAGGCGATCCGCTGGCCGTCATCCGTCTCGAAGCTCATGATGGTATGAGCCATCTGCCTCTTCGTAGGATCGAAGTACTCCAACACAAACCATATCTTGGCCATTTTATCGAGACTCATCGTCACGTCTATCCAACGCTCGTCATAGTCCCTTGTTGACCTCCACACGAAGTCTCTGACGTTACGTATAGTGACTTTGTCGCCATCGAACTCGGCAGTGGCCGTCCTCGCGTTGTCGTTCACCCAGAACCTCTCATTCGATGGCCTGAGACTCAGGTGTCTAAGAAGAAGCCACACGAGGACGAGTGACAACAATACCCCGATAGAAACACCGAGGTTGAACAGGATGGTTTCCATGGCGATCTCCGTTTGTTTACGAGACGTACCCACCGAAAGACACTTTCTGTTCAATGGGAAAAGGCTCGAGGCGGGGGCATAAGCTTCGGAATGGTTGGCGCGGCAGGGGAGATTCGAACTCCCGAGGTGAGACACCACTGGATTAGCAATCCAGCGCAATGGCCAGGCTATGCGACTGCCGCAGTGATACCCGGACGCAAGATTCTCCCTTAAGACGAGCGGTTACCTCACTCCTCTTCAGAAGACTCCTCCTCCCCTTCGACTAGACTGGCGGGGAGGCGTGCAACGAAAATTATTTCATCGATATGCCTCTTTTTGTTAGAGTCTCTGAGTTCCATTATTCTTGTCCCCTTTGTGACTTTGCCCAGAGTCTCTTTTGTCTGCGTCGCAGGCATTCGAATCATCATCCCTTTTTCTGTCAGCATGAACAGTTGATCCGACAGGTCGGGAATCTGCCTCACCCCCACAATGGAGTCCGCCTCTGAAAGCGACATGGTCCTGACACCCTTTGTTCCTCTATTCGTCTTCCTGTAACCGTCTCTCTCCGTAACTGGATCGCCATTGTCATCGACAACAACAGAACCTTCTTGATCTCTGACCTCCAACATCTTGCCGGAGCCCAAACGGGTCCTTTTCGCCATTCCATGCTTTGAGATAGTCAAAACGCTTGTGTCGAAATCGTCCGTGACTATCATTCCCACTACATGGTCCCCTGAACTCAATCTCATTCCACTGACACCTTGGCTGACTCTTCCCTGTACACGGACAGTGTGGGTTCTGACCTCTTCACCTGTGGATGGGTCCGTCCTAATCTTGACTTCTGATGGAAGGAATCTGCATGCATAACCGCCTGCGGACACTAGCACAACATGATCAGTCGATGTTGCGGGTCTCACTTGTACTAGGGAATCATTTTCACTCGCAAATTTAAGAGCGTACTTCCCATTTCTATTAATTTTGACGTATTCAGACAAGCGACTCCTCTTGATCCTGCCTTGACTGGTCGCAAAGATTAGGAAGTGACCGTCTGGATTTTCTATTAGACCCCTATCCATGGGTAATATTGACACAATTTTTTCGTCGTCTCTGAAACCTTCTAACAGGTTTCTGATGTGAGTGCCCCTTCCATATCTGCTGGCTGACGGCGTTTCCCAAGCCCGCAGCCCGTAGACACGACCTTGATTGGTAAAAATAAGCAACCTATCCTTGGAAAAACAAGTTACGATGGCTGCAGGTGCGTCCTCTTCTTTGGTCGTAACGCCCTTGAGTCCTTTGCCACCTCGATTTTGAAGTCTGAATGTTTCGACAGGCAGGTGCCGGATGTAGTCCTCTTGGGTTAATGATATTACAATAGCCCGTTCTTCTATCAGGTCCTCTCTGTCCATAGACAGCGGCATTGGGTCTATCGTTGACCTCCTATCATCACCGTGCCTTTCAATCATCTCCTCCAGTTCTTCTATCAGGATATTGAGACGTCTCTCTCTGGATGATATTATGTCAGTCAAATCTTTGATCTTGATCTTGAGTTGCTCAAATTCACTGTTGACCTTCTCCACATCCAATCGACTCAATTGGTAAAGGCGCCTCTCGGCAATGGCCTTTGACTGGGGTTCTGTAAACTCAAATGGATTGATTCCTGATAGGGTTTCCTCTCCCCGTAGAACAGACTCAAATTGTTCCCTTGTAGAGCTGGATCTGCCGGCCTTGATTACATCACTGATCCTTTTCTGTGCTACAACCAGGCCTTCGAGTATATGTGCCCTTGATTCGGCCTTGTTCAACTCAAACTTGGCTCGCCTATCTATCACGGATTCCCTGTGTTCAACATACGTGTGCAACATCACGGGTAGGGTGAGGAGAACAGGCCTGCCATCGAGTATGCCCATCATGTTGGCTGAGTAGGACTCCTGAAGTCTGCTAGATTTGTACAGCTGATTGAGAACAGCATGGGGGTCAGCGTTACTCTTGACCTCAATTACCACCCTGATGCCTTCTTTCGAGGATTCATCGCGTATGTCTCTTATTCCAACTACTGATCCCTTAGACACCAGCTCTGCTATATGGACAAGCATGTCAGATTTCTTTACTTGGTATGGGATTTCATGCACGACAATCTTCTTTCCTGACGAGTCGTCATAAACATCGCATTTTGACCGGACATGAAATCTCCCCTTTCCAGTGGAATACATATCGAGTATACCGTCGAGTCCGTGGATTGTAGCGCCTGTGGGGAAGTCAGGCCCTCTCACATGATCCATGTAATCCTCAATCTTGATGGTAGGAATTTTCCGTTGCTCGACCCCCTCTTCTATGATTGTGTTGACATGTAGTCGAATTGCCCCAACTACCTCAGTTATGTTGTGGGGGGGTATTCTTGTGGCCATTCCGACTGCTATACCGTCACTGCCGTTCAGGAGTAGGTTAGGAAGCCTCGCAGGGAGTACAGTGGGCTCCACTTCAGAATCGTCGAAATTCGGTTGGAAGTCAACAGTCTTCTTGTCTATATCTTCCAGCATGTGTTTCGAAATCTTATCTAACCTGCTCTCTGTGTATCTCATTGCTGCTGGAGGATCGCCATCGATTGATCCAAAATTACCCTGGCCGTCCACAAGTGGATACCTCAGGGAGAATTCCTGAGCCATCCTCACCATGGTGTCGTAGATGGATAAGTCGCCATGAGGATGGTATTTCCCCATAACCTCCCCGACTGAGCGAGCAGACTTACTGTACTTTTTCTCAGAGGTGTGTCCGCCCTCATGCATACCGAACAGGACACGTCTGTGCACCGGCTTTAGGCCGTCTCTTGCATCGGGAAGGGCTCTTCCAATGATCACTGACATTGCATAATTGATGTAGGAGGTTTTCATCTCCTTGTCAAGTGAGTGATTCAGGATGTTCTCACTGGTTGCAGAAGAAATCTCCTCCTCTTCAGATGTCAAGATTGGTCACCTCCTTGGCGTGTTTTTCTATGAAAGCCCTTCTGTCAGGGACATCCTCGCCCATTAGGATTTCAAACAGTCTGTCCGATTCTTCAGCATCTTGGACTGTCACTTTTAGCATAGTCCTCGTCATCGGATTCATCGTGGTTTCCCATAGTTGGTCAGGATTCATTTCACCAAGCCCCTTGTATCTCTGGACCCCGATTTTCGTATTTTGATTGCCTCCTTGTAATTCGGAGATGACCTCATCGCGTTCCTCGTCTGAAAATACGTATTTGCTTATCCTGCCCTTAGTCAGTTGGTAAAGTGGGGGCTGCGCTATGTAGACGTGGCCATCTTCTATCGCTGGTCTCATGAATCTCCAGAGGAAAGTCAACATCAACGTCCTAATGTGAGCGCCATCTATGTCTGCATCGCACATGATTATTATTTTCGAGTACCTTAGTTTGCTTGAATCAAAAGAACCCTCCTCCTCACTGTTGTTCCCCACCCCAGCCCCTAGAGCGCGGATCATTGTTTGAATTTCTTGATTTTGAAACACCTTTGCTGCATTGTGTTTCTGCCGCTCGACATTCAAAATCTTACCCCGAAGCGGGAGGATGGCCTGTATACGCCGATCCCGACCTGTCTTTGCTGACCCTCCAGCGGAATCTCCCTCCACAAGGTATACCTCGCATTCGCTTGGATCTCTAGATTGACAGTCTGCCAGCTTGCCAGGCAAGCCTCCTCCCTCCAGCACTCCTTTCCTCCTAGTAAGATCCCTTGCCTTCCTAGCGGCTTCCCTGGCTTTCGATGCAAGCACAGCCTTCTCAACTATCTGCCTTGCGACAGAGGGGTTCTCTTCGAAGAAATCTCCAAGTTTGTCATAAACAATTGTTTGAACGATCCCTGTAACTTCACTGCTTACGAGCTTGTCCTTGGTCTGAGAGGAGAATGAGGGGTCTGGATGTTTAACGCTGACAACCGCAGCCAACCCCTCTCGAACATCATCGCCTGATAGACCATCTCCTTTCAACAGATTCCTTTTCTTAGCGTAGGAGTTCACGGAACTAGTGAGGGCGGTTCTGAGCCCTGACATGTGCGTACCCCCGTCCTTGTTCCGTATTATGTTGGTATAACATCTGATTGACTCGCTGAAAGCATCAGACCACTGGAGGGCCAGCTCGACTTCAACCACACCCTTCTCTATCTCCTTCTCCCCTTGTATTTTGATGACCTCGCTATGGAGAACTTCTCTTCGGTCATTGAGCTTTCCAACGTATTCTGATAGTCCACCCTCATAGAAATGCTCAGAGACGTGTGCCTCATCGCCTCGTTGGTCTGTTATGGTCATTTTGAGGCCAGCGTTGAGGAACGCAGTTTCGCTAACTCGGGTATCGACTTCGTCGAAATTGAATTCTACTACATCTGTGAAGATTGAGAGATCTGGCTTGAATGATATTTTTGTTCCTGTGTCTGAGCACGAACCAATTACCCTCAGAGGGTCGACGGGGACGCCTGCTTCGTACCTTTGAAAGTAGACCTTTCCATCTCTATGGATCGTCATTTCCATCCATTCAGAGACGGCGTTGACTGCTGATACACCCACTCCGTGAAGTCCTCCAGAGACTTTGTACGAGGTGTTGTCGAATTTTCCCCCCGCATGTAATTTCGTCATGATGACCTCTGCGGCTGATACCCCATATTCCTCATGTTCACCGACGGGGATGCCTCTGCCGTAATCGCGGACAGAAAGTGAACCGTCCTCATGCATTGAAATTTCTATGATATCGGTGTGCCCTGCTAAATGTTCATCGACAGAGTTGTCCACGACCTCCCAGATACAATGGTGCAGTGCCGATCCATCATGTGGGTCGCCAAGATACATTCCCGGCCTTTTCCTAACGGCCTCAAGACCCTCAAGGACCTGAATTTTCGATGCATCATATGTCTCTGTCATGTTATTCCCCCATCCGGCGAAGGTTACCTCAGGGAACCTCCGTTCGCCAACGTAGGAGATTAAAATCGTCGGTATATCAACCATGCTGATTATTGTCGTTTTCTAGCACATTTTTCACATAAAAATAATGATACGAAATCCACAGAGCGAGAGTCACGATTATACCCGACGCTTCCAGCGGTGGGCCGTGCGTCTGCCCGAGATATGTTCAACTCTGAGTGGAACCACTGTTGAGGAGATGCTCGCTGACGCCTCGAGAGCGACGGCTGCAGGTGCTGACCTGGTAGAGGCTAGACTCGACATGTTGTACGTAAAAGAAGCCGTCTTAGAGCCAAATAATACTTCGGATTCCAGATCCAAATTCAAACGGAACGAGACCAGTCTGATACCTCGCGAAGTGCTCGATTTTGACATAGACGAGGTATTCTCATTGCTAAAGGCCGGCATCGAGCTACCAGTAGTCCTGACATGCAGACCCATCAGACAAGGTGGTCATTTCCCGGGGACAGAGGACGATAGGTGCACCATCCTGAAAAAGGCAATAGAATCAGGTGTGTCTTGGATCGACCTCGAGATGGACATCGAATCGAGCGTCAGGGAGGAACTTGTGTCGCTTGCCGGGGATAAGACGAGAATAATCTCCTCAGAACACTACGACCGTGAGCCGGAAAGCGACGACGAAATCGTCGATAAAGTCAGGGAAATGAGCAATCATGGCGATATCGTCAAACTTTGTTACAACAGCAATGGTAAAAGATCAGGCTTGAAACTGTTTGAGGCAGCATGGAAGCTCAAGGACGAGGGCATCGACTACACTGTGATGGGGATCGGGAGTTCGGGTGATTGGACGAGGATTCACTCACCGGTTCTGGGTATAAAAATCGTATACACAAGCAGTGAAGCCGATTCAAGACTAACTTCATCAGGCAGGATCAACACAACAGAGCTCACAAACGCATGGCAAATGCTCGATTACAATTGAGATAACCTTCTCAATCATCTCCCGTGTTTTCCATTCCTGCTCCCTTATCACCTTCAACAATGGGCATAGAACGCGTGTAATCTTCCTTAGGGACATCCTTTTCAGTCCATGAATGGAATCTCGAGTGCAGAACGCCTGGAGCAACGATGAGTAATATCGGCGGAAGACAGACAATTGCGTAAGCAGTTATGGCTGGAAGCATAACTCTCTCCTCCACCTCGATGGTGACCTCTGCGATCAGGCCCATCCCGGATTGCGGCTGGTTACCTGGTCTGGAGGAATTCCAATTATCAAGAACGAGGTACATATTCGCGTCGGGTTGAGTGCCGAACCAATCGATGAATGCCTCTTGTTCTGAGTCCATTGAGGTGGTAAAGTCAGTGCGTTCTATTTTTTCGTATGCATGAACATCCCTGAATGGCAGCCAAGTCGCCATGTCCCTCCACTCCACTGGTATGTTTTCAAGGCCGTCGGACCACCACGATTCCATCCTAGTTTCATAGTCGGTTCTGTAAATGTCAAAGTCATCGTCTGCGAGGAGATATACGTCAGCAATGGGGGGCCCTGATACGACTTCCTCAGTCGGATCGGAGTAGAATGTTACACAGAAGCGATACCTGTAACCCTTAACCATCTCAAATCTGAGAGCCATGGCATTGTCCGCCGGAACGAGGATCTCCGCGTATTGATCCTCTGTCAGGGGCATCAAGTCAGAGACATAGTCGCCGTCGATGTCATCGAACACTAGAAAATCATCTCGGAATACAAAACCTCCTGCCGGCACGAGATCCACTTGAGTAGCGTTGACGCCTTGATCAGCAGGGACCGTGCAAGATGTTTGTTGGGCGCTCGTACCAATGATTGGGGAACCGGCCAATCCAATCAATACCGCCAAAAGCAAGATTGCCCCAGCCCTCAAGTTATCACTTCCTCGATCTCACGGGCCGTACATATCCTGATTCTTCCTCACGCCTATCCTCAATTGTCAGGTACTTTGGCTGCGGGGGCGCTTTGTGTTGATCCATGCCCTGCATGCCGCCTTCTCTCTGGACTTCTGGTACATCGAACGTCTGATCGAACTCCTCCGCTTCGACCTCCTGGTCATCCTTTTGCCGGAGAATCATCCACCAAAGGGTCGCCAGCAGCCCGACAAGGGCCAGTATGCCCAAGTTTTCCTCCGACGGACGGAGGTCTTCAAGGGTTAATTCGCCAAGGGACTTGGGATCTGTGGATGTGTCACCGCTGTAAACTGTCATTATGAATATTCGATCGGTGCAAAGACCAACACCGTCACAAACCCTGAGTAGAACTTGCCTCTCACCGACTTCGGACCACACCCCTTCATCCCAATCAAAATCGTTCTCTGGGTCTCCATCCCCGTTTGCGTCAATGAGCAGGTCAGTGTCCCAATAGACTTCAAGCTCCCCGGTAAGCAACCATTGCCTGTCGTTCCATTCCACCCCGTCCAAGTCGCTGTCAACAAAAGCGTCCCTGTCAAGCCAAGCCTCCAATCCCGACTCAAGGTCTGGATCAAAATATTCAGCTGATATTTGTATTTCGTCACCTTCGGTGATTTGATCTGTGTCTACGATATTTTGTGCGGGTATGATTGGGGCCTCGGAAACAAAGATTGGGAGAGTTGTGCTTTGGACATCACCTGTTAGATAGCCGTCCCTCACCGTGAGTGTCACAGAGTAATATCCTGGTTGGGCCCATGAGTGCCACACAGATTCACTTTGAGATATCGGACTACCATCTCCAAAATCCCAGTACCAGGCTACAATCCCGGTCCAGTCCTCTGCTTCGGGGTCTGTCGAAGTGCCGTTCAAGAATGCAGCATCGCCGTCTCTACTGTTTGTTCCATCCAGGTAAAGCGGCTGACCGGGGGCGAGAAATATCCCGCCCTCGTCTATGTGCGGGACCATCCAAACAACGGTCGGGTCGTTTGAATCGACAGGTTCTAGGATTGGATCATCTCCGTCTGTGGCAATCCTTGCCTCGATCTCAGCAGTTGGCTGGGGATTCTGAATTTCTATTGTGTAGGTCTTAACCCCAGACGGATCCCCAATCGCGTCGAAGACAATCAAGGAAACAGTGTAGGTACCCGGCTCATCAAACGTGTAGAAAACCGTGGATATGTTTTCTATGAGATCACCTGCAATTTCCCACTTGTAAGTAAGCTCGGAAGATAAGCCGTCTGGATCATAACTACCGCTCCCATCGAAAACATATTGCTGTCCCGCCTCTCCATCCACAGGCCTTGGCATAACAGCTAGTGGCCTTTGATTCAAGACTAGAACAAAGAAAGTGTGGGAGGACTTGTTGCCATCATTGTCTTCAACTTGAAGAGTGATATTTCTGATACCTGGCGTTTTCCAGGCAACTCTGGGGTTCTGCAATTCACTTTCGGTTTGTGTGAAGTCGGAGCCGAGAGATAACGAAGCTCCTCCTAGATTGACACCGTCACCCTGGTCCCCAGTCTCAAATTCCCAGGACCATGAAACAATAGCCCCATCGATGTCTTCGAACACGTCCGGCATGATCATAGGAGTAAGAGTGAAAGTTTGCAATGGCTGATTGAGGATCACGGATGGAGGTCTATTTAGGATGGTTATGAGGTATTCAGATGCTACCCTGTGTATGCCGTCGTCCACTGTCAATGTGAGGGTGTAGACAGTCCCGTCCGCATCACCATCATTCCAAGCATGACTAACCTCCGTAAGACCATAGCCAGATTCCACAACGCCATCTCCCCAATTCCACTCGAACCACAAAAGGTCAAGGGGCACATTGTCTTCTGTAAATCTGGATGAGAATGCCACTCTTTGACCTGTAAGCAAAGTCAGTCCGTTCTGGATAACTAGACCTTCTATGGATATGGAAGGTACGGGATCGGTGGAATCATTGACGAAAATCGACCATGAGACTTCCTCGGAGATGAAACCGCCTTGATCGATGACTGATAATGTGACAGTGAAGTTACCGTTCTCCTCGTAAGCGTGGTACGGATTCTTCAAGGAGGACTTGGACCCGTCTCCAAAGTCCCAGGAGTATGCTGCCGGGGGGTCATTGTTAGAGTAGGATCCATTGTTCAGGCCGATTCCCCAGTCGTCAACGCCGGATCCGAAGAAAGCAATCTGTAACCATGGTTGGGTATCCAAGGTGGATGATGAACCAAGGGCTGTGGGCTTCATGTTACCGAGATCATTGACAAACCCAATCGCTTGGTCTATCTCGATTCCCTTTGTGTCCAACAAGCTCAGCCTGAATGTCCAGTCGCCCTCATATGGCGGAGTAAACCAGAATCGGGAATCCACAGGAACGCTGTTTCCCACAATCATCTGATTTACGCTGGATGAAACCACTCCCCCCTCCTCATCGACTGCTTCGATGACGACGCTGACTTTCTCATAGAAGGCTTGTGAGAGGACGCCATATCCCACCTCGATCGAGTCATCTTCGCCATCATCATCGTTGTCGAATGTCGATGATTCGGATATTGTAACTTCAGCTGGATCGGTAACAAGTTGAGCGAATACTTCCACTGAACCGACCGGATATCCCTCGGGAGGCAAAGGGCCACAGCTCGAGTAGGAGTAGTCGCAGTCCCCAATCGAGCTTTCAAATCGCACAATAACCCAGACATCGTCCGTATCTCCTCCAAATGAATTCACTAACCCCAGTAGATCTGAAGTGGATGGATCCACAACCATTTCTGATAGGGACCATGTTCCGGTGGAGGAGTCCCGTTCCAGAAGTGTACCTCTGAAGCCAGCCTCAGATGTCTCTACTCGGATACTCAGTTGCGCCCCCGTTCCACCCGTGTATCTGTATGCACGAATGCCCCAACCCTCTATCTCCTGAGTTCCGCTTGATGCCATACTTGACCAAGTGTCGTTGTACCCGCTGTATTGAACCCTGCAGACTGTTGTGGTGCAACCAAACGCTAAATCCAGATTCGTGAATCCAAGTCCGAGTTGGTTGCTGTCGAGTGTCACTGCGGCAGAGAAGTTTGCAAAGATGTCTGAGAATGTCGTACCGACAGGGGTTGAACCGGGTTCAGGACTGAGTGCGAGATTCACGATACCCTGAGCGCCGCGTGATGTATCTGCGATCAGCCGCTGGAATGCGTTTGGACCGCCCATGGTATCCACGACATAAAGCATCATCAGAAAACCAGCACCGTAGTCACCGGTCCTCTGGTTCCACCACCTCACAGAGAGATTCGATGACTGAGTCCAGCTATTTGCATGGCCGGTCAATGTGTTGGTAAGGCCGAATGTGAGGTAGGCCGCCATGTCTGCAGCACCCTCATCGATCCAAAGGTACTCTCCAGGGTCTCTCGCTGAGTGGAGAAGGTGGGCGAACTCATGGGAAATGATGGTATTTCTCCATGAAAGGTCATCAGCATCCATGAATATTATTTCTCGGGCTGATGATAATGAGGGGTTGAAATAACCACCTATCGCACCCGGACCATCTATTGCGAGTATCATCAACTCGACTGTGCAGGTGTCATCAATATCCGGAATCGCCCCAAAATATGTCGTTACAGTTGGTTCTATTGTGTTGTCCCATGTCGATGCAATGTCGTTTAATGTAGTCTGGGGAACCGACAAACCATCCTCTACTAGAACCGCAATTCCAGCTCCCAATTTTGCCACACTAGCCTGAGTAACATCGCTGCCTTGATTCACTGTAACTGGGTCTCCTTCCTGATATGCGTTCGCACATGATTTCGAATGAGATCTGGCCTGTGTTATTTGATGGGTATCAACTCTGCCGGGGTAACCATCTTCGATCCATTTGATCTTCAAAGGACCATATCCGGAAGAGATTTCCGATCCAGTGCCGGGATATATTCTGTTGTTGAAGTCCGAATTGTCATCAGTGGCCTCTTCGACTTGTTCGAAATTCTGGCCAGATGTGGTGAATGGGAAAACTACGGTTGTTGAAATCAACAGAATGGCAAGCAAAACCGGTGATCTGGGAATGAGACCGTAGCAATTGCTCATAGTTACGCCCACTTGTTGATAATAACAACCAGCAGAGGCGACTTTTAACATCGATGGAGCGTCGTTCGTACTGTATGGCAGCAGGCGGGGGGAGTGTAAGATGCGCCTCTGCCCTGGTGCTTATGTCCATTCTGCTACTACCAGTAAGTTCTGCTTCATACAGTCATGACCTGATTTCCACGATAAATCACGATTCTGATGCTTTCACTCAAGGCCTTGAGATTCAGGATGGGAGAATGTTCGAGTCCACAGGATTGTATGGTAAATCACAACTCAGGGAGATATCAATAGCCGATGGCTCACTGCTAAGACATGTTGACCTCCCACCAACAGTATTTGGAGAGGGACTTACGATTATAGAGGACCGGATATTGGTGCTGACCTGGAAATCCGGGATCATAATGGAGTTCTACCGAGACAATTTCACAAAGATCCGAGATCATGAACTAATTGGAGAAGGATGGGGCATGTGCTCTTTTGATGATCGTGTTATAGTTTCTAACGGTACCGACAGATTGGCCATACTAGACCCATCCTCACTTGCAACGATCGGTAATTTGGAGGTGCGAGGTCTGGGCAATTATGTTTGGGATTTGAATGAATTGGAATGCAACGGCGATATCATTCTGGCCAACCAGTGGATGACGCCCTTCGTTCATGTCATATCCTCTTCAGATGGTACCCTCCTTTCCACGATGGATTTTTCTGACCTACCTTCTGGGTCTTCGGGGGATCACAATGAGGTTCTCAATGGTTTAGCATGGGATAAGGACAGGGGAGGCTACTGGGTGACAGGTAAAAACTGGACTAAAATGCACCTTGTGGAAATACAAGTAGAAAGCAATGCAGCAAACAGCATCACCAGCGCCGAAGGATGGAACTTATCCAACTTAAACTACGCCGAAGCGCTTTTCCTGTTTCTTTTACTGACTTCATTGGTTACATTCATCGTAGGGTTCCCATCAACCTTATCGACAAACGAGGAGGAGGACTAGATATGGTCCGCGAGGCAATGATGGGGGGCGCCGAGGAGTGGCGCGGCCAGATTCGGGACGATCCCGCCGCAAGGAAAGCAGGCTCCTTCCTCATCGGGATCGGTTCAGTGCTGGGCGTTGTTCTGGGGTTGCTCTTGATTGCAGTAGACCCCTCTGACTTGCTAGAAGGGCCCCGGGCTTCTTCCAACACTGCAGATTTAGATGGTATGGTGATTGAGGCCCTGGAGAGTGAAACCAAGGGGGGAGAACCTTTGGAAAATGCCAGTCTGATGTTAACCGATCTCGAGGGGTCATTGTTGGCAGGGCCAATTTTTTCAAATTCCGCCGGCAGGTTTTCTTTCGACGATGTACCAAGGGCAGAAATACGACTTGAGGTTGAATTTGAAGGCTACATTTCTGAGCACCGCTTGCTTGTCCCCGGAGACTCCTCTCAGATTGTGATTTCCATGGTGAACGGCAGCGGAACAACAAACGTGATCGACCTACGTGGGGAAAGCCATTTGGACGATTCAGCTCTTCTTGGCACCCTGATCGCCCTCGCTACTATTATATGTGGACTAGCGGGTATCTCTGCATCCATAACTGCATACCAAGGGAAGGCTTACAGAAGGACTCAGTTCTTCGCATTCCTAGCCCTATGGAGCAGAGGAGGCGTTTTCATCGGGCCTCTGTTGATACTAATTGGAATGGCCATAATATCCGCGACAAAATTGCAGTTCCACAGCCCGATAAGGAGGGTTGCTACTGCCTTGGAAGGTTCAGTCAAGGTGGAATAGATGTATCTGATTACTATTGAAGGGGGAGATGGCAGCGGAAAGGGGATCGCTGCGAGGGTGGTCTGCGACATTTTGGAAAGGGAGAAATCATTCACAGCGGCAGTTCTCACTGCGGAGCCAAGAAGGAAGCACCCTCTTGGCAGATCAGCAATAAACGCGGTAAAGGAAAAAAAGCACACCCCAGAACACGAAGCCAAGCTTTTCGCATTGGACAGGTTGGATCACGGGTTGAATTGGATTATGCCAAAGTTACATGAGGGTTGTGCAGTTGTTTCTGACAGGAACATACACTCGTCTTTGGTTTATCAGGGAGTAGTCGGGGGAATTGGGGTTCGCAATGTCGCTTTGTTGAATGCCGGAGCACTTGTTCCTGACCTTTGTATCTGGATTGACTGCGACCCTGAGATCGCAATAAAAAGGATCCAGAGCGGGAGTCTTCGAGATGCTTCCCCTGGGAAAACTGAGTACTTTGAAACCTTAGACATACAAAAAACCGTAAGATCCGGCTATCAGAGAGTATTTTCAGGCGACTCACTGAAGAACACGCCGTTTGAATCCGTCGAGATTCTTGGCCCGATAAATAACAACTCTTCAATCGAGAATTTCACCAAGGAATTGACTCGAGGAGTCCGGAAATTTTTACGAGCGAGACCAGTGCCTCGCAATACTGACCTCGAGGATCTCGACCTCGGCGTCATCAAGAGAATCATAGAATGGAACTCTGGTCAAATGAAGTTACCAGGCTTCGAAAATGAGACTGAAAGATCAAGAATCAGGACTCCATGGGAGTTAACTCGTGATGCGGAAAAGACACATCTCGCGTCGATTTCAACTGAGGTAGCAGATAACATACCGCGGAGCATCCACTCAAGGTCGATTTATTCCGTCATGTCCTCTATTGCATTAATATCATATGCAGACCTAAACGAGATAATCTCAGCAATGGGCCCATCCCGAGCAATATCAAAAGGCCACACGAATCGGGTCATTCGGCATTTTTCCAGTCAAGGGGAATGGGCGAGAATATCCTCGACATCAAGGGCAGAAAGCAGTCATTTCAGAGTAACAAAAACCGGATCTTCGATCGGTGCCATCATGCTCGTACTATCTCCCCTGCGTAGTAAAATCAGGTTGTGGAGATCTCGAAAACCGAATACGAGTTACAAACACCTGATTTCCGGACTACTATCGATGGGGATCGAGCAAGATACTTTCAGGCGTGTGTCAAATCGAATTTCTTTGCTTTACCCTTCAGATGGCTACCCAATCAATGATGATCACACAAGCCATGTCGAGGACTGGTGGCATGGTAAGATTACTTACGAATCCTCAGACTAGCATCAGCTGGCAGCAGAACCTCTCCAAGATCGGCAAAATCTGATGACCTGGCACTAATGGTCGCACCCACCAACCAGGCGAGAGCCGCTCCAGCTGTCGATCCTGTCAAGAGTCTCAGGGTATTATTGGACTCATAGTCAGTCAAGAGTTGCGTGAAACCATCGACGCCAGTGGGAAGGACTCCGATAAACAAAATTATGATCATGGCGGCTAATCTTCTATCTGTTTTGTAGAGAGGCTCAAGCTTGTCGTCAGGGAGCATCGAGAGGAAAGAATCCCTGATTGTATACCTGTTCAAACCAAACCTGCTCCATGCAAGAGCGCCCACTACGAAACCAATCAATATCCCGATGTCTCTTGCGCAAACAGCGGTTTGATTCCCGTTTATTTGGTATGATCTCTCGTATTTCTGATGGCAATTCAAATCCCCGATCGAGTACACTATTGCCACAATTGGGCCATGATCCATCCAAGCGAAGGGACCACCTTTGCTAAGTTGGTTGTGGCCCAGTTTAGCATCATCCCCATGATCATTATTCCCCCAAGATCCCCATCCGTCTACCGTCGCGTAATCGATTAGATTCGCTCTGCCGGAAAGTTCCGGGACTGTACCTGGTTCCATCGTCATAGGTGCAAAAAATACCATCACAGTGTATGCCCCTGCGATCAATGCCATGGTGATCCCAATCTTTTTTTCTCGAACCCTTGATTGAGAACCGTTCCGTTCCACAGTTCTATTTAACTGAGTCATTGCTATCAACATTGCTGGAATGAAGCCCATATCTAAGGAAGTGGGAAATTACTCCTCCTTTGGATATATACATCACTTTCGATTGCAAATCGAGAACTTTCAGTATCGAGGAACTCCCTCACAACAGGCCTCCACAACCCTTCGGCATGACGGGCATTCCATGTGCTGCCTCATTGGGATGGCATTCCCTCGAAATCCACACTCACAAAATATCCCTTTACAGTGATCTGAGTCCATGGTAACGACTGTCCCTCAGAGGGTGCATAATATTCATGATTGTTTAAGCCCGTCAAGTGCATCCTCTACGGTCTTTATCAGCCATGCGTGAACTAACTCACTACCCATTTGTGATAGTGTCGAATTTAGAAATGCTGCGACTAATGCATCCTCAGACTCCTTTTCTGATAATCCTCTGGCCATCAAATAGAACCTTTGACTTTCGTCCACCGGGCCGTTGGCAGTGCCATGGCCACACCCCACAACATCATTTTCTTCCACTTCAAGTTCAGGGATGCTGTTTGCCTTGGCCTTCTCAGATAGCAGAAGGTTGTGGAATAGTTGTCCTGCATCAGCAAGTTTGGCACCTTTGTCGATTTTGAGCATACCCGTCCCGACCGAGGTACTCCTCCCACTGCACGCGGTGTGCCAATTGAGTCTACTGTACGTATTAGGGGCCACATGCCTAATTTCTATGTGATGGTCTAAGTGCATCCTTTCGGCAGCTAGCAAGGACCCAAGCACCTTCAAATTCGCACCTGTCGAATCGAGCATGTACCTTATGTCGGCCTTGGTTTGTTTGCTTCCTGCACTGACTGTCCCAGCTGTAATCGTCGAGTCTCGACCTGCTTTGAAAGAGTCGACTCTAAGCAGGGACCCGTGCCTGATCTTGTTCACTACAACATCATGCAATGTGGAACCCACGCCAGTTTCCGCAGTCCTAAGGAGGCCGAGCCAGGCACAGTCCCCTTCGATTCTGGTGAGAATAGTAACTTCGCTGTGCCGTCCGGTCTTGATGTGGATGTGTGCAGCCTCTATGCCCTTTCCAGTCGTTATCTCTAGTACCAATGGGACATCGCTATTCCAGTTGTCTGGAATTGTCATGAGTATGGCCTTTCCATGTGTAATGGCCTTCATGAAAGCGTCACTGGTAGGCGAGCCGTCGAAAGGAATAGGCAATTTCTGACCAAAATCTAATGTCACGCCTTCAACGTCTTCTCCGTTTATGTCTCTCAATTTTAGATTCGGAATTGATACATCACTAGGTATGGACCCCGAATCTCCTGTTGGATGGGCTCTCTGCCAGGAGGTGTATCTCCAGAGGTGATCTGATTTAGGAGGATCATCCAATGATAGGTACGCTTCAACCTGGTTGTCCATGTTCTCACCAGTGGAAAAATCTCAGCCGATACTCCCTTCCATTTCTAAGGCCATGAGCTTATTCAACTCAACTGCGTATTCCATCGGAAGTTCTCTGGTGAATGGTTCGAAAAATCCGTTTACGATCATCGCCAGAGCCTCCTCTTCGGAGTGCCCCCTACTCATCAAGTAGAAAACTTGATCATCGCTCACCTTCGATACGCTTGCTTCATGTTCGCAGCGCGCAGATGCGTTGGCCACCTCCATTGTTGGGTAGGTGTCAGTTTGGCTTTGGTCGTCGAGTATTAGTGCATCGCAGACAACATTCAATTTGCAATTTTCGGCTTTTGAAGCTACTGTCACCATTCCTCTGTAGGACCCTCTGCCTCCGTCCTTGGATATCGATTTGGATAATATTTTGCTCGTTGTATTGGAAGCTAGGTGGTGAACTTTGGCCCCTGCATCTTGATGTTGTCCCTTACCAGCGTAGGCAATTGAAATTACCTCAGCGTGGGCACCTTCTCCCTTCAGTATGACCGAGGGGTACTTCATAGTCAATTTCGATCCGATGTTACCGTCTATCCACTCTATCGATGCATCCCTGTGAGCAATCCCCCTTTTTGTAACCAGATTGTAGACATTGGCCGACCAGTTCTGGATCGTCGAGTAACGAATGTGGGCTCCGTCGAGGGCCACAAGTTCGACGACTGCCGAGTGCAGAGAGTCGGTAGAGTATGTAGGGGCAGTGCACCCCTCTACATAATGTATACTAGACCCCTCGTCAGCTATTATCAGAGTTCTTTCAAACTGTCCCATATTCTTGGCGTTAATCCTGAAGTATGCTTGCACGGGCATCTCTACTTTCACACCTTTTGGGACATAGATGAAAGAGCCCCCCGACCATACTGCGGTGTTCAAGGCAGAAAATTTGTTGTCTTGATAGGGAATAACGCTGCAAAAGTACTTCTTTACAATGTCTGGGTATTGTTTTAGTCCACTGTCCATGTCAAGAAATAGAACTCCTTGGGCTTCCAAATCTTCCCGGATGCTGTGATAGACTGCCTCTGATTCATACTGAGCCGTGACTCCGGAAAGCCACTTCTGTTCTGCTTCAGGTATGCCTAGTCGGTCGAATGTGTTTCTTATGTCATCCGGAACGTCATCCCAGTCTTTCTCTGTGGCATCAGAGGATCTCAGGTAATAGCAAACTTCGTCGAACTTAATGCCTTCTAATGCCGCACGATCCCCGAATCCTGGCATGTCTCGCTTGGTAAAATGGTGATAGGCCTTGACCCTGATCTCGGTCATCCAGGCAGGCTCGTTCTTTATTTCAGATATTTTTCTGACGACTTCTTCGCTCAATCCTGAGTCAAACCTGATTGTCGAATGTTCGGGATCATGCCATCCCACGCTGTAATCTCCCACTGCACCTCTGGCTTCTTCCATTGTCATTTTTTCACATCCCCTTGGGCTTTGGTTCTATTGCAACCATTCATACCCCTTTTCTTCCAGTTCAAGGGCAAGTTCAGGCCCCCCGCTCTTGACGATCTTACCCTTGATCAATACGTGAACGTAATCTGGCTTAACGTGTTCAAGGATCCTGCTGTAATGAGTGATAATCAGAGCACCAGATTCAGATCCTCTGATAGCCGCGTTTATCCCTCTTGAAACAACTCTAATGCCGTCTATGTCCAAACCAGAGTCTGTTTCGTCAAGTATCGCCAATCTGGGTTTAAGCAGCATCAACTGAAGAATTTCAAATCTTTTCTTCTCCCCTCCACTAAATCCGTCATTGACGTATCTGGAGAGAAATGACCTCGGAATAGAGACCTCCTCCATTGCTGATTTCAATGCATCTCTAAATGCTGGCCCTTTGGCTGCCTCATCCCCCCTGATCGAGGCTACTGATTTCCTTAGGAAGTGCCCTACTTGTAGGCCCGGCACTGATTGAGGGTACTGGAATGACAGAAAAACTCCCTTCCTAGCCCTTTCCCAAGCTTCAAGCTCGAGTAGATCCTCGCCATTGAGAAGAATGGCACCAGAATTGATTTCGTAGTCCGGATGCCCCATTATTGTCGCCGCTGCAGTGGTTTTTCCACTGCCATTCCTGCCCATAATGGCGTGAATTTCACCTGGGGCGATATTCAGATTGATCCCGTGGAGTATGTTATTGCCATCGATGCCGACATGTAAGTCCTTGAGGGACAAAACTGGGGTTTCATCTGTCATGGCGGTATCGCTCCTAACGTCGCTTCTAAGCCTAGGCTTTTCAACCCGTTTATATGACCACAACACAGAACATCACATATCCGACCTCTTCTCGGACAGTATCATGGGCGAGCAGGATGACTCCTCTGATCTTGAAAGCATGTATCAAATTGAGATCCAATCCATTGTGTCAAATGAATCACAAAAAAGGATAGAGGAGAGCGTCGATCCAGACGAGGACCTCAGACTATTGGAACTGGATATAATCCAGGAAGTGACGGAATCCTCCGATGACGCAGTGCCTGCTTTGATGGCTCGCCTAGGTCCTGTAAGGGCGGCCTTGCTAGGCCACGGGGGCGCTCTGGTGGTTCACAGCCATGAGATAGTCGAGGAGATAGGAAAAAAGCCCACGTTGTCATTGGTCATTGACCTTGATGGAGCGTGTGTGTCGTGCGGTGCCGCGCCGGGGACGCTGAGAGGGATACAGGACGATTTACTGGCAGACCCCTCAATTTCAAGGATAAGATTCAACATTGGGATGCTCGAATGGTTTAACGAGATACAGAGGGAATTCGTGGTTAAACACGGTGGAGTCACTTTCTGCTAAGTATTTCTTTCAGTCTTTCCACAGCACTCTCTGCAAGCCCAGACACAGTCAATACGCTTCCAGACATCAGCCTCATGTATTTTCCAGCTGGGCCCATTATGTCATAAGAGCCTGCCTTTCCTATCCAAGACTCCCCATTGATCAATGACGACAATTCGCCCTTTTTTAGGCATGCCATAGAAACGACAGCCGACTCTGAGTACGCCTCTACCTCAGACATATCCGATGCGATTAATACAGTGCATGTGTGTACTTTATGCGACCTTCCTGAGAGGGAGGACAACATCCTTTCAGCTTCTTCCCTACCTCTCGGCTTACCCATAATTCCACCGGTTTTCGGGTTTTCGACTAAAGTGTCAGAGACTAATATCAACCAGTCAGAAGCGTTGCCTTCAAATGCGTGTCTTGCTGTTTCAGCCTTAGCTCTGGCCACGTTATTCACTGTACCCAAAACATCTCCGGGTGATACATGATCAGACTCCATAAGATTCAACGGCATAACCTCAAAATCATGATTGTGTAGCCATTCCTGAGACTCTAGCCACTTCCTCCTTCGAACAGAGCCTGAGGCGAGGATAACCCGCATCAGAGGCCCTCAATTCGTTCCCCACATGATGGACAAGTGGCCCTCCGAATCTTCTTCAGGAGCTCGAAACGAGCGTCGCATGAGCCACATCTGACAGTCCTGAAAGGGTTGTTTGGATCTGCGGGGGGCTGTGAGTCAGGCATTTTTTCGATTTTGTATTCCACAGGCGGCGAAATAGATATTGGCACGACCTCTTCTATCGCGTCATCATCAACCTCCAATGCATCCTCCGGGTCAGCCTCTATAGTCACGGAGGCCGACCTCCGCCGGGCCTTCATGTTGTAGAATCCTTGCCTTACCGTGCCCACCAAGAGTGACACCAGGATCACGAGCATAGCGGTTGTCAGGCCAATTAACAAAACGTTGAATTCAGATTCGTCAAGACCTAGTGCCAATCGGGCACTCTCGAATATGTTGGTTGATCCATCATCCAAATTCCCGTTGCTTTTCACCTCAACCAGTGTCCAACCTCCCGAATTGGTCTTAACCATGAACGGAATGGACAACCCATCCGATCTCTCGGATACTCCATGAACTCTGCCGGAAGATATCCTGTCTCCGATTCCTATCCAACCATTTTCTGGATCCAAAACTCCCAAGCTCACCACAGGCCCGACCGGGCTAACGTAGTCGTATACCACGTACAGTGCGTCTCCTCGTTGGGAAATGTAGGCGTACTGGGCACCTCTGGCTGGCACAGAAACAGAGGCGCCACCGACCACATTGAAACTCTCGTCGACAACGGCTCCTCTGAGTACTGCTGACTCTGAACTTCCCTCGAACCATATTACTGATATCCTTTCTTCTCCATCTACCTCGGAGACAGCCATGGACGGGGACCAACCCTCAACTGCAATCGCCTTCTTGTAAGTCCAGTCTTCCTCGCCCAGAATGCCGTGTGCGTACCACAGGCCTAAAACAGGTTCGGACGAGGTATCGCTTCTCGATGAGATAAACAGAACGTGAACTAACTCATCCCCTATCTCTACTTCGAGGGGGGCCTGTGG
Organism: Euryarchaeota archaeon UBA552; assembly: GCA_002499585.1. GTDB lineage: Archaea > Thermoplasmatota > Poseidoniia > Poseidoniales > Thalassarchaeaceae > MGIIb-N1. The sequence continues at coordinate 11,619 of DAMH01000024.1, read as the reverse complement.
CGCTGACATAGTGTCTATGTCTCGTATAACCCCAGACACCAACTCCCAATCACTCGCGGCTTGGGGGTTTTCACTTTTTAAGGTAAAAACGGTTTCAGCGGGATTGAAGAGGGGCCCGCCCGCGAGATCTCTCAGATAACCGGCGATCACTATTACCCCATCCTTTTCATCTAGATCCACTCCAAAATAGTCCCCTAAGTCCAGTGGGAGTGGACTCATCAAATCCTGAGGCACTGTTGGAGTACATTGATCGTCGACAGTTGCGTATGATACCGTCTCACTAAGGACGCCCGTTCCGGTGACGAGTCTCCTGGTCCAGACGAGGTGGGCGATGCTGCTATCGTCCACTGTGGTCGATATCGATCCACTCCAGAACCTCTCCAGCGGAGTATTGCACCTAACTATGGCCCCCGACTCCTCAATTCTGTGCATTATTATCTGAGTGCCTTCTGATGCGAGGATGAGGCCAGTCTTCCTGAATGATAAAACAGATATCACGCTCTCATCTTCTGGTAGCGATGTTAGTTTGGAACTAACGCGCGAATCGTCTATCACAATGGCCCCCTCAATCTGGTTGTTTGACCATTCCTCATCCACTAGACTGGGTCCTGATGCCGTAAATCTGTATTCCATTTTTCCTGCCTCCTGCCCTGAGACTGGAAATTCAATTACAGCATTCTGGCCGGAGGGCAACATGGAAAGGGATCTCGATGAGATTGGAAGCCAACCGTCCGTCTCGTATTGCTTCACTAAGAAGGTAATCTCCAACCCCGTGGCGTCTTCATACCCTTGATTTCTTACCATCGTGCTCAATATGAACTGCTGGCCCGGCAGGGGTATGGATGGAGAAGAGAAAACTCCTCCCTCCTCGATCACTATGTCTACGCCATCCCTGAATGGTAAGATCTCAAACTCAGTGCTTATCGAATTATCAGATTCATCAAGCTCTTCTATGTTGTTGGTGCTGTCAACAATGACAGTGACATCTTTAGTCCCGGGCAACGATGGGCTCCAATACAGAGTGAATGGCACTTGCTCCCCCACTGATATTTTCGGAATGGAAGACTCGTACCTTCTCTGACCGTTTTCGTACAGGGTAACCATTACCTCATTCGCACTGATATCGCCATCATTCCTCACCTCGCCTCTGACTTCCAAGAATGAACCCATCACAGAATTTCGAAGTGGAATGCCGTAGTCTGTTACGTCAAGATCGTCAATAAACATCAAATTCGGTCTTGGCGGGTAGTTATCGATCTCTATTGACCTCTTGACTACTTCGCTCAAGATGTCATCACCCGCGACGATTTGCAGGTACACATCATGCTCCCCCTCGGCATAATCAGTGGTGTCAATAGTAATTTGAAATTCATCGATATACCCATCTGCGTCTCGGTTGTTCTGAGAGAGGGTTGGCCCATCAGACCAATCTGCATCATCAATTTTCCATCTCAATATGCCTCCATCCACGGTGGAATAAGACCCTATTATGTTCATAGATCCTGATACAGTTGAATCCTGTTCGGGCTCTGAAATGCCAATATCCAATTTTCCTAGTGGATGCGTGCTCTGATTGGTCTGGCTCCTGCGCCCTGTTTCATTGGTCGCAGTCGCATAGAACTTCACCTTAGCATCATAGTAGCCATTCTCTTCTATTTCAGGAATCGTGAAGGTTTTCGACCACCTATCTTCGATCACAGAAACATTGCTGACATTTGCAAAGGACGACTTGAACGATTTGACCTGCCCATTGGGCATTTCCTTCCTGTAGACCAACTCCGCTGAAACTTCTACTGCATCCACCGTGGCGGCCCCAGGATCGCTCAGATTGACCGTGCCGCTGAATGAGTAGGTCCTACCTTGAATCAGCCAATCGTTAGATGGGGGCGATTCGACATGGACCCATTCAACCCCACCAGCAATTTGTGTGCACTCGCCCCCGATGAGACATCTGAATGCAGTTTCACCGTCTATAATGCCGTATCCATACTGGTTATTCCATCTGTTGTCTAAAGACGGGCTGCTTGGAGCGCCTCTCTGTTCAGACGTCTCTTTGATGATGTTCTTAATGTCGGCCGGAGTCAGGCTGTCATCGTATGACAGGATAAGCGCTGCTAGTCCTGCGACGGCGGGGCACGCCATGCTGGTCCCGTCTTTGTTCACATAATCATCCGAAGCTTTTGGCTGATCCCCCACAGGAAGAGGATTTGGCGCCGCATATTCTGCGGACAATATTCCGCTTCCAGGCGCCACAACATCAGGCTTCAACTCATCTTGTGTATCTCCATCCCCATCATCTGCTCTGGGCCCATAGTTAGAGTAGGATGCTATTCGGTCGTCGCCCCTTTCCACAGTTCCTTCGTCGTCAATGGATCCGACGGTTATGGCTAGATCTGCTGCTCCCACTGAGGTTATTCTGTTTGACCCATCGTTCCCGATTGCTGCGACTGCAACAATGCCTGCCTCAACAGCTGCATTGACAGCCCTTGCATCTGCGTTTTGACCGTCGTCCCCTTGACCGTCTTCACCGGGTCTGTTTATCGAACCA
>DAMH01000024.1:0-8745 GCA_002499585.1 Euryarchaeota archaeon UBA552 | reverse complement strand
AGGACATCGACATTACGTCGATGCCCCTGCTGGACTGGTTGTTCCCCCAATCCGTCTCAGCATTGTTCGCCACCCAATTTATTCCCTTCAGAGACGCCTGAGAATTGGTCGTGCCGATGTCATTTAGAACCTTTACATCAACAAGAAAAGAACCAGGGGAGTATCCTATGTTTACCCTGTCCGAATCTCCGGTACCCAGAGCGATTCCAGCCACATGTGTGCCATGACCGTCACCGTCGTCCGGGTCGAAGTTACCGTCAGAGCACTCAACCTGATTACTCGATGTCGCATCACACCCCGCAATCCATTTTTGATCAGGGATGTCACTTGGTTGATTTTCATTGTCTTGATTAGAATCAGAGAAGTCATCGAGAGAGAAATGCTCATTGTCCACGCCAGTATCAAGAATGGCAATCACGACTCCATCCCCCATGTATCCGTTGCTCCAGAAAGAATCCTGATACAGATCACTCGCCCTGACCTTCGATCCTTTGGTTGCCACATCCAAGTAGGGCTCCAAAACATTCTGTTGTTCTATTAATACAACGCCTGGGAGAGAAAGGACATCCCATAATGCTGATACAGGAACTCTGTCAAGTACAATTGAATCCAGAATATCCATTTTGAAAAACCATGAATCAGGTCGATCCCATCCGTGGTCTTCCAAGGTCGATGTCAACTTGGATTCGTCCGTAGGACCAGGGTGCCATTCGTAGTTCACCACTATCGCCACGGTCGTTCTATTGTCTGGTCCGATTATCGAGCTCGGAGAAATGGATTCTGACTCTCCGGAAATTATTCTCTCCAATCGGTCGTCCATCCCATTCCGGTTCGAGTCCCATCCGTATGATTTCCACCATCCAGGTTCTTCAACGGGGGGGCTGGAATCAGGAGGGGCATATGGATGGCCAATGTTATCGGAAAAGCACCAACCTTCGCTGCATTCTTGGTTTGTTGACATTGACGTATTTGTTACGGCCGAAGCCCCCGCGGAAGCATCCATGACAAGCAAAAGGAACGAGAGAATTAATGCTCGGGCGGGCAAAGTTTGACGCATGTCTAGTACCTCTATGTAGCAGACCCTGTATAATGTCAACTTCCATATGACTGAATTTTTTGCGATTTAGGAGGGCTTGTCGCCTTTTTGGAATGCTTCCAGTATCGGTATGACCTCTGGATTGTGTGCGAATTGGTTACTTGGAACGTTTATGATTGAACCGTTTTCCAATCTTTCCATGAGGAGGCTGACCGCAGTGTCGGCATGAAGTGCATCTGACTCTGCGGTGATAAGGGCTATTCTGGTATCCACAGAGTCAAAATCCAAATCCATTTGGTACGACCCATTTGACAATGCACTTAACCTCAAACGCCTCACATCGGAGGCCAACAACGTTCTTCTGTATCTGATTTTTTGACCCTCCTCCTTCAGTTTAAGGTCTAAGTAGAATATTGCAAATCTTACCAAGGGCGGGTAAAGGAGACTCGGCATTAGTATCAGTGGCCTGCTCCAAAGTGGGAATCTGAAACTGACGTTTGGCGCGAGCAGGGACACGCTGTTAGCTGTAAAAACCCCTGACTTCAAGGCCTCCAAAACAGAAGTGGCTCCTAGGGAGGACGCGAACCAGTCGCACCCTGATCCGATTGTTGGACACTTTTCCTTGATCGCATCCAAATCGGAAACTGTTTGAGTGATCGATAGATTTGATCTCGTCAATTTACCTTTTGAAATAGCACTAGCCTTTTCCCGGGTTTCTATGTAAATTACCTCTCTTTTTTTGGCCCATGCCTCAACTATTTGCCGCCAACCCTCATAGATACTGTTCCAGCCGGGAACGAGTACCAAAGGCGTGGAATTCTCAATTTTCTCAGGTTTGAAGAACATGACTCTGACAAGCCAGTCATCGTACATCTCTATCATTTTTGACTCAACGACAACACCCTCTATATTTGGGATCATATTCCAAGGATTATCCATAATTCACCCTCATATTTTCGCCAGACAATTGGAAACCCGATTAAAACGCCAACGAGGGTCTTTGCCTCTGACCCTGGTCGTCCATCTCAAACATCTCCAACTCTGATTTATTCATCCAGTTTGCGATGATGACGTTCGGAAACACCTCGATCAGATTGTTGAAATTCGTCGCTTCTGCATTGTACGTCTCTCGCCTGTCACTGATACCGATTTCAATGTCTCCAATCTGTTGCTGCAGTGACACAAAGTTTTGATTCGCTTTGAGATCGGGGTATTGTTCCGCCACGGCATATATTTTTGGCAGCATTTGACCAAGGAGAGCCTCATTCTTCGAAACCTTTCCGATATCCCCTCCCGAAGATGCCCCGGCAGCTGCCATTCTTGCATCGGCAAACCTCTCAAAAAGGTCCTTTTCATGTGCTGCATATCCTTTTACCGTTTCAACAAGGCTGGTCAATTGATCATATCTGCGTTGTAATTCAACATCTACGTTGCTCCATGATTGGTCACATCTGTTTTCCATGCGAACAATTCTGTTGTATAGCCCTATTCCCCAAATCATGAAAACTAGAATAGTCATTCCAAAGCATGCTGATCCTGCCAGCAAGATCCTGATCATGGCAATCCCAGCAGCGGTAATGGCATGAACCTTGGCCTAATTTTCATCTGGGATGGTATACAGATTGCCATCTGAGGCAATCAAACCCTCCTCTTCAAGGCAAATAAGGTGCGATAGAGACTGGTCTCGTGCGAGGCCGATCGGCGCGCCCGGTGCATCTTTGTAAGCAAATGAGGCGATTTCATCCAGAGATTTGCAACCCGATCGAACAGCATCCAGAACTCTGGCATGCCTTTCCATTCTGTGCTTGTGGGTTCTCTGTAGTAACCTATGGGGAGCAGCACAGACCGGCCCGTGACTAGGAAAAAGGAGATTAGGATCCAAATCCAACAGGCGATCCAGACTTCGGAAGTATTCCGCCATACTCCCGTCTTCGGATGGAACTAAGATGGTTCCAACCATAGTCACGTTATCCGCCGAAAGGATTCCGACATCCGCATGAAGGGATATCATACCCGGACAGTGACCGGGAGTTTCGAGGACCTCCCATGGATGACCGTCTCCTAGGTCAAACACGTAGCCCTCTGATACCTCCAATCCATGTCCGATTTCAGCCAGCGTCTCTTTCGTGCCATAGGAAGGAGCATCAATCAACTTTGATATCATACTCTGATTACCGACATGGTCGGGGTGTCTGTGGGTGTATAATATCCCAACTACTTTCATTCCGTCGCGCGCTAGGGACTTCAATCTGTGTTGTATTATCCCTGCCGCTTCATCGTTTTGCACTGCTGGATCTACGATGAGCAAGTCCTTCCCCCTCCCCAAGAGGAAACAGTTCGTGTGGGTAGAGGGCGGTAGTGTTTCCGTCGGGATAGGAAGACATTCCACCCCCGGTGCAAACTCTATCTTGTGCTTACCCAGCCGGGGTTTTCTCTCCAGTTCCCTCAGGGAATCAAGGGCGCTTCCACCTTCTTTCATATATTGGACCACGTCTCTAACAAACGTAACTTGAGGGGGGGCCATCCTCGCCGCACCAATCTCCCAGCTCCTGAGGAGGTCGTCCGGACGCCACCACTTGAACTCAGTGAACTCGCTCCTGCCCGGGGGTTGCTGGGGCTCAAGCATTGAGTCCCCCAAATGTAGGTGGTAGAATCTGTTTGAATATCTTAACGGGGCGAGCGGAGGAGTCGTTCGTTCCGTCACAAGGGAGATCTCTTCAGGATTAATTGAAACTCTGCTGTTTTCTATGCACTCTATCCAGGCCTCGCCCCCACTGCATATGGAGGTCCGAAGTTCAGGACCAATTATTTTCCAACTGCCCCCTGGGTCCAAGGCAAAGCCCGTTTCTTCCGCCAGTTCCCTGAAAAGTGCAATGATCGAGACATCTACTGAACTATCTTTCCAAATATCTCCGGCCGATGCTAAAATCCGGTCTTCTTTTGACACGCCTCCTCCGGGGAAGGACCAGAAATCAGGAAAGGTCGGTACATCAGGGTGCCTCAGCCCCATCAACATCTCTGTAATTCCGTTTTTTGTCCTTGTCACGACCGCGCTAGATGCCTTTTTCGGGGCGTTTGGTCGACGGGTTGGCTGGTGCATTTGAGAATCTCAGAAGATGGTCGGTTTACAATCAATCGTTTGTATCATAACTCCAATCGATTGACGGACATAACGACAGTAGACCTGAATAGTGACCGCATTCTCGTGCCGGCATGAAAACCCTCAGAGCCGTAAATCACGATGCTCGTGACGGGACCGAGTGCAATGCTTTGGACATCCCTGTGATCGGATTGGGGGTCTGGATGATGAACAAGCCCGGAGAATGCTACGATGCAGTACTGAATGCATTATCAATCGGATACCGGTTGATTGACACTGCGAGATCATACGGGAACGAGGCAGCTGTAGGCGAAGCAGTCAGAGCCTCGGAGGTCAGGCGAGAGGACATAATCGTGGTAACCAAGCTCAGGAGAATTCACGCCACAAGTTACGAGTCGGCAATAGAAAATTGCAAGAGGAGTCTTGACCTACTCAAGCTAGACCATATTGATGTTTATTTGGTTCACGCCCCGCCTGAGGATCCGGAAGCGAGGGAGCCTGTTTGGAGGGCAATGGAGGATCTGTTGGCAGAAGGTTCAGTGAAATCGATCGGCGTAAGCAACTACGGCATAAACCACTTAGCAGACCTCCGGTCATATGCAAGAATTCTTCCTTCAATAAATCAGGTTGAGTTAAACCCATGGATCCAAAGACCGCAACTGCACGATGCCACAAGGGCGGTCGGCGCTTTGACCATGGCATATTCTCCTTTGGCACGGGGCCAAAAAGCAAATGATGTGGACATGGCTTTAGTTGCCAAAAAGATCGGTTGCACAGGCCCTCAGGCCTCTATCAAGTGGTGTCTGGACCGAGGTGCGATTGTAATACCCAAATCCAGCAACTACTCTCGGCAGAGAGAAAATCTTGACTCACTGGGGTTGGACATATCCGATATCAGGGCAGAGATAGATATGTTCGATTCGAATTATGTCTCAGGATGGGACCCGACGGTGGAACCATGACAATTCCAGGGGACCCAGAAACAATCGAGGAAGAGCTTGAACTCATGGCCGAAGCAATCAGGTTGGGCATAGACCCGTTCCCCCAAAAGAAAGATCGCAGCCGCGTATTGCGGGCTTCCTTGGGTTGGTTCATGATCATAATCATGGTGTCTTGGGTCTCCCAATTCCTCTATCGTGCAGTCTGATACAGACAGTAAGGCTGAAAATGAAACCCTCGTGTCGGCAATCATGCCCAAATATATGTACTCAGGGAATTACACAGCTAAAGGAGCAACCGGACTTCTAAAGGACGGGGGGACTGCAAGGTATGAAGAGGCCAAGAAAATTGCCTCAGCAATGGGTGGATCCATTGAAGCATATTATTGGTGCTACGGTGACATGGACTTCATGATGATCATAAATCTCGAATCGGAGGAGATGGCGATAAAATTCTCCCTTCATGTCGGGGCGTCGGGCGTTTTCAACGGAAAACTCACTCCTCTGATTTCTGTTGACAAAATGGAAGCGGCCACATCCACAGATCTGCCTTCAATGAAACTTCCCGGGGAACTGTGAGAATAATTTCCCAACGACGCCCCAACCAGATACATTGGTAGTCCCGCCCGGATTCGAACCAGGGTCATGGCATCCAGAGTGCCATATGATGGACCACTACACTACGGGACTTCAGGCTCGGGGTGAATGACTATGTATTTCAACGAACCCGTGGTTTTCGTCAATAATCATCTTCTGAAACGAGACAGAATTTCCTTGTGTTTGTCTTCACTCGGCCGGAGCATATCCTCCTCGAGATCACACAAGGGGATGTCAATGAGGCGTTGATCCTCATCTGCAGTCGGCATCTCTGTATTGTGATGGAGTAGGCCTGTTATGTGCTTTTTGTCAACTTCAGCCCTGTGGAGTGCACCGATGGCAGCAGTCGGGTCCGTGTAATCGTATTCTGCCGAGAGAGTTTCCAGCCTTAGCACACTTCCGTCAAAAAGCCGGACATCCTCAAAACCACCTTCCGGTATATCGACTTCATTCATGGGCTGGAAATGGTGTATGTAGTCCACGCCGTGGAGCTCCTCGCTCTGATCCTTTACGTAGCCATATGACTTGTAGGACTCATCGTTATTAGCGAAAGTCACGCAAGGCGATATGACATCTATCACAGCCATGCCCCTGTGACTTAGCGCCGCCTTCATCAATGCCGTCAATTGCCTTTTGGCCCCGGAAAATGATCTCGCAACGAAACCACACCCTAGGTTGATTGCAAGTTTGCACATGTCGATTGGTGGCTGTTCATTTGGAGCACCTTTCCGCTTTTTAGATCCCTTCTCCACAGTGGCTGAATATTGTCCTTTTGTCAGCCCGTAGACGCCGTTGTTTTCTATTATGTAGACCATGTTTAGGTTTCTCCGAATTGCATGAATGAACTGGCCAATCCCTATGCTCGCAGAATCACCGTCACCCGATACTCCCAGGTAGACAAGGTCCTTGTTGACCATGTTGGCACCGGTTGTTACTGACGGCATTCTTCCGTGAACGGTGTTAAAACCATGAGATTGACCAAGGAAATAAGCTGGAGTTTTGGAGGAGCACCCTATACCGCTCATTTTGGCTATCCTTGTCGGTTCAATTCCGTTTTCCCAACATGCTTGGATTATAACTCCTGAAATTTGGTCGTGCCCACAGCCCGGGCACAGAGATGACGGTCCCCCGGTGTAGTCGCTCTTTGGCCGCTCAATCACATTGAGTTTTATTGGCCTGTTCACTGAGTTGCCTCCTCAAGTGTCTCAAGTATGAGGTCTGCATAAATCCTCGCGCGCGGCGGCATGCCGTCGGAATATGCTACACTGTGGATCTTTGGGACCAGGTCGATGGGCAGCTCTTTTCTCAAAACCCCGTAAAGTTGACCGTCACGATTTATTTCCAGGACTATGATCCTGTCATGCCTCTCAATGAAAGACTCAACATCAGGATGAAGGGGTATGGCTCTGACCCGGCACTGACTTACTTTGAGGCCTGTGGATTCAACCATGTCATCTATTTCTTGAATAGTGTTTTCCATTGAGCCCATGTATATTATGCCGACGTCCTTTTGAGGTTCTTCTCTGATGATCGGTTCAGGTAGGTGTTGTCTGGCGTTGAAGATCTTCTTCTTCAGACGCATCATCAGTTTCCTGTAAACCTCCGGGTCCTCGCTGTAAACTCCGTCTTCATCATGGCCTGTACCCCTGTACAGAATGGGGTCAAGACCCGATCCAGGTAAAGTTCGGTATGGTATGCCGTCACCATCCACATCCCGATATCTGCCATAGTTTTCAACGGCAGCCATCTGTTCCTCAGTGCGAAGTATTTTGCCTCTGTCGATCGGGGTGTCTGGGTACTCAAATCCGGAACAAACCCAGTTGTTCATTCCCAAGTCTAGATCAGAAAAGCCGAAAACCAAGGTCTGAAACCGATCTGAATAGTCAAATGCTTTCCAACCAAATTCAAAACACTCCTCGACAGTTCCGGGAATCAGTACAATGTGTTCTGTGTCTCCGTGGCTTGCCTCCCTCAGCATGTTCAGGTCTCCTTGCTGGGTTCTGGTTGGTAGGCCCGTGGAGGGGCCAACTCTGTTGACGTCCCATATCACCCCAGGGACTTCCGCAAAGTAGGCCAATCCAATGAACTCAGACATCAACGATATGCCCGGTCCTGATGTGCAAGTCATCCCACGACCACCAGCCCATCCGGCGCCCAAAACCATACCAGCAGCCGCAAGCTCGTCCTCAGCCTGAACGACAGCACATGTCGAATCCCCTTCTTCCGTGTCTCTCAATTCTGGCAGCCACTGAATTATGCCCTCAGCGATGGATGATGACGGAGTAATGGGGTACCATGATAGCATGGTAACACCGCCATATATTGATCCCAGTGCCGCAGCTTCGTTGCCATCGATGAGGAAAGTCCCCTCCTTCTTCTCGCGCGCTTCGACAACGTGGGGGCAATCCCAAGTTATACCTTCCATTGCCATTAGACGGCCTTCTTCTATCGCTTTGAGATTGACTTCGACTGCTGAGGCTTTGCCCTTGAACTGTCTGTTGACAGCCCTTTCTAATGCGTCCTGATCTATCTTGATTAGGTGTTGAATGACTCCAACATAGTACATGTTTGCTATCATTTTGGCCATCTTGGCGTTGATGCCTCTAGCTAGTTTCGTCATCGGCAAGCCGAAAACCAGGCAATCATCGCGATCCACCGGAAGTTTGACGTTCTGGTTGTATATGATTATTGAGCCCGACTCCGTTTTTTCAATGTCCTTGAACCAAGTGTCTGGATTCATCAGGATTTGTATGTCAGTTTTGTCGCCCGGTGCTTGGTAACCTTGATCAGAAGCCCTGATTATGTACCAAGTTGGCAGGCCTGAGATGTTGCTGGGAAAGAGATTCTTGCCGCTGACTGGGACTCCCATTTCAAAGAGTGCGTTCAACAGAATGAGGTTCGATGATTGAGAACCCGTGCCGTTGGCAGTGGCGACGTTGATTACGAAATCATTTACAGTTACGCCCATTTTTGGAATACACAACCTAGCAACAGCACGAGGCCCGGATTAGCATGGCGTGGCCGTGGCATATTGAACTTAGCCATTCCTGTCGAATAAACTATTCTCACATGCT
>DAMH01000009.1 GCA_002499585.1 Euryarchaeota archaeon UBA552 | reverse complement strand
AATATAAGACTCTCTTATTCTAAAATGGAAATGGTTGACAAGGTTGACGATATTCAGCATGGCCTGATTCGTGAGGCACTAAAGTTGACAGGCATCTCCAGTGGTGTCGAGATAACGACAATAGCAGATATACCGTCACGTGGGACTGGTCTTGGATCATCATCAGCTGTAACTGTGGGAGTCCTCAATGCCCTTCACAGATTAGAGGGGCGTGTGGTAGATTCCAGACGACTTGCAGAAGAAGCCTGTAAGATTGAGATTGAGTGTTTGCGGGAGCCTATTGGACGACAAGACCAGTATGCTGCAGCATACGGGGGATTGAATCGGATTATGTTTGGAACTGGAGGTGTGACTGTCGAGCCCATAGAAATTCCAGATGATACTCTAGAAAGAATGGAGCTTGAGTTGTCTCTTGTTTATACAAACACAACTAGAAGCGCTTCCGCGATATTATCAGATGTCGCTTTTGATTCCGAACAAAGGAAGTATAATCTGGTGAAAATTCGTGAGCAGGCCCGGGAGGCTGAGAGGTACCTGAAAAAGGGTGATCTTACGTCTCTGGGTGTCCTTCTTGGTAAGTCATGGGAGATCAAGAGGGGTTTGTCACACAGCGTTACCAACGACTATCTTGACTCTTTGTACACCAGAATAATCGATCTCGGTGCCAGCGGAGGTAAACTTCTAGGTGCCGGAGGAGGAGGCTTTTTTCTTGTCCAAGGAGACCAGTCGCTTCGCTCCCGCCTTGTTGAGTCCTTACCGAGAGAGAACAGAGTAATTCCATTTCAAATAGATCATAAAGGCTCTGAGATCATCAACCACTAGATTTCCTGGATTCCTTCACTGCTTCCTTGATGATGTGGTTGATTATGAGTTGCAAATCCTCAATTCTCTCCATCGATTCAGTGGGTACGACCAAACAAACATTTGCGATTGAAGGCAATCTTCCGCCGCCCCCTCCCATGTAATTACCAGTGACAGCTGCAGTTCTGCAACTTCTATCATTCGCGTATTTCAATGCTCTCAGCACATTCTCACTGTTTCCAGATCCGCTGAATCCGATTACTAAATCGTCGGGTCTCAGAAAAGTCTCAAGTTGACCGACGAAAACTTCGTCATAGGACACATCATTTGCAAACGCTGTGAGTGATGCTACGTTGTCGACGTGGGATATTGTTCGTATGCGGAGTTCTTTTGACCAATCGCCCGCACTGTGAGATGGTGTTGCTGCGCTACCTCCGTTCCCGACAAAATGGATCGTTGCATCCCTGCCTATAGCCCTCATAACCTCGTTGTGGAGGTCCTCTAAACTACTCCTTGGGAGATCCGACAATGTCTTTGTCAGATCGTCAATGTATGCATCAGCGAATGCTTTGAAATTGAATTCCACCATCTTGCGGTCGAGGGCTGTGTTTTTGAGTTCATCTGTACTCACCTAAACCAACCTCCGAAGTAATTCCATAACCTCGTCTGCGGAACCCATGTGTTCCCTTGATGTATGATACGATCCTATATCGAATGACGATCTAGCCTCTGAGACCAGCTTCTCGACAATTCTTCTATTCTCATTTTCAGGGCCGATTTTGTTTGAATCTAACCGTTTTCTGAGTTCTATCCATTCAGATTCCAAAAAGGTCAAGAGTTCTTCTGAGTCATTCTTGATCGTTGTCAGGGAGTCTACCTCGGACAGTGCTTTCTTCAGTAGATTATCAGCATCCTCCCAAGATCTTGCCTTTGAGTGTTCTATAGATTCCAAGATCATAGTGTCAATTCGTTCTCTGTGAAACTCAGGAGTTCTCTGGATAATAGATGTTTTTTGTTTGATAGACTGTTCAAAAGATCTCCGGCATTCGCTTCTTCTTGTGATTTTTCTATTCATAGAGTCCAAAAGCCCCATCGCTGTGGAGAACTCTCCATTTTCAATCAGGTCATCTATCGATTCCATGTCATTTGTAAAATCGGACGAGATGTCTCTGTGAGAGGATTGTATTTCCCTTTCTATGTCTGCCCTAGTCTGCTCTACACGTCGTTTGGCATCTTCCAATGATTGCAGTTGGTTCGGTATTGCCTCAAGAATCTTCAGTGCATCATCAGGCTTATTCTCTTGCATGGCATTCCTTGCATTGGAAATCATGACTTGAATTGCCTCATTCTGTGTTGTTTGTTTTGATTCAAGTTGTTCTTCTGCTTCACTTAATGATGCTGCAGCCTGTTCCCAATAGGTGCAAACTCGATGAGCTGATTGGTGTGCGGATCTGTAGAATTGCTCGGCTTCTCGAAATGAGCCCAGTTCCCTTTCATTGTCCCCCAACTGGATTAATTTTGTTGGCTCTGTCACAGATGGTGCTATTTCCAACGCTTCATCCACAGTGACCATCGCACTGGCCCTTAATTCCAACAAATCCTCATTGTGGGAGACGACTAGATTCATTTCCCTCTCGACGGCGGCCAGCCTTTTCTTTCCATTCTCGGTATTTGACCATCCTTCCTCCCTAGCTAACTTAAGCAGGGAGATAGCCTGATCCATTCTCAATCCTCTCTCGCTTATCTCGATTATGTGACCCTCAATTTGGTCAATGTGATCCATTAATTCTCGTCGTCCCTTGTTGTTGGGGTTTGGGTAAAAAAAGTCCCACATTATTGGGATAGCCATTGTCCCTGTCAACCCCCCAATTAAAATGACGTTAGATGTCTGGGCCACCACTATGGCTAACGAGGTGGATAGTCCGATTCCAGACAGGATGGAACGATATCTCCGGCCCAAAATAGTATCGCTGTATGCCCTTTTACTGTGATTGAATGAAAATAAGCCCAGCAAGAGGAATATGAACCCGGCTGCGTACCCTTCCAATTCCATATCCGAGGTTATTGCTAATGTAATCAATAAAGGCCATGAAAATGATGAGATAGTGGAGATTCTAGGGTGATAGATCCCATTCTCCGATGCCAAATCGGGAATTATCACTGCCAACAAAAATATTACTGCGGCGTGGATGTAATTTAAGTTCAAATTGCCGTCTATTTCTGTGGTCTGAAAGGCTCTAAGGGCTCCAATGGCAACAAGAAAGAATGTTACTGCAATGACTAGAATGTTGATGTTTCTCTTTTGACGTGCGACTCCACGGTCCGCATAGTCGAGTGGAAGCATACCCCATGGAAGACCTATGTCCCAATGAGTTGAACGGTCAAATGTCTACTCTGAATGATGCTCTCCCCATCTTCTAATCGCAATGTAGGATATGAGAACAATGAGTGATGAAAGGAGTGTTGGGGGTAGCCATTCAGGTAATCTATTTTCTATTGTGACGACCCCGTTGATTTCTATGCTCGATTCATTCTCTGACGGGAACTCGGACCAATAAAAAGTAAGATCTATTTTTCCTGTTTCTTTGGCTTGAAGAGCGAGATAAACGACTACAGAATTTGGTCCATCAGGACCTGCTGCCGGTATGAAAGCAGTCGGTGAGCAAATGTCTTCTTGACATACTCGGGCTTGACCAGTTCCCGTTCCGTAATTCATGGCGGATACAGTGATCATCAAGTTCTCACCAACATAATTTTTACCTGTAACTTCTGTAATTGGATTCTCAAAGAATGCAACACCATCTCCAAAACTGACAGTTAATGGGATGTCAATGGATGATGAGTGTCCGTTTGTATCGACTGCATTTATGTACAATACATGCTTTCCTGGAGAGAGATCTCTGATATCGACAATGCCGTTGAAATGCGGATATTTAGTATCAAGAAGAATTGCATCATCGTCGAAAAGGACTGACCAAAATGTATCGTTCAATGCATCAATTCGGTCATAGGACTGACTCAGATCGACCATGATATCGCTCCCTGTGACCAAATTGGTCATCATATCCAGGGTTTGGTTGGCATGCGTTACGACAGGGACTATCACTGGCCCTTCATGATCAACTACAATGATCGTCCAATTAATTTCAGCAGTATTTCCTGATGAGTCAGATGCAACTATCGAAAGAAAATATGTTGATGGTTCTCTGGCAATTGCTCTGTCTCCCGGCTCCCTGTGCGGACCATTTGTAGATTGACCATGGAAAAATGCCTCAGTCAACTCCAATCTATCAGATCCAATCCTCTCAAAGCCCCCGCTTTTGTTTGACTTGACTTGAATTGAAACAGGATCCGCATTTTCTTCCATGGGTTCGATCAGGGTCCTGACCACAGCTCCTGATGGAACATAAAATTCGGAGTTTTCGACTGTTACATCACTCCACTGTCCCGTACCTGTAGAAATAGATAGCAGGGGTTGCAAAATAGGCGGTTTGGTGTCAATAGAAACTGTCTGCATCCATTGTGAGCTGGAATTGTGTCGGTCTACACAGTCCATTGTAACGTGAATAGTTTCTCCATGTTTTAAATCGTGTACAGATGTGTTCAAAGTCATTTTTTCTCCATGATATTGGGTAAGGTTGAGTGCACCACTTACATGCCAAGTCGGTAATGGATCAATCAAACCGTTATCTGAGCAAACACCTCTGAATGTCGTGTCATTGCTTGCGGAGATGGTTGTTGACCCGCCTTGTTCCCTGACTGCTGATGCAACAGGAGGTTCATTGGTTCCCAGAGATATGCGTATATCAGAGGCTGCTCCCACCTTCGATCGATCGACTGTGAATCCATTATCAGCTGCAATAATGACGGAGGATTGAGCACTGAATCTATACTCCCACGTTCCGGGTAATGAAACTACCAGAGGAATTTCCTCTACGATCGACCCCGTCCTAGGCAGTTCCAATATTCTCACTTGGCGCTGATCAGCAAGCCCAGTTAAGTTCGCTTTTTCAAACCAGCCCCATGTGCTTTTTCCCCCCACAGGCCCCATTTCCAATGGAGTTGATATGAAGTCCAAACTCCCATTCAATTGAAACGGAGTGTGATCGAAGGAACAACAGCCCCCTTCGTCTGCGTCCTGCCAAGTTCTATTTTGTCGTAAGGCGTTGGAAAATATTTCAGATTCTGATGAAGATATGATTCCATCTCCATCTCCGAGGTAAGAATCCACTTGATGTCTGATGCCCATATTTTCTTCTGGCAAAAAATCTACGCCGAAACTATCTGGAATTTGGATCGTCATTTCCCATGTCGCTGAAATCAACTGAGACTGTCCGATAGAGTGTATTTCTAGTGTTGCTGTTCCTTGTATTTCCTCAATTTCTGATATCTCAGATGTTGAAGCAGCGCTGGGGAAAAAGGAAACTATGCAGATTACGACGAACGTCAGAGCGCGGGGTAAACGACGTTCCATGTCTCATCTCATACAGTACCTGTGCTTCAATCCCTCGGGCCTTAAGAGTCATTCTCCACTGGCCGTAGTATTGAGTAAAGTGCGAATGCGGCCCATATACCGCCCAATATGGCAAATGGCCACTCACCGGTAACAGCGGCTCTGACCGTCAACATAGCCTCACCAACACCCATGGAACTGAGGTAGGTCATTGATCTACTGGAAATCTGACCTCTTGTCTCCAAAGCGAAGGCCGCCAGGACCAGAGCCATGCCGACATAAGCACCGACCATCGTCAATTCCATGACGTTGTGTTGGGGTATGTCCCAATGAATTTGTCTGAACATATCCAAAATGAGTAAAAGATAACATGATTTGGGTATACACAGACTGACATGACGCAATGGATAGTCGATTCAAACGCATTTATTCACCTAGGTTCGATTGCATCAGAGGATGCCATTAATTGTATGAATCGGACACTATCGAAAACTAATAGCGAGATTCATGTGACATCTGGCGTTCATGTTGAGGTGAAGACTGTTAGGTTCAGAACTTGGAAAGGGAGACCAAAGGTATTGGATGTATTGAGTCCTATAATCAACACCAGTACAATCCCAGAAGACGAGATTCGTGTTTTGTCAAGAGTGATCGGAGAGAATGCAGCCCCCCAAGACGTCGATATTTCGTTGATGGTTTTAGCGGCAAGACAGCACAATTTGGGACGTGAGGTAATTTTAGTGTCTGATGATTACAAAATGACAACCACAAGGGAAAAGGCAGGATTTTCATACCCTACGTGTCCACCTTCGACGTTCATCCAGAGGCTTTCCGAGGTAGCTAGCGAATCAGATTCAAGAAAATTGAGATCCCTTGCAAAGCGAATCAGAGCGGCTGAGATGCGATACGCAATAAGTAGGGCCGGAGAGTATGACATCCAGGGTAAGTTAACCTGGCTTATCGAGAGTCTATTGTCCAGTAAACCCTCCCGCCGCAGACCCGATACAGAGGGAGACGGACTGGACGAATCCCTTGTTATTGCTCTAAGAAGGCATATTGATGGAGAGAGGATAAAAAAATCCTCCATGAAGAGACTCGGTAGATTACCGCAGGTCTGCGAGCCCATCAAGGAAATTGACGACCATCTTGAGTCCTTGTTGGGGGAGGACGAGGATCCTGGGAGCATGTATGATTACGGACTGGAGCTATTGCAAAGCGTCTACGAGAGGATAGGTGCCGGGCTATCGCCGCTCGATGACGAGCTTTGTATGATCGCCCACAGAACTATGGCTGGTCCGGTTTCAAGATTTGAGGCTGTCTTGGGTTTGCTCGCCGGATCTCTTGGTCGGAATCAGGCATCAAGTCTCCATATGGCAAGAGCGCTTAGCCAGTCAACTCTCTCTGATGACTCGAAGGCTGAATCTCGTACAATGCATCATCTGGGTCTGATGGCGTTAGCATCTAATGAGCAAACAAGAGCTGCTTCATTGTTTGAAAGTGCTGCCAGACAATCTAGCCTAACCAATGATAACAAAATCAAACACATTATCGCAGCCGGCATCTCACACTACCTCGCTGGGGATGGAGAGGCATCCAGGGCCATGATAAGAAGTGCAGCCGGCCTGATTAATGAGGATAAGGGCGCTGCTATTGAGCCATTGTTGGATCTTGCGAGGTCTCTCATGGGAATAGATAGGCCGTGGCTGGCATTGGAGATTTTTGATGAGGCCCTAGAATGTGCAATCGAATCGGATAACGAGAACGAAGTGGATAGGATTCGGAATCTGCTCACCTTGGTGAATGTGGCTGCCGTCGGAGAAGAGGACGAGGAAAGACGAGGCTTGAGGCTAGTTTTGGATGAGTTGAACACAATTGATGTCTCAACCATGGAGAAGCACGAAGCTGTCAATACGGAGATAGAGGAGGCGGTTGGAGAACATATGTTGCCCATCGGTGAAACTTGGATGGAATGGAGGGATTCATCAGACCTCATTAACGCTGAAGATCACCTAAGGATACTAAGAGTCGTGGATAGTGACGAGGGCTCGCTAGCGATCACTCATCATCCAGATCTAGGAGGGCTCGGCATATGGCTGCCCGGGGAAGCCCCTGAACTGTCATCAGGATTGTCAATATCCATACGGGGTACCAGAATAAAACTAGCTGAAGCGAGTTCTGATCTGGCTGAGTCCCAAAATATCAGAGGAGTGATCGCCGTAGAGAAACCAGAAGAGCTGGTTGTGATGATAGTGCCACTAGGAGAGGGACCATCTTCATTGGACTAAGACCGAGATATCACCCGTCATTCCGTCCCCTGGAGGCGAGCAATGCAGCCCCCAGTAACGCAACTAGCGCGGAAGTCCCAAGGAAACCCGGCACATTATCTGGTTCCGGCTCAGCACTTGGGGGAGGAGGATCGATTCCAGTGCCCACGACTACAACTCCGACCATGTCCATGGAAACATGTGGTTCACAGATGTAGTGGAAGGTCCCGTCGTTATCGAATGTTATTCGATAGTCTAGGTTAATCTCTGGCTGTCCACTGTACTCTCCACCCACCTTGCGGTCCTTATCGCCCTCTTCGCTGATCTCTGCGACGTTGTGGGCCATACCCTCGTCGTTCCAAATCCAACACACAGTTTCACCGACGGCAATGGATAAATCCGGTTTATCAAACGCGAACCCTGTTTCGTCGATTCCGACGATGTAGTCACATCCTTCCGGTGTTGGTGGTTCGTCTGAAGGGGGTGTCAGAACCTTGTCGATGATGTGTATTACACCATTAGAAGTCGTAACATCTGCTTGAATGACGTTTGCGTTGTTCACCATTACACCGTTGTCGTTTACCTCGAAGGTTAGCACATCCGTGTTGATTGATGTTGCTGTCATTCCATCAGATAGGTCTGATGACATTACTTCCCCGTCAACTACGTGGTAGGTTAGTATGTCAATGAGTGTTGCGTTTTCTTCATCCGTGTCGAAGGTTGTAAGGTCAATTCCCAAATCGGCAAATGCTTGGTCTGTAGGAGCAAACACTGTGAATGGGCCATCACCTTGCAGGGTTGAAACCAACCCCACATGCGCCAGGGCTGCTACCAAAGCAGTGTGGTTTCCTGTTCCTGAGGCGACTGTTGGAATGTCTTCTGCTGGAGGTGTTAGGACCTTGTCTATCACGTGGATTATACCGTTTGAGGCTGGGACATCAGCAAGAGTGACATTAGCGTCATTGACCATGACCCCCTGTCCTACGGAAAAAGTCAGGTCATCTCCGTTGTATGCACCTACAGTCATGCCGTCTGTCAAAGACGATGAGTTAACCGAGCCGACCACGACGTGATAGGTCAATATGTCAATGAGTGCCGCTTTGCCTTCCTCGCTGTCGAGGGAGGCCAAGTCTATCCCAGCCGCTGCGAAGGCGTAGTCTGTAGGAGCGAAGACCGTGAACGGACCTGTTCCTTGTAGGGTCGTGACAAGTTCTGCTTGAGCAAGGGCAGCCACCAGTGAGTTGTGTATTGTGGTTGCTTGTGCAGTCATAGCTATGTCTACGGCTGGGACCCATGCGTATGCTTCACACACCGTTTGATTGACAGTAGGATCAGCAACGTGGCTGACAGAGTTGTAGCACCCTGTGAAGATCATCCCGTCGAAGTCGGCGTCGACGTAGTATGCGTAGGCCATGCACTCGTCGAAGGACGCGCCGGCTGAAATGGTGTGAGTAGCTGTGTTGTAGCAGATTTCTCCGTCTGCCTCAGAGGGTTCCTGATTCTCTTGTCCTATTGTTGTGGGTGATAGCAACAAAAGACCTGTTATTATTATCGCTGTGGCTTTCAAGTTCATGACCAGTTTTCGCACAGGGACGTTATTGAAGGACTGTATTTTCCAACGAGGCTAATCCGATGTGACGCCTACAACGGGTGATACCCCAATTTCCATGAAAACATAGATTTGATGGGTCCTAGCAATGTGATTAATTGGGTGCATGGCCTCGGACAGCGCAGGAGATGATGCCATTGGAAGAGTTTAGTGAGTTTCTTGCTTCTAGGAGATCAACCAGAGATTTCCTTCCGAATCCTGTCCCCGAGTCTATGATTGAGCAGATCATTCAAGACGGTCTGACCGCACCGAGTTGGAGCAACACAAGGCCATTTATGGTCGCAGTTGCAACTGGGTCAGTCAGAGATCGTCTCTCTAATGAGTTCCTTCGTCGATGGGACGCTGTGAAAAATTTTCGGGGGTCAGGAATAAAGGGGAAAGTCAATTCTCTGATAAGGCGGTATGGTTTCCCAACAAGTAACTGGCTTGTCGTGAAAAAATATCACCCTGATTTGCTCCCTCGCTCGCAGAAGATTGGGAAGGAGTTGTACGCTCATCTGGGCATCGATAGGGAAGACAGAGATGCCAGAAACAGATTCTGGGCGAGGAATTACGAGTTTTTTGGTGCGCCTGTTGAGTTGTTTCTTTTCACCCACCGAAGTCTTGGAAAGTTTGCCGCCTCTGATGCTGGCCTATTCATGCAAAACCTGATGCTTTCTGCTCATTCGATGGGTTTAGGCACCTGTGCACAGGGTTCAGTGGCGGTATGGGAAGATGCCGTTCGAGAAGAGTTTGACATCAGTAAAAATTACTCTCTACTCTGCGGTATCTGCGTCGGATATCCAAGTGATGCAGACATAAATTCCTTCGGTGCGAATCGATTATCTCCAAATGACATAACGCCAAACCGCTTGCGCGACGTATGACACACTTATTCAAACAAAGGATGTAGAAGAGGCAGATGTCATGTCGGAATCCTCCATAGCTATATCGGCCAGGGGTCTCAGGAAACATTTCGGAGATTTGGTAGCTGTCGACGGCATAGACCTGGATGTAGAACAAGGAATATGCTTCGGACTACTAGGGCCAAACGGTGCTGGTAAAACAACCATGATTCGAATGCTCCAAGCATCATCCCCTCTAACCAGTGGTTCATTGGAGGTGTTCGGGATGGATGTGGAAAAACAGAGCAGAGAAGTCAGATCAAGAATAGGAGTTATACCACAGGAGGACAATTTAGACCCGGATTTCTCTTCCATGTTCAATCTAATCGTCTACGCTCGCTATTTCGGAATTCATGGCACAGAAGCGAAGAAGAAGGCGTCTGATCTTTTGGAACTCGTCGGCCTGACAGAAAAGGCCAATGAGAAGATAACAAATTTGTCCGGAGGGATGAAGAGAAGATTAATTGTAGCGAGGGGGCTAATCAACAACCCCGACCTGCTGATCCTCGACGAGCCAACAACAGGGCTAGATCCTCAGGCCAGGCATCGGGTGTGGGACCAAATCAGAAGTTACCGACGGTCCGGCAACACAATCCTCCTTACGACTCACTACATGGATGAGGCCGAGTTACTTTGCGATGATCTAGCAATAGTTGATGGGGGCAAAATACTGGTCAGAGGCTCTCCTAAGGATCTGATCTTGAGCACGGTCGGCAAGGAGGCTGTTGAGTTTCTCGCTTCTTATGAGGATGGGGGGGCTACATTGGATAGGATACAGATTTTGATTGAGGACCTCGGGGCGAAATTTAGCAGGATTGCGGATCGGATAATAGCCTATGGATCGGGTATTCATGATTTGGCAGACGAGTTTGAGACCGATATTTCGATACAAGATGTGATACGGAGAAGAGCTACATTGGAAGATGTATTTTTGCAACTCACCGGAAGGCAACTTAGGGAGTGATTTTGATGAAAGAAATTTTTGGGGTCTCACCCGTTATGGTCCACATGGTGTGGAGAAGACACCTAGATGTCTGGTTAAGGACATGGAAAACCAACCTCCTGCCTCCACTTGTTGAACCAATGTTGTATCTACTCGGTTTCGGTTTTGGTGTCGGAGCGTACATCAACCAAATGGGGGGTGTAAGCTACGTCGAATTCATCGCGCCCTCAATTTTGGCTATTTCCATGATGTTTGGAGCGTTCTTCGAAGCTACCTACTCAGCGTTTGTTAGGATGTACTATCAAAAAACATGGCAGGCCATAGCGGCTACTCCTGCCTCAGCGAACGATGTATTAGTAGCAGAACTTGTTTGGGCCACAACCAAGTCTGTGGTTAATGCGACTATGATGACTGCTGCGATAACCTTCGTGGGTTATTTGGTAAACATGCAATTAGTCTCATTTTCCGGTGCCATAATGATGCCAATCGTAGCTGTACCCATTGGGATGATGTTTGCAGGAATGGGTCTCATCTTAACTTCGCACACCCCCTCAATTGACTGGTTTAACATCCCATTCTTTTTGCTCATTAATCCCATGTTCATACTGGCTGGGACGTTTTTTCCGCTGAGCGAGTTTCCAGTTGTTGCCCAAAACATAGCATATTGCCTACCCTTAACACATGCGGCCCTAATTACACGCTCACTGGCCTATGGCGATGGTCTCAATGGCATGTTCTATTCTGTGGCTTACATACTCATATTGATGCCGGTCGTGGTATTTGTCGGTATTACAAGGTGCAGAAAGAGAATCGTTTCCTGAAATAACCTCCTAACACGCACGATTATTTTGTTCCTAAAAATCAAGTAATCCAGTTTTCATACTTTGCGTTGAAATAGGAAAGGGGGTTCGGCGGATCATGGGTGACATGGAGACGACCTTTGTGATGATCAAACCTGACGGTGTCCAGAGAGGACTGGTATCCGACATAATTGGTAGATTTGAAAACAAAGGCCTACGTTTAGTAGGACTTAGACAACTTAAGCCCAGCCATGAGTTGGCAGAAACTCATTATGCAGTTCACAGTGAGAGGCCCTTCTACAGCGGACTCATCGAGTTTATCACTTCTGGGCCTGTAGTAGCGATGGCGTGGACTGGCATCGGGGCGATAACAGTCGCAAGGAATTTGATCGGTCCGACGGACGGGAAAGAAGCTCCTCCCGGCACCATAAGGGGGGATTTTTCAATGGACATTGGCCATAATGTAATCCACGGTTCCGACGGACCAGAAACTGCAAGATTCGAATTGGAGTTATGGTTTCCAGATGGATTGGTAGATTGGGTCAGAGACACTGAAATCCACATATACGAATGAAATTAAAAATCTAGGGATGGAACTTCATGGTGCGGTGCTACAATGGGAAGAAGGCAACCAATAGTGGCGGTACTCGGCCATGTGGATCATGGTAAAACAAGTCTTTTGGACCACATTCGGTCATTAGGCTCTGACAGACAGGCTTCGGTGATGGACAGGGAAGCAGGCGGGATAACGCAGCACATTGGTGCAACAGAAGTCCCTTCCATCTTGTTGAATTCCCTTTGCGGACCATTACTTGGAGGGCGGTCATTCGACTCACCGGGTTTGTTGTTCATAGACACCCCAGGTCATCACTCTTTCTCTACTCTCAGGAACAGAGGCGGTTCCCTTGCGGACATCGCGATACTAGTCGTTGACCTCAGGGAAGGTTTGAGACCACAGACCGTCGAGAGTATTAGAATTCTAAAAAAGGCAAAAACACCGTTTGTTGTAGCCGGTAACAAAGTCGACAGGATTCATGGATGGAAAAGTGTCGAAGGGCGTCCTATGGCTGCTTCAATGAGAAATCAAACACAAGATGCTCTTGGATTTCTAGATCAGTCCTTCTGGAATCTGGTAGGAGGATTCGGAGAATACGGATTTAATCTGGAAAGGTATGACCGAATCAAGGATTTCACAAAGGAGATTGCACTGGTCCCGATTTCAGCCAAAGAGGGGGAGGGGATACAAGATCTGTTGGCAGTTGTCATAGGTCTTGCTGAGAGGTATTTGTCAGATCAGTTATCAGATGTGGACGGTCCAGGAGAGGGGACAGTGCTCGAGATGAAGGAAGAGAGAGGATTGGGGAGGACGCTCGACGTCATCCTTCACAGAGGCTCAATATCAAAGGGAGATGAAATAGTTCTGGTGACATCCGAGGGAGGGGTTGCAACAACCGTTAGAGGGCTTTTCAAACCCAGGGGTATGTCGGAAATGCGGGATGCAGGAGACCGTTGGAACGATACTGAGAATGCAGAAGCAGCTTCAGGTCTGAAGCTGTCAGCTCCAGACTTGGATGGGGTTCTCGCAGGCACCACGTTACGGGTTGTTTCAGATGCTGATGAACGGGAAAGAGCGCTTAATCTTGCAAATGAGGAGGGTAGACTCAGTCTCGAGATCGAAGAAGAGGGTGTCTGCATAAAATCAGACACAGTAGGTGGTCTTGAAGCATTGGCTGCTGAGTTGAAAGAGGTTGGAGTGCCTATAAGATCAGCATCGATCGGAAAAATCGGGAGAAAGGATGTCAGGAGTGTCGAATCCTCCTCAGACCCCTTACACAGGCTTATTCTTGGATTTTCAACAACCGTTTTACCAGAAGCCCAACATGAGATTGACAAGAATGAAAATGGTCTGAAGGTCATATGCTCGGATATTATCTATCACATTCTGGAACATCGAGAAGAATGGGTTTCGGAACGAGCTAGGGAACTAGAAGAAGAGTCCAGAGAAAAGACGGTTTACCCTGGCAGGGTCCTCTTTCTGCCTGACCACACATTCAGAGTGAGTAAGCCAGCAGTAATCGGGGTCAGGGTATTAGGGGGCAGGATACACATTGGCCAGAAGCTTCTCAAGGACGGGGTCGTTGTTGGGCAGATAAAATCGATAAGGGTCGGAGATGAAACAAAAAAAGAAGCTAAGCAGGGGGATGAGGTCGCAGTCGCAATAGATGGAGTCACCGTCGGCAGGCAAATATCCGAGGAAGATACGATGCTCGTAGATGTGCCTGAGAATCACGCTAAGCGGTTGCGTAAAATGAGTCTCAGTGCCTCTGAACAAGAGATTCTGGAGGAATTGCTACAAATCCATCGTCGTGAAGATCACTTTTGGGGACGTTGAGCTACGAGTGTTCCATTGCCCCCCAACCCTTTAATGCGGTTGTACGCGGTTCGATGCAGGGTTTCACCATGGCGATGGCAGCGAGCGATCCAAATTCAAGAGAACTCATTCAAACAGTGTCTATGATTTCGAACAACCTAATGGGTGAGGTCTCCAAGGTAATCATAGGCAAAGAAGAGAATCTGCGAAAAATTGCTGTGGGAGTCCTATCAAACGGAAATATGCTTTTGGAAGACTTTCCCGGCCTAGCCAAGACTTTGATGGCTAATACATTCGCAACTGCCCTTGGATGCAAGTTCAAACGCGTACAATTCACTCCAGATCTACTTCCAGCTGACATAATGGGAACTTACATGTACGACCAGCAGGCGGGGGAATTCAAACTCAGGCCCGGACCGTTGTTTACCAATGTCCTCCTTGCGGACGAAATCAATCGTGCTCCGCCAAAGACTCAAGCAGCACTTCTGGAAGCAATGGAAGAGAAGCAAGTCACGATTGAGGGGATCACCCACAAGCTACCGGCACCTTTCATCACCATAGCCACGCAAAACCCCATCGAACAGGAGGGTACTTATCCGCTACCAGAAGCTCAGATGGATCGTTTTCTAATGAAGATGTCAATGGGCTACCCAGATCGACAAGAAGAAAAGTCCATACTCCAACGAAGGAAACTGAGGGGCAAGGACGATCACGATGTTGAGACCATAACCAGTCCAAAGAAAGTGGTAGCAATGCAAAAAGCACTTGAGACGGTGCATGTAGATGCTGCGATTTTAACATATATCGTCGAATTAGTACATCGAACAAGAGAGGATCATAGAGTTGTAACTGGTGCTTCTCCAAGAGCGAGTCAGTCTTTGTTCAAGACAGCCCGAGCCAGTGCTGCAATTGATGGAAGGGATTACGTTATCCCTGATGATGTCAAACGTGTAGCACTTGATGTTGTAAGCCACAGAATTGTCCTAAAACCCGAATCGAAAATAAGGGGCATTACCGGGGAGCACATTGTCAGGAAGGTAATTTCCGAAGTTCCAGTTCCTGTAGTCCAGTGAGCAAATACAAATCACCCTCATGCTCTGCACGTTTCATGGCACGTGCGACGGTTATCTCCGTGGTGAATCACAAAGGTGGTTGTGGGAAGACAACCACAGTCACAAACCTAGGAGTCTCCCTTTCAATGGGAGATGGCGATAGAGGGATTCCACCAAGAAGGGTTTTGATCGTGGATCTCGATCCAAGAGGTAACGTCGCAACGACTTTCGGCGTTGAAAAGAACAGTCTCGGACAAACAATGAATAGTCTTTTTCAGAAGGTTATAGATGGTTCAAAAATCGATAGTAGTCCCTTCATAATATCTCCAGACAATCTGACGCTTTGGATGAAAAGGGCTTGGAAAAAACAAAATCCAACCAAATCAAAAGGACCTCCTAAGCACCACAAAGTGGACCGTTTGTCTCTTTTGCCAGCAGATCTTGACCTATCGGGAATAGAAATAGAATTAGCGATGAAGATAGGCAGAGAGCACAGACTAAAAATTGCACTGGAGAGTGCAATGGACCAATTTGACCTGATCATCATTGATACTCCAGCCTCGTTGGGTCTTCTGACAATTAATGCCTTGACTGCAGCAGATTGGCTTCTGATCCCCATACAAGCAGAGTTCTATGCTCTGGAAAGTATGGGGCAATTACTGGACACCTTGAGAAGGGTCCAGAGTGCAGTAAACCCCTCACTACGCCTTCTGGGAATTGCCTTGACCATGGTTCAATCGGGTTCAAACCTCGGAAGAGAGGTCGCGGACTCAGCAGCGAGGCATTTCGGGGGCCGGATACTCAGAACGGCTATTCCTAGGAGCATCTCTGTTGCAGAGGCCCCGCTATACGGGGCTCCTGTAAGTCTCACCCAGAGTGCAATAAAAAGACACCCTGGTAGCCTTGCTTACTGGGATCTGGCAGGTGATGTGAATGAGCGGTTGAGAATGATTTCAGGGGGACATCATGGGTGATCGAGGTCTAAGCCATCTAGGATTTTATCTGAAATTCTATCCCATTCATTAATGATTTCATTCTCTATTTTTTTAACATTGAAACCATGGTGTGAAACTTTAGTCATCTTCCTGATTTTTTCTCTCAACTTAGATATCTTTCTCGATCGGAGATCTTCGATTCTTCGCTCCATTTCTGCTGCTTTTGTCAGAAATATCTCTCTTTTTTTCATGATTTCTATCTTCCCCATAGATTTCATCTCTGCCTCGTACCACAATTGAAGCTCCTCGTCAATTTCTTGTTGTGCATCGGCTTCCAGTGATTTAATCTCACCTCTCAACGCCAACTCGTTGTCTCTTTGAGTTCTCCGTCTCCTATCCTCAATTTCCTTCTCAAGCTCTGCCTCACGCCTAATTCTGAATGAATGCAAACGATTTCGCATTTCACTCTGTAGCTCAACCCTTTTGGCATCAATCTTGATATCAGAAGATTTTGAGTATAAATCGTAGAATTCGGCTTCTAACCTCCTTTCCAATCTGCGAATTTCTGATTTTTGCTCAATCTCCATTCTATTTTTCATTGCATCTAACCTCTGGTTAAACTCTTTTTCAATGACCTTGGAAACTCGCTCCCTGATGTCAGAGGATAATGTTGATGAGATTCTCTTCCTCTCCATATCGAGGAGGTCTCTGAATTTTCTCTCCTGGGAGGCCAGTCTGGTCTCCATATCTATTTTCTGACGCCTCTCTTCGGCTGAAATTACCCTTTTTTCAAGAATGGATATTTCGTTTTCTTCGATTTCATCTTGATCATAACTCAAACGGCGGAGACCGTCTTCAATTCGAAGATAATTTGTATTTTGAATGATTCTTCGCGCTTCGTCTAACCTTGCTACTGTTTCTGAAAGCGCTAAATTAACATCGGGCCTAATCGCATCGGAAGCCAATGTCAGTGAGTTCGGATCTGTTGTTATCTGACGGCTGTTCTTGATTCGATCTATTGTCTCTCTCCGTATTGCTTGGAGCTCTTCAGAGGCATTGTCGATACTCTCTGAGCCACTCATAACCACACGCTCGGGGGTATTCCGAGGAGGTCCACAGTATTCAATGCCCCTGATGTTTCAGAACGTCACAGAAAATTCACTCTTGCACGCAGGACAGTTGATATTCCTAGTTCCGGGTCTAGGTTTCAATCTTAACAGGCGGTCGCAAGAAGGACATCCTATCTCCACTTTCACTATCTTTGGAGTAATACGAAAAGGAGATTGACAAGATCCACAGATTAGATCTACCGGCCTTTCTTCGGTACCGGCAATTACGATTGTGGAGCATTTTGGACAAGTTATTTTCTCCTCTCTGAGATCGATTAAGGTCCTTTCATGTGTTACACGACAAATGGCCCCACAGAGAGTACAGGTCTTGTCTCCGAGACCTAGGGGCAGCATTCCCTGACAATGAGCGCATCTTGCGATGGGAGGGGCTACCTTGGACTCGATCTCAGATACGCCATCCACAGCCAATCCTGTGTGTTCTCATTCATGAAGTGGTCGCAGGATTCCGTAAATTTGGTTTGATAATCGCAAATGAATCGAATATATCCTTTGTGAGTTGAGTGAGAACTGATTTCACGACTCTTGTCGGCGACTCACCTGAATCCTTTACTAGCATGCCATTCAATATGACAATGAATACTGATGCTTCGTGCAGTGCTATGCCGATAGCTATGCTAGAATTTATTCCAAACATTGTTGTCAAAACTAGTACGGCGGTAACTGTCATCGAGATTGCAATGTTAAACGATACTCTCTTCCTGGTCCTCTTGGATATCTGAACTAATTTGGCTATAGTCATGGGATCCTGGCCCGGTATGAGGACATCTGCGGCTTCCAAATTTATTTGTTCTCCAGATCCCATCGCAATTCCTACACTTGCAGCTGCAAGTGCGCCTGAGTCATTGAAACCATCCCCCGCCATCAGAGTAACTCTGGCATTTGTCAAATCATCAACAATCTTTGCTTTCTCTTCTGGCGTGACTCCCCCCCTGCATTTGGAGGGAGGTATGCCGAGGCTGGATCCAAATTTCTCAACTGCACCCTGTTGATCCCCAGATAGGATCTGAACTTCCATCTTGTTGGCCCTCAGAGATTTAACGAGGGTATCTGCACCAGCTCTATGATCATCATTTATGAATGTGAATAGGGCGATTACACGTCCTTCGTAAGAAAGAAGACTGCAACCCAATCCGTTTTTTGATGCATTCTTGGCAATTTCCTCCAACCTTGAGTTTGGTCTGAAACCTTGTTTTTTTATCCAAGCTGGAGACCCAAAAGCTGCTCTGATACTATCAATGATACCACTTACCCCTGCCTCGCCATCTGCTATTTCCCGTGCTACTTTGGTTTCCAATGACATTTCTATGGCTTCTTTTCTTATTGTTTCTGCATATGGATGATTACTTCTCCTTTCCAAGGCAGCGGCAATAGATAGCGCGGTTTTGTCATCTATCCCCCTTATTGTTTCAATAGAGTGAATTCTCGGTGTACCTGAGGTTAGGGTCCCTGTCTTGTCGAGTAGGACTAGGTTGGCACTGGCGATGTTTTCAATTATATCCCCTCCTCGAGCGACTACTCCAGCGGCAGACGCAGCGGATAAAGCAGTGGCATGTGGAACAGGAGCGGCGAGGAGTAATGCGCACGGACATGATACTACCCAGAGTATTAGCGTCGCGACCATGTTTCCGGAATATAACCCGTACATGATTGAGGATATTAGTACAAATGGCACCCATGTTGCGGTGAATTTTTCGATGATGGTCTGTGTTCGGGAGGGAGTTTCTCGATATCTCCTCACCATTTCTATCAGAGAGTACAACCTTGTCGCCTGACCAACATCCACCGTCTCGATGACTAATGGACCTCGAACCAGTGTCAGACCTGCCTCTATTGAATCACCCATACCAACGGGCACAGGGAGTGGTTCTCCGGTCAGAGGTGCTTTGTTTATCAGTCCGTTCCCATCCACCACTCTCCCATCCACAGGAACTACTTCTCCAGACCTAATCTCAATTAGATCTCCTGTTATTACCCCATCGATTGGAGTCATGCCATCTCCATGTTCCATGTTCTCAATGATGTTACCATCGTTATCGGACACTACCCTTGCAGAGTTTGGCAATCTATCTAACCCTCCTTGCATGGCTTTTCTAGCTTCAGTCAGGGTCCTCTCTTCGATATAGGACGCCAAGGCGACCAAACCTGTCACAATTACAGCCTCAATCCACTCCCCCATCAAAAACGCTCCCAACACTGCCATTGATGTAAGAAGTTGAAAGCCGAAAACCATGTTAAAAAGGCTTGAAATTGCTGTTTTGAACATCTGTTGGCCGGCAGCCATGACAATAAACATTGTAAAAATCGAAGATATGAATCCATGCACACCAATGTAGTCCAGAGTGACTAAGACCAACAGAGCAGGTATTGTCAAGAGAGCGGATATGAGTTGTTTTTGATCGTCTCTGAGCCTGATAACTTGAGATGGCCTTGTTCTGAAATGACCGCCTAATATTGAGTTGAGCTTGGCCCCGGAGTAATTCCTAATTCTCAGGTCTCTGATCGGTGTTCTTATTATTTCGAGAACAGCGTTTTCCGTCCTCACATCCAACACCCCTGGAACCTCAAGGATTCTTTCCATGAGCTGATATCTGTCAATACCAATAGACGCCGCGGCAATAGTGGGTACCACTCCTATTACCTCCTCCCAACCGATATCTGGAGTGTGCCCTAATCCAGAGAGGACTGAACTTGCCCTGGAAGTTCTCCCCGTAGAGACATCCATCTTCAGCCTGACTCTACCCTCTGTCGCAGAGACTACCGCTTCTTTTACTCCCGGTACTCTCTTGAGGACTGTCGTCGCCTTCATGGCGCAATCTGGACAGTCTAGGCCTCTAAGACCCCACTCAAACTCCGTAATACCGTCTGGTGATAGGTTAGAAACCCCATCGTCAGAGTCCGTCTCATCTGAAGGTAAAAAATAAATCTCATCACCCAGTTTGAAATCATCAGATCTGAATGGAGAACCGGGTTTTCTGTTTCCCCCATTACCTCCGGCATCTGGCCCCATGTATTGCTATGTGAGCCCGTAGAACTTCAAACTGCGGTTTATCCCGAGGGGCATGGTCGTACCGACTGAGGGTGGTCTGGACATTCCCGGAATTGATGAAATTGACATGATTGTGTTCGATGTAGATGGTACTCTGATGGACAGAGGGGGGATGGTACCAGGCCTGATCAAACTAGTGAAGAGTGTTGAAGAAAGGGGGGTCACGGTCTCATTGGCCTCAGGTCGGACGCTGCCGAACCTCACGCCTATACATCAAGCCCTTGGCCTTTCTGGGTTTATCATCGCAGAGAATGGAGGAGTTTTGTGGGACGGTCCAAAAGGACAGCAAATAGAGCTGCGAGCCAATGGCGATAGGTGCAGGGAATCCATTGAATGGCTATCAACAAAAATCAATTCGATTGACCCCCGAGGTATAGAGTCAAACAGATGGAGGGAAACCGAATGGTGCATATCAGGACCACAGGATATAGGAAAAATGAGGGAGCTACTGAAGGAATCTGAATTCTCCGATCTCCGGATTGTTGGGACGGGATTTGCAATCCATGTCACAGAGACAGGAATTAACAAGAGGACAGCGCTAGAAATAATGCTTCCAAGAAGGGGGGTTGAACCAGAACGGGTCCTGTCATGTGGGGATGCGCTGAATGATGTTCCAATGTTTAACCTGACAGGGTTTTCAGTGGCGGTAGATGATCATCTCGACGTTGTCAAGTCATCGGCCACTTCAATAACCAGAAATAAAGGCCCCAAAGGGGTAATTGAAATGTTAGGAAGATTGCTAGAGGATTAACCATTATCAATCAAAAAGTCGTCTGACCACATTTGTTGCGTAGGCCCCATTCGGCAGCTTAAACGAAATCTTACATTTCCATCTCTTATGTTTGGGAGATCCATGAACGTCATCTATTTCAGGGTCATCCCAACTAAAATCATTAGGAAATATCACAGTCTCACGGTCGAATGTGGCGATCTTAATTTTTAGATCCTCTAATACCTCCAGGGATTTTGGTGATGTTTTAGAGATCCTTCTGGAAATAGTTGGGTGCACAAGCCGATTTTCATTTGGGAATGGTGTAGGCATTTCTAGGACTTTGGGGATGGATCCAAGTACCCTCGATATGCTCTGAACCAGAGAGTGTTTTGATTTTCCCCTTCTTCCAACCGGGGCCTCTGGGTATATTACAGGGCCGCCAACACCAATTTCTACAGACCTAAGAAGATGATTCTCATACGCTGAATGTAAGATTTCCCTCAGTGCGTCATTCCATAATGCTGACTGCCAAGAAGATAGCCAAAGGCCTCTCAGGGATTTTGGTACTGCTTGATAGGCTAGTCTTGCTGATTCATCTGTTGAAGAGTTGGGGGTTTTCCAAGCTTTGAGAATCCTAGCAAAAGGTCTGTATTCAAGCGAATTAGCGTCGATTTTATGGATATTTGGCCATATCTCACTTAATCGATTTTTATCTCTCCTTCTAGAAGATCTGTCGAATTTTTGTGGTCCTGTCAAATGGATCTTCATGGCTCCGATTAAATCGCCTTGCACGACAAAACTCCCAGGCAGTTGTCCTCTAGATGCTGATCCAAACCTCTGAGAGTCAAACCAATTTGGTATCCCTATCTTTTTCATTTGAGAAATTCGACCAGGGAGAAGTTGTACCCCGCGATTGGTGATGTCCCGGACTAGTATGTTGAACATATTTCCCTGGTGGTCTCCCGACTTCAGTGGGCGATTGGACCCACCAAAGAAAACTAGTTCCCAGTCTTTTCCAGATATGACTCTATCAGGAGCGTATCTATGAGGGAGGGATACTAACTGGGTGGTGACAGACCTCTTGTCTTTCAGCCCAGAAAGACCCCATGCAGAGGGGGGGATTCCTCTGTCTTTCGAAATTTTCGCCAGAAGAGCTTGAGTCTCCCACCCCTTTTTCCGTAGCCTGAAGACGATGAATGGTTGGTTGGGATCTGCTCTGACGACCAGTCCCGGTTTCGGTTCTTGTTCGTCAACCTGAAAATCTTCAGGGAAAGTTCTAATTTTAGCCATTATTTGGCTCCGTTTGTCATTCTTCCAGTGCTTCTAGCATGATTTGAATGTCTTCATTCTTAGCCCTCTTGGGTCGTCTTCTGAAACCGAGGAGTGAAGTCATCACCAAGATGGTGCCAAGTATCGAGCCCAAGCCAATTGCAACCATGAGGATTCTCTCATCAAACGTTCTCGATGAGTCGAGTGGGTAGGCGTCATCGGAATCCAAAACTCCGTCATTATCGTCATCGGAATCTGAGTTGTCACCGATTCCATCCTCGTCAGAATCTATTGTTTCTGTGCCATCCAAGGGGAAGGCGTCATCGGAATCCAAAACTCCGTCATCGTCATCGTCTTGGTCTATTACATCACACAGGCCGTCATCATCTGTATCAATCGGGGATGTAGAGGAATCCAGCTCTGGGAATCCACAAGCAACTTCCTGTATGTCTGTCCATCCATCGCCGTCATCGTCAGAATCCAGATCGTCAGTAATCCCGTCGCCATCCGTGTCTCTTTGTTGTGCTGCACACCCATTGGCATCTGCAGCTCCCATTACACTGGTCGTTTCGGGACAATTATCACTCTCGTCATCCACATCATCTCCATCATCATCGAGATCTGCATTATCGCCAATTCCATCAATGTCGAAATCCGACCACTCGTCAGAATTGGAGGGGAATGCATCATCGACGTCCGACACGTTATCGCCGTCGTCATCAGAATCTGCATTATCGCCAATTCCGTCCATGTCTAAATCAGACCACTCGCCGGCGTTAAGCGGGAAAATATCGTCAAAATCCGGGATGCTATCACCATCATCGTCGGTGTCGGCGTTGTCACCGAGTCCATCGCCATCCGAGTCAACTGACTCAGCTGGACTCTTTGGGAACGCATCTTGTTCATCCTGAACGCCGTCTCCGTCATCGTCGATATCGGTATTGTCACCGATTCCGTCTGAATCCGTGTCGATTGTCTCAAGTGGATCCAGAGGGAAGGCATCATTGACATCTGGTGTGCCATCACCGTCATCGTCGGTGTCAGCATTGTCACCAAGCCCATCGGAGTCTGTGTCGACGTATTCATTTTGGTCGTTGGGGAACATGTCATCAGAGTCATCGATTCCGTCATTATCATCGTCTTCATCGGAGTTATCTCCTAAACCATCCAAGTCAAAATCCGACCATTCAGTCGAGTTTAGGGGGAATATGTCATTCACATCTAACACCCCGTCACCGTCATCATCGGTGTCAGCATTGTCGCCTACACCATCAGAGTCGGTGTCAATGAATTCATCTTGATCATTCGGGAATGCATCATCAATGTCCAAAACCCCGTCACCGTCATCATCTGTATCCTCGTTTGAACCAACTCCGTCACCGTCTAGGTCATCCCATTCAGAGGGATCGAGTGGGAAGTCGTCATCAGTGTCATTGTACCCATCGTCGTCATCGTCAAGATCAAAGTTATCGCCAAGGCCATCTAAGTCAGAATCTACCCACTCAGAGGTATTCAGGGGAAAGTCGTCAACTGTATCAGAGTAACCATCATTGTCATCATCCGGATCTAGAAAGTCACACACGGTATCCTGATCATAGTCTGATGGTACGGATGAGTTGTCCCGTGGATCGAAGCCGCACTGTAACTCAATCAAATCCAACCATCCGTCGTTGTCATCATCCAAGTCTGAATTGTCCCCGATCCCATCTTCGTCGAAGTCTGCTGATTCTGACCCGTCCAGCGGGAATTGGTCTAATTCGTCATCGACTCCGTCGTTGTCATCATCATGATCCCTGTTGGTTCCGAAGTCTGTTGTTTCTGGGTTCGTCATGAAGAGGCTGGTGGGAAGGGAGATATCATCAATCCAAGCGGTATCTAGGCCCGACGACACAGTGTAATCCTTGATGTAAGACCACTTCAGAACATTCGTCCCTGCTGTTAACTCAAAACTGAATGTTGTCCAGTCTACATTACCTGACCACGACTCGATTTGAATTTCGTTTATGTAAAACACAAGGAAGTCGTAGTTGGTTTCGGAATCAACCTTGAGCGCAAAACTACCGTTCGCTTCTCCTGTGCTCAAAGTCATACTTATCGTTGAAGCTGAACTGTCTGAAACTTGGCCTGCCCTCATGGAATAGTTACCGGTATTGGAGGCTGAATTATTTCTGATCCAGATGGGCGGAGACCCGAGTTCGAACTGAAATGTGGAGTTTATTGACGGGTTCTCGAAGTCTTCGGATTCGTAGTTGCAGCAAACCGGTTTGTAAGTCTCATCGGCCATTCCATCACTGTCCGTGTCATTCCATGCTTGGCCATCCAAGGGGAATGCGTCCATATTGTCTTCAATTCCATCTCCGTCATCGTCCATGTCAACATCATCGCACAGGCCGTCCAAGTCTGTATCAGATATCGGTGTGCTTAGTGAATCATAAGGGTCGGTACCGCAGGCTAGCTCGGCCACATTGATCCAGCTATCTCCGTCCACATCGTCATCCATTGCGTCACAGGTGCCATCCTCGTCGATATCACTTGGTGTTGAAATTGGGTCGCTAAGAAGGGATCCGCACAAAGCCTCCTCCTCATCAGTCCAGCCGTCCCCGTCAGCATCGGCTTCCGTTCCGTGCACAACTAGTTGCCAGTTATTTACGGTGCCATCCGAAGCACTGGGGTTCACGTCTAGTATTTCGATTGTCCAAGTTCCAGAACTTATCTCATCATAATGGTGCATACTCACCATGTCGTGGAATCTCATGTTACCATAGTCTGCCGGATTGGTGTCTGCAAGTATAGAAGTGTAGCCATCGGGAGATGTGAGTGTGATTATCAGATCTTCCGGGTCAGGATGATCTATATCCATGAACAATTCCACGCTCTCAATATTTACCATGTCATTGAAGGTGTGGCTAAATGATAATGGTGATCCACTGGATGGGATATTAACCGACGGGGTGTAGAGGGGGGAGGAGACGTTGACCTCCGGTCCGAGATACGTCCAATTTTCTGCTAAGTTGACGGCAGCTGTGGCGTCGACCATGCCAAAGCCGTAGTAGTGACTGACTGGGAGTCCCGCTCCGTTGACCGACCAGTTCTCATGACTCGGATCATTTTTTGTTGAAGAGTGTACCAGAATTCCCTGTATGTCTCTCCATGTTAATGACGGATCGGCTTCGAGTATCAATCCTGTCAGGCCTGCAACCTTTGGCCCGGAGGATGAGGTCCCACCGAATGTATTTGTGTAATTTGTAGAACTGTAACCCTCGGCTCCAGTTCTATCCGCTGTTGTGATTCCTAGAGATCCGCCATTAGAGGGACCAACGACCAAAACAGGTGCTCCGATACTGGAATACCACGATTGTACCCCGGCGTACGTCACGGCACCTATCGCTATTGTGTATCTGGACTTCTGGAATCCTTTCTGGTTTACGTTTTCGTCCGCCGTGTACTCATTTCCCGCTGAGAATGTGAATATGCTCCCCAGCGAGGACCTTCCCTCATAAGCCCCTGCCTGGAGCATAGCGGCACTACTCGGACTCAAACCTTGATACCCTGCGCCACCATATCCCCATGAGTTGTGATAAACATCGATAACCTGATTGAAATCAGACAAAGCGGGTACAACGCTGCCACCGCAAAGGAACCTTGCATGATTGTGAGAAGCCCCCCAAGCCACCCCGGCAATACCAATATTGTTGTTTCCAATGCCCGCAGCCACGCCTGCTACGGCAGTTCCGTGGTTGTCAGAGGTTTCAACCGGACTCGGATCTGGATCATTGTCACAGTAATCATAGGATGTTGCTTGATCGTGATTTGCTTGTAGGTCTTCATGATTCACATCCAATCCATCGTCTATGATTCGGATCAAGACTCCTGAACCATTGTATCTGTCCCATGCACCGGTGATGTTGAGGTCCACACCTTGAGAGCCGTCCTGACCAGTGTTGATTAGGTGCCATTGGTCAGTAACCAATGGATCATTTGGAACTGACATAGAAACCGGTTCCAAGCCCGGATCATCAGGGTAGAAGAGCTCGATCTTGTTTAGGTCCTGAAGGATCCTGAGATCTCTGATGTCAATTGAATCACCTGGGACTGTGTAAAAGTTCTCAAGAAATGTAACTGGTGTAATTTTTTCCGAATGCGTTATGGTCGTCAAAGATTCTACGCTTTTCGTAATGATGGTCCAATCACGTGGCTCAAAGTCGGTTGGTAGGGTCGCTACGGGGTAGTTTGCTCTCGCAATGGACCACTGTAATTCTGGAGAGAGTGCGTCGATCGTCGGTGTGTCATGAGGAAAAAGCGAGTTCGTGGTTTTCGAATCTTCAGGCATTTGTGTGTCTGCTTGGACAAATGGTGACATAACGCTCAAAATCATCAGTAGCACGAGTGTTCCAGATGACATCCTCATAGACGACATAGATCTGAAGAGGTGCTCTATTGTTTTAATTGGTGTTCCAATATGACAGCATTTCTGCTCATAATCAGGCAATCTACGTTTATTCATACATCTTGGTGCAGGCGGCAGGATTCGAACCTGCGAAGCACTATGCAGCGGATCTTGAGCCCGCCCCCTTTGACCACTCGGGTACACCTGCACTCTGGGGAGGAAGCATATGCTATTGAGTGCGTCGGAATCATGAAGCTTAATTCGTGTGGCGGTTAGGAATCATTGAAGGATCGCTAACTCA
Organism: Euryarchaeota archaeon UBA552; assembly: GCA_002499585.1. Lineage (GTDB taxonomy): Archaea > Thermoplasmatota > Poseidoniia > Poseidoniales > Thalassarchaeaceae > MGIIb-N1. The sequence goes on along the minus strand of DAMH01000009.1, from coordinate 44,583 downwards.
ACGGTAGTACAGGTGAGAGGGGTGGACGATGATCAGGCAGATGCCCTTACCAGTGTCGAGTTGGACAGGATAGAGAAGGCAATATTCGAGGTTGCCAGACAGCAAAGGTCGAAACAGGTACCTGTCAAACTCCCATTTCCAGATTTTTGGAGCCTTGTCGTTAAGTTGGTTATCCACTTAGAACAAGAGGTAGATCAAATGAGGCGGGAGGGGATTGGTAGCGCCCGCTTATCCACCGCGACCAGAAGGATATCCAATATTCGGACCCAACTGCGCAATCTAGCTAACCTGAGATTGAACGCGCTTACTAACAACGCAGTTATTGAATCGCTGTTAGAGGACAGAGGCAAAACGGGGAGGAAAAGCGGTGTCACGATTGACTGGTCGAAGATGGATGCAAAAGAGAGATCATTCCACTCTGAGATATCACTGTCTGTCGAGCGTTTCCGGAGGTTATCTTCATGGAACGTCCTGATGGGCGTGGAGGACAGTGAAGACATTTCGGTGGGCGAGCCTAGTTTAAGCAGATTCAATGATGGCGAAGATCAGGATGGACTGGCCCCCCTGCCCAGTCCTAGTCCAAAAAGATCCAATGATTGGGATGATCCAGAAATTGATGAGGAAGACCGAATAAGGGCTATTGACGCAGGATACATCGACTCTCCACCGCCTCCTACACCATCTGAGACTGACGTAAATCTGGTCCGAATCCGAATTATTCAAGACAGTGAAGATCCCGTGATAGACGAGGAAGGCCGTGAAATATCCATAGTCAGCGGCGAAGTTCATTTGTTCTCTAAGAGATTCAGTGAGACATTAATTTCTGTCGGTCTAGCAGAGTTGTCCGAGATCTGAACAGGGAAGTACAAAGTGCCTAACCAGACATCTGTGGCCATGTCCGACGACGGTTCTGTAACCCCAGAGATGATTCAAGCCTTGAGATTGAAGTTCTTGAAGCACCCTACCTCAAAGATAGTTCAAAATGCGGTCACAAATGGGCGTTTTGTAGATGTTGCATTGGATCGTAGTCTGGTACAAAGCATGAATTCAACATTCAGCATAAAGTTAGACGATTGGTCTGCTACGAATCAGAAATCGAGTGGGCGATGTTGGCTTTTTGCGGCTCTAAACCTTTTCAGGCCGGGAGCTATGAAGAAAATGAACATCAAAGAATTCGAGTTTAGTCAGGCTCATATTCACTTTTGGGATAAATTCGAGCGGTCAAATTGTTTCCTTGAGTCAATGATCGACCTCGGTGGAAAGAAGGTGGATGATCGGACTGTTCATTTCCTGCTAAGTGATCCAATCGGTGATGGTGGCCAATGGAACATGGCGATGAATTTGATACGAAGGCATGGGCTCGTCCCGAAGTCAGTCTATCCAGAGTCATCTTCCAGCAGTGCAACGCGTTGGATGAACGCTAGTCTGAGAGACTTGTTGAGGTCCTCGGCGTGCGAACTAAGAGGAATGGTTGCGAAAGGGGAAGGTCTAGAATCAATCCGAAAAAGGAAGGAAGAGATCATCAGTAACGTTTGGAGGTTACTGTGTATCCACCTCGGAACCCCTCCAGAATCGTTCGATTGGCAATGGACGGATAAGGACGGAAACTTTCATCGAAAAGGAAGGATGACTCCGGGGCAATTTACATCGGAGTATGTTGATGTCAGTTGGGAGGATTACGTCTGTTTAGTCAACGACCCACGGAATGAAATGTACAGAACCTACACCGTCGACAGGCTACAGAACGTCACTGGAGGCCCTCCCGTTGTATACCTCAATGTTCCCATGGAGGAAATGAAGAGGGTCACGATGGAAATCCTGCAGGAAGGTGTCCCGGTTTGGATGGGCTGCGATGTGGGTAAACAGATGCACAGGAAGAGGGGGCTATGGGATTCGAAATTATTTGACTTGGAGTCACTTTACGGTTTTGAATTCGGGATGAATAAGCGGGATCGCTTGATCCATGGACAAACCGTGATGACGCATGCTATGCTGTTCACAGGTGTAGACGTGATCGATGGTGAGCCGAGAAAATGGAGAGTTGAAAATTCATGGGGAGTGAAAGACAGCGGAGAGAAGGGTTTCTTCGTAATGAATGACAGCTGGTTTGACGATTACATGTTTGAGATAGCTGCACCGAGTTCTAAACTGACCGCCGAGATGGTCGCCGGTCTATCCACAGACCCGGTGGTTCTACCAGCCTGGGATCCGATGGGCTCACTTGCCAGAAGGGGTTCGTGATAATTCAGGACAGATTGCGAAGCGACAATTCGATGGTGACTGAGTCTGGTATTGGTATCCTAAGGACTTGTCTTAGCGCTGTTTCATCTTTGGCTGTATTGGTCACCAATTCAAGTAGCCGCTTGTGGATCCTCATCTCCCAATGATCGTATGTCTCTGATCCTTCTCCAGAGGGTGCTTTTCGGCACGGTACGACAAGCTTCCTGGTGGGTAGGGGAATCGGGCCCCGGAGCTTAACTCCAGACTCATCAGATATTCTCTTTATTTGTGTGCAGACAGTGTCTACATCTTCATGATTTTCCCCAGTGAGTTTGATTGTGGTGACAACTGGCATCCAGTCAACACCTCAGATCCTTGGTTCAAGCCTTTTTCTCGATCTTCGCACAGACGCCAGCTGCAACCGTCTTACCCATGTCCCTGATGGCGAACCTTGAGAGTTCGGGGAAGGTGTCTTGTTGTTCGATTGCCATCGGCTTTGTGGGCTGGAATCTCACGAGAGCAGCATCTCCGGACTTCAGGAATGCTGGGGTTTCTCCAGACTTCAGATCCTTTACAAGTTCGACAAACCTCACCGCTACTTGGGCGGTGTGTGCGTGGAAGACAGGTGTGTAGCCAACACCGACAGCCTTGGGGATGTCCATTATCTGGATGTTGCCAAGGAACGTCTCGTCGTGTCTGACGAATGTGGGAGGGTTTTCCTGGTAACCAGCAATGTCACCTCTTCGGATGTCGGTGACTGCTAGTCCTCTGACGTTGAACCCGACGTTGTCACCGGGCTCAGCGCGATCGACTTGGGTGTGGTGCATCTCAATGCTCTTGACCTCAGCAGATTTTTGGCTTGGGTTGAAAACTACTGTCTTGCCTGGATTGAGAACCCCCGTCTCAATCTTGCCGACGGGAACAGTGCCTATTCCGCCAATTTTGTATACGTCTTGAATTGGGAGCCTTAGGGGTCTATCAGTTGGTTTAGGAGGCATCTTGATACCGTCGATGGCCTCAAAGAGAGTGGGGCCTTTGTACCATGACATGTTATCACTTTTGTTGTAGATGTTCTCGCCCATTTGGGACGAACCTGCGATGAAGTGGATGTCGTCGGGCTTGAACCCTGCCATCTTTAGCAGATTGGAGACTTCAGTCTTCACCTCATTGTATTTCGATTCTTGATAGTCTACTCCGCTTATGTCCATTTTGTTGATGTTTACGATGAGTTGGGTCACGCCGAGGACTCGTGCGAGGAAAGCGTGTTCTTTGGTCTGTGCATTGACGCCATCGTTGGCGGCGACCACTAGGACTGCAGCATCTGCTTGGCTGGTGCCAGTAATCATGTTCTTCACGAAATCGCGGTGCCCGGGAGCGTCTATCACTGTGAAGTAGTAGTTCGGAGTGTAGAATTCTTTGTGAGCGACGTCGATGGTAATGCCACGCTCTCGCTCTTCTTTTAGGCCGTCCATTACGTAGGCGAGGCCGAACCCAGCTTTTCCTGACTCGCTAGCTAGTTGTTCGTTCTTGTCGATTATGTGCTGTTCGATGTGACCGCTGTCTAGCAGTAGCCTTCCTACGGTTGTTGATTTTCCGTGGTCGACGTGACCTATGAATACGATATTTAGATGCGGCTTGCTTTTATCTTCCCATTGTGAGCCCATGTTATACACCTCTATGGTGTGCCGGCGACTTGCGGCGCGTATTTGAACCTCACTCTCAATCGGCCCGTAATTTGCTGTCCTCGAAATTTGAGTTCTTTGCCAGATCACCTGTATTGTAGTTCTACAATCAGAGAATTGATCTTCGTGTTGTGGCTTTCGTCATTGGTGAGATCTACAGACCATGTATCGGCGCGGAAGGCACGGACGGTCGATCCGCTTACCACTTGCCAAATACAATATTCGTCGCTGCCGCATTCACCGGCATCGCGATTTTCATTTTCTATTTGAGTAGTGTTTGACACTTCTTTTTCCTGGGAGGTGGTATTGTACAGAAAGAGGTCGAGCTTGTTGGCAGTTGTTGCCCCACCTGTGAATATTGGTTGGTCGTCATCTTCCTGCGGATAATCTAGTTTCACCCTGAGGTATCTTATTTTGTCCTTACTCTCTGTATTGTACTTTACAGGGAAATCCCATGCCATCTCTACCGGATCATTGATGCTTGCGTCAATAATGAAGTCCCTCCATTCTCCCCTGTAATTGATGTAAATCACGATATTGTCAGAGTCCGTCAGACCGTTGCTGGAGGTCACCGTCAACCTCACTTCAAAGGCACCACCAGTCCTTTCTACGTTGACGACTTCGCCAGTGGCATCAATGTCGTTGTCACTCAAACCATCACCATCTGAATCTTCAGATGTGTCCAAGTCCCACTCCCATTTATCGATGTAGTCTACTCCGCCTGCGTCTGAAGATGACCCGTCTATTTCGATAACTGTGGTGAAGTCAATTGAGCGATCTGTCTCATCCTTGTCCTCATCGCAGACCCAGATGAGGATGAAATCCCCGTTTGGCGGCTCTTCTCCGTCGCAGTTATCCATTTTTTCCCCACTGGCAGAAGCAGTCGGTTTCTTCGCAGAGGATTCAATAATGGTGATGTTCTTGGTGATGGTTGTTTCATAGTTACCGTCCGCTGCTGTTAGCTTGACATTGAATGTCCCCGTACTAGTGTAGACATGACTGGTTGTGAGGCCAGAACCAACGTTTCCGTCACCGAAATTCCATGTAAATGCCAATGGATCTCCATCCGGGTCGGAACTCCCAGCTGCACTGAATGTTACCGTGTCTCCTTCTCGCACCGCCCCAGATGGCTCGATGTTTAATTGGACGGTTGGAGCCTCGTTGAGGCCGAGTGTGGCTAGACACCCTCCGAGTGCTGATCCAACTATGATCAGAGCGAGGACCATGGCTCTGGAGGGGGTTCCCATGATACCCGCACGGTAAGTGAACAGAAATGAATCCTACGATTGTTTGTTTTCAGTAATCGAACAGGGATTGTTGCCTTGATCCTTGCAGGAGATCCTTCTCGTTCCAGCTGAATGCTTCTGTTATTCTGCCCAACGCAGTGGCCAGTCTCCGAGCGTAGTATTCAGGGTCGTAACTTGGTGGCTCGTCGCCTAATTCATCGGTTAACCATGCGCTTACTTCCATTGGGGAAGACTTTGCATTTGAAACTACATATCCAACTTTCATGCCCGGTGTGAAACCTAATCCTCTCGCAATCCTTTGTTTGGCGGCTCGAACATACGGCAAGCCGTCGGGGTTAGAATAAACAGAAAAATCAACGGATCCGTCTTTCTTTATTTTCCCCTTACAAGACCTACTAATGACAAGATCGCCGACAGCCACATTGCCTCTCCTGACATCTTCAATCACCTTCCGCGTCCTGTCCACTGCGAATTCTTCTTTGCCCTGCAAAATCTTCTCAAAGAGCATTGTCATTGTGGCAGTCAGTAACTTGAATGAGTCAGTTCGGCGAACTTCATACCCACGAATCAACATTTCTTCTCTAGGCCAAACCACTCTTCCGACATACCTCTTCTTGGCACCGTGCGAAAAGAATGCCGACATTGCGGTTTCGAACTCCAATTCTGCCCCTTCTTTGGAGTATTTGTTTGCAAGCCTTCGACCGAAATTTATTGTCTCCTCTTTGGCCTGCTCCCAAGTTCGCAGTTTATTTTCATCATCCTCCGGTTTATTGATTGGTGCATCTCCTATCCCGCGAGTTCTGACGAATATTGAATCGGTGTCTGAGTAAACAACATCATATCCATCAGCATTCAAATCAGATATTATCGATTTTATATTGTGTCTGGCCCATTCAGTGATGCTTGCCCCGATATCTTTGTGCGTGAAACGGTAAAATGAGCTCGCGAAGACTCCATAGAAAGAATTCATCAGAATTTTTACAGCAAACTGTAAGCGATCGTTCAAGAAGGCGTTTTGCTCGTCGCCGTCAGCCCGCGCCACTCGAGATGTTTTCTTGTATTCGTCGCGCAGTGTCATCAAGTCAGTGAGAAGTCTTGGTACCAAACCGTTTCTGTGAGTTTGTGACCTGTACCTGGTACCAGTTGTTGGTGAGACTGAATCATCGCTCATTTTGTCGTCACCTTCCACAAGCGTGGTTGGACAGATGTTGTTTGTGATCATGATCGACGGATACATCGATTTGAAGTCCAGAACTGCGATCCATGATCTCAATCCAGGCTCCACCTCATGGACATACCCCCCTGCAATCTGTTCACCTCTCCTTCCCTGTCGGGTCATCGGCACGGCGACATTCTCACGATCGGCCAACCTGATCACCAGAGAGTCAATCCATTGGCTGGTCGTCTCTGTAGCGGCTGTGGAGAAACTAGTTCTTGCGACTGCTGCAAGAGCCTCCTTCTGCTGGATTGACTGCAAGTGATTTAGGATGTCTATCGGCAAGTGTGTATCTCTAAGACAATACTTGACAACCTCATCCGGCCTAGTTTTCCATTCGTGATCCATACGGCTTGCATCGATATCCAATTTTTTCATTTCATCGTTGTCGGGCCAAATTAATGCGGTGACAAAACGCAAGGACTCTCTTTCTGGTTTGAGAGTCTGCCGGGCCTGCCACCATGCATCCATTGGGACCCTTCCTGATATGTTCCATGTGCGATTCTGTCCCCTGCTGGGGATCACCCTCCTGGAATTTTCTTGCGCAGGGACTCTCCCCCAGCCAAACAATTTCACCCTTCTATCTTTCTTTACCAGTGCCTCCGTCCTTTCCAATATTCTTGGAAGATCGAAATTATCTATGTTGTATCCTGTTATTATATCCGGGTCCTGATCTCGAACCAAATCGCAGATCGGGATTAGTATGTCCTCAACTTCGTCCCCTCTATATGTAAATTCAGAGCGTTTTCCATTCCTCTCTACGACAACTGCGGCACACAGTATTCTGTTTGTGGCAATACTCGTTTCTAAATCAATGGACATAGTAACGAAAGGAGTTTGGAATGGTTCACATGCCTCCAGATCCCCCGCATCCACTGACATCACGACATCCACGGGATATATTCCGCGCCCGCCCACTGAGAGGATCCTCTCAAGAGCCTCATCCTCGTTGGGAATGGCATCTCTCGGGATTGAAGGTGCTCTTGGACCGGTCGATAAAATGCGTCCTTTTGCGGTAATGTGAGGGCCAAGATCAAGATCGTACAACAGTCGTTTGTGAAATTGAATGTCAGCGCTGGTAACGGTCCAATCTGCTTTCAGAACCTCCCTCAACCGGGTGATGACGGTGGTATCTCTCGCCATGACCCTCCAGTGAGGCATATCTCCCTTTGAAGACCACTTAGTTACTGGTGGACAGATTTCTGTTACGCTTGATAGGGATAGAACGTTACGTATATCTTCGTCAGTACCTGAACAACCGCCCTCTCTCGGAGATATCTCGATGTAGGGTCGCAAACCGTTTACCAGCAATAAAACTGAATGCCCACGTTGGGATCGGCACCAAAGTTCGACTACTGTGTTTGAGTCCCCCCAAGAGCGATTATCTGCGGCGACGATACAGAGGTCATCTCGCCACAAGCCCTCACTCATGTACTCCGATAGGGGGGGTCGCGGTTCAATGCTTGGCGTGTTTGAAGGTGACGAAGACCGCCGGAAGCGTTGAATGCCTCCTTCTATTCGGATGTATTGATGGGTGCCCCGGGAGACGTCAAAGCCCCTACGGATTGGGACTCACTCACATTCTCCTTTACCGAAACAGACAGGATGTACGTAGCGAACGGGACGCTTGAAGATGGGTGGTCAGAGGGGATTATGATTGATTTCCAACCCCTCAGCTTATCCCCGGCAGCATGTGTCTTGAATTACGGACAAGGTTTGTTCGAGGGTATGAAAGCAAGGAAGACCCCGGATGACAGAATTACTTTATTTCGACCTGAGTTGAATGCCAGGAGGGCTGCTGATGGAGCTAAAAGGTTGGTAATGCCGGAGATCCCAGAATCAATGTTCATTGACGCGGTCAGGCAGGTAACCCATGAAAATCGAAGATGGGTTCCACCGCACGGAAAGGGCGAGTTGTACATCCGCCCCATACTATTTGGTAGCAGTGCCAGGCTAGGTGTCTCACCTGCTGAAGAATACATGTTCGTGGTATTCGCTGTCCCGGTGGGGCCATATTTCAAAGGTGGAATGTCGCCAATATCGCTCAGAGTGTCTCAGACGCACCATCGCGCTGCCCCTGGTGGTTCAGGTGGGGTCAAAGCGATAGGTAATTATGCACCGGGAATGATGCCATCAAGAAAGGCAAAGTCTGAAGGTTACAGCGAGATAATCTACCTGGATGCAGTAGAACATCGATTCGTAGAAGAGGTTGGTGCTGCGAACTTTTTTTGCGTCAAAGACGGTGTGGTTTACACTCCTGAGCTGACTGGGACAATCTTGCCCGGAATAACAAGGCTGTCCATCATAGAGCTAGCTAAGTCAATGGGAATAACGGTTAGGGAACAAAAGGTGGACATAAATTTCGCCTTGGACTGCGATGAGGCTTTCTGCGCTGGAACTGCAGCTGTGATCTCTCCAATAGGATCGATTCAACATGGGGATCTAGAGGTTGATTATGGAGGTGTGGGATCAATAACTTTAGCACTTTTTGAGCGCCTAACCGGAATTATGGGCGGTTCGCTGGAGGATACCAAGGGTTGGACTCATGAGGTTTGAGTGTCACCGGCGGCCAAATTTCTTCTTTTTTCGGTTTTGGGGATTTCTAACACTAGATTTTCGTTGTTTCATCTTTCTCGCCCCTTCTCTTCCGGACAGTTTTGTCGGCCTTTTGTCTGATCCGTCCTCTTTCTTCTCCAGTATAGATCTGAGCGAGGACCCAACGGCCCTCATTACTTCTTCTTTGGTGGATGAATTCGTAGATTCCTTCGCGTCTTTTGCGGATATGATGAGTCTTCCCTCTTTTGAAAAGGGGCGTTTAGGGTGACTTGCAGTTTGATCTCTCCTCATTTTGGTAATTCCCGATGCTCTCGCGGCGAGTGCTATTTGATCTAGATTGGGTCGTGGTACACTGGAGTTCTTGGGGACCCTTCTTCCTCCCTTCCTTGATTGTCGAGAATCGAAATAACCCGTCCAAAGAGTCATCCTAGAAGGGTCGGATGTCATATGCTAACACCAGAACGTTGTATTTATTGAATTATTTGTGGGATTATTCGGTAATAAGCACGCCACAAACTACGCCATCCATACCTGGCCTGCTTGTAATTCGCACTCGACCAAGTTCTGTGTCGGCTATGGCTCCTTTTGTGATAATATTTCGTCTGACATAATTCGGGTCCGCAGAATTTTCTACTATATTGGATATCATGACCCTTTTGGTGATTCCCTCGGAGGGTATGTTGACATTGATGTGTGAAGCGTTCATCACTCTGACAGTCTGGTGACCAGCGTGCTTCCTGTAAAGCTTATTTTTGTTGGATTCTGCCACGAAAGCAAATTGTTTCTCGCTGGAGATTTCCTTTTTCCTCTTTCCACGGTAACGAATGGGCCGCTTAAGGCGTCCGCCGGTAGGCTTCCTTCTCGACATGCCATGCCACTTAGCCACGGGCCCATGCGACTTACCCAACATATTTCAATAGATTGGAAGATTTCGAAAGCTGAGGTGCCGAGATGTTCATTCTTTGGTTCTCTTTAGCGGAGCCATGGCAGACAAGCGCTTGAGGAGGAGGACCCCTCTGAGATTCAAACAAATAAGAAAAATTTCAGACCAAGTTGAAGGTTTAGTTGGACGGCCCCTCAATCTCTCGGAGTGCTTCCTAGAGGAGGCCCATTTCGAGGGGGTGGATTTGATCTTAACCGACAGGACTCCATGTTTGATGTGCCTTCAGAATCGGGATGGGGGCAATGTTTGGTTTCCCACTCTCAGGGGTCTGCTGAAGTGGAGTTTGGAAAGGCATTACGTCGAGGTTGATCACGGTGCTATTCCTTTTTTGATGAATGGGGCAAATTGCATGGCTGCTGGGATACAAAATTCTGATCCGGACATAGAATCAGATATGCCAGTATGGATCAGGGACGAGGTTCATGGTCGTCCTTTGGCAGTTGGATGGTCTTTGATGACTGGAGAGGAGATGCTTCAAGCAGGCAAAGGCAAAGGAGTAAGGACAATACATTGGGTAGGGGACGACCTGTGGAATTTGGATTCCAGTTGATGGTCAGAACACGGAATCGCTTGATTCATAGCATTTGATGCATACAGGTTACCATGAGGGCAACTCTCATGGCTATGCTGTTGATGTCCCTAGCCGTCGTTTCCGCCGAACAAGGTGGAGTGAACGAGGAGGCTGATTTACAGGGGACGATAATACTCGATCTAGATTATCCAACATCGGTAAATGCTACAGATGAGGACGGTGGAGTCATGCGCCTGATAGCAGAGTTGGAACCAGATCAGAACCTCACTTCGATAAGTTGGGTGACACAGATATGCGTTAACAGCGGAGTTTGTTATCCACCTGTTTACAACATGATGGTTCAAGATAACAGCACTTGGTCAGGTGAGGTCCCAGTAGACCACGATGCATCATACCTCAACTGGAGGTTTGACCTTCAATTCGAAGATCGAGATGAAGCCCAGAGAGTGCCTGAAACAGGCTTTGGGTGGAAAGTATGGTCAACGTGTTGGTTTGACGGTGATCAATGGGGGGGTATCGATTACGACATGTCTAGTCAAACCTGTTCATCCGTTGGTTCTACAGATGCAGATCTAAACGACAGCGAGTCATCTTTTTCACTTTCTTTCACGGGCGCTCTATTCACGTTGATTTGCATGGCCATGGGGGCTGTTTGGTTTGAAAGGCAATGACTTATTTTCACTCACAGCGGCCAAAGGATACTTTTTTTCTATTAAATCGTGAGTTTGACTGGGCAATTAACCGAAGCGAAATAACCCTGTGGTCCAAAAAATAGAGATCAAATGGTTCATTTTTTATGATTCTGCGTTATTTCTCTTGCTCCTGGATAATGTCAACAAAATGCCCGAGACTATTATCAGTAGACACCCGATAATGTCTCCATTATCCAAAGACTCACCGAAAAAGAAGTACCCATATCCTGCAGCGACAATGACCGTGACGTAGGAGAATGCACTTACCCATGCAGCATTCGCTTTGTGAAAGGCGTAGGTCAAACCCACTTGGCCCGCACCAGCACCGATTCCGATGCATATCAAGGCCAGAGCGATTTTGGGTTCTGAAAGTGGTCCCTTCAAGTTCAAAATTGCAGGAGGAGTTGTGAAAATAACTGAAAACAAAGCAAACCAGAAGACGATGCTAAGTGCATGTTCAGATGATCTTAGCATTCTGACGTAAAGATACGCCACAGCAGCAAAAAAACCTGATCCCAGAGCGTATAATGCGTTGATGTCGACGGTCCTGAGATCTGGTGAGACTATCAGTGCGATTCCAAAGAATGATGCAAGAGCTAAGCCCCAGGTTCTAATGCCGACGCTTTCTGATAGAAATAATCCTGAGAGGAGTGCTACGAAGAGAGGGTTGGTATATTGAAGCGTCACTGCCTGACCAATCGGAATTAAACCTAAGGCTGTGAAGTATAATATCATAGCAATCAGCCCAGTTGCGCACCTTAGAAACATATTCTTTCTATCATTTACTCTCAAGCTAACACCCCTATGGGTGGCAATCAAGTATATGCCTAGGGTAATTACAACTGACCTTACCATAACCATCGACCAGACATCTGCGGTTGATGACGTCCACTTGACCAGTGCATTCATCGACCCAAAGGCGACACTTGCGAAGAGCATCCAGGCTATTGCCTGATAGCGTGACTCGATATTTTTCATTCGGAGTCTATCCCCCACCTTTTCACAAGTTCTTCGGTGACAGATAGGTAGTCCATGCCTCCGTGGCTAGTTGGGTCATGAAGGTGTATTGGCACTCCGTGCGCTGGTGCTTCGGCCAAGCGGATGTTTCTACGGATAGGGGGGTCAATGACCAATGTGCCGTATGTATCCCTCAATTCATTGGCAACTTGGACGTTTAGCAGCGTCCTCTGGTCATACATGGTGAGAAGGATTCCATCCACGCCTAGGCTGGGCGAGAACAAATTCCTGACTTCGCGTATTGTTCCGGCCAACATCGCAAGTCCCTCAAGTGCAAAATACTCTGTTTGCACTGGTACCAAAAGTCCTTGACTTGCAACTAACGCGTTGATTGTCACGATCCCGAGGGAGGGTGGAGTGTCTATCAGTATGAGATCGTAATGAGGTGATAGGGGTTCCAAAGCCTCGATGAGCCTTCTTTCCCTCCCCAACTGCCTCAACAATTCTTGATCCATCCCAACAAGAGATCGGTCGCCTACGATCATGTGGACACCTTCGACAGCGGTCTGATGTCTTGCCTGAATGGCCGTCTCGGGCTCAAGTATCAAATCTCTTGTTGTGGCCTTAACAAGTCTTTTGTCGACTCCGAGGCCGGTTGCGCAGTTGCCCTGCGCGTCGGCGTCTATCACAAGAACCTTGTAACCTCGCAAACCCAACTGGGCTGCAATGTTGATTACAGTGGTTGTCTTACCAACTCCCCCCTTCTGGTTGGTTACAGTAACAACCCGAGCATGGCCCGCAGGATTGGGACCACTGCGAGGCAGGATTAGCGGATTTATGAGCTTCTTTTCGACAGTCCTTACTTTTGATTCTGGAAGGTCTTTTTCCACGTACTCAACATCTATGATTTTCCTATTCCCCTCATCAGGGATTTCATCGCCCACAAGTCAGACTGACTCCAGGGACAATTCAAGATACCGGAGTATTGTCGCCTGGGAAGGTCATTGGTTAGGACAACTTTAGCTTCCGGATTCGGTTGTTACTTGGAACCACCCGATGGCTCTAGCGTTCGTGGCGTCAATTGCCACGTTGAATGTGTGATCCTTGTTAGACTCGGTCCATTCTCTTTCTGCCGTGAACGAGACGACTCCTGTAGAAAGTTCGCTGGAAAGGAAATCCGAAATATCCTCTGCTTCACCGGACAGGGCCCTGTAACCCATATTCTCCTCCAATGATGAATAGCTCAGGCTAAACACCTCATCGACGTAATCGTAGCGTCCTTGATTGAAGAGCCTATTCTCCAGATATTCTAGGGTAAGTGTGCGAGGGATGGCGGACTTATCCCAATTTACCGATTCTTCTGGATAATTACCTGATTTGACGATGGTGCATTCCCCATCTGTGTACGACAGGTGAATCCACCCAGAATTGTCCTCGGTATCGACCCATGATATATTCCAATCCTTCGTTCCTAATGGGTGCGTTGCTTCCCAAATGTACCCGCCTCCGTCCAGTGCTACTGAGGCATCACTTGCAGGATATGAGGTTCTCATGCAGGATACGATTTCTTCCAAATTCACCCTTTCGAGTGACTCATCCGGCATGTGAGATGCCCATTCTTTTTTCCCAGCGCTTGTAGGTCTATCGTCCCCCGGCGATGGTTTTGATTCGTAATCATCGTACCAGTTCACCACATTGTCTCCACGTGTCCTATCGGTTACTGTCATGTCCACTCTGACATCCAGCCTCCCCTCTGGAAGCGCAGCATCACTTATCGCACTAGCAAATACATTACATTGAGATGTAGCCAACGACTTGTCCAACCTTATGTCAGCGGTTTGTTTCAGAGGCCAAGGACTGTTGGGGGTTACCAAGAGCTCCATTCGAAGATATCCGAAACATGATTCTATCTCATCATGGGAGATGGAGATAGGATACACATAACCATGGACAGGATCGTTCCTCTCCTTCTTGACAGTCCATGTCCATACATCATCAGTATCCGAGGAAGCGCCCTCATGAAGAACTGTATCTTCAAAGAACTCTTCCAGATCCATGGGCAACAGAGGAATTGAGAGGAGTGGAGATATTGCACCAAGACCGGGCATTACACTGGTTCCGAAAGTCGTCAGAACTGCATCTATTGATTCTCCATCAGAATCCTCGAAAGAGAGACTTGTATCTGTTCTCAAAACTGATTTATCGGATATGTGCCGGTAACTATCTGTAGAGATAATGAGATTGTTTTCGGGCAATGACCACCCCGCATTGCTACACTCGATACCATTTTCTCTCCAAGTTTTTCCTTGAAGGTCTAGATCCAAATCGTGGGTGATAACTTGTTTCACTGCTAGACTGGTTCTTCCGTATGCATCCTTGACACTAAAGGCTCCCCTATGATCCAAATCACTCGGGAAGGCCGTGTCAGAGTCTGTTCCTCTGTCGATTGATACCGAACCGGTCCCTGAAATGTCGACGTCGACCTCAGAACAAACCTGATCAAAAGAGCTAGGCGATAGTGAGTCTCTGATAATACTGACCATGTCATCTCCCTCTACGTTTATTTCCGATTGTTGTATTGAGAAATCAACTGAATCCCCGTATCTTATGGGTTGGGCAGTGAATGAAGTGTCTCTCTGTAGGAAAAACCACAACCCAGCGCTGATTAGCAAGGCCACTGTGAGACCTGCTGCGACCTGAATTCGAGTTACGCGGAAGGTGGTTGCGGAGACAGGGTCGCTCTTTTTTGGAGATTTTTCTTTTTTTGTGGTTTTTTCTTTTAGCGGGTGGTCGGCAGGACCTTGATCCGCCCCTTGCGGCCGGGGTTTCTTTTTCGATGCGGGTGTGACTGGTGGAGAGTCATCATCAAACAACATTAGTTCAGTTTCCGTCGTGCTGATTGTAGGCCCTGGTTCTTCCAGTAGTTCAGCCTCGATTGGAATTTCATCGTCCTTTTGAGTAGGCTCCGGGTAAGTCTTGATTTTTTTCGTTTCCTTTTTTCCATGCCTCTCCAATAATGCATCTACAGCCGCATCTAGACTCTCGTTGATAGGCCCGTTTTCTATTTGATGTTGATTTTCCATTAATCTACCAATAAGCTCGGATTTGGTACCAGAAACCCTCAACCCTCTTTCTTTGCACATCATTTTCAATTCTGAGGCTTTCAGCGCGTTTAGGTCATCTTGATCCATAGCCTTGAGCCCCCGTTGTGCAACAAGCGACGTGGTGTTGTTTTCAATACCTCCCTGAATTGTCCAGAGATCGAAAGTGTTCTCTGGGTTTTGCAAACCTGCGCAACTGTCTCAAGTAGGATGGTTGACGGAAGCTCATGGACCCGAGGCTGGTTATCCTTTCCCGTGGTCCCGGGCTCTATTCGACAATGCGCTTGATGGAAGAGTCACACAGGTACGGTTTCAGCGCCCGAATCATAGACCCGATGAGTGTCACAACCGCTGTCGACGATGACGGTGGGAAGATCTACTACAGGGGCTGGCCGATCCACGCTGATGCGGTAATTCCCAGAATCGGATATTCGATCACGAGGCCGGGTTCAAGTATAGTACGGCAATTTGAGAAAATGGGTGCAATCGTACAGAATAATGCTGCTTCGATAATATTGAGCCGGGATAAAATTGCTGCAACACAGGTAATGGCTGAATCTGGTCTACCAGTCCCTAAAAGCATCAAAGTAGCATCTATGGAGGATTCAGTACACGCTTTGCGTGCCATCGGGGATTATCCCCTCGTCATCAAAGCAAGTGAGGGTACCCAAGGCTCCAGTGTTTTTCTCTTGGATGATGAACCTAGAGCAATTTCGTTGCTTTCTCAGATGTTTGAGAGGGGAATGAGGCCACTGGTACAAGAGTATATTCGGGAGTCTCATGGTAAAGACATACGCGTAATTGTCGTCAGAGGCAGGGTAGTGGCAAGCATGCTAAGAAGAGCACGTGGTACTGAATTCCGATCAAATTTTCACCTAGGTGGATCTGTGGAGGCTATTGATCTTAGCACTACTCAGGCTAATGTTGCCATTAAGGCAGCAGCCCAGCTTGGATTGGATGTAGCTGGAGTTGATATGTTGGTCTCCGCATCTGGGCCGTTGGTTTTGGAAGCCAACTCAAGCCCTGGATTGGAGGGTATAGAGCGTGCAACGGGGGTGAATGTCGCAGGAAGAATAGTCTCAACACTCAGAGCGAGAGTCCGAGAAGCATGGGAAGAATCCAACAACGTGAGGTCTGATGAGAATATGATTGAAGGATCTGGAGAAGTTATCTCAAACGGCAAAGAAGGCTCGGCTGAATCCTCTTGATACGAAATATTGCACCGTTAAGTATTCTTTCAGGCAAGATTTCAATACTACACGTCTTCGATCCAGTCTGTTCCTGAGGGGACTGGGAAGCACATTTTGCTGTCGAGATCGGGGTTGAAAAGGTGCAAATCGAAAATGATGTGAACCGGAATTTTCCCCGGCAGAGAAAACTAGACAGTCTGTCGAAGAGGTTACCAACCCGTCTCCATCGCCTCAGTGGTTTACCATGGTTCGAATGTTGGATATCGCAGTTGAAGGCTGAAAAGAAGAGCGAACACACTATCAGGGCGTACACACGTGCAGCGAAGGGCATAGCCAGCACCTTTCTTCCGGATGAAACCCCTGTTGAAATCGATCTATTCTTATCCGTGAATGTAGAGAGAGCTCACGAATTATTGGACCCAGAACTAGGAAGAATAGACTCTTGGATATCCAGCCTTGATGAGTTGAGTCCATCAAGTGTCAATGCAAGGATTGCCGCTGCCTCTCATCTTCTGAGATGGTTTGGCCACCCCATGCCAGACTGGATAAGGAGGCCGGCCAGAAGAAGGCCCCTCCCAAAAACATTGAACAAAAGGGAGCTTCTAAGGTTCAACAACGCTGTTGCGTCTTTCAAGGATCCAATCGCGGGCCCGTTGGCGACCATGATGCTAGAAACCGGAGTCAGAGTTTCTGAAATCTGCAACATGGACGTTGAGGATGTAGATCTTGACGATTTATCTGCCCTTGTGTTGGGTGGAAAGGGGGAGAAGGATCGAACTGTGCTATTTACTATCCAGACCAAGACAATGATCGAGGAGTGGTTGAGGGAAAGGAGCGTCAGGGATTCTGGACTGAAAGGTGAAGGCAGAAACTCTCTTTTCATAACCAAATCAGGAAGTAGGATAACACCGCGCTGGGTTCAAAAACTCATGGATAAGTTAGCTGAGTCTGCATCAATACCCAGGTCCAGGTTGACCCCTCACACACTGAGGCACACGTTTGCCTCGGGGCTTCTTGAGAGGGGGGCAGACCTCGTTACGATCCAAAGGCTACTGGGTCACGCCAGCATAGCAACCACCAGAGTGTATCTTGAAATCAGTGATCAAACTCTTAGGGAGATATATCGACGAGCACAAAAACCGCTTCCGAGTATGCCTTCCGTTCAACATGAGACCGATTTGGAGGGCACTCTCCACGGGCTGCATAAATCATCTTCTTGAGGGGTTCCTTTTTGATTTCCTTTTCTTGAGTTTCTCCACACCCTGCCATGAGCGGTCCGCTTTGACCCTCTGCCCGGAGTGTCCCTCCAGAGGGCAATGTTTGCCGCTTCTACATCTACTGCAGTTGTCTTTTGGAGGGTGATCAACCTGTTTGATGAGTCGTCCATACTTCCTACGCGGCACGGAACGACCTCAATTTGACGGCTGATAGCCTTGTCCCAATGGCAAGGCTCAATCTTGGTTAGTTCCTCAGATGGCCATGGATGGAGGTGCGTCAACCATAGTGCTCTGGGCTCAAGTGAGGAGCCATGCCCCAATTATGTGGATTGACTCACAAGGGTATCTCAGACACTCTAGCAGCGGGAATTCAGCTGGAAAAATAATTTTGGGCGACGTAACAAATGCATTTCTGAGAGCTTTAGGGCCATCTGACCCTCCTCTATTAATGAGTGAGCTAAAATTTGATGAACAGCGATGGAGCATTGAGGTCATGGCCTTTGGAACCAGAATATCGATTGTTTCGAAGCCATACTGGGGGTTCGGGATTTTCACGAAGTGCTTCCTGAATCGGATTGAAATTGAGGGGAAAAAGGACGTCACGAATAGAATAATCTACGATGTCCTATCTTCATTGGGGTACAATCCTTGGGAGCCTGTTTTCAAGCGCGCCTACGAGAAGCATACTGGGCTCAACGTCTCTAATCAAGCCAAAATATGGCAGTCATGTCAAAGGGAAGCAGAAGAATCGATGAGGGAGGTTTTGAGAGAGGTAGTTTCATTCTCAGAAGGAATTGATGAGTTCGACGGGAGAGGTTTTGAGCGAGATATCGAGGAGGCGCGAATGGCGCTGGACGATAGGAATGGCCAAGCGTTCGAGCGAGCAATCTCAAGAGCATCCGGGCGGATAAACATGGAAAGGGATAACCAGTGGGCAATCCTCAGGGATGATGATGATGAAATTCCATTTGTGGACTTAACGGATTAACCAAATATCCACTGTATCACACCGTGTTGAGCGAGGTAGATGATGATTGAAAACACAATGCAAGCCCCGTAAACAGCGCTTTTTGGAATCTGTATGGCGTCTTCTGACTCCTCGTCAAAATATCTTATTAGACCAGCGGCTTGCTGTATGCCACTGTTCTTCTCCTTCTTAGCCACGTCCCTCCGACTCAGGAGTTATATTTTAATGAAGCCCATTTTGGTCGATTAGAATCAGGGCTCCAGTGTTTCTATCAAGACACAGCCACCCTCTATTTCTGTTACTGTCCTGGCGACTCCAACTGCGGCGTCTATGCCGGAGGTCATCACCAGTTCTCTTCTGCCCAGTGTTGGATTATCGAGAATAATCCTGTGAGATAGTGTGTTAAGCATTGTCTGGTCCACGATCTGCCAAATCCACTCGTGCTCAGTGACTGTGATTATGGCTTCTACCGGAAGTATGTCTGGTATCCCGATAGTGGCTTTTTTTGCCCGAGAGACCAGTGTTTCGAGTTTCTCCTTCCCCTTAATTGGGGTAGTCCGTATCCTTCTTCCACCGTTTTGTTGTATTCTCCTGCTTCCGCTCCGATTGTGCACGCATCCCATCCTGCAGCCGTGGCCGCATTCCGCACTATTCTTCAACACTCTTAACGGTTTACCGGATATCGAGGCTAGTATCCTGATTTTGCAGCAGTATTGATACTCTTCACCTCTTGGTTTTGATGAGGCTGAACCTTGGGCGCTGAACATGAGGTAGATTGGAGAGAGTCTGCCGACAACAGTCTTCTGAGGATCGCGGCATCAAACTGGATGGCTGACTCAGATGACTGGTTCAACAATGCGTTTGAGAAGTTGCCTGAAACTGTCAGAGTGAATCCGCTGAGGGCCGATGCGGCCGATGTAGAGGCTTGGATTGCTTCACTCGACGCAAAATGCTCGGAATGGTATCCAGGTCCAGGATCATGTTGGACTCTCCCTTTTGCCAGAGGTAGTGCACCTGATAATGTTCGACAGACATTGATTTCCCTGCATGAAACAGGGCGTTTGACTCGTCAAGAAGCAGTGTCAATGATACCGGTCATTGTACTTCGACCAGAGCCGGGAGAAGTAATTCTAGACATGTGCTCCAGCCCGGGTTCTAAAACTACCCAGATCGCTGAATTCCTTAATGGTGAAGGGCTAGTTGTTGCCAATGAAAGGTCTAGAAAACGTTGCAATCTATTAATTTCAAACCTACAACGTCACAGATCCAGAAGCTCGATTGTTGTGAATCATGATGGAAGGCACCTCCCTGCATTGGCAGGAAACCAAGGATATGACGCAATTTTAGTGGATGTACCGTGCACCGGATCTGGCACTACGAGGAAAAACCCGGAAGTCTGGAGGCAGTGGAAGCCGAGCGGGGGGTTGGGCCTTCAGGGAATGCAAGTAGGATTATTGAACAAGGCGATTGATTTGGCCAGGCCAGGAGGGAGGGTTGTATACTCAACCTGTTCAATAGATCCCATTGAGAATGAGGGCGTTGTTTCTGCTGTATTGGGAAATAGGGCAGACGTCGTATTGGAAAACATCGACGGTCGGCTGAATGGAGTTGAGATGGAGGATGGGCTTAACTCGTGGATCTCGTTGGATGATGAGCTAAATCCTCTGGAAGTTGGAGATCGATGTTCAAACTTGGTAGGGTTTGATTACAAAATGCTATCAAATACCAAAAGAATACTAGGACACAAAATGAATGCTGGAGGCTTTTTCGTGGCCTCAATCAGGAAGAGGGAGGATTCCCCGACCGTCATTGAAAAAGGTGACATGCCAATCAAAATACCAGAGGATCGAAGGGAGGCGAGTCAGCCAATCTCCTTGGAAGCTGGTGAGAAATTCAAGCATGAGTTTAGGGGATCGATCGTTAATCTGTGGGAGCGGGGGAGAAAGATATTTTTAGGCACATCAAAAATGCTTGATGTTTGGAAGAGTGAGACAGTAGTATCCAATGGGAATGCTAAGATATCAGGCGATAGGTGGCGTCCATTAAAAGTAATACAAGTCGGGTGCGAAATAGTTGAATCAAGGCCTCCAGATATACTGAGGGTTGTTGAAAAGGGAGTTCATTTTTCCAGAGAGTTTGCAACGAACAAGATCCTGGTGATTGATCGTGAGGACTTGATTATGCTACTTGAAGGAGGGGCCCTCGATAGGAGCAGTTTGTTGAACGGAGATAGTTTTGGTAGTGGGGGGTGGCTGGTTTCTGATCGATGGGACCGGGATCCACTACCGGTGTGGTTGGGCTCCAAAATCACAGCAATGGCATCAACGCATGAGCGCACGAGTAGGTTGAAACTTATTGGGGATGACACCCCCGAGGACAGAATTGATGAATAGTTTCATTTTGCTGGCGCAAGTAGATCAATCATGGCGATAGATGACACTGATAGGTCGATTATCAGATGTTTAGAGGCGGATGCTCGAATGTCGTTGAGGTCGATAGCTAGTGAAATCGGTGTGTCTCTGGGCACAGTCAGCAACCGATTGAAGAAAATGGAATCGTCGGGGGTCATCAAGGGATACAAAATTCAAATCGATCCAGAGAAAGTCGGCTGGGGTCTCACAGTAGTTGTCGGCCTTAGGATAGAAAAGGGGAGGCTGCTTGAGTTACAACGAACGATTGCCGAAGACCCTCGGGTTCTGGGTGTGTACGACGTGACCGGGGAATTCGATTCGATGATCGTAGCTAGAGCCAGGGATAGGGTAGACTTAGACGACCTCTCCAAAACAGTATTATCAATGAATGGCATAACTAGAACTGTCACACATTTTGTCCTCAATACAGTCAAGGAACAACCCACATCGGTCCCTTGAATATCTTCAGACTTCCGTCAACCAGAGGATAAGTATTCTTCTATCAGTGAGTTGAGGGTGCCAGCATAAGATTGCAACGACTCCACAGTCCTCCCCTCAGGTTTCATGTTCATCATCAGACTCCTCCAAAGAGTTTCGTCTATCTTCATGTCCAGAGACTGCAGCCTTTTTCTGAACGTTGATTGAAGTCTTCCTCCCGTTCTGTCCCAGTCCATAAGGAGGATTACAGAAGGACCATTATCAACTGAATTTCTGCAACCGTATCTGTCGTACAGATACGCTATTATTCGGGATTGGTCCCATCCCCGATTTAGTATTTCTATTGTTCCAGTGAAACCAAATTCTCTGAGTGCGGAAACATCCCTTCTACCCTCCACCAAGATGGGGCAATTTGCCCCTTCGTCATGAATGGGTCTGTTTCTTAGTATAGCTTCGGCAATATGTTTGGAGACTTTTGTATATCTATCAATACTATCTGGCCTGATATTGACCGTTTTATTTTGGTCGAATCCATGGTTATCCAAATGATCCACTGCGAGTCCCCCACCATGGCTGGGAAACTTAACAGAACCACCACGATTTTTATTGTTGCTAACAGGACCATCTGCTGGCTAACCTGTCGCAGTGACACGAAGTCTTGGGAGCGCCGGGTCCTTACCCTTATGAGGGTGCGTTTACTCCCAAGGTCGGGGATCGGATGGCAGGCATAACCCCGTTGTTCGATAACCTTTGGAACGAATACATACTATGGTCTTTCTTGGTCGGTGGATTTACCTTCATATGGCTCTATCACCACTCCCTGTGGTACAGGAGCGAAGAGGACGGGGAATGGGACAACAAGGACGAGATTGAAGTGGGGGTATTTCCCAAAGAGTACGATAATTTCAAACTCGAAGTGACATGGACTGTTGCTCCATTTCTGCTTATTCTCTATCTAGCGTTGATTTCATGGGGGCCCCTCGACGCAGTGTGGGATTCTACTCAAGCAGGAGGGTACGGAGACGAGTGCGAAGATGGCCAATACTCGAATCTTACTTGGTCTGCTGAGGATGGGAGGTATACAGCTGATTGTTACCATGTGGTATACATCGAAGCGTATCAGTGGGGTTGGAATTTTGATTGCTTAGGCCTGTCTGTACCAGATCTGTGCGAGGTCGGCACCTCCATAGTGGAAGGGACCCCTGCCGCCAGCCTTTCTCTGAAACAAGGAGAAGTATACCTTGCAGTAATGGGGTCTGCAGATGTCACACACGCACCATGGTTTGTGTCTTGGGGGGTCAAAGAAGACGTGTTGTATTCACCGGGAGCAAGGGACAACAATGGTGACGGTCTCAGTGACAACCTAATTCTAACAGACGAAGGAGAGTTCGGACTATCAGCCCCAATTGAGGAGCTGGGTTTAACATCTGTGTGGCTTCCTGCAGATAATGTCGAAGATTTCCTGTTACTTTGCACGGAGTATTGCGGGGATAACCATGCTTACATGGTAGCTCTAATCAACGTACGCAGCTGAAGGTGGGGCCATGAGGAAAAACAGTCTAAACAGAGCTTTTGCAGCAATATCCATTGTTGTTGGAGTACTCCTTCTGTCTCCTCTGGCATCGTCGCTGCCTACTGGAATCGGAGGGTCTTCAATCCAGACCGCAGGATGTAACTGCCACAATTCAAACGCTGATTCTACTGTTACAGCAGATATTCAGGGTTTTCCAGAACAATACAACGCCTCAGAGACCTACAGACTAACCATTTCATTTGATGGAGGGCCATCGCAGATAGGGAATATTAATCTCGGCGGATTCAACCTTTGGGCTTCAGAAGGGGCATTCACACCAACAGACGGGCTCACCTCACTGTGGGCTGGATCGGTAAACGAAGTCGTGCATACCGAGGCCGGGAACGACTACAAATCGTGGGTTGTAGATTGGACGGCCCCAGTGAGTGGCAAAGAAGTCGATTTTATTCTTCATGTGAACTCCGTTAACGGAGACGGCCTACAAACGGGACAGCTGGATCAGTGGAATCGAGCAGATTACACTCTGCAGTCATCCTTTGGATTGGTCGGAGAAATAATCCCTGAGGCCCCAGAACCATTCGTGGTTCTCGCAACTCTGATTATAATCGCACTTGCTCTTATCGCCATAACTGTACTTTATGGATTCTATAGGTCTGACCCCGATGGTTTCAGTTGGGAAACGTTTTCACCGTGGATTACTGATTGGCTAACAACTACAGATCACAAAAAGATTGGCACACTGTACTTCCTTGCTGGTTTATTCTTCCTCGGAATAGGAGGAATAATGGCCCTATTCATCAGAGTTCAACTAGCAACCCCGGGTAATGACTTCTTGACCCAGGATCAATACAATCAATTCTTTACCTTGCACGGAACCACAATGATCTTCCTAGCTGCTATGCCGTTAATCAATGGATTCTCAAATTGGATGGTCCCTCTTCAGATTGGTGCTCCAGACCTGGCAATGCCGAGATTGAACGCTATGTCGTTCTGGTTACAGCCTGTTGGGGCTTTACTGATTTTCACAGGCGTCTTCTCCGGCCAAGGAGCCGACACAGGATGGACTGGATACGCCCCATACGTGGTCGACATGGTGAATGGGCATGACGGTAACACCTTCTGGGCAGCAGGCCAAATAATGCTTGTAGCCTCATCAACATTGACTGGAATAAACTTCCTCACAACGATTGCTGTGATGAGGGCAGAAGGAATGGGTTGGATGCAGATGCCGCTATTCACTTGGTCCATACTAATTGCCAACCTGATGTTATTCCTATCGATACCTGCATTCGGAGTCGGACTGATTCAGGTGTATCTGGACAGGGTTGTAGGCACTGCATTCTACGATGTGGGAGCAGGTGGCGACCCTCTATTGTGGAGTCATTTGTTCTGGTACTTCGGTCATCCTGAGGTCTACGTTGTAATAGTGCCAGCGTTTGGAGTCATATCAGAGGTCTTGGCAACCTCATCGAGAAGGTCGATTTTCGGATACAAGTCCATGGTTTTCGCGCTTGCTGGGATCGGAGTAGTTGCCTTCATCGTTTACGGTCACCACATGTTCACATCAGGCATGTCTCCTGTCTTGAGATTCGTGACGATGGTAACAACCATGTTAGTCGCCGTTCCGACAGGGATCAAAATTTTCAATTGGCTTAAAACCATGCACGGGGGATCATTGGTCTACAGGACTCACACACTTTGGGCCTTGGGATTCCTTGTTACGTTCACACTAGGTGGAATATCCGGGATGTTCTTTCCCTCCATAGCCATGGATACCCATCTGCATGAGAGTTACTTCGTAGTCGCCCACTTCCACTATGTCTTGGTAGGAGGCACTGTATTCGGATTCTTCGCTGCGATTTACTACTGGTATCCCAAGATGACTGGCAGGATGATGGATGAACGTCTCGGAACCCTCCATTTCCTCACGGCATTCATTTCGTACAACGGCGTCTTTTGGCCAATGCACAGACTTGGAGTATGGGGAATGGCCAGAAGGCATCATACCTACTTCATCAGCACAGATGATTTTGCCAATCTCCCCCCCGAGGCGGCCGATTGGAATCTATTCATATCAGTCTCAGCATTCCTCTTCTTCCTCTCAAACTTCATCATGGTAGCCAACATGGTGATATCCTACCTCAGGGGGGCGAAAGCTCCCGCCGATCCATGGGGCGGTTGGTCCTTCGAGTGGATGACTTCCTCCCCGCCCCCAACTCCATCATTTGGACGTTATGTCGATGGAGTTTGGTACGATTTGCCGGTCCTGAGAGATGCGAATGAACATGTCACAAGTGAGCCAGGGTGGTTCTCAAGATGGTTTAGTCGCCTCATGGTCCCTGATGACGGTAATGAGGAGGTGGTCCATTGAGTGATGAGCACCATGACCATCATCCGAGTCCCTGGGGGCCTCATGACTGGAGCCACGGTGCTCCACACAATTCGTTTGCTCCGATCGTCATGAGTGTGGGTATCGGGCTATTCCTGTTCGTACTCGCTGGTATGTTCGATTACGACTTGGAGATATCAAAACACGTCTACACTGGCGAGGGTTTGGTATGGTTATTCATCGCCATGGTAATAACGATGGTTGGGATGTTTGTCTTCTGGCGTCAGGACCTTTCATTCGATGGGACCTACGAACCGCTTGCAACCGGCTCCCCATTCAAGAATATACAAATCAGGAAAGTCGGGATGTTCATGTTTCTAATGTCGGAGATGATGGTATTCACATCTCTGTTTAGTACCTACATGAGATACAGGCTTGGGCTCCGAAGATGTGACGATGTCTTCGCTGACGGGTTGTTTGACCCTGTTACCAATCCAACTGGCTGGCAAGAGGCTGTACCGGTCACCTGCTTTGAGCCAGCAAGCCACCTCATCGCATCAAGTTGGTGGCACCTAGCACCCGGTGCGGTAAACACATTTGCACTGATCATATCCTCATTTACGATAGTTCAGGCCCTACGATACGCCAAGAAGACGGATATTGATGAAGAGTTTAGAAGGAAGAGGGTTACGATGTTTTTAGCCACAACTTGGATTCTGGCGATAATGTTCCTTACACTGAAAATGGTCGAGTGGTTCGTAGGTTTTTACATACCAGATTTGGGGTTCATACACGAGCACGACATAAAATCACTGGTAGAGGAAGGATACACCATCGGAGCTGATAATTATCAACATCATAGTTACGTGGATGAAGCTACAGGAGCTCACATGACTGCAAACATCAGGGTTTCCGCTTCCACATTTTATGTAACAACTGGCACCCATGGCGCCCACGTTGCCGGTGGTATACTAGGCCTCACTTACATGACTTTCAAAGCATGGCGAGGGGGATACAGCCCGAGTAATGCAGTTTCCATTGAGTATTTCGGGCTCTATTGGCATTTCGTTGATCTGGTATGGGTCATTGTATTCCCATTCTTCTATCTGTATTGAGGTGTAAATGATGGCGCATTACAAAATTCTTGGAAGAGACCCCTACTGGATGAATTTCTATGGCCTAATGTTGCTGACGGCGATTGAAGTAGGTGCAGTCGGCGCGGACATGAATGCAACTGCAGAAGCGCTGAATATGACAGAAGACGGTATTACACTATGGATCCTGACAATCATCGCAATTCCAAAATTCTTCATGATTGCTGCGATATTTATGCACCTTTACGGCGACCCTGATTCAGGCATTCTAACCATGACAGCGCTATTTCCTGCCTTCTTCATCCTCATCATGATTCTTTTCATCGGACTGACCCACCCAGATGCCGCCACCGGATTGCCTGCATGGTGCAGACCAGGCACATGGGGCCTCTAGTACCTGTAAGGTTCATTCGTCTTGATCGATTGCGTAGCGATTGCTGCAGACGTCGCATAGCCTGGTATTGCGCCGGATTTGAAATCCGGTGTCCCTCGGACTCGGGAGTTCGAATCTCTCCGTCTGCGCCACTAAACATTCGGTGGACTGTGCCCTCCGCGGACGTTGAGTTGATTTTTATGGAATTCGAACCTGACCGGAGTGGTCATTGATATCTCTCCATCTAGACTTATGAATAAAGGCGGGTCGTGGCCATGTTGATCCGTTGGTTTCCCGTTCTCATCAAGGGCCCTGATTTCAAAAGATGTGCAAGACTGCATCGTTATTTTCCCCCACTTACCTATGTGCTTTCCTTTTTGCACTGGGCCCATGACTCTTAGCATCTGACCTTTTGATAACCCGAAGCCAAGGACAATCTTGGCATTCTCACCGAATGGATGCGCACCTGGTGCGATCCTGTAGCCACCGCCGAAGGTCTCTGCTTGCATCATGGCGAACAATCCTGTCAAATCTACTGTTATTCCTGGGCTGTCATTTACGCTTATCCACGCCATTTGACTTTTCCATCCTAGGATGGCTTTGATAGCTAGGAAGGTGTATTTCTTCTGGCCGCTAATCCAAGAGAAGAAGCCCTCGTCCTTCATTCTGTTTATTGAGGACGTAACTCCTCCATCACACTCCAAAAAAGCCCATCTGACCAGGTTTCCCGTTTTATTGGGCTCTCCGGTCACTTCGTAGTGCTTCGGAGAGCTGATTCCTGGGTGGTCCGGAGCTCTAAGACCCTCTACCCGTATTCCTCCGACCAAATAGTCTGTGCCTTCTCTGAGAATTGAAACAGCCCCCCCAAGATCATTGATTGGTATTCCTACAGATCTGGCGAAATCATCTCCATTTCCCATTGGTATTATGCCCATCAATTGTTTTGATTTCCTGAGACCGTTAGCTACCTCATGAACCGTCCCGTCACCTCCAACTGCGACCACCAAATCATGATCGGTTTCTCTGAGGTTTGACGAAATCTCGATTGCGTGGCCGCATCCTTCCGTCATAAACACATCAAATTCTATTTCTGCTTTCCTTAATTCGGCCTCGACTTTGGGGAAGTTATTACCTAATTTCCCGTCTCTGGCGTGAGGATTCACAATACACGCTATCCGCATCAATGGGGCCACAGAGGCCTGAAGACTTCAAAGGCTCGATACGAGGAGTGATGAGGAAGTACTTGTTGGGAGTGTTATGGCAGCGGAGGATTTCATGAGGCGCGCCATAGAAATCGCCGAGAAGGGGAGGGGAAGAGTTCACCCTAATCCACTAGTTGGCTGTGTCCTAGTGAGAGATGGTGAGGTAATTGCTGAGGGGTGGCATGATCATATTGGGGGTCTTCATGCAGAACAAGCTGCAATTGCAGATGCTGAAGAACGTGGAATATCTACGATAGGGTCCACTGCATACGTCACACTAGAGCCGTGCAATCACCATGGAAGGACTCCCCCCTGCACAGAGGCCCTTCTGTGGGCGGGAGTTGAACGTGTTGTGATTGGTTCATTGGATCCTAATCCGACTGTTAGAGGAGGAGGTATGTCAACTCTGATGGAAGGGGGTATTGATGTTGAAAATGGGGTTCTGGAGAAAGATTGTTCCAATCAGATGATTGAATTTATTCACTGGTGCGAGAAGAGGCGTCCTCTTGTTTTACTAAAGGCGGCCGTGGACTGCAAAGGTCGAGTGGATAACGATGGAAGTTCCCCATCAGAACGATTTACTTCGAATGCTTCCATCAACAGATCGCACAAAACAAGGTCAGAGAACATGGCAATTCTTGTTGGCGTAAATACTGTGCTTCGTGATAACCCTGAGCTTACAGCCAGAGGGGTAGGTGCAAAAATACAGCCTACAAGAGTGGTAATCGATCCATCTGGCAAGACTCCAGAGAACTCCAAGCTAATGGAAATAGGGTCTTCAAGGGTTATTCTGATTCATTCAAAGGAGATTCTGAGGGACAGTCCACAACATGTAGACAGGTACGTGATCCCTACCATGGGAGACGAAATTGAGGTTGAGAGATTGCTCGACCTTCTAGGGGATCTCAAAATACAGTCACTTATTGTTGAAGGAGGCCCAAAAACTTGGAAAAGATTTCTTGATTCTGGTACGGTTGACAGGGCCCTGCTGATCGAAAGCCCCATTGATATAGGATCCGGGGAGACCGATGTTTTTGGAAAGGGCAGTCTGATTGACGCAGGCCTTGTCGAATTATCTAAAGAGGAAAGCGAAGGGGATTCTATTACTCATTGGGCTCGGAGTCACTGACAATCTCAGCTTCAAATTCAAATTCGCTACTCCTCTTCCAAACCACCGCAATTGATATTCCGGCCGCGGTAGCTATCAGCAATAGGATTACTGAGATGAGGAAAAGACCCGAGATTCCTGAGTTTGAAAAGAAGCTAGTTTGTTCTTCAAAAGCAGGTACAGCACTCTCGTCGTAAACATGTCTCAGCATAATCAAGTCGTGTGCCGATATTGGGTCGTAGAAATCTGATGGAGGAGCGGGATCTAAGTCCGAGTATCCATCATTTCTGAGCGGGACCTCCAGAACCAGTTTTTGTGAGACGTCCATTGTAAGGAGGACGTCGACTGTGTATGGAACTCTTGGTTCTAAAAACTCCGAACCGGAAAGAATCGAATTTAGGGGAAGGGATAAGGCCGTTCCAGATACATCGAACTCTGTCCATTTTGCCCAGTGTTCCGGTTCGACGTCTAATTGAATGTAAATTGTGTCTCCAACCGCGGTGCCTTGTCCCTGTGCGTCATCGTTTCCATCGGATCCGAGATCGACATTGGGTCGGATCTGAGCTACTTGTGCCGTGTTCGTATCCCACCCCAGAGAACTGAATGAAATCTGCATCTCGAGTGTACCATTTGGTATCCACACATAGTGCCTGTCGTCGGTAGAATAGGTTCCGAAGGTACTTGTCGGGCCGTTGTTAAAATGACTCCATTCTCCTTTCCAAGAGTGTCTCAATTGGTCTGTTTTCAGTGGAATTTCCCGAATGTCCATAATTTCCTCATAATGTTCGTAAGCATGCCAAACCGTCGCACTGGGGTGGTCTACGAAACCGTCCTCGTTGGGGTCTCTCATAATTTCCAGGGTTCGGGCTAGCGCGAGTGCCTTGTCGGTATCCACTAATCCGTGACCTACCCTCCAATCATGACATTTCCCGGTATTTTCTGATATGTGGCATTCTGCTGGGATGTTATCACAGGGATCGTCATCGTTGCCTTCTTCACATGAGTTTCTGACAATTTCATAGTTTGAGGTAAGCTCAAGAATTAACTCGACTTCATGCACTCGTGATTCATTTCTTTGGTCCCAGTTATCAAATTGAATCCCCTTCGCTGATCCGTTGAAGTACAGTGAATCACCTTCATCATGATCCTCTGTCTGGTAGTCGGCCACTCCAAGTGAAGGCGCGGCAGCCAAGAGTAGAGTAGCGATGCCTCCGATGTGAGGAGTTGCCATACTAGTTCCAGAGATAGCCATGTAATACAGATCACCTTGCGCAGTTGTCGATGCATCTATTGCCGTCCCCCTGGGTGCTGTTGCCCATATGTTTCTCCCGGGGGCCCCCAGATCTGGCCATGTATGTTGCTGATTGGTCCATCCACGACTGGAGAATGATGTCACTGCGCCACCATCGTGGGTTAAAGCCGCTATTGAGATTGCACTGGGGGTGTTTGCGTAAACATTTGTCCTGAGGTCGTCATCTCCCTCTTCCCCGCTCCCACCGGAGTTGGAAGCTGCGAATATCACCGCAACACTGTTGTCATAAGTGAGCATGTCAGTCAGTACTGTTACCGCGTTGTTTGGATTGTAGTCCCCATTGGTGCCCCATGAGTTTGAAACTACGCGAATGTTGAATTCATTCAAGCCTGGTCTGCTGTGTTGATAGGTCCATTCAAGTCCTTGAACAGCGGCGAATATCGATGCTCCATCACCGGTTCCTAGTGCGACAATGGTGGCTCCCTTGGCAGTACCGAGATGTCTTCCAGCTGAAGCGTCTCCGTTTCCTGCTATCGTCCCCCCAACATGAGTTCCGTGTCCTGATGAGGTATCTGAGTTGCAATTTGGTGCATCAACCCATGCTAGGCCAGTCCATTTTGCAGACCAAATTAATTTTTCACCGGACCACGGCTCGCCACAATCGAAGTCTGGATGCTCTCCGTCGATTCCTGTATCAAGGTCGACGGCTGTGGCTCCTTTGCCATCGAACTCGGAGAAAGACATGTCCAACTCCGTTTCGATATTGCCGTCTGTCCCGATTATGACCCTGTGCCATGCAAGGCTAGCATTCACAACATGTACTGTCTCGTGCATCATTGATTCAGCGTCATTCTGATCGCCCGGAAGAAAAAAGTGTTCTAACATTATGTTAGATTCCATGTGCTTGATGAAGCTGAATCGAGATAGTTTGGACAATTCTTCGGCAGAACCGGAAACAAGACCTCCTTCTATGACAGACATTTCCCCTAAAACCTGAACACCTGATGATCCAACAGCTTCCCAGATGTTTTCAGATGATTTTTGATTGAATTGTATTATGGCCTCGATGTCACCAGATTTCGATAATTCGTCGATTAATTCTGAGGACATTTTTGATTCATCTGCGTGCAAATTTGATGCTGTTACGGATGTGGATACCAGTGTCAGGACCATCAAGAGTGCGAGGGAACTTGAAACTGTCCGCATGGCCATTGGTCTGCTGGGTCTTTCTTCAAGACTACTGAATCGTGTCCGTACAATGATTCGGTGGAGATTGTTGGCGGGCCGTGCAGGATTCGAACCCACGTCTCCGGCTCCGAAGGCCGGAAGGATATCCAGACTACCCTAACAGCCCGAGCCAGTTGCCCTATGCAGGGCTTTGCCTTTCAATGCCTCGCTATTCTTGATCGGATATCGCGGTAGCTCGGATGATTATCCTCACCAGACTCTTGTGGACCCGGGTCGGTATTGCAAGTTCTATGCCCCAACCTATTTCTTCGAGCTTCTGGTGAATATAACCCCATTCGACACCCATGACATTTGTTCGTTTAGAAATCTTCAGATGGTCGAGTAAACCTATTTCAGGTGAAGGGAGTATTGTCACTATGGTTCCTTGTGGATCCATTCTTTTCGCTGCATGACATGCAGAAGCAAATACTTCGAAAGCGTCATTGGAAATCTTCGAATTCCTTGCATAAGGAGGGTCGAACACAAATGCGGTATTGGATTTTTCTCCCCAAATTCCAGCTATTCCAGATACATCAGACAATTGAAATTTGTAATTGTCTTGGTCGTCTCCAAAGGCGTGTGAGAAATTCCGGTTCGCGCCTTCGACCATAGTAGGATCGGAGTCGCTTGAGTATGCGGGTATTCCTCTATTCCTAGCCTGTATAGCAATGCATCCGGTTCCGCAAAAGGGGTCAACAATACTAGACGGGGGGTCTCCATTCTTGTATGCGAGTGAGATCAGCACCCCCGCTAGGGCAGGATCTAGGGTTACGGGTTTGAAAAACGGCATTGAGGTCATAGAATTTTGCATATGATTCAGAGAAGCCTTTTCCTCGATTCCGGTTACTAGAACTTTGGCTGGGACCATTGTATCCTTGTGCTGCGGCCTGTCAGGAGCCCCTGATATGATAACTCGTATGATTGTATCAGGATTTTCCAAATCGACCTTGTATCCACGTTGAAAGAATTCCTGACCGATCAATTTTTCTAGATTTTTCCCCGATATGCCTGCTATTCCTGTTCCTAATTTCATCGACCTCACCGCAAAGGACCCTTCAATGTCTGTAGTAGCAGCCCATCTATGCAGGGATCTGGTGAGATTTGTTTTTTTGAGTGGTAATTTGACAGCAGACTTTAGGGTTATTGAAGTCAGTGAACAGGAGGTTTCTGTTTTTCGAGGGGATGGTATCTCCAAAATTCTTGGATGTATTGCGTTGTATGCACCATGGATTTTTTCGGCCTCTTCTCTGAATAGTCTAGGATGCCAGCCCGAGCCAATGACCATCCTGCCCATGGTTCCCGGTAGGGATGTAGGCCTTCAACCCTAAAGGCGAGGGTCCCTTGGGTTACACTGGGAGATGTCATGGGCTGTAATTTGAGAGAGTTAGTTACACCTCACCCGCTCAGACTATCTGAGTTGAGTGGTCAGCGCGTCGCTGTGGATGTGTTTCTGAACGCTTATCAATTTCTTACCAGTTTGACTGGACCGGATGGCAGGCCTCTATCACACGAGGGGAGGGTGACTGCCCACCTCTACGGTTTTCTGGATAGGGCCTCAATCCTAGTTTCCCAAGGGATTGATCCGATTTTCGTGTTCGACGGCCGCCCACCGAAGTTGAAGCGCGATACCCTCAGCGAAAGGCGGACCCGAAAGGCGGAAGCAAGGACAAAATGGGAGAGTGCTGTTCAAGCAGGAGATTTAGCAAGTGCTAAGAAGCTCGGCCCCCAGATAGCCGAATACACGCCTCAGATGGTGGATGATACCAAACGTCTTTTTGATTTAATGGGAGTGGTTTGGATCGATGCCCCTATGGAGGCCGAGGGGGCCGCAGCAGTAATCTGCAGCCGAGGAGGGGTATCAGCAGTAGCAAGCCAAGACTGGGACACACTGTTGTATGGTGCTCCAACCATGGTCAGGAATCTCACGGCACATGGTACGAAGAAATTTGGGCGAGTACTCAGTGCAGAGAGAATTGAACTTTCAGAAACACTGGACAGCTTAGATATCAATTACCACCAATTCGTAGATTTGGGAATAATGATAGGAACCGACTTCCATCCGGGTTTTAGAGGAGTGGGTCCCAAAACTGGCTTGAAACTGATCAAGAAGTTCGGTTCGCTGGAGGAAGTTGCTTCCCACAAACAATTGGAAGTGCCTGAAAACATCAATGATATTCGAGATTTGTTCCACAATCACCCTAGTATTCAAGGAGAAATCCGAGATTATTCAAAGGGACACGAAGAAGGGATTATCTCTATGTTGAGAACTGAGTTGGGATTCGGTGAGAAAAGAGTCAATACAGCCATAGAGAGGCTGGCATCCGCAAATAGAATACGTTCCTCAGGTAAACCTACCCTATTCGACTTCTGAGTTTTTATTATGCATAGAAAATTGGATTTGAAGGGTTATGACAGGTCATCTATCTCCCTTACATTGCTATCACTGATCTTAATATCATCAGTTCTTTTTTTCATGTTGAATTTCGGGAATGGCGGATTCCCTGGTTACATGGATACCCACGGGGAAGGGGGTATGGAAACCTGGTTGAGGATATTTTTCCGACTTGGGTGTGCATATCTCAGCCTCCACACTGCAGTATTTTGGATGATTCGCAATCCTGATCCCAGCACTATGATAGTCTTGTTCAGGGAGGAACTGGAAATTAGAGTTCACAAATCAGTCGGACTAGAAAAATTAGGCACTTTCAGTGCCTGGACTATGATTGTGTTTGGTTTGTCTATGTTTGTGAATGGTGTCGGTTCGATATATGTCGGCCTTGGTTATGCTCCCCCAGAGTGGGTGCAGGGATTGGGGGTGTCCTTATTCGCAACCAGCTTCGGAGCGGCATCGCTGACCTCGGTTGTTGTCAGATACGTGATTCTACCGTCGATGGTAAAGCAAGGATCTGATCAAGATCACATGTTCAAGCCTCATGAGCAAGTCATGCACAATTGGGTGCTGTTGTTACTTTCGATTGATTTTCTCCTTGGCGGCATGAGTTTCGGGTGGCCTGTGATCAGCCTCAGTATCATCATGGGGGGTGTTTATCTGACATTCGCCGAGATAAAGGCAAGGAGAAAAGGTGGTTATTACGTGTACGAATTCATAGACCCGCGTCCCGCACTAGCACCGTTTTTGTTGTCAGGCTTACTGATTATCTGTCTTTTGTCTCTGCTCTTCGGCCTATTGATTTCAGCATTAAAGCAAGATTATTATTTCATTTCTTTCATCCTCCTCACACTTTTTGTGACGAGTTCAGTTCAGTTCAAACCGTTAGGTGGGGATCCCCGCTAGAAGTTAACAGTGGATATCCTGAGACGATTTGATTTGTCTTTCTCGCTTATTTCAAAAGAGAT
The DNA here is from genome assembly GCA_002499585.1 of Euryarchaeota archaeon UBA552. GTDB lineage: Archaea > Thermoplasmatota > Poseidoniia > Poseidoniales > Thalassarchaeaceae > MGIIb-N1. Next base: position 9,738 of record DAMH01000009.1, on the reverse strand, counting down.
CTGATACACGTTCCGCCTCGCATATCACATGTGTGATCGAGACTCCGGAAAAATTCCAACCCAGCCGCGAGTAGTTCGGATTCTTATTTGAAATCCGCTCCATGTAACCTGGTCGATATGCAGGTATGGACCTCACACCTATGAGTTCAAAAATTACAGGGTCACGATCTGAGAGGAACTGTTTTGCAGATTTTCTGATTTCGGCTTGTTCCCCGTCCCATCTTGAGTGTGGGGCCATTATCCTGAATAGGCGAAAGCCATCTGGGGCCCTTCTTGAGGAATGGATATCACTTTCATGTAGGATTCCGCTCACTGGGATATCCGAGTTTGGAATCAGTGTGCCATAGCCTGTCTCTACCGATTCGACATCCGACTCGTTGTAGCCTACAGCAAATACTGATATTTTGTTATCTGGCTCTCTGACATCCAATGGAGCAGTCCAGATAACAGAGGACTGTTCTACATTGAAATGATTCGCTGCTTCTGATGGTGTTTTGAAACGAGTATTGAGTGAGATGTTTACATTACTCATCTGCATCAGCAAGGTTATCATTTTCTCTGTGAGGGTTGACATTCCACCTTCAAATGATGACATTGAGTTTTTTGTAGGTGTGAATATTGGAAAGGTGCGCATCATTTCTTTTTTAATTCCTGACCATCTTTTTGGAGGTTTTGCTCCGAAGCGTGTAAGGGTCGGGAAGAGGAAATCCGCATCTACGTTTATCGCTACATCATTTACAACGCCGAGGGTCAATGCATCTGCAACTTCTTTGTCTGGTATTAGATCCATGACGGATCTGCCACCTTTTCTGGCTTTTTTTACGGATCTTGCCAGTCTGATGGGGCCAATCTTTAATGCCGATATCGGACTCAATCTGCGTGCTTGGTTACCATCGTGAATCCATCGTTTTCTGGCTTCTGGACGAGACTGGGAGAATTCTTTCTCAAGGCCCAAATATTTGACTAATCTCCATACAGAGGGATGGGGTCGGGTGGCATTTACAGCTACATCACAGCACCATTCATCACTCCTCCACGTGTCGATCACGCCGCCCAAGCGATTTTCTTTCTCAATTATTTCAATAGAAACATCCTGCCTTTTCCTCGCAATAAGAAAGGCTGTTGATAGACCGGACAGGCCTCCTCCAACAATCACAATCCTCGTTGATTTGGGTAAATTAGGGTTCACATGAAAGGGTCTTCTGATCTCATCGCCATATCTGACCCACTGTTCAAGCGAATACATTCTGGAAACCTCACTGCAGCCACTCAACTGGATTTTTCACGACTGACATTAAATCATCTTCTCTGGATCCTGGCTCAACTTCATGGCAGTACTCCCACCTCGCAGTCAGCGGCAGGGACATCAATATGCTCTCTATTCTTCCATTGGTCCTCAGTCCAAAGGTGGTCCCTCTGTCATAGACCAAATTAAATTCGACATATCTCCCTCTCCGTAACTGTTGCCATTGTTTATTCTTCTCGGTGAATGGCATCTCCTTCCTCTTTTTTACGATGGGCATATATGAGTCAAGGAACGAACTCGCACAGTCCTCCACAAAATCGAAACAGGATTGTCTGTCTTTTTGATTCAAGTCATCGAAGAATATTCCTCCAACCCCTCGACACTCGCCTCTGTGGGGAATGAAAAAATACTCATCACACCACGCCTTAAATTTGGAGTAACTGGCTACTTCATGACGATCACATGAGGCTTTCAGAACTGAGTGGAAGTGACGGATATCCTCCTCGAATAGATAGCTGGGGGTCAGATCTGCGCCGCCTCCAAACCACCAACTCCCGTCACTTTGACCATCACCTCGCTCGAAATACCTGTAATTGGCATGCACTGACGGGGCCATTGGGTTGTGTGGATGGAGGACTAAGCTGATACCTGTCGCGAAGAAGTCTAGGTCATTGTCACTCGATTTTTTTCCTCCGCCCATGGCCTTGGCGGCTTCGGGTTCCAGAGTTCCATAGACTACACTGACATTGACGCCTGCCTTTTCGAATACTTTCCCTCCGGAGAATACTCTACTCCTACCGCCGCCGCCCTCTTTTCTTGACCATACATCTTCCCGAAAGTTGGAATCGTCCAGTGTAGACAAATCGGCACAGATTAGGTCTTGGATTCGATATACCATGTCAATCATTTGTTGTCGCACATCAAGCACCCGTAACGACTCTGATCACTTCTTCCACACATTCGATCCTTGCAGAGGGAGCGAAACCGTGGCCAAGATTGAAAATATGCCCGGGAGATCGGCCAGCAGCTCTCATAACTTTTTCAGTGGCATTTCTGGCTGCCTCTGTTGATCCATGGAGATGGGAGGGGTCTAGGTTTCCTTGGAATGCGAAATCCTTGCCATATTTGGAACGATTGTATGCTAGGTCGTCTCTCCAGTCAAGAGATATGGCATTGATGTCAAGTTTTCTTATGCTGTCATGAAGGTGTCCCGAGCCTTTGGCATAGTGAATTATCGGGGTGTTTCCGCCCGCTTTCTCTTTGAATACCTCAATAGCACGTTGAGTGGCTGGCATTGCGAATTTCTCATACAAATCTGATGGCAACAGACCGGCCCATGTATCGAAGAATTGGACAGCATCTGCGCCGCCATAAACGACTTGATCGGCCATTAGGTCTCCAACGATCTCGCCCATTTTTATCAACATCTTTTTTGATTTTTGAGGATTTGAGAAGACCTTTGCCCTCGCGTTGTGGAAATCCTTGTCCCCCGTTCCTCCAGATATCAAGTACATACAAACTGTCCAAGGAGATCCAGCAAAACCTAATTTCGCAACGGAATCGCCAACTTTTTCACCCACTGACTTTAGGCCGTCTGCTGCCCATGGTGCGTGTTTTCTGGCATTGAATTCTGGCCATTCATCGACATCGTCAAGTTTGAATTGATCGATTCTGATCCCGTTTCCGTAATGCACGTCATAACCTAAACTGGGGAGCGGCGTCAATATATCGCTGAATACGATTGCGGCGTCTAATTTTTGATACCTTTTTATCGGCTGAAGGGTGATTTCTGCGCACAACTCTGTATTTTTACACCTGTCCCAAAATGAGTGTTCTGACGCTATTTTTCTGTACTCTGGGAGGTGACGTCCGGCTTGACGCATGAACCAAATTGGGGTTCGATCGACAGGCTGCAAATTGAGTGCAGCGGTAATTCTCTCTCTTCCATTCATGTCCCTACCTCTAGCCGCGCGAGAACTTGATCCAGTGCGTGTGACATGCCGCTTATGTGGTGTTCTTTGTGTGCAGTCGAGAGGAAACCGATCTCATACGCTGAAGGGGCGAGCATGTAGCCCATCTCCAGCAAGCCATGATGGACATCTGCGTACAATTCTCCTGCATTCTTTGGGATTTGGTCGGCCCGGACGGGAGGTTCCCCTGACCCGGGGGAGAGCCAAAACAGGCTTCCTAACCTAACCAGCCTCATTGGATTTCCGTGCTTTTCAAGTACAGTTGTGACTTCCTTCTCTAACTGACTGCCGAGATATTCGAGATAATCATAGGCTTCCTCATCCAGTAAATCCAGGGTCTTTGACCCGGCTGCCATGGCCAGTGGGTTACCAGACAGGGTCCCAGCTTGATAAACCGGTCCAAGGGGAGATAGGTTCTCCATGATTTCTTTCCTGGCACCATACGCACCGACCGGCAAACCTCCACCAATCACTTTACCGAGTGCCGAGATGTCTGGTGTAACACCACACATGTCTCCGTAACTTCCGTCCTTGAATCTGAAGCCCGAAATTACTTCGTCAAAAATCAGCATGGATCCATGTTCGTCACAAGTTTCTCTGAGGTACTGAAGGAAGTGATGATCTTGAACTAACAAACCATTGTTTGCAGGGAGGGGTTCTATCACTATTGCAGCAATTTCTCCGCCGTGTTGTCTGAAAAGGTATTCTATGGCATCCTTGTCACCCAAGGGAGCTATGAGCGTAGTTCCAGCAATATCGCGCGGGATACCTGGACTGCTTGCTATGCCGAACGTGGCCATTCCACTTCCCGCGTTGACCATCAGCGAGTCGACGTGACCATGATAGCAACCGTCGAATTTCACTAGGATCTCACGCTCAGTGTAACCTCTAGCCAGTCGGATCGCGCTCATCACAGCCTCGGTCCCAGAAGAGACGAACCGTACCATATCCATGTGGCTGAATCTGTTCTTTACATGCTTGGCGAGTTCAATTTCTCCGAGATGGGGGGCACCAAAAGACGTGCCTTTCTGCATTTTCTCGTACACGTTCTGTAGTATTTCTGGATGGGCATGTCCGTGAATTAAAGGACCCCAAGATTGAACGAAGTCCACAAATTCGTTACCATCCACATCTGTCACAATCGCTCCAGATGCATGCTCAAAATAGATTGGATCTCCATGGACGGATTTGAATGCTCTAACAGGGGAGTTGACTCCTCCTACGAGATGTGAAAGTGCCTCCTGATGCAACTTATTAGACTCTACACGTTCCATATTGCACCTCACTCAAGCCATCCATGGGTTGCAGCCTCTCGAGCGTGGTAACTGACTATTACGTCTGCACCAGCACGTCTGAATGCATTGAATATCTCGCGAATTATTCGTTCTCTTTTGTGAATGTCTCTGTTCCCTTCCATGACCATTGAATATTCTCCGCTCACATTGTATACGGCCATCGGCCTGTTTACCGCATCTGCCACTTTTCTCAGTACGTCCAAATATGGAAGTCCTGGTTTTATCATGATTATATCTGCGCCCTCTTTCTCATCGGTCAGAGCCTCCATTATAGCTTCGGAATATCCTGACCGTACGTCCATTTGGTGACTTTTTCGGTCACCAAATTCTGGGCTTGAATCGGCTGCCTCTCTAAATGGTCCATAGAAAGATGATGCATATTTAACAGAGTAAGACATAATTCCAGTCGAATGAAAACCGTGTTTGTCTAGTTCCTCCCTTAGACGGAGAATGCGGCCGTCCATCATGTCTGAAGCTGAGATGTAGTCTGCACCGTCTTTAGCATGGGATATTCCGATTTTTACAAGCTCTTCGACTGTCGCATCGTTCTCGATTCTTTCCTCCTTGACGATTCCGCAATGCCCATGATCGGTGCCAGTGCAAAGGCACACGTCCGTCATCACGACGATGTCGTCACCGTATCGATCTTTTAGTAATCTGACAGTGTTGTGAAGTGGTGATGTGTGGTCAGATGCGTATGATGCCGTTGAGTCTTTCATTTGGTCATCCATCACTAAGAATATCATATGCGAAGTCAAGCCCATTTTCATGTCCGATTCGATGGTTTGCATTAGAATATCGGTGGATTGGCGGTTGATTCCTGACATCCCTTGGATTGGATCATCGACATTCTGGCCCGCAACAACGAAATGAGGTTGAACTAATGAGTGCTTAATTTTGCGACCAAATATTAGATCCCGTCTGGCAGGAGTCCAGCGGTTAATCCTGAGCCTCATTTTCTTCCCCCCCATTCTTATTCCAGAAGTCTGATATCGCCTTTAATGTAGGCCCGTTTAGGACGCTCACTTCGCTGTTACTAAAGGCATCTAGCAATTCAATTGATGTTTTCGTGGACTGTCCCATACAGATCACTTTTTCCGGCACTGGTAATCCATTTTTGGCCCAAGATATCGCTGAGGAAGGAGAAGATATCAACAGCAAGTCACTCATGGTTATCTCTGCCTCCGATATTTGTCTCGGGTTGTTGCTGTAGGCATTCCAATCAAACACTTCGTATCCTGCACTCCGGAGTGATGAAGGGAAGTCTTTTGGGGCTGAAGTCGACATCGGGATGTATAGAGGGGTGTTTTTTTGAAGATTCTTGACAATGAATTCAAACAATTCATCCCGGTTCCGCGCATCCGCGCAGATTGAAGCTGGATGGCCAGCGCGAAAGCAGGCGCGAGCTGTACCTTCTCCAATCGCCAACCAGGCTATTCTTGAGAGATTTGGTATCTCATCGAGCATCTCTGTAGTTGCTCTGACAGAAAAGGGGGATGTCAAGACGAGTATCGGCCATGTTGATTTGGGCGAGGAACCATCAATCTTCAGAAATGGCCAGTTTTTAGCAATCGTCTGAAGCTCGATGACTGGCATATTCACCATGGGTACCCCCCTAGTGGCGAGGATTCTGGCCATCCGGTCAGAGTTTAGGGTTGAAAAGATCCTTGGCTCAGAAATTACTGGGTCGACTGGGTCTATTGTCACATCAAGAATCGGATTTTTGACGTTTCCTTTTCTTCCTATCTCCATTAGTTCATACTTAGTTCCTAATGAGTACGCTTCACGCCAGTTTTCCGGGGCAATAATACCGTGAACATCTCCGTTTTTGCTCTCAACCCCTGCAGGGAACTGACAACCGCCCCCGAGTCCTCGAAGAATTTCTTTTTCTGTGGTCACATTGTCCTCCGTGTTCTTATGATTAAGAATCTCCTTGATTTTGGAAAAATGGTTCTTTTTGTGTGCAGGGCAATGCACACATATTGCACCTTGACCGGGTGCCGCGGGCCACGATTTTGTTGGAATTCTGAAAGCACCCAGTGACAGCGCCTCGGATGACAGCATTCCTACCTCGAGAAGTCTGGATAAGCCTGCTTCGGCTAGAATTAATCCGTCCACTCTCCCATCTATCAATCTCTGAATACGAGTCTCAACATTTCCCCGGACAGCAATTGGGAGTAAGTCCATTCTGTGTGATAGAATGAATGATTGTCTTCGGACTGAAGAAGACCCAATTTTTCCTCCGAATGGGATAATGTTGAGGATCTCATCTAATGGAGTCGTGGAACCATTCTTCAGTACTTGATCTAACCTCATTTTCTCTTCATTCAATTCCCTGTGCAACAAGATGTCGTTCATCGGCCCCCTCTCTAAGTATGCCAGAGGGGATATCAGACCGTCGTAGTAATCCGCTGGAACGTCTTTGCTCGAGTGTACAGTGATATCCACATCATCGATTATCAGACTCATGTCAACTGCCGTGACGAACTGACCGATATTTTGGGACAGATTCCCTCCCAGAGATCTGTCCCCGTCTGACGATATTTTTACTATCTCGGTTCTGAATCCTGATTTTTCCAAGGACGAGCTTACTTTCTCTGCTTGATAGATTGCTAGATTTGAAGCCCTTGTCCCTATCTTGATCCTGTTCAAGCCACGACCCCCGGAAGCCTGTCGGATGAATTTATCCTGATCAGTTCCCTTGTCACATCTGTTATTATGGTCTCTAGCGTTGAGGGTTTGATGTTCCTTTCGGTTCCCAGGACCTTTGTCTGGAGTTCCTCTTGGTGAAAAGACCCCTTTTGGTTGCATATCCAGGTCGCAATCTCTCTGGAGAAAGCGGTCATCTGTGTAGATTCTGGATCTTTTGATCCAGAGGATTCCCAGCCGGTAGATATCGATTCCATCCTTGCATAAATGAAAGACCTGAAAGCAGCTTGATTCTTTTCCTCTAGTACTCTTCTAAAGCGTTCTTCAATGCCGGATATGATTCCCTCTCCTGTTTGGATAGTCTCTTCATAATTCCAATCGATTTCCATCTTGTGAGCGGCTCTGATCCAGTGTTTCATATCCAAAAGGATCTGGTTTTCATTCACTCCGGATACATCAATAGAAGGTGGCCATGAGAAATCAAGAATCCGAGTCTGGTTAGTGACAGGGAGTGGATTTTTTCCGGAGAACATCGCCTCTGTGTTCCTGATAGTTGATATTATTAGCTGAGGTTTGTCGCTTTCGTCCCATTCGTCAAATCTCGCGAATCTTACGCTTTTTGAAACATCTGGGGTTCTGTCGGATGCCTTTTTTGCATCTCTGGTGACTACAAGGATGTTTTCATGGCCGCTGTCCACTAGTGCCTCAACAGCTTTTATTCCCATGTCTCCGTAACCTATGACGGTGATCGAGGATTTCTGATCTGAATCCATTGATTCTTCGATGGCTGTTGCAGCAAGGTTGAACATGGATTCGGTGGTCTTGGTAAATCCAAGTTCCTTCCTGACCGCTCGGTTTGCGGCCACCACGTGGTCAAAGAACGAGGCGTTAATGTCACTCAAAAGGCCATTTTTTCTGTGCCATGAAACTGCGCCTCTAAACTGGCCCATGACCTGCAGCTCACCGATTATGAAAGAGTCTAGTCCGCTGCAAACCTTGACTAGATGCCTCCAAACCTCCATGCCCCGGTATTTCTGAAAAGGTGCCGAATTCAATTCGCACACGGAAAGAACAGCGTCTTGTAGATCATCCGGCGTTACTCCGAAACCGACGTAAAGCACCCTGTTACAAGTGGAAAGTTCGAAGACGTCGCTACCAACTGAATCTGATATTTTTCTGACAAATGACGCCCTATCTTCGGATGACATACCTTCAGTTGTGATTTTTCTTATTGACGATATGGTGGAAGTTGATAGTTTGATGGCTATCATGGATAATTTTGCAATTTCATCGAGTTTCGAGTTTCTCCCTTTACTTTCTTCAGACTCTCTGAGGAATCTGGTAAAGTCATAGGTTACACTGTCCATATCTCGGCGCCCCCAATTGATCTGATTGTGACTTTGCAAGATCTCTTAAAAACATATATTTTGTCAGATCATTTCAGGTCGGCTTGAGAATTCAAAGATTCCATGTTCTAATCGTGAACTTCGTTCTTTATCAGTGTGAAAAGGATTAGATTCCTCGACATCTGTCTCACCACCGGTTACTCCTACAATAATTTGGGTTAAAATCGCGGCTTTGGAATGCAAATTGATATTGTCATCCCTAGCTTGTTCAGACTACATCGGGGTCATTTTCGAGTTCATCGAGGATCCCGTCACCGTCATCATCGTCGTCCAAGTGGTCGTCTAGACCGTCGTTATCGTGGTCAAACTGACCTGTTAGGTCAGAACCGTCATGGATTTCAAACCAATCTGAGAGGCCGTCGTTATCGTCATCAGTGTCAATGAGATCTGAGAGGCCGTCGTTATCGTGGTCATATCTGTAGAAACTCCATGCGCCACCCTGTTCATCAACATCTAGGATGCCATCGTTATCATCGTCATCGTCCTCGGCGTCGTCAATACCGTCATTGTCGTGATCTCTTGGCATATCATCTGCGTAATTCATTATTCCGTCATTGTCGATGTCTATGTCAACACAGTCGTAAATTCCGTCATTGTCGTGGTCATAGATGTCAGTGATTGGGTTGCCGTCCTGGACTTCCACACGGTCGTCCAATCCGTCTCCATCGTCGTCATCGTCCTCGGCGTCGTCAATACCGTCATTGTCGTGATCTTGCGAGTTAGTGTCCAGTGCATCTGGTATGCAATCGTTGTCGTCATCGGTGTCAACGTCATCGGGAATGCCGTCCCCGTCGTTGTCATTTTCTCCGTTATTGTCCTGATTGTCTAATTGCTGGCCCTGTTGTTGGTCAGATTGTGTACCCTGTTGACCTTGTTCGGATTGAGTACCGCCCTGTTGTTGTTGATTCTGTCCATTCTGGTTGTTACCATTCTGGTTCTGACCTTCTTGGTCGCCTTGCTGGCCACCTTGTTGTCCTCCGTTTTGCTGTTGCCCCTGACCATTGTCTTGTTGGTTGGATTGTGAGCCATCTTGGCCATTGTTCCCTTGTTGCCCGTCTTGACCGCTCTGAGATCCTTGGCCGTCTTGCTGGCCCTGCTGGCCCTGGCCCTGGCCCTGGCCTTGTGCCTGGCCCTGTCCCTGGCCCTGTCCTTGTCCCTGGCCCTGGCCCTGT